>JARJFC010000185.1 GCA_029310945.1 Leptospira sp. 96542
TCGAGTTGAATGGTGACGCGGAGTTGTTTCATGGTGCTGTCCTTGTTGGGGACGACAGCTTAGCGAACTGGATTGAGACCCTCGTACAAGAGGGGTAGTTGGCGAAGGTCGGATTTCTTCGTCGCATAACTGCGCCAGGGAATCAGCCATCATGACGGCCGTGGCTTGTTCCAGATCCTGTCTTGCCATATCGCTCTAGATGGCAGGGGATGCCCTCGCAGCTGGTTTCATGGAGTGCAAATTACTCAATCTTTCTAGCTTTTACTGGGCGCTCAAAGAGGTCATCCATTACTTTGGCAGTGTTTAGGCCGCTTAGCTTTTTTTGGCCTCCCCCTAAGGAAAGTAGAGATTTTAATTTTCTCTCATGCTCTTTGAGAATGGGGAGTTTGCTGAAATCTTTGTTTGTTTCTTGCTCCATTCGAATTGCCAAGGCAATCGGCAGTTGTAGCCTTTCAGTTGGATAGCGGTCTATTAGGAACTCAAATCCGCTGGGGTCTTCAAGCTGAGCGGCATAACAAGACGCAAAGAACAGTGCGATTTCTTTTACTTTTGTGTCGATGATCTCTTGATCAATCTTTAATAGTGTTGTGGTGATCGATTTTCTAAAGAACTCAAACTCAAAACAACTCCGGATTACGCGCTGGAAGAACCACAGCAAGTGCATTTCAGGTAGTTCGCCCAGTTTGGTTTTTGTATTTCCTTTGCGAATTTCGGAGTAGAGTTCAGCGGCTTCGATGAAGAGTTTGTAGAGATTTTCCTCTGCTAATACATACGGGGTCTGATATCCAGCCAGAAAATAGTCGGGCATCAAGATGATTTTTAACCAAGACTCAGCCTCAGTCTGTGGGGCATATGAGAGCAATTGATGTAGATGCTCCTCGCAGTCACCTAATAAGCCCGTATAAAAAAACTGAACGAAGGCCCAGTATGGGGTGAACGAATCTCTTGAAGAAAGTTTTTTACCTGAGATTTGCCATGCTTTTGCAGTCAGGAATTCTCCAAACGATCTATGACGAAATGCAAGCAATCCATTTTCTTCATCGGTAACGAAGATGCCGCTTTTTTCGAAGACTCGTTGATTGAGTACTTCAAGAGAGACGTTGGTGTTTCTCAGTCGATGCCATTCTGAAACTTTTTCTTTGGCCTCTTGTAGATTCATGTATGGCAATTGATTGCCGACCATGTAATCGGCAAGCATGAAAGAAACTCGCTCGGCGTCTTTATATTCTTTTTCTGTGCAACTGCCTTTTTCGATATCCCAGCGACCTAATAGGTTCTCTATCGATTTTGAGTAAAGCTCAGTTAGGTTGGATGGAAGGTCGTTGGTGTTCTGTGCGATAAGACGAGAAAGTAATGCTGCGGCGATTGGGCTTTGAGGGAGTTGCTTAAAAAGATCAGATTTTTGCAGATCCTCAAAGAGTCTTTTTGGGAGTGAAAGACTAGCGCAAGCCTTCTCTACGAAGGAGACAAGCTTATTGAGGCTTAGTGGTCTCAGGAGATACCTGGAAGCCCCCGCATAAAGGTTTACGGATTCATCGAGTTGCCGTAAAGGTCGTGTCGTCAGCAATAGATGAAGTCGTTGTGACGAGTTAGCTTCTTGGATTGCTTCTCGTAGTCGTTCTTTCCAGTCCCCATTTTTTCCAGTGGCCTCATCGACTCCATCGAGAATAAAAAGGACGTCAGATTTTGGATACGTACTAACATCGAAATATGGCTTTGTTTCCTCTTGTAGAAGATCGAGCAAAGTTTTCTGAGAATCGCAATATGCTTTAAATGAGAGAAATACGGGGATGACTGATAGACGCTTGAAAATCTCTGGAGCGGTGTAGTGCAGCGTGATTGCGCGTGCAGTTTTTGATTTGCCAAATCCCATGTCTCCCTCGAGAAAGCTAATTTTCTCTTTGAGAACAATCTCTTGAAGATTGACGAGATGTGGTTTGGGAGGGCGGGCATGACGAGAGTAGAGTGGCTTGCTGAATTCTTGAATGTCTGGCGGAACATAGAAGTTATCGCACTCCAGGCCTTTTAAAACGCTCAACTCTGAGTCGAGTTTTGTTAATCGATTCGAAAGATCTCTGAGATAGGAGCCGACGGCACTTGGAACGTCATACCAAAAGTAGTCAGCATACTTATCGATAAGTTCTGTTAACTTTTCGCCGGGGATGAAGTTGATCTTTTGCGTTTTGTATTTGTCTTGAATCTTGTCTTGTGCGTTGCGGCTTATAGACGAGGTATTAACTACCCAAACCTCGGTCAATCTAACTTGCTCCTTGCCGCCAAGGATAGATCGGGGTAGTAAGCATTCCTCAACCTGACGAGAAACATCGTCAAAATTCTGGAGAATCTTGCCGATCTTTGCGACTACACCTATGTGACTCGTAAGTCCCAGAGCCGCGTCACGTCTGGCGACAATAAAGTCAGCGCCCTTCTCATTAGGGCCATGCGTGTACTCAACGTGGGTGACATCAGCGATCTGACGAAGTAGATGCTCTAGCAATGGATGTAGAACACCTACCTCATCATTTATTGCTTCGACCAGAGATTTTTTCGATGAGAAATCCAATGAGCCCTCCCTTATGCATTGATTTTCAATTGCGGCCCAACTATTAACTCTCAAACTAGGTGCCGCTATTTACCCCAACTATCCTTCAACCCCGTCACCCGGTTGAACACGGGCTTACCCGCCCCATGTTCCCTTCGATCCGCCACAAAG
>JARJFC010000186.1 GCA_029310945.1 Leptospira sp. 96542
GCCATCGGCCGTCTTGGGCACCAGCAAGAAGATCACGATCTGAGAGAGCACCATGAACTCGAACTTGCTCAGATTCATGGACAAGACCCACCGTTCGATCAGTTCCTGGCCGCCCAGCAGGGCGAAGGCGGCCGAGAAGATGGCTGAGCCAACAAACAGCCAGCACACCATGGCCGAGGTCTTGGCGGTCAGATAGACCGACTCCTTCAGCACCGTCATGTTCAGCCGCTTGTAGGCTGCAGCGAGCAGGAAGCCGCCCAGTGAGCCCATGGCCGCGGCCTCGGTGGGGGTCGTCAGCCCGAAGACGATGGAGCCCAGCACCGCAAGAATCAGCACCACCAGGGGGAAAAAGGAGCCTAGCAGCATCTTGAACACTTCAAGGCGCGCGAAGCTCAGGAACAGGTAAAAAGCCGCGGTCGCCGCTCCCAGCAAGGCAAAGCCGAGCCACCACCAGGTCGGGGCGGCTTGGGTGGAGGAGGGCGTGTCATGCCCCGTCCCGGAAACTTGTGCAGGCGGTGAGGGTGGCGTCTCGGGCTGGACTCGTTCCAGCGCAGACTCCGCACCCGGCGGTTCAGCCAACCCGGTGTCGGCCCCGGGCGGTTCTTCCAGCCCGGTTCCCGAAGCCTGCCCAGGCTCTGGCAAGCCTTCGCTTGTATCGGTCAAGGGGGGGGCTTGCAGCCCCGTTCCTGCGTTCGGGTGGGGACTGGTTTCACCTGAAAAACCAATGGGCTGGATGTCGTACACCACTTCCGTGGGAACAGTCGTCACCGCGCGCCAAGTGCCGATCGCCAGTGTCATGAACAGGGCGCCGGGCAGCAACACCAAGCCCAGCTGACGCAGCACGTAGGCCAGCGAAACATCCGCGTTGCGCTGGCCCTTGAGCATGTTCAAGGCGTGACGCAGCAGATGCTGGAGGGCGTACTGATCGGCTTGCGCATGGAGTGCCTGGGTCGAGGGCGGCAATTCGACCCGCCGTTCTGCCTCCGACAGAGGAGGGGCCCAGTCTGGCCTGAGCTTGGCCATGAGGATCACGTAGGCCACGTAGAGACTGGCCAGCATCAGGCCGGGGAAGAAGGCGCCGGCGTAAAGCTGCACGACGGAAACGCCCGCCGTCGCTCCATACAAGATCAAGAGCACGGAGGGGGGGATCAGGATGCCCAGGCAGCCACCGGCGGTGATGGTGCCTGCGGCCAGGGAAGTGTTGTAGCCGGCGCGCAGCATGGAAGGCAGTGCCAGCAGGCCCATCAAGGTGACGACCGCACCCACGATGCCAGTCGCCGTTGCGAAGATGGTGCAGGTCACCAGCGTGGCCACCGCCAGGGAGCCGGGAATGCGCGCCATCGCCAGATGCATGCTCTTGAATAGCTTCTCGATCAGGTTGGCTCGCTCGACCAAGTACCCCATGAAAACGAACAAGGGAATGGCGATCAGCACGTCATTGGCCATGCTTTTGTAGGCGGCCTGCACCATCAAGTCCAGTGTGCGATGGGTGTCACCGTCGTAGGCCAACCAGGTGAAGATCATGCCCATGCCCATCAGGGTGAACGCTGTCGGGAAACCCAGCATGATCGCGATCACCACCAGAGACAACATGAGCAGGCCCAAATGACCGTGCGTGATGGTCTCGACGCTGAGCAGCAGCCAGAGGATGGCGGCCACCACGATCGCCATGATCGAGAAGCCGAATCGAAGTTCGCGCCGCATCATGCCCTGCCTTTCTTGGCTTGCAGTTCGCGGTCCAGGGTCTGGATGTCGCTGTCCCTCACGTGCACCATCTCCTTGAGTTTTTCGACGTCCACTTCCTCCACGTCGTCCCCGCGCCGTGGCCATTGACCTTCCCGGAGGCAGATCACGCAGCGCGCGATTTCGGCGCAGCCCTGGATCAGCAAGGCAGCCCCCGCGATCGGAATCATGAACTTGAAGGGGTAGAGCGGCAGCGGTGTCGCGGAGAAGGTCTGCTCGCGAATCGCCAGGGATTCCTGCGCATAGGCCCAGCCGGCCCAAGTCATGGCGATCACGCCCGGCAGGAAAAAGACGAAGTACAACGCGAGGTCCACCCCAGCCTGGGCCCGCGGACTGAAGAAGCTGTAGAGGACATCCCCACGCACATGGCCATTCTTGGCCAGGGTGTAGGCGCCAGCGAGCATGAACAAGGTTCCATAGAGCATGATCTGCGCGTCCAGAACCCAGGCGTGCGGGTTGTTCAGCGCGTAGCGGGAAAAGACCTCCCAACTGATCAGGACCGTCAGGGCGACCACGGCCCAGGCGGCCACTTTTCCAATGAAGATCGACAGTGCGTCGATTCCGAGCAGCATTTTTTGCATAAGTGGAAACGGCAGGGGAGAACGGTCAACGTGCAGGAAGTTGAAAGCTGACCGAGCGCATGACCGACCATCGGATGTCCCAGGACGGATTGGGCAGCTCGGCATGCCGCAGGTGAAACCTGCCGGCGGGACCTGCATCAGGCCCGCCGGATGGCGTGCGCGCAATCAGGTGCGTCGCTGGGCGAAGTAGTGGTTCCAAGCCATCTTGTAGTCGATGGTGGTGTCGTTCTTCCAGCGGCCTGTGCGCTGCGCGAAGCCGCGCATCGAGTCCATGACCTTCTTGAAGACCGGGTTCTCGGCCGACTTCTTGGTCGTCACCTTGTCCCAGGCTGCGAGCTGCGCGCGCAGGATCGCGTCGGGTGTCTTGTAGAACTGCA
>JARJFC010000187.1 GCA_029310945.1 Leptospira sp. 96542
GGAATCGGGCCTGGCGGTGGCCGAGCTGTGCCGACGGAATGGCTTCTCGGAGGCGAGTTACTACCTGTGGCGCAGCAAGTTCGGCGGTATGAGCGTGTCGGACGCCAAGCGGCTGAAGGAGCTGGAAAGCGAGAACACGCGGCTTAAGCGCCTGTTGGCCGAAGCGATGCTTGAGAACGAGGTGACGAAAGAAGCCTTGAGAAAAAAGTGGTGAGCGCATCAGCCAGGCGGGAGCTGGTGCGCCACATGACAGGCCAAGGACTGAGCGAACGGCACGCGCTGCGTGTCATGGGCATGAGCGCCAGCGCCTACCGCTACGAGCCTGCGGCGGACCGCAACTGCGTGCTCAAGGACAAGATCATTGCCCTGGCGCAGCGCCACCGACGCTACGGTGCCGGCATGATCTACCTGAAGCTACGGCAGGCGGGTGAGGTTGTGAACCACAAGCGGGTGGAGCGGCTGTATGCCCAGGCGGGGCTGCAGGTGAAGAAGCGCCGACGCAAGAAGATCGCCTTGGCGGACCGCCATCCCCTGCAGCGACCGACGCAAGCCAACCAAGTGTGGACGATGAACTTCGTGTTCGACCGCACGGCCGAGGTGCGCAGCATCAAGAACCTGACGATCGTGGATGACGCGACCCACGAGGCCGTGGCCATCGTGTCAGAGCGGGCGATGGGAGGAAACCAGTTGGTGCAGACCCTGGAGCAGTTGGCGACGACCCGAGGCTTGCCCCAGGCGATCAGGACGGACAACGGCAAGGAGTTCTGCGGCCGGGCCATGCTGAGCTGGGCGCATGCACGAGGGGTTCAGCTGTTCCTGATCGAACCTGGTAAACCGAACCAGAACGCCTACATCGAGTCCTTCAACGGGCGCTTCAGGGATGAGTGCCTGAACGAGCATTGGTTCACCAGCTTGACGCACGCACGTGTGGTCGTTGAAAGCTGGCGTCGGGAATACAACGAGGAGCGACCCAAGCGATCCCTGGGCGGACTGACACCTTCTGCCTACGCCAAAACGCTGATGCAAAAGCAGTTAAATTAACCCCCGGACTCCAAAGCCCAGTGCTACTGAAAACGGGGGGACGTCGAATCCTAAAGATCGATCTAAAGTAAGCTATCCCAAGAGCGAGATGAGACCACTTTGAGAAAAATACCTGGTCGTCCATTTCTGGTCGACAGTGTGATTTCGACACTGTGCCTCGAAGCAGACTCTGAGTAAACTGGCTTTCGCACTGAACGGCAGTAAGCGCAAATTTTTGCCAACTGGCGCTCCCGGCCAGAAGCGGTCAAAGAGACCGGTATCGCTGAGCGTCGACGCCAGACTAACTGCAGACATTCACAGCGCTTCGAAGCGGTCGTTCACGTTGTAGTCAACCGGCATTCTGTGACCGTCATTGCTCAGTCAGAGACGCTCCATTTCCCGTTGATTTTTTTCATAAACTTTCGGGTCTAGTTTGTGAATATCAGCCATTAACTGGCGGGCATGTTCTCCACACGCTTTTTCAAGCTTCTGCAGCCGCTCTCTATTTTGGAAGTAAACGTTGGCGCCTGGTTGAGGCTTTGACGAATAAAGCATGGACAACTCTGCGGCCACACGACGAAGGTGCAATAGTGTTTGCATCTTCCCAAGAAGTGCGATTCGTTCAACCGGTAATTTCTCTAAAAGTGATGAAATTGCAGTGAATTCCATTGAGATATCAGGGTAAATGACTTCGTTCCCTGGAGCATCAATTTGATATCCAGCTAGCACATTCATCTGTCGCAGCTCATTCGCTAGGTTTTGCAGGCTTAGGAGCGTTGCAACGTCTGCATTCCTCTCTCTCTCTCAAGCGTTAAGTGTGTTTGATGAAAGTAGGTCCATAAAGAAACCACGACAGCGAGCAGCACCCCTGCGGCACTGACGACTTGTGCCCAGTTAGCCCAGTCAGCTAAATTCATCCAAACATCCCTTTGATGAAGTTGTCCGCAAGGGCTCTTGCTTCATCAGCTTTACGCTCTAACGCTTCTGTTTCCTCGAGGTCGATGAGAGTTGGTCCTGATCCACTTTTATCAGAGCATGCAATAAATGCTGCAGTTACCTGGCTCCGCGCCTTTCGTGCTTCTTGGTTAGCGAAGACCCAATCCATATGGAGTTTTTCCCACTGGGCTCTATTTTCAGCAACTGTAGCCATCGTCATCCTCCGATTCAAAGGAAAGAGCATATCCAAGTTTTCTGGCGGAATCCGATTAGACGCATCGGCGGTGAACGCGCCGCTGCCATGAATTCGCCCAAATGGGGAATAGCAACCCAAGACTAATTGGTCTTTTTCTAATCCCCCTTCCACCGCAGTTGAAGTCGTTCGGTAAATATATGTCGATGACGGCTTTGGGTCGGCAGTGCATGTTCATAGTCCCCGGCAGCAGACCTTCAAGTCGGGACTGCGAAGCTGAGCGCCACAAGCGTCAGCTGTTCACCTGAGACCGGTCACCTGGGCGGACAACCCGTGTGCCACCGAGTGGCTCCTTGCAGCCAGATAGGGTGAGTCCGCCACTCAATTACCACCGGCAGCAGTCGCTGCACTCCAGCCCCCACCCAATCAACCGCAACGCCCCCGCCCACGCACCTAAACCCCAGCCCCCACCCACCCATCCCCTCCGCGCTATGCTCCGTGCCTGGTTTTTGCATCAACTCCAGGGATTTTTCTCATGCGCCT
>JARJFC010000188.1 GCA_029310945.1 Leptospira sp. 96542
GCGTTCGGTGCGGGTGTTTTTGTTGGGGGTGTTCATGGGGTGGTCCACCTAGAATGAGGACGGGCATCCGGGTGGCTGAACCTTACACCCTTTGAAGGATGAGCAAATTCAGGGATCTTCTGGTCGTCATGAATCAACGCCGCATTCCCACCGAGCACCTTCCCACGCCCGACTTGGGCGGCATGGGCCTGTCCTCGGCGCAGGTCGAGGCCCAACGCGGCGCCTTTGGGTGGAACGACATCGTTCCCCAGACGGCCAGCAACTGGCGGACCATCGCGCGCGACACGGCGCGCGACCCCATGTTGTGGTTTCTCGCGGTGACCGCGTTGCTCTTTGCGTTCCTGGGGCAAACCACCGAATCATGGACCTTGCTGCTGGCCATGGTGCCCCTGCTGGGGATGGATGCCTATCTGCATCGGCGAACGATGGCATCGTCCGCCAGTCTGGCCAGCCGCCTGGCGAGTTCCGCGCGGGTGATGAGAGAGGGTCGGTGGCAAGACATCGCGTCCAGGCATCTGGTCCCGGGCGACCTGGTGGAGGTCAAGCCTGGCGAGTACTTCCCGGCCGACGGGGTCTTGATTGACGGCGGCGACCTGCAGGCGGACGAGTCGACCTTGACGGGTGAATCCCTGCCGGTGATCAAGCGGGCCCTCCTGCGCTGCTGCCCCTTACCCACGAAGGCGCTGGACGAAAACTGGGGAACAGCGGGAACGCGCCTACTGACGGGCACGGCCAGGCTGCGCGTCGTCTTCACCGGCGGTGACACACGCTACGGCGAGATCGTGCGCACGGCGACCGAAGGACACCA
This sequence comes from Leptospira sp. 96542, assembly GCA_029310945.1. Classification (GTDB taxonomy): domain Bacteria; phylum Spirochaetota; class Leptospiria; order Leptospirales; family Leptospiraceae; genus Leptospira_A. The sequence continues at coordinate 809 of JARJFC010000188.1, forward strand.
GGGATCGACGCCTTTGCAGAAAGCCATCGGCGAACTCGTCGTCATGCTGTTGGCGGCGGCGCTCGTCGTGTGCGCCGTGCTCGCGGTGGTCCGCCTTTGGCAAGGTCACGGGTGGATCGACGCCTTGCTCAGCGCGGTGACGCTGGCCGTGGCCGCGGTGCCCGAGGAGTTTCCGGTCGTCTACACCTTCTTCCTCGGCGTGGGCGTGTTCCGGCTGGCACGCAAGAACGCCTTGGTACGCCGTGCAGTCGCCGTCGAGAACATCGGCCGTGTCAGCTGCATTCTTTCTGACAAGACTGGCACCCTCACCGAGGGCGCGCTGGTGCTGACACACCGGATTGCGGCGGCGGGACTCGATGAAACGGCCCTGCTGCAATTCGCCACTTTCGCGGCGCGACAGGACAGCGGCGACCCACTGGACCAGGCCTTGCACGCCGCCGCCGGCCCGCTGCCGCCGGCGGACAGGCTGGGCAGCTTCCCATTCACGGAAGCCCGACGCCGCGAATCAGCCATCTGGTCGAGGGACGGCGGCCAACTCAGCGCCTATACCAAGGGCGCACCCGAGACCGTGTTGTCAGTGTGCGACCTCTCGGAACTGGAACGCGCCCACTGGCTGGCGCTGGTCGACGCGCATGGCAAGTCAGGCCGCAAGGTCATCGGCTGCGCCTGGAAGGACCTGAGCGACGCCACGCCGCCAGACCAGGAGCCCAGCCGGGGCTTCACGTTCGCAGGATTGCTGGCCTTTGAAGACCCCGTCCGGGACGGCGTGCGAGCGGCGATTGCCGACTGCCTGGCCGCGGGCATGCGCGTCATCATGGTCACGGGAGATCACCCGGCGACGGCAGGCGCGATCGCGCGCCAAATCGGACTGGGCGGGGGAAATCCCAGGACCGTGGTACTGGGGGCCGAGGACGACCCGGGGTCCGTCTGGCGTTCCCATGGAGGTCTGGACGTCGTGGCACGCGCGACGCCCACGCAAAAACTGGCCTTGGTACAGGCGCTCCAATCCGAGGGAGAGATCGTTGCCGTCACCGGGGACGGCGTCAATGACGTGCCAGCATTGCGCCAGGCGGATATTGGCGTGGCGATGGGCCTGCGCGGCACCCGCAGCGCGCGGGAGGTTGCGCCCGTGGTTCTTCTGGATGACAACTTCAGGACCATCGTGGACGCGGTGGGGGAAGGCCGCCAACTGTTTCAGAACTTGCGCCTGGCCTTCGTCTACCTTCTGCTCGTGCACTTGCCCCTCGTGATCGGAGCCGCGGCCATTCCGCTGATGGGTCAGCCCTTGCTGTTTCTGCCCATCCACATCGTGTGGCTGGAACTGGTCATCCATCCCACCGCGATGATGGCGTTTCAGGACCTCCCACTCACCGCGCCCCTCGCCAGGGTGCGGCGCCATCCTGCACCACGCTTCTTCACGAGCGAAGCCTGGCTGGGCATCGCCCTCATCGGTGGATTGGCCAGTGTCGGGATGGTTTGGAGCTACCTGCACGCACTGGGTACCGGGCACGACGTCGAGCACGCGCGAGCGATGGCGCTGGCCATTCTGCTGGTCGTCAGCGCGGGAGTCACTGCGGGCCTGACCCACCTGCGCCGAGCGGCGTCCCGTTGGCTTGCCTTCGGCACACTCGCATCCCTGGTTCTGGCGATTCAGCTTCCTGTTTTCAGCGAGCCATTGAATCTGCGGCCACTGCAGGCCGGTGACTGGATACGGGTCGCCTTGGCGTTCTTCGCGACGACCCTCTCCACCTCGCTGCTCTCGTCAATCCTTGGGCGCCGACAGAAATGAGCCTGCGTCCGCGGAGGGCACTGCGTCTCGCGGCAGCCACTCAGGCCAGTTCACTCTTGCGCTCAATGATGCGCGACACCAGGCCGTAAT
>JARJFC010000189.1 GCA_029310945.1 Leptospira sp. 96542
TTCTACCAAGGAAATAACTCTCTGCGTCTTCATTCCATTCTGCAGTTCCAGTTTCAAGTAGTCGATAGTTGACACCATTCAGGATATAATTTCTCGCATTACCTTTAATTTTGATATTGCTTAATGTTGACCAAATTGTTAAGCCAAGGTCATCATCATAACATAACCATTTAGCTTCTTTTGTTAAGCGGATATTTGTATTGAAATTTTTTGGAATAAACATCCATTCTTTCCAGCTATTACCATCAAGATCGAAGAAAGATATTAAACCTGATGCAGTATAATGAACTCCATTGAAGATGAGACTGTCACCATCTCTGATGGAATTGAATGTATTGATCAACTTACCCTACCATTGCAGCTGCAATTATAAGTGATAATCCTAAAACAAATGCGCCAACCAATATAGACACCGCAATATTTCCTTCTTCGAATATTTTTGCATGTGCGTCGCCAGGAGTTAATTTGTCAAAAATTCGATAGCCTAACCATAGCAATATGGATCCAGTTGCTGCATAAAGAATAGAAGTAATAAAGACTATGATTGAATGTTCCATTTTTTTATCGTTACAATAATTATTTAAATTTTTAAAGACCCGCGGAAGCCTCTCACTCCATAGTATGACTGCGCGCCATTATGATAGAGAAACACATGATCATACCTTCTGTCACAAAACAATGCGCCACCTAACTTTCGAATATTTTTTGGAGTTAAGACCCAGCTTGAAGTTTTGTTATCAAAATTACCAAGTTTTTGTAATTCACGGTATTGTTCTTCAGTTAATAATTCTATCCCCATTTCTTTTGCCATTTCGATTGCACTATTGATCGGTTGGTGATCTTTTCTTGACTCTAAACCCTCTTTATCGTAACAGACACTTCTTCGTCCTTTTGGTGATTCTTCAGAGCAATCATAGAAGAAGATTTCTCCTGTTTTTTTACCTAAGCTAACTACGTCAGGTTCGCCGCCCGTCCGTTCCATTTCATACAATGAATAAAGTTGGTTTGGTTTCGATTTTAGTTTTTGTTCCACATTTTTCCATTGTACATCCTTGTGACGATTTGGGTTTTTTTCAAACCTATCTTTCAGAGTATTTAGAAGTGAACTGACTTGTTCTGGGGATAAATTATTTTTTTTCATCCGTAAACCCAATTATTTTGATAAAGCTATATGATCATTTTAGTAAAAAGCAAAACTGAATGCAACTATAATTGAATTTATAGATTTTCTGCAATATTCTATTTTGCTAAATGCCAGTTTGTTAGTGTAATTGGCTATTTATTTTAGAAAAGAAATCATATCGTATAGTAATGAATTAAAAAAACTATTTAGTTTCTTCTATTTTTAGCGCTTTCGTTCTGAACGACTGAAACTCTTCAATCATTTGGATTTGCAATTTATTATCTGTTGGGCACGGAATATCAATTTGCCAGCCCCAATTAGAAGCATCAGTCACTTCGTATGATCCAAGCAGTGTAATGTCTCCAAGTTCATTCATTGTTCCATAACAATTCATGATTTTACCACTCATACCCCAAGAATCAACCCATGATGCCGTTACTTCTGATAGTTTGTTTTCGTTTCCTATTAATATTAATCCATCTTGAGTTTGGTCTTCATGTTTTCAATCATACCTCATGAGCATGAATCTTCCATTTGCAATCGCATTAATTGTCATATTTGATGGGGAGAGGAAATCTGGATAGGGTAACCAACTCAGAATCAAACGATAGGTTCCTTTCCAATTCCCAATGAATTTATGGTTTAAGTTTGTTATTTTCATATTTTGTCAAATTTTAGATATACTTTTAAGAGAAGCTCGGTTCTTTTAAATGAGAAAATTACAGAAAGGTGGTGGCTCATATTTTTTTTGTTTTTTGCAAATGATTTTGCTACACTCAGCGAAACAAGCCAACCTACCGCTTCGTTGATTTGTATACAAGAGGTGCGAAATTATTTTTGGGATCTATATATGGAATATATGATCCTAGTTCAGATCAATGCAAAAGGAAGATAGGAAACCTAAATCTATGTTTACCAACTACCTTACAAAGTCAGAAATAAAAAGTCATTCACTGACCCAAGTGTTATCTAGTCCTGAGTTAATTGTTTCGTTCTAAAAAGATTGTATTTATCTTAAAGTTTTTTATGCATAAAAATTGCCGAAGACGGACAAACTTCTGCTAACTGAGACGAATTTTGAATTGGCTCAGGAGCAAGTGTTCTATTAGTTTCTTTAAATCCGAATTTAATAAAATACTTGTCAGCAGTTGTGGTAAGTAAATAAACATCTGTTACATTAGCATTTCGTGCGGTATCTAAAATTTTATTTACGAGAGACGAGCCAACATTGTCGCTTCGGTATTTTTCGTCTACACAAAGCGAACGTAGCATTGCCAAATTATCGTACAATTCTAAAGCAACCGACCCAACGATTTCATTGTTAAATTTTGCAACGATAAATTTAATTAGTTTATTAGGACGGATGTCATTTGTTGGTAAATTATGTTTTTCTAAAATACGGAAAATTCCTTCTTGTTCTTTGGTATTTGCATTTTTGTATTCGTAGATATTCATTATTTTTTATTTCCTTTTTTGAAATAACTGTTGCACATAATGTACGTTTACTATTTGTGAAGTCTGAGGTGTGGCAGCG
>JARJFC010000018.1 GCA_029310945.1 Leptospira sp. 96542
CGCCATTGTTCGGATCACATACCCACCTAATTTCAGTTCTAGAATGTTTAAAGAGGATTGGTCTAAAGAACTTAGAATCGATTTTTCTTGCCTTGGGAGCAAAAAAAATCCTCAATTCAAAGTTTGCAAAACAAGTTTTAGTGTGGAGCCATTCGTTTAAAACAAGCCTTTACGCTAGATTTCTGATCGAAGAACGAAAAGAGTTATTAAAATACCAAGAACCTGCCATCATAACTGCTCTTTTACATGATTTAGGTAGGATGGTTTTATTATCTTTAGATTTGTCGCTTGTAAACCAAATTCGAGTTCTGCGAAGTGATGATCAAAACGAAATCTCAGAGTGGGTGGAAGAATACACTTTGGGCATAACACATTCCGAGATTGGTTTTATGATTGCAAAAAAGTGGAATTTCCCATCCGAAATCTTAGATGTCGTAAGGTTTCATCATAAACCATGGCAATGTAAATCAAACAACACTACATTATGCCAAATTATCTATTTAAGCGATATATTGGCAAACATTGGCAAGGGCAAAGGTAACTACTACACCGTCGAGCCAGAAATTTTAGAACTTTTTAACATCCATTCAGAGAAAGATTTTCGCGAAACTCAGGAACGTTATAAATCAAAGTATGAAGAACACAGAGAAGAATACTCAAACTTATTTATATAGGGCAATTTAATATGGATTGGAAAGAAATCTCTAACCTAACCGAAAATCAACTATTGGATTCAAACTTAGCAAAAGAATTTAATCTAATTGGCCACCCTGAATTTCCGAATATTTCCACTCTATCTGCAGACGAAACGTTTTCCTTCTTATCCGAATTTTTAAAGGCAGAGAATCAAACGATCAATCTCAAAAACTTACTAAATTACGCACCATTTTTTGAAATGATGTTAATCAAAAAGAACATGCCTTCTATTTATGGCTAATCAATTTCCTGAACATCGGAAATATCTGTCCTCACCTTATTTGGATCAGTACTAAATTCGATTTTTTTAGCTACAGAATTTTCCATACTTGAAATTAACAATTCATTAGTTCGTGCAAGTCGATCTGCCATTATGGATACCATTTTTGCTGCAAACTTTGGATTTTTTACTAAAAAATTTTCCAACTGTTGTTTACTTTCAATGACTGCTAGCTCGCATGCGGTTATTGCTCTCGCAGTTGCACTTCTTGGATTTGAACTAAATAAGGCCATTTCTCCGAAAAAATCTCCAGGTTTCATAATCGCTAGCCTGGTTTGGCTGTTATTCACCGTAAAAAAAATCTCAACATTCCCCTGGAGAATGATATACATGGCATTGTTCAATTCTCCTTCTTTGAAAATTCGTTGGTTTACGGGTATATTGAGTTTACTCATGTATTAAATGACTCCTATATCTATTTTAGGCATCTTTGAAACAATTCTGAATTCATTTTCCTTTCCTATCTAAAAACTGTAAAAGAAAATGTCAAAAACGAGGATTGATTATGGAATGGGAACTATTAGGATTTATACTAGCGGGAGTATTTTCAACATATCTCTTGATTTTTAAAGAAACCGTGCCCATTCCACTAATCAATTCAAATAAAAACCAGAGGGAAACTAGATTTGATAGTATACGCGGGCTAGCAATGATAGGAATTGTTCTCATTCATGTTCATTCCTATTTTATCTTTTTTCATCCTAATGATGATTTATCAATTACACTGTTTCTATCTAATTTTAGCAGATTCTCTGTGCCTATATTTATCCTTTCATCTGCAGTTTATTTGAAAATCAAACCAGATTATTGGAAATCAAAATTTAAACATTTGATTTTGCCGTATCTGATAACTAGCATATTCGGCTATCTCTTAAAATATCAAAGTTGGGACGTTTTCGAATTAATTGAGTTTCTCATATTTGGAAAAGTTTTTACACCTTTTTATTTTGTCCCGCTACTTGTTCAATTCTACATATTGTATTATTTTATATCAAAATATATTGAGGAAAAAAAAATTCTCAATATATCATTGTTTATAAGTTTAGTATTAAACTTAATTTCAAATTTTGCGGGCTTTGATGATCTATTTACAAAAAATTACCAACCGATATCTATCTTTAATTATATTTTCTTCTTCGTTTTGGGAATCAAAATAAACAAATTGCAGATCAGGGAGAAAAACAACAAAGGATTCATACTAAATGTTTGTATTGTATTATTTTTCATCATAATATATGTATTTTCAATCAATGGTAGCGATTTTAAAAATCACCATTTGGTATATCCTCTTATATTCTTACTTTTTTCCTGGGAAGTACTTCCTTTGTTTCATCCAAAACTAAATTACATTCTTATTTTTATCGGAAAAAATAGTATTTTTATCTTTCTCCTCCATCCGTTTATCATTCATTATATGCACGCAATAGATCCTTACACATTCGGTGGGGCAATTTACGGATATTTGATAACAGTTCTTTTAAACGTCGGAATTCCTTGCATAGTTGCCTACCTGTTTACATCCCAAATGGGTAAGTTTTTAAATCGACCACACCACTACCCCTGATCTGCGCGAATGCCTTCGCATATTCAACTAATAGTTTCTTCACATATTCCAAACGGTGTCGAATGTAATCATCTTCTTTGGAAATCGGATCATTTTCATTCAAAACTGATTCTGCATGTCGGATGATTACGTGATCTGGCAAATAGACTATTCTTGTGTTTTTAAAACTCGAAATTCGTAGTTCAGAATTTGGGTAACTACCGCCCATTCCGCTTGAAACTGTAATTATAAGTCCTGGTTTATGTGCAAGATCAGCACCTGATAAATACAAAAACAAATTCTTAATCGCTGGGCTCGCCATGCCAGAATATTCTGGAGAAACAAAAACGTAAGCATCGGCGTCTGCAATCCCGATACTATATTTTATCCACATTTTTTTCTGTTCGGATTCTTTTTCCCACATATCTGGAGTCCATAACGGTATTGGATTTTCCCCTAAGTCGAAAACCTTGTTTTCAATTCCTGATTTAGATAACAACTGGGAAAAAAAATTAGCAACTTTAAGTGATTGGGAATTTTTTCTATGACTACCAGAAAATATGTAAATTTTCACTTTTGATTTCCACCTTGATTTCGATTTCCCTTATGGTAGTTCTTCTTCTTATTCTTCCATTTCCTATTCGGATTGCCGTTCTGATTTTTTTCAGGTTTCTTTTGTACAGCAGTATCTGTTTGCGACTGATGTGTTTGTTTTCTTTCGAGATGCATCCTTTCTTTCTTACTCTCTCTCTCGATTTGAAATCTTAATTTTTCATCGCCAAACAATTTGATATATCCAAAAAGGAATCCTGCCAAATAACTATGCACTTTTTCCCATTGTTTTTTATCTAGGACACCATAAGACAAATGGAGACCAAATGGACCAGAATGGAGTTTGAATGCAGTTAATGCTGTTTTTAATCTTAGTAACGCTAAATTCTCGTCTCCCAAATCATTCTTTGGAGGGAAACCAGGAACTTGATTAACAGATGAAATCCCACCGATTGAAAACAATTTCGCTAATTTATATTTCCCAAGTATCTTATTTAATGTGCCTCTCTGACTATTATCCCCAGCAGTTTGAATTGATAACTCTATACTTTCTGCCAGAAAATCAAAAATTTGACTCAAGGTGATATCCGATTTCTGTTTGCGTTCACAAGCAGAAATGATTTTTAATTCAATCTCTACTTCGTCGATACTTTTAAACTTAAGATTTGTTTTCATGTTTCCCTAAACTACTATGTTATATTTTTTCTTTAACGCTGCCAATTCCCTCAAAAAACTTTCTCTATTTTTACTCGAAAGCATAGAAATATTAATATTTATACGTGTTGTCTTCATTGCAGAGGGTGAAATGATTTCACCCCCCCTATTCTCTTTTTTTCTAAGGATTTCTTCCAAATTTTTCACCGAAATAGGTTTGCCACTGATCATCAATTCCATTACCGATTTTTGATCCAACCTAGCTATAGAACTAAGTTGTTTCACATACCTTTCGCTATACCCAAGCAAATTAGAAACCTCTTCAGCAGTCTTTTTCCGTTCTTTCCGAAGGTATTGAATTGCTTTCCCAACTTCCCAGGGATTCAAATTTTTCCTTTTTTCGTTTTCTGCAAGAGACATCTCGTAACAAACTTCCTCATTTGCATCGGTGATAATAGCCGGGATGTCTTTCCAACCTAGTTTAATTGCAGCCCTATATCTGCGCTCTCCTGCAACAATCAAATACTTAGTCTTCTCTTTTCTAACCAAAATAGGCTCAATCAATCCCAACCTTTCCATCGAAGGAACTAAATCAGAAGTATCATCTCTCCCGATAATTCTAGGTTGATTTGGATTTGGTACAACCAGGGAAAGGTCAAGGTTGGAAGGATTCCTTTTTTTCTCAGTATATGCTGAGATTAAATCTAAAGCCTGAAATTCAGTTTTTTTGGACATTGATTCGCTCCCTCACTTCTACTGCCAATTCACGGAAGTTTTTCATTGTAACTTGGTCAATTTTTGATAATAAAGACATTTTAGCCTGTGCCTGAGGAATGGATTCCCTTCGCTGGATTACCACTTCAAAAACTGGAAAATATTTTTTTATACCTTCAGCTAATCCCGATAACGCCTTTTGACCCTCATATTGATTTAATACGGCGCCCAATAATTTAAGCCTTTGATTCACCTTTCTTTGAATTTTTTGTATTGTTTCATGCAAATCCTTTATACCCTGCAAACTGAAGGCACGAGTTTGAATTGGCACTAAAATATAATCAGCACAAATTAAAGCGTTTTCCAGAATCAATCCAAGAGATGGGGGACAATCGATAATTATAAATTCGTATTTAGACTTGATAGGAAGTAATGCTTCCTTCAAAAGTTCAAAATCATCTCTTTCATAAGGAGTGGTTAAATTTGCCAACTCGAGTGTTGAGGGTAAAATATCGAAATTCCTTCCAACTGTCTTTATGATAGGTTCAATACTCTTTCGAGGTTTACCCCTGTAACCTAAATATTCCATAATAGAAGGTACGTCTTCCTTCAAAAATAACTGCGTTGCATTGGCTTGCGGATCCCAGTCGATTAATAAAACACGGTGCTCCTCAGCAAGGGCTTCAGCCAAATACAGACTAATAGTCGTTTTCCCTTCCCCACCCTTTTGGTTTGATACTGCAATAATATTCGAATCTACCCCGCCCTCCTCAACCACATCGAAATATTTTAAGAGAACTGAATATTTATAGCGATTCGTTTTCCAGCCTGGTATTTTTAATTCTTTCGTTCTTAATAAAAAATTCTCTAACTGCAAACCTAAAACCTTCGCAGCTTCGTTTTCATCATATATGGGATCGTTTGCAGACATATTGGTAACTAAAAATTCTAAAAAATGTTTCTTTTGTCAATTGAATTATGTCTCTTAGGGGTGAAATGATTTCACCCCTAAGGTCTTGCCAAATCCGAAGACAAACAAAGGAATTCTGAATTTACAATAAGAGGGGTTCACGCAATATATGTTGGTGCAAAAAAATTCATACTTTCTCCTCCTATTTATCACAATCCCTTTTACAAGAATCAATGCTGAGGTGATCTGGGGGCCGACCATCGAAAGATCTGGCGGGGAGTATATCTTTGAAACTGGGAATAAATTCCCAAATTTATCAGGTATCCAAGGTGGATCCAGAATCAGCTTTCCTCGAAACTTTACACTTTTCGGAATTCAAGGCAAAGTAACGAAAGATCGCTGGGAGCTAAGTGGAAGTTTTAAAACAACTGGATGGAGCCAAAATAGCGGGGAAGCTAGAGATGAGGATTTTTATCTAGGTTCAATTTCACAAGAAAAGACAACAAACATTGCAACCCGTGAATGGAGCTACAGGGATTCTGCCCTCGTATATTCTGGCAGTAGAAACTTCGCAGACGGGAAAGGAAAATCTACCATTAATGAAAATCGCACAGAAGCGTATGGAAGATATTATTTTGGAAACGCTAACCCAAATTACTGGCAGGAAGGATCTGGATTTTTTATTGGCGCTGGAGCCAGATACTCATATTTCAAATACGTTTTTTACGACGTAAATCAATATGTCGATTCCAGGCCGATATTCTATGGCCCTATCGGCTTAGGCTTAACATTTTCAAATGATCTTTGGGAATTCTTCTACGGGGGCGGCTATAGAATATCGGGAAAGGACTTATACTTGGATATTAGTTTTATGCCATCTTTCGGACAAATCAAAACAAGAGACTTCCATGTTCAAAGATCCATTAACTTTTTCTCAGACAATTTCGGCTTCGGTTGGCAATCCAATATTGAGTTAGGATATAAGTTTACCTCAGAATGGCTGGGTTTTTTGCAAGTGAATCACAGACGTTTTTTCTCTGAAGGGAGTTTTAAAGCAAGAGGGGGACTGACAGCGGACGATATTACGTCAAACTTCGCAAGTGGATTCAAATCACATATAAATATTAAAGATTATTCAATAAACATTGGTGTTTTAAATCGGATCGGCTGGAATCCTCCAAATGTAAATGAAGGCGAAATCTCAACAGAATGAATCTTGAATATTACATAAAAAAGAATAATATTAAAACAAAAGTTACACGTGGGAGGTATATAAGTTTAAATATAGCTCCAAATGGTCAAATCACACTTAAACATCCTAGTAAAATTTCAAAATCGACTTTGATGAGTTTTCTGATTGAAAAAGAACAATGGATTGAGGAGAAAAAGAAAAACATAATTAGAAATTTCCCTCAGAAATTAGAGTTCATTGATGGCGAAATAATTCCAATTTTTGGCAACTCCCTTAGAATACAACTTTCCACTGATCATTCGATAACTGAGAAAAACATAACTTTTAAAAACTCAAAATCTAAAACAGCAAAGTTAAAAAATGCGAAGAAATACTTGATAAAATTACTAGAGCAAGAAACGAAACCTTGGATAAAATTTTATACAAATGAAATGAAAACGAAAGTCAATACAGTTAGAATAAAAGTCATGAAATCCCTATGGGGTAGTTGTTCTTCCGAAAACAAAATTTCATTAAATTTGAGTTTAATCCATTGTCCCCTTTTTGTAATCAAATACATTATTGTACATGAACTGTCACACACAATCGAACACAACCACTCTGCAAAATTTTGGAAAATCGTAAGCGAACATTGTGCAAATTTTAAAGAAGCAGAAAAATGGCTAAAAACTGAAGGTAAGTATATTATTTACTATTTGAACTAATTATGAAAGAAAAACTCAAAATTCTCTTTGTATGTTTAGGCAATATTTGCCGATCGCCAGCTGCAGAAGGTGCTTTTTTAAAGATATTAAAAGACCATAATTTAACAGAATTCTTCGAAGTAGATTCTTGCGGAACATCAGGTTATCATGACGGTGAATTGCCAGATGTTAGAACCCGAAAGGCAGCAAATAAAAGAGGTATTCAGTTAACCCACAAATCAAGAAAAATTAGAAAATTAGATCTCCAGTATTTTGATTACATTTTAGTCATGGATTCGCAGAATTTTAGAGAAGTAATAAGTCTAACTAATACCAATGAAGAACAAAGTAAAATACACTACTTCCGTAAATTTCAAAATGGACAAAATGGAAAGGAAATCCAAATCCCTGATCCATATTACGAGAATGACCCCTTCTTTGATGAATTGCAGATCATTCTGGAAGAAACAAGTTTTGGCTTTCTAAAGAATTTAGGATATGAGTTAAATGAAAGATAGAAAAAAAATTGTTATAGTAGGTGCCGGTTTCGGAGGCTTACAAGTTATAAAATCTTTAGCAAACAATAAAAATTACGAAATAATTGTCATTGATAAAAGAAATCATCATTTATTCCAACCTTTATTATACCAGGTTGCTACAGCTGTATTATCCCCTGCAGATATAGCGATTCCTTCTAGGTCGATAACAACGAAATATAAAAATGTAAAAATTTTACTCGGGGAAGTAACTGAGATCAACTTCGACTCTCAAACAGTTAGTTTCCAAAATAATGTAGAAAATTATGACTATTTGATACTTGCAATTGGCGCACAAACAAGTTATTTTGGGAAAAAAGATTGGCAAAAATATACATTTGGACTTAAAAATCTTAAAGATGCATTGGCGGTACGAAGGCAGATTTTGTACTCCTTTGAACAAGCAGAACTTTTAGGATACACAGAAAAATCTAAAATCCTAATGAACTATGTGATCATAGGTGGAGGCCCAACAGGAGTAGAACTGGCAGGGTCTATTGCTGAACTTTCGCATACGATCATTCGAAAGGATTTCAGAAATATTGATTCTGGAATGGCAAAAGTAACCTTGATTGAAGCTGGGTCTCGCTTACTACCAGCATTTTCTGAAAAATCAAGCAATTTTACAAAAAAACAATTAGAGAATAGGGGAGTAGAAGTAATCTTAAATTCGCCAGTATTGGATATAAAAGATTCAGAAGTGGTTTTAGAAAATAGGACGATTCAATCTAAAACAATTATTTGGGCTGCCGGAGTTGAAGCTTCGTCATTAGCACACAAACTATCATTAAACAAAGATAAGTCGAATAGGATATTAGTGGATGAATATTGTCGCATTCCCAATTTAAAAAACGTTTTTGCAATTGGAGATGTAGCGAATTTTTCCGTAAATAGAAATAAACCGCTGCCGGGAGTATCGCCAGTAGCAATGCAACAAGGGAGATATGTTGCAAAAGTAATAAAATTAATTGATAACCAAAAACAAATACAAAAATTCGAATATTTTGACAAAGGAAATATGGCAACAATTGGGAGAACAGATGCAGTTGCAGAATTCGGGAAAATGAGACTCCAAGGTTTTCTTGGATGGATAGGCTGGCTCTTCGTTCACTTAGTTTATCAGGTTGGTTTTAAAAACAAAATGAGCACTCTCATTAGTTGGACTTGGAGTTATCTAACTTTCAGAGCTGGATCAAGACTTATCCAAGAAGATGTTGAGGATCTATCAGTTAGATCGTAAGTAGTATTTTGCTTTCTTCGCTTCTGACGTACACTTCTGGTAACTCAACTCAGTGTTTGTTATGAAATACTCCACAGAAGTTTGATCATTTACTGATGTGCCTGTGCGTTCTAAGATAGGAATCATATACATATATGAACTTTGCCTTTGATTATCGCACTCAGCCTTAATTTGTGTTTCACGAGATAATTGGCTGCAGGAAATAACAAAAAATAAGGACATTAAAATTTTCACTGATTAATCTCTACTTTAGAAATTAGCTCAACGTAAAGAGCATTTTCTTCTTTAGAAAAGTCAGACAGATACTTCTCACAAAACTTTAAGTCCAACTTTGCTTTCACTAGTTGATTTTTTACATATTCAGGTTTATGTGTTACCTTCAGATCAATTTCACCTCTATAACCTGTGTCACCACTTGCCTCAGTGATAATTGACTTAGCCCTTAATAAATATACCTTAGCCAGTCTACCTTCGGATTTAAAATTTGCATATCTATCAATGGCTTCAGTATAAAAATTTATTTTTTTTCGATGGATGGAAGTTTTAGAGGCCTTATCTATACAATCCTGAAAACCTAAACAAATTTTTTCATTGCCATGAATTGTTGTTTGGGTTATTAAAAAAATACACACAAGGAAGAATGATTTCATAACAAACTGATACCTTCTTGTAAAAAATGTTCAAGGACTAATTATAATAGAATAGTGTTTACAATCAAATCGAAAATGAAAATCTTGAGAGTATGTCACAATTGACAATCCAAACAAAATTCCACACAATCGAAGGTAGAGAGTGGGGGAATCCGCAGGGGAAACCAATTCTTGCAGTTCATGGGTGGCTAGACAACGCAAACTCTTTTTTGCCTTTGTCAGAATATTTGGCCGATTTTCGATTGATTGCAATTGATTTGCCGGGTCACGGTAAGTCGAGCCACAAATCAGAAAACTCACTCTATTATTTTTCAGAATATGTTTTGGAAATTGTTTCCATTGCTAACATATTAAAATTAGATGATTTTATACTAATAGGGCATTCGATGGGGGCAGCAGTTTCTACTCTTGCGGCAGGAACAGGATTACTAAATATCTCCAAGCTAGTGTTAATTGAAGCAATTGGGCCACTGAGTAACTTGTCAGATGAAGCACCAGACGTAATAGCAGCCGCAATCAAACAAGTATTACATCCTAGAGGCAAAAAAGAAACCTATTTCCCAAATTGGGAATCGGCCGTTGGAGTTAGAATGCGCACAGGGGATATTAGCAAAAACTCAGTTGAAATACTTATGGAAAGAGGTCTTGAAAAGACGACAAAAGGCTTAAAACCTCGCCGAGACTTAAAACTGCATTTCAATTCTTTTTTTAGATACACAGAAGAACAAATAATATCCTTCTGCAAAAGAATAACAGTTCCCACATTGCTAATCTTGGGGAATAATTCTGGCTATCCTATTGTAAATAATTTTAAATCGCGAAAACAAGCGGTAAAAGAACTGAAAGAAATTGTTTTGGATGGAGGACACCACTTGCATATGGATTCTCCAGAAATAGTTGCGAAAAATATATTAGAATTTCTTAATTTAGGTGAATAATGAAACACAAAATCGAACATCCTTCGAAACATGGATTTGAAATCCATCATGATACTTGTTTTGGTTGCGGTAAAGAAAACCCTATTGGTTTAAGCGCTGATTTTACATTTCATGATGAAAACGGAGAAGTGAACTTCACATACAAATTTAAAAGATTATACAATGGAGCTCCAGGATTCGTACATGGAGGGATCCTATCCACAGTTTTGGATGAGGCAATGGGCGCACTCTGTTTTCACTTGGGTTACATTGTCATGACCGACACAATGGGTTTTAAATTTCACAAAGCAACACCTGTGGAAACAGATTTATTAGTTAGAGCTTGGCCAATAAAAAAGGCGAAAAGAAAAGTTTTTCTCGAATGTGAACTAACTTCCCTCGACAAGGAAATTTTATATGTAAAAGGTGAGGGAGCATTCCATATCCTTCCTCCTCGTTTTTTTTCAGATAAACTAACAGGAGGAAAAATCGAGATTGCCAGCGAACTCCTCGCAGTAAATAAATTGCAGAGAGCACATCTCTTTGATAGGATTGAAACATGAAAAAAATTTTAACATTCGCTATTTTTATAGGTTTTCTAAGTTGTTCTGGAGCATCGATCAAAGATGGCTCAGGCGATCAAGAGTTCGAAATCACATTCGAAAATGGTAAAGTAATCAGAACCGAAAGATTCAAAAATTCTGGTGGTATTCGCGGAAAAGGCGAAGTAAAAGCAGAGTGTGGTGGATCCAAATGTACGGAAGATCAAATTTCAAAATTTGCGCCCCCAAAAATCAAAGCGTTACCAAAACATGGGATATGGGAAGAGTTCATTCAATTCGAACAAGAAGGATCAACAGCTGAAAAACCGAAGTTTAAATCAACTCTTGACCAAGTGGGAGAATACTCGGATGGTAAAAAAATTGGCCTATGGAGAAAACCAGACCCAGAGAACCCACAGAAAACCATTGGAGAAATACCCTGGGTAGATGGGAAAAAAGAAGGCACGGCAAAGACTTATGACAAACAAGGCGTTATTACATCTGAGACTGAATATAAAGATGACAAAAAACATGGGTTATACTACCGAAAAAACACAAAAGGAGAATGGGTAGAAAAAGGGAGTTTCAAGGAGAATGAAGAGGACGGCGAGTGGCTTTATTATTACGTAGGTTCCGAAGGGAACGGGATTAAAACAAAAGTAAGTTATTCGAATGGCCTTAAATCAGGACTTGAAATTAACTATTTTAAAGACGGAACCATTGAGTCACAAGGTAGTTATTCACAAGACATCAGAACAGGACTTTGGAAATTTTTTGGATCCAAAGGCAATGTGTTAGCGGAAGGTTCTTATTCAAAAAAAGATGGCTCCGAAAACTTAGACATAAAATACGAACGAACAGGTATTTGGAAAGAATATTATCCAGATGGTAAACTCTTCGGTATCGGGCCAAGAAAACATACACGAACAGGTGAATGGAAGTTTTATTATAATAATGAACAATTAGCATACCAAGGTATAATGGCTAACGAGGTTATGTTAGACACTGCAAAAATCTATGATAAAACTGGGAAAATTTTAGGGGACGGCAAACTTTTCTTTTCGCTAGTAAAAATTGATGACGAATCAAAAGATTTAAAATTAAATTTTAAACCAAGTATCCCTTTCACATACTTCTATCCAAATGGAAAAAGAAGAATCGTCATTCGAACTGCAGAAGATGCGACAGAATATTCTGCAGACGGAAAAGAACTAGGGAAGGGGCCTGTTGATCCACAAGGTAGAAAGATGGGCTGTTGGAAAATTTCTGGCAAAACTGAATACTTCATGTTAGATAAACCAAAACCAAATTTAACAGCAACGCAATGCAAATAAACGAAGAACAAATTATAGAAACAAAAGACCAAATCATTTCGCTTAAAGAATCTTTAAAACATTCAATCACGGGAATGGAAACTGTTATCCAACCATTGATTGTTGGTTTATTAGCAAAAGGGCATATCCTACTCGAGGGTATGCCTGGCCTTGCTAAAACACTGCTTGCCAAAACCTTGGCAAATAATATCGATGTCAAGTTTTCTCGAGTCCAATTCACTCCAGATTTATTACCAGCAGACCTAACAGGCACAAATATATTTAATCCTAAAACAGCATCCTTCCAAATCAAGAAAGGACCGATTTTTACAAATATATTACTGGCCGACGAAATCAACAGAGCACCCGCAAAAGTACAATCTGCACTGTTACAGTGCATGGAAGAAAAACAAGTATCGATTGCGGAAGAAACATTCGACTTAGACTTTCCATTCTTGGTAATTGCCACTCAAAATCCAATTGACCAAGAAGGAACTTATCCGTTGCCCGAAGCTCAACTAGATAGGTTTATATTCAAGGTAGAGGTTGGTTACCCTAGTTTTGATGAAGAATCTGCAATTTTGAAACAACATGGTTATAACAATACGATACCAAAAAAAGTTTCGAAAATCTTAAAACCGAAAGATCTTCAAAAAATATCAGAATTAACAAATTCAGTCTACATTGACCCAAAACTAGAAAATTATATCGTTCATCTAATAAGAAACACAAGGCCAGAAACGACAACCGATTCAGATATAAAATTATTTGTGCAACATGGCGTAAGTCCAAGAGGCAGTTTGGCTCTGCTAAAAGTCAGCAGAATTAACGCCCTGTTAGACGGCAGAGACTTTGTTATTCCTGAGGATATCAAACAATATTTCCATGAAATTGTTCGCCATCGTCTTAAACTTTCTCTTGAGGCATACACAGAAGAGATTAGCACCAATACGATTACAAACAAGATTCTATCGATTACTGAAGTTCCATAAAAATGCTAAGTCCAGATCTAAAAAGATTACTTCATCTTTTGGAATGGGAAACCAAAAAAAAATTCCATTCTAATTCTAGTGGCTCTGTAATTTTTGCTAAACAGGGGAAGGGTTTAAATTTCAAAGAAGTACGCTCCTACGTTTATGGAGACGATACACGTTATATTGATTGGAATGTGACATCAAGAACAGGCGACCTGCATGTAAAAGAATTTTACAAAGAAACAGATAATAATATTATAATTTTCGCCGATTTTAGTAACTCGATGACTAAAAAAAAAAGGTATGCTTGTTTCCAGTTGAGTTTGTTCCTCTCTCTATTCCACACACAAAATGGAAATAAAATCAACTTCATTCCATTCGCAGAGAAACCTTTAAAGAACAATAGAACCTTAAAAACAGAAATGGATTGTTTGAAATGCTTTAGTAATTTAGACTATTCTTCAATTGGGGAAGAAACTAATTTCAAAGCAGCCTTCGAATATGGATACAAAGTTGCGCAAAAACATAGTATAGTATATTGGATTTCCGATTTTATGAATTTCTCAGGAAAAGAAAAAATTAGATCAAAAGTTCAACATTGGGAACAAAATGCAATTTGGATCGAGGACGATATCGATACAATCTCAAAACCATGGTGGTTTAAGTTACTATCTATACGATCGCAAGAATCACAAACAGCACTCACGAAGAAAAATACTTTGAAAAAAGACCAAAACACGGTTCGTGCTATATTCAATAACAAAATTATCTATATACATCCAGATAAAAAAATAGCGACTCAACTCCTACCAATCTTTCAGAAGAAACTATGAAATTTCTATTTATTTTTCTCATATTCATTTTTTCAATATTTGGAGAAGAAACTGAAAACATTACAGAGTCTGAAATTTATGTCGGGGATATAATCCACTACACTCTTACAAAAGCAGAGACAATTGAATTTGAGACAACTGAGGGTGAAGTTTATTTTGACGAAACTTCACCGAGTTTGAGAATATATGATATAACCGAAATCAATAATACGATATCCTTAAAAATTATTTTTTTTAAACCAGGAAATTATACATTGCCGATATCCTGGACAAAAAATGGAAAACCTAAAAATTCAAAATTAAATATAATCGTCAAAAGTCAATTAGCAGAGACTGATTCAGAAATCGAGGATGTCGAATCTCCAATTGTTTTTTCTGGCCCCTACCTGTTGCGACTCATTTCATTGATTCTTTTTATAATTTTAAACTTATATTTTTTATATGCAATTTTTTTATATATCAAAAGAAAACAAAGAGTAGTGGATGCCATTTGGCAACCTCAACAATCGATCCCACCCAACATAATAAAGAAAAAGAAAATTGAAACCATCTTACAGGGAGAATCTATTCCACAAAAAGAATTCATCTATCTTATTTCTGAATTCCTTAAAGAAGAACTAGGTGATAGGTTTAATATAAAAACCAAATCACTCACAGACTCTGAATTTTTATCCGCTATATACGACCGATCACATATTGATAATGATATTCTCCGTGAATTAAGATTGTTATTTAGAACAAGCAAATATGAGAAAAAAGACAACCTTTTAACAAATGAAGAAGCAAACGAAATATGGCGTTCCATTCAGGAAAACTTAAAGGTTTAATATGGAGTATTTTCAAAGACCCTACATACTACTTTTTATTCCGCTCGTAATTCTCATAATGATCCTCCACTTAAAATACAAACAAAACTCAGGAGAATTCTACATCTTATCTGACCGATATGAATCAATCAAAAATTTCACGATAGGTTATTTCCTACAAAAAACAAAATGGTTTACTGATATAATTTTCTATTGTTCAATCATTCTTTTGATCATTGCAGTTGCAGGACCTGGAAGAACACATAAACTAATACCAAATGACACAGAAGGTATCGACATCATGGTTGCCCTTGACATCTCTGGCTCAATGTCAAATGGATATGACTTCTTGCCAGAAAATCGGCTATCTGTCTCAAAAAATCTGCTTAAAAAATTTATTAACAAACGAACAAATGACAGAATAGGGTTGGTTTTATTTGCTGGCGCCGCATACTTACAATCTCCGCTAACAAACGACAGAATAACTTTGGCTAATTTAGTGAGCGAAGCTTCAGATGAAGATATCGCCGAACAAGGCACTGCCATTGGGGATGCAGTTGTTCTCTCGGCATACAGATTAAAAAATTCAAAAGCAAAGTCGAAAATTATAATACTATTAACGGATGGAGTTTCCAATACAGGTAAATTGGATCCAGAAACTGCTTCTTTTGCGGCACAAACATACGATATAAAAATATATACCATAGGCATTGGGAAGGAAGATAACCAATATGAGATCAACTACGATACCTTACAAACTATCTCAAATCAGACCAAGGGAATTTTTTTTCGTGCAGAATCTCCGGAAATATTAGAAGATGTATTAAACGAAATCGATTCACTGGAGAAAACGGATCTACCAAGCAAACCGCAAACAGTAGAAGAAACATATTTTCCAATTGTGTTAAAGTATTTTTATATCCTTCTCGCGTGTTATTTTATTCTTACAATCTTTCCATTTGGAGAGAAAACATAATGGATCTTTTGACGATAAAGGAATATAGCATTCTAACATTTGTAATAACAATCCTCGTCGGTGGATGGAAAATTTTTCTTATGATTAGTTCCCGACTTTACATCAAAAAGACCAAAATTGCAACCGATAGAATTGTAACACCAAACCCATATATTCACCTATTTAGAGTTATACTAATATTATCCGCCATTGTATTGGCTTTTTTTGCCTTGAACAAAACAAAATCCGATCAAATTGAATCAGTAAACGAATACAATTCAGCAGATATTTTCTTTCTTGTTGATGTCAGTCTTTCAATGAATTCTATAGATATAAAACCAAATAGATTAAAAAGATTTCAAGACCTAATGAATTATTACTTACCTAAGCTAAAAGGGAATCGATTAGGAATTGTTGTTTTTGCTGGGCAGGCTTTTTCCTATTGCCCACTCACAACAGATATTCCAGCAGTATCGGATTACATTTCATCGCTTGGAATCGAAATGGTTGGATCAAAAGGAAGCGACCTAGCCACTGCAATCGAAAAATTAAATAAAACTCTCAGCAAAAATAGTGGGACATCTGATCGCATTGTAGTGATTGTCAGTGATGGAGAGGATCACGAGAACAAAAAAATTCCAAACATTGATGCAAAGGTCATTGTATGGGGAGTGGGAACGGAGGAAGGAGGACCAATCGAGTATAGAGATTTAGAATCAAAAAAAGGAGGGTATGTAACTTCGGAGGGGGGGCTAACTGATGATCAATATTCGTCGCAAGTTATCATTTCGAAACTAAATATTATGAATTTAGCGACAATTGCAGAAAACAATAATGGAGAATATTATAATATATCTTTCGATTCCGAACCAGGCGAAAAACTCATTGAATCCATAGACAAACTAAAAAAAGCAAAAATAAAAACGCTTGAGTCTTATCAGAAAGAAGAAGGAGCATTTCCTTTTCTCTTTTTTGCACTCATTTGTTTACTCGTCGAAAGAACCCTTTTTTTATTTCCCAAAAAAAATTTCGACCAATCAATAAAATTTCTAATTTTGATCATTCTATTCTTAAATTTAAATGCAGTATACGCCTGGGAGCTTGACCCTGGCGGCAATGCGACAGAAAAAAGTTTGGAATTTTATAATAAACAAGATTATACAAAAAGTTTAGAAGAATTGGAAAAAGCAAAATCCTATATAGGTGAAGATCCTAAGATAGACTTCAACAAAATTCCTAATCTCTACAAACAAGGAAAATATGCGGAAGCGATAAAACAGGCTGAGAAAATAGTTTCAAATCCTTCTGTGGCAGATGATATGAAATCCAAATCATACTTTAACATGGGTAATTCGTATTTCCGAATGGGAGACAAAAAAAATGCACTAAACTCCTATTTAAAATCCTTAGAACTAAATCCAAATTATTTAGCAGCGAAAAAAAACATCGAACACCTAGGAAAAGAAACTAAACAAAACGCACAGAACAAGGAAGAAGAAAAAAAGGAATCCAAACCCGAAGCAGAAAAAAAGAATTCGCATTCACAAAATGACAAAAATAAAGAAAATGCAGATAAAATTATGGAACCTTTTTCTAATGATTCCATTCTAAAAAACAAACAAGGGAACCAAACAAATGATAATGAAAAATTTTGGTAATTTTTCAATTTTCCTATTTTTCATTTTTTACCTTCCTGTTTTTTCAACTGAAGTAGAATTTTTCCTCTATCCAAGAGAGTTTTCCTTGGGGGAACATGCGAAACTCGTAATCAAAGCTTATGGAGACCTAAATTTCAAACCCATTTCAAATCATGTACAACAAAACGGTGTTTCAATCAAATTCATTGGCAGCGGCGCAGAGACACAAATAATCAATTTTAAAGTTTCTAAATCGCAAATTCTAAACTTTCGAGTAGAGGCAAATTCGGAAGGCAATTACTCTCTCCCCGAGGTCACAGTGAGTTATGGTGGAAAAATTTTTAAATCACCAACAATGAATTTTAAAGTTACAAAACGTATAAAAAGTCAATCCATATTTTCTCCCTTCTTCAAAGAAGATCCTATAACATCTCAGAATAATCCACCAGAAGTAGTTTTCCATACAAACAAAAACTCTGTTTATGTAGGCGAACCAATCGTCGGTTATTATGTTTTATATTATAATGATTTTCGAAGACCTTACCTTGAACGAGATCCCAATCAATCCATAACTTTTCCATTCTTTTTTACAGAAACATTGAGACAAATTTCTGTTCAAATTGAACCAGAGGTCTACCGAAATGGAATTATTAGGAACACATTAGTTTACGAAAAAGAAATTTACAGCTTAACTCCGATTAAATCAGGATCTTTCAGTTTAGGGCACACAAAATTTATTGTTGGAGATAGCCTTCACTTCACCGCAATGCAAGATATTTTTGAAAGTACGAGCAATACTGTTCATGTCGTGGAATTACCAAGAGGTGCGCCGGAAGGCTTTTCGGGTGCTATCGGGGACTACAAAATCAAACTCAATAAAATATCCAAAGCAATACCAAAAAACGGAACAATCTACATTAACATTACGATAGAAGGAGAAGGGGGAGGTGATGGTTTGAAAGATCCCCTTGGAGGCATCTCCAATCAACAAGGATTCAAACTGGTATCCTCCAAAAAAAATAAAACCTTCCAAAAACTATCAACTGGAGATTATGGATTTTACACAACGATTGACTATGACTACTCTTTAATCCCTAAACAAGTTGATGTTATCCAAATTGCTGACGTTGATTTTTCTTATTTTTCCAAAAAACAAAATAAATACGTTAAACAAAAGCTTTCATTCCCAAAAATTACAATTTTAGATGAAATCAAAACAAAGGGAAAACAAAATCTTCCGCAAAAGAAAAAAAGATCATACTTTAATACAATAAGTCTCTACATATCATCAATTTTAATCTTTTTTACAATATTAACATATGCTGCCGTCTCTTATCTGAATACCACAAAACGATTCGAATTGATAGAGAGTTTTGGCAAAAAGAAAGGAATCTTCCTAAAGGAATATCTTTTGTCAAAAGGTTTAAAAGAAGGGGAAGCTGAACTTTTACTTGGATATCATTCCAAAATAATAGAAACAGATTTCAAAACTGCAGACAAAGCATTATCAAAAATTGCAAAAAAGATAATATTACAACTTTCAAAAAAATTGCTAATCAAGGAGTAGAATAATGTCCACAGAAGAAAAAGGTAAAATAAGCGTAGAAACAGAGAATATATTTCCAATAATTAAAAAATGGCTATATTCGGAAAAAGATATTTTCATAAGGGAACTTGTTTCAAACGCAAGTGATGCTGTTACAAAACTAAAAAAAGTTTCTTTATCGGAGGAGTTCGATGGGGGCACAGATTATCGTATCGATTTGAACTTCGACGTAGACAAACGCACTCTCACCATTGAAGACAATGGAGTGGGTATGTCTTTAGAGGAAATCAAAAAGTACATTAACCAAATTGCATTTTCTGGGGCAACAGACTTTGCAAAAAAATATCAGAATTCAGAAAACAAAGCAGAAATCATAGGCCATTTTGGGTTAGGGTTCTATTCGGCTTTTATGGTTTCTACAAAAGTTACGATCGAAACAAAATCGTACAAAAAAAATGAAACTGCTGTTTTGTGGGAAAGCGAATCAGGAACTGATTTTACAATTTCGCAATCCAAGAAAGATTCAAGAGGAACGAAAATATCACTTCACCTAGATAGTGATTCAGGTGAATATTTAGATAAATGGAAACTGAAAGAACTAATCAAAAAATATTGTGATTTTTTACCCGTTCCAATTTATGTACAAAACGAAAAAGCAAATCGAGAAAAACCACTTTGGTCGGAAGAACCTTCAAAAGTAAAACAAGAAGATTACAAAGATTTTTATTCTTATCTATTCCCCTTTACTGGTGATTCCCTATTTCATATCCACCTAAATGTTGATTTTCCGTTTCGTTTACAAGGAATACTTTATTTTCCGAAACTCACACATGAGTTAGATGCTGCAAAAAATGGTATAAAACTCTTCTGCAATCATGTATTTGTGAGCGACAATGCCAGCGAGTTGATTCCACAATTTTTGACAATTCTAAAGGGGACTATAGATATTCCTGACCTTCCACTCAATGTTTCAAGATCCTATCTGCAAAATGATCCCTTGGTAAAAAAAATTTCAAACCACATAATCAAAAAGGTTGCCGATCGTTTGATCGAAGATTTTAAGAAGAATAGGGCTTCCTATGAATCCAATTGGAATGATATTTCAATCTTTGTAAAATACGGAATGT
This sequence comes from Leptospira sp. 96542, assembly GCA_029310945.1. Taxonomy (GTDB): domain Bacteria; phylum Spirochaetota; class Leptospiria; order Leptospirales; family Leptospiraceae; genus Leptospira_A. Next base: position 20,301 of record JARJFC010000018.1, read on the forward strand.
TAACTGATGAGAAATTTTATGAAGCGATGAAGGATTTTATCATATTCAAAAATTCAGATTCAACTTACTCAACCATTGCTGAATACTGGGAGAAAAACAAAGAAAAAAACAATAATAAAATATTTTATGCCAACGAAACAGAACTAGGCTCAGTTTATATGGAGTTAATGAAATCACAAGGCCTAGAAGCACTCATTGTCGACTCAAAGATCGATTCACATTTGATTCAGCATTTGGAAACCAAAGACCCTGATAAAAAATTCCAAAGAGTGGATTCAGAAATTGCAGACCAAGTATTGGACAAAAATCCTAACCAGTCCATCGTTAATGAGAATAACGAAACAGAATCCGATCGAATCAAAAAAATGTTTACTTCATCACTTCCAGAAGCAACTGTCGAAGTAAAAGTAGAATCTTTAAAATCGGTAGAAGTACCTGCTGTTATCCTTCTTCCAGAATTTATGCGAAGGATGACAGAAATGAATTCAATGTTCAATCGCGAAGATTCGAAAAATTTACTAAAGGCGCATACAATTTTAGTAAATATGAAATCGCCATTGGTTAAAGCCGCATTAAAAACTTTTGAATCTGTAAACCCAGAAAAAGGTAAAAAATTAGCCCGAACAATCTATGATCTGTCTTTACTTTCAGCAAAAGTGATGGATGAGAAAGATATTTCTGAGTATACAAAGAGGACAACAGAATTTTTGCAGGAAATTTTTTCTGAGTAAATTTTAAAACACCTCCAGAATGATTTGGCAACGATTCCATAAATTGGAATTGTTGCCTAGTGATTCAAATTTGTATTACCAGTCGATTGAGTTCACTTCCAATCGTAGTCGCACTCAAAAAAGGTTTTTTCGAAGAATTCGGTGCGTCCGTATCATTAGTAGTAAACACTCACCATAAGGCAATCCACTCATTATTGGACGCAGGCAGGATTGAAGCCGGCGAGATTCCGACAGTAACATATTTACAAGATAGTTTTTTAAAAAAATCAAAAATCAAACGAATCTATAAAGGTATATATTTATACCATAGCCCTCTTTCTTATTATTCCCGTTTTTTGTTTAAACCAGAAGATCTTACAAAAAATAGAGCCTACTTCATCCCAGTTCCCCACTTATACTCCATTGAAAGATTTTTTGCTGAAAAATTTCTGGAAGAATACGCTCCAAATAACCCAGTTAAGGTTCGTTATGTGGATACCCCTGGATTTCTGGAAGAAAAAGAATTTCTGCGCCCCACATGTTTAGGATTAATCTCCGATCCTTTTTTAAGCCCTTTTCTTAGAAACTTCTATGATTTCAAAAATGAATCAGAAACGCCCATTCTAAAAACCAACGTTTTGTACCCCTCCACTTTGCTTGCCTTCAGTGGTGATGCAGTTTTAAATATGGGAAGAGAAATTTCGGGTGTTTTGTTAGGTGTAAAAAAAGCAATTGATTTCATTCAAACACAAACAATCGACAATTCAAAAAATCTTTGGGAAGACTTACAATTACAAAACTACTACCCTCATCTTAGAGTAGGGGAAACAAAATCCTTATTAAACGCACATCCACTCATTCAGAAAGGAGTATTTTCTTATGATGGAAAATCAGAAAACCTACACCCACTACTAAAAGATGTTTATTTTCGGCAAATCAGAAGGGTGATGAGCCCAGATTCCATCCAAACAACATTAGATTTTTCTGAAATACTAGAGGCGCTGGCTCCACAAAAAGTTTTTGATGTTAAAAAACTATCTTCATTCCAAGAGAATGAAAATTTAAAACATTATTCGCCATCTCAAATCAATTACCGAAAACTAAACGCAGTTAGACATTTGATTGTAGATGTAAACTCAGTTATGTTAGATGTGTTGCAAGGAAACTACCAATCACGACTTAACACTGACGAAACACTCCAATTAGACAACAGAGTGAAAGTTTTAGTCAATACGATGCTTGATTCATTTAATGCAAAACTTGAATTACAAAGGGAAGAAATTGCAGAACTCGAAAATTTAATTTCTATATTGGAAATTAAATTAGACCGGTCGGCAGTTGACCTTCAATATTCAGAAGAAAAATATAGATACCTTTTCGAATTTTCAAGAGAAGCGATTGCGCTAGTGGACGCAGACACTGGTAATATCCTCGAAGGTAACCACCAATTCCGTTCACTAACAGGATACACCCGTGGCGATATAACGAAGATGAATATTGAAGATATCATCATCGGAAATCAAGTTTCTACTCAACTACAATTCGGGAACGACATTTCAAAAGATACAATGTTATCACTTCCGGATGTAGAGATTTTAGTAAAAGACGGTTCGAAACTGGAAGTGGACATTAGTTTCACTTCCATTCTACTTTCTCCCAAAAAAAGATACCAGGTTCAGTTCCGACCAAATTTAGAACGCAAAGAACAAGAACGTTTGCAACATGAGTTTATTTCCAACGTAAGCCATGAACTCAGAAGTCCAATGACAAACATCAGAGGGTATCTCGAATTTTTCAAATCAGACACCTCTCTACCTTACAACGCTGAGCATAAAAATATGTTGGAAGTAATCGATAAAAACGCAAAAAGATTAAGTTTTCTAATCGAAAATTTGCTCAAATTAACAACAAGTCGTGAGAAAGAAAAAGAAGAGGAAGTTGTAGAAATTTTCGATCCAGTTTCTGTGATAGAAGATGTCATTCATATGAATTCCCATTTAGCAAAAGGAAAACCATTAGAATGGGAACTATCTCTTAAAAAGGGTTATTTCTTACGCGGCATTAAGTTTGAATTCTCTCAAATCATCACAAATCTTTACGTAAATGCTTTAAAATATACTAACAAAGGCAAGGTGACCATAACAGTAAACGAGGTAGCAAACAAAATTCAAATTACAATCACTGATACTGGGATCGGAATTGACCCCAACTATAAAAATCAAATTTTTGACAGATTTTTTCGTATACCATCCACCGATAACCGCAAAATCGGTGGCACAGGGCTTGGTTTATCTATAGTTAAATCACTTGTCGAAAAAATGGGAGGCGAAATTTTCGTAGAAAGTTCTCTCGGTGTGGGGAGTAGCTTTAAACTTTCCTTTGCGAAAGTTAACGTTTCTTCTTAGTTACTTTAGATTTTGCCGATTTTTTTTTCGATGGTTTGATTTCTTTACTATGCTTCGACTTAGCACTCGAAGAAAAAAGCGAATTTATTTTGGAATCATCCAATTGCATGTTAGAAATCAGGTGAGACAATTCTAACATTTCTTTTGTCCCAAGCATTCTAAGCAAATCCAAAGCAGAATTCATACCTAGTTTTTTAAAAATGGTTAATACATTTTTTACACCAAAAAAATGTATTAAAATTGGTAATTCCTCTATTCCTCTTTGTTTGATCCATTTTTTACATTCAGGAACCGACAACTCTTGCACCAAGGACATTACCGATGTAACGTCTGTTTGTTTCACAAGCCAGACGAACTCTTTCATTGAAATGGCTTTCAATAATGCGATCGACTTTTGAATTCCAAGATTTTTCAGAATTTCAACACTCGTTTCCTTACCAAGCGTTTTCGCAAGCAAACTCACATCTGCTGGAGGAATGTTCTTAGAAACCATACTAAGATCAGACATTGATAACGAATGTATAAAATAAACCAAATCATCGTCTGAATTTTCATTGATCATTTCGACGAGAATTTTTTCAGGAATTTGTTTAACGAGCTCCACTACAGTGTCTTCACTCAGCTTCTGAGTCAAAACGATGAGCCGCTCTTTGGGAACTTTGCCAGTCAAAGAAAGCAATTTTTCATAACCAAGATTTTTCAAAATTTGAAATGATTTTTTGGGACCCAATTTTTCTAGATATTGGTATACGGTTTGTATGGTAACGAGGACTTCTTTCATTGGTTCCAACTTTTGACACAAACTGACAGATTCCCTCTGGAATTCCAGAGAATTTCCTTTCCGAAATCAAGAAATATGCAAAAATGGATGAGTGAAACGATCCAGGCTTATTCTATTTGTTGTTATCTACCTTATTTTTTTTGGTTTTTTATGTTACGAAAAGACCAAACCATACGAACACTCACTATCATCACTCATCGGAATCTGGGAAGGTTTTTACGAAATCAATCCAGATAAAACAGAGACGGGATTTGTTGTATACAAATCAGGTGGATACGACGGACAATTTTTTTATTTCATAGCAAAAGACCTGTTTGCCGAAGACAAATGGGAGCTAATTGTCGACTCCTTTTACTTTCGTTTACATAGAATTGGTTTATCAATATTAACTGGTTTGGTTTCTAGTGTTCTCGGCTTCGATCATTACCCCATAGTCTGCCTGACAATTTGCAACTTAGTATTTCTTTCTTCATTTTTTTGTTTGGTAGATTTATTGCCTAATCAATTCAAATACCTGTCAATTTTGTATTTATTCTCTCCATTTTCATTGAATGCCAATCTACTTTTGGTGGCAGACTCTCTATTTGTTAGCTTTGGAATCATTGGCTATTATTTTTTTAAAAAGAACAACCACCTCAGTTCCGCGCTTCTATTTTTTCTTATGATTTTCACAAGAGAATTAGGCATATTATTTCTAATCCCCATCACAATTCTAAAACTACACGAACGTAGTTACAAGATTGCATTTTTTTATTTTTTACCCATTCTACTTTTTCTAGTTTTTTTAGGTTATGGATTTATTTTATCTCCGAACCATTTAGGAACCAACCCCCTGGGCTTTAGAGACATGACAGACTACCCTTTGTTTGGTTTCTTCAAGAGCTTTTTTGAGTCGGGCAATTTTCATTTCTCTATCAAGGAATTTCCCAAAATTATTTTCTTATTGAGCTTCATTTTAGTAAGTCTTGGTATTTGTTTTGGTATAAAAACATATTTACGATCCTCTCCCATACTCATTCTGCCAATTTTAGGAAGTCTTGGGGTCATCCTCATTGCAGAAGAGGGCTACTGGAGGTCGTTTGACAATTTATCGCGGATGTTCACTTTGGTATTACCAATAACAATTTTACTTTTCTCTGAAACAAAAAGTCTAATTTTTAAGATGTTTTTTACATTTACAGTGTTTCTAATTTTTTTCATTTTCATACGAACTGTTTGGATCACACCTTCACGGGAGTTTTTTTTAGCACAATGATTTCACTTGCCTATTCGCCATGCCCCAACGACACTTTTATCTTTTACCACCTAATTAACGATAAGAGTTACCCCGTAAAAGAAGAACTTCACGATGTGGAAAAACTCAACGAATATGCCTTTGAAAATAAATTCCCCGTAACAAAACTAAGTTTTGCGGCTTATTTTAAGGTCATTGAAAATTACATCCTTCTGGAGGTGGGTTCAGCTCTCGGTCGCGGGTGCGGCCCAATTTTAGTTCGCAAAAAAGGTTCAAATACGAACCTCCACAATTACAATTGCCTATTTGTTCCAGGCTTAAATACGACCGCTAACTTACTTTTATCTTTATATACTAATGGAAATCATAAACCAGAGCCCCTTCGGTATGATAAAATCATTCCAGGCGTAACTGAAGATGACTCCAACCTTGGAGTCATTATCCACGAAGAACGTTTTACTTACGAAAAAAGAGGACTAGAAGCTGTTGTAGATTTAGGAGAGTGGTGGGAAGAATCAACAGGCAATCCTATTCCACTTGGTGCCATCGCCATCAGAAGAGATATCCCCAAGGAAGAAGCACTTCGGTTCCAAGATGCATTAAAAAATAGTTTAAAAATTGCCTACTCAGAACCAAAACCGATGATGGATTACATCAAAGAAAACTCACAAAACAAAGATGAGGTGGTTATTAAATCGCATATCGACCTCTACGTAAATGAATTTACACAAAATTTAGGCAAGATTGGCCACGATGCGATCACCCATCTATTGGAACGCGCAGTGCAAGTGGGTTTCATTCCGAAACCCAAAAACCTAGAACTTTTTTTAGGAGAAAGATAAGAGGCAATGGATCATTCCCTTATCTCGTTTGCACTCCTCCAACGCTTTTGCCACAAGCATCCCTGGTTTTAGTTTATTTGGGTCTGCTTTGATGGCATGGCCTGATGACAAACCAGATACAAGTAAATCGCCAGGTTTAACCGTACCCTGAGTTGCATCCACATGGATTTTTACAATCCCTATAAGGCCAACAAGAACGTATTGTAATCCTTTTTCTTCCTTTCCAAATACGAAGTTTGCATTGCCCACACAAACACCAATCACATTTGTAGAGTAGGGGTGTTTTGATCTTGAAAGTACGTTTGGTTCGTCACTTGCAACCAAAAGATCCCCAGGAGTGATCACGTCCCTTCCATCAGTGCGAAAATAACGCGCAATGCATTCTTCACCAGATTCCTTTACAACACGAATATTACCTTCAAATAAGGATTCCCCCATAGCGTAGAATGCCTTACCCGAACCACCTAACTCAGATTCTGCAATTCCTTTACCATCAGCAAATAACGCATAATTAGATTGAGAAATAAATCTTCCTCCTGGTGAAGAGGTTCCTACTCCTAACACCCCAGCGCTTTTATGGGAATCTTTACCTTTGGAGATCCCAAAGGTTCCGACAGAATCCCCAAAACCCACAACACCACTACCTTGAGATACACCCACAACACCAGAGCCAGTTTGGTTATTTTTTCCATATATGATCGCATCCGTTTGTGGAGGAGGCACAAATCCTTTCGATGGTGACTGTGCTTCGCCTACGATTTTCAATAATCCAACATGAGAATTAAAATGATGTTCCTTTTCCGCATAAGGGTGAGTATGTGGCTTTGGATCTCGAACATCGCTGAGCCTTGGGTCATCAGATAAAACAACTTTTCCTGGAACTGCCTCGCCTGGTTTAGATAAAATTACGATACCTGCTTGTTCGTGACTAGCAACTGACAAACGTTTGTCGTTCCCTTGAACAACAACACCCGCCTTTGTCTCTCCAGAATGTGCAAGCTGCACAATTCCATGCAATTCCGTACTCGCATGTTTTAGACGTTTATCATTGCCTTGGACAACAGTGCCCTGTTCTTCACCACCATTAGGAGCCAGTTGGGTGATACCTTTGGCTGTGGTGGTAGCATCTCTCAAACGAAGATCATCACCAGTAACAACTTTGTCGGAAGCAACTTCTCCCGAATCAGCAAGTTGCACGAGTCCCACAGATTTTTTAGTCGCAACCCGTAACCTTGCGTCATTGCCCTGAACTGCAACTCCAGGGCGAGTCTCTCCATCTAACGCAAGCTCTACGATACCAGGGTGATCCGTAGATGCAGATCTAAGCCTCTCATCATCTGATTGGACAACAAGGCCTGGCCTCGCTTCCCCTGTCCTTGCCAATCGAACAAGACCATGTGTGAGTTCAGTGGCAATTTTTAGGCGTTTATCATTTCCCTGAACAACAACACCCGACTTCTCTTCTCCGTCAGATGCGAGTTCGACAATACCTCGATATTCTGTGGTTGCGTCCCGTAACCTTCTATCGTTTGCTTGGACAACAACACCTTCTTTGACCTCGCCGTCCACTGCCAACCGGACAATGCCAGAACGAAGCACTGATGCGTAGGGCAGGGGTTCTCTCGCCACACCACCGTAATCTTTTTTATCTGGGCTAGAATACAACTCAACTTCGACCACTTCCGTTATATAATCTTTTTTATTCTGAACTTTTTCTTGCATAAAAACAATTTTCAGATAACGCAAGTTAACCGGAGAAAACCTCCACTTATACCAGGTGCCCGGTTCAGATAAAAAATGATTTTCTTCATGAAGTTGATGCCAAGTTAAGTCATCCTCGCTGTAATAGGCAACAAAACGCTCTGGGAAGTTGGTGTTCGGGTCATTTTTCGTTAACATCCGAATTTCTTCGATGCGATTTACAGTACCCATATCAAAAATTAAGTATTCATCTTCTGGTTCTTCCTTTTTTTTAGAGGACCAACCGTAGTCCGTACGAGTATCGATCAGATTTTCTTTTACAGACAAACGATCAAATTCGGAACTAGCAACAATGGACTGAATGCCTGTGACCAAAATACGCAGAGACCCGAAACTAATCCGACTTTTGCCATTGCTTGCTTTTCGCGAAACTTTATATACAAACTTCACATAACGTGCGCTTGTTAACGAAAACAACCATTTTGCGGAAGTTTTGAATGATTTCCGAAAGGAAGATTCTTGTAAAATTGGTTCCCAATACTTTCCATCATGGGATAACTCAAAACGAAATGAATCTGGAAAAAAATCCAAACCGTCTTTTCCTGGCAAAAGTTCTATTCCATTAAAATAAATAGTGTCCTCAAAACTGAACACGACAGAAGAAAGTGAGACCTGGTCTTTTTCTTCAAAAAATGATAAAAATTCATTGTTTTTCACTTCATACTGACCCGTAGCGGAGACAGAGCGAATGGGGAGAGAATAAGGATGGCTCGTTCTAATTAAATGATCTTTCATGCAGTTTATTGTTCTGATTCCTTCCAAAAATTACCGATTTTCATTCTAGTCTATCGAATTTCAGAAATGCGGGATCCTTCTTCCACACTGGCAAAAACGACGACAAGAGATGGTTTGACACGTTCCGTAAAATACATCTGTATGATTTGTTTGAGATACCCTTGGACGGAGGTTTCGATCACAACGACATTCCCATCCAATTGGATTTTGATGGTTTCCAATTGTTCGCAGGTTCTGGGTGTCAGTTCCTTCCTTGCCCAATTGAGGAAGCCAAGCCAGGAAGCAGGGTGGGGCATTCCGATTGACGGCTCGGGATAAAACTGCTTAGAATTGGGCCGAACTTCAGTTTGTTTGGCTGAAGCGATTAACTCTTTACAAACACCTTTTAGATACGCAAAGTCTGATTCCATCCGAAGTGCAAGAGCCTTTTGGTAGGCTTCCATTGCAATCTCAGAACCGAAAAGATCCACAAGAGTGTCGAGGTTTGTGTTCTTTCCTTCCTTTTTCCCTTCTAACTCTGGAGTAGGAACATTGTTTGTATTGGAAATGGTTATATTAATATGGTTTGGGGTTCCGTCTCTACCCCCCGGTTGGGAAATTCTGGAGTCCCCAGAAGTGTCTGTTTCGGCTCCCCTCCAGGGGATGGATGGATCCCCCAGAGGGGTAATTTTGGAACCCTGGTAATGGAATGAAAAGTGATACCGTGTGGAAGTCCTGCCTCCCCCCGGTATTTGGAAAAGTAATCCCGCCTTTGTTAGTTCTTTTTTTGCAATGACGATGGATTTTTTTGTTTTGAAGCCTGTGAGACGGAGGAGGGTTTCCGTACTTGGCCAAACGGGTTTGAAGCTGTAGTCGCTGAATTTTAAAAGGACAGGGTAGAGTGTCTTTGCAGCATGGGAAAGCTCTGCCCAAACACCAGAGTCAATGATGTCGGTCATCAAACGGATATAAGGGTGCCTAGGGTCGCTCAAAACCTTCTCCTTCGTTTTTTCTGCAAAAACCAAACTAAATTTAAGCAAATTTTTTGAAGGAGTTGACATTATTTGACATAATGTTAATTATGTCTCATCCAACAACATTCCTTCGGGAAGACCCGACCCCCTGGTACGCCAGGGGATTTTTTTTCTTTCCTGGCGGGGCACAGAACTTCCGACATCCCCCACTATTTCTGTTTTGGGGAATGTCCGCTCAAACCAAAGTTTTAATTATGTCACATTATTGACCGATTCAAGGTACTGTCAAGTTCGTACAGTACTTTTTCCATGGGAGTCTAAAAAAAAATATCCTAAGTACTTGACTGCTAAGTACTTGTTTGGGTTAGGTCGGATCTCCGTATTTTTTGGCCAGTTCCTTTTTGACGAATTTGTAAAGATCCCCAAGTAGTATTTCATCCTCAGTTGTAATCTGGATTGCATTTCCTTGTTTTTTGATCTTATAAAACCCGAGGCGGAAGTTTGCCAAAGACTCCGATGGGTTTGCTTTATCTTTGGTTTGTTTATTGAAATCTTTGGCATCCCGAACCGTTTTCAATGCCCCTCGGTTGTAAAGGTCTAAAAACTCACCCAAGCTTCCTTTCTTGGAAGCCTGGGCAGCTTGGACGAGGAGATTTTTGTTTTGTATATCGTTCTCTCGGCATTTTGCCAGGTGTTCTTTGGGCATTCCCGCAATGGACAAAACCTCAGACATATAACTTCGGCTTTTTCCAAAAAGATCTCCCAATTCCTGATCTGTATAATTATGTGTATTTTTTAAGAAGAGGAGGGCATCCACTTCTTCGTAAGGAGATAAATTTTCTCTTTGGAGATTTTCAATCACCGCCAGTTTGTAGATTTCCTTATCTGGTCTATTTAGAATCTTACATTCGATATCAGTCCAACCCAAAGATTTTGCAGCATGGTAGCGTCTTTCGCCTGCAATGATTTTATAACTTCCTTCTCGCTCCCCTTTGGAAACAATGATGGGTTGGAGGAGACCGTCCGCCTTGAGGGTTTGGGCAAGTTCCTCAATCCCTTTTTTTCTCTCTTGCCTTGGTTGGTGTTCGGAGGGGTGGATTTTTTCCATTCGTATTGTACGAATGGTTCCATCCAAATTTTCCGCCTGGTAAATGTCGGCGAGTGTCCCTAGCCGTTTACTTTTTGAGCTCAACCAAAACCTCCTCAATGAATCCTTCATACTCCTGCGATTGACGGGAAGACCGGTTGTAATCAAAAACAGATTTTTTTGCCAAATGGCTTTCGCCCACGGCCACCCCGTCTGAAATGGTATGTTCAAAAATGCGGAAGTACTTTCCGAGAACAGGGAGGATGGTTTTTGTCAAAAGTGTTTGGGGTTTGAGTTGGGTGATGAGGGCTCCCAAAATCTCTAAGTCGGGATTGATCCTTTTTTTGATCGAGGAAATGGTCTGCTGCAAACCCATGATTCCATCCATCGAAAATTTTTCGGCCTGAAGGGGGATGAGTACAAAATTAGAAGCGACGAGGCTATTGACAGTGAATATCGATAAGGAAGGTGGACAGTCGATGATGACAAATTCAAAATCCTTTCCGATGGCTGCAAGAGAATCTCTCAGAATGTAGGGGGCTTCTACTGAGTTCACGGACACTGTTTCCATTTCCGCCAAACGGAGGCTAGATGGCGCAATCCATAAACAGTCGTTATAGATCGGCACGATGATATCTTTTAATCCCGTAGCATTCTGAAAAAGGTGGGAAAGGTCTTTGTCCACAGTTTCTGGGTTGAGGAAGATGCCTGTCGAGTTTGCCTGCGGATCCATATCGATGAGTAATGTTTTTAAGTTCCTGCGAGCAAGGCCCATGGCTAGGTTCAAAGAAGTTGTTGTTTTTCCTTCTCCACCTTTCTGATTGGCGACTGCAATGGTGATCATCTATGGTATCTTTTCCTTCCCAATTGGTATGGTTTCTCTTTGAAAATCTCTGATCAATTGATTTTTGAAATTTTAGAAAAAAACAAAAATCACTGGTTCTACAACTTCATTGTCGGACATCCGACCACGCAAAAATTAGCAAAAACTATCTATTTCTATTTTGTCGGACATCCGACATTCAATTAGGTACGTACTTGACAAAGTGATTAAATTTAAACAGTTTCATAGCATGCCACCCAAAATCATATCCCTTTTGGCTTCGACCAAACATGGCAAAGAATGGATCCACGATGTCCTACCCGGACTATGGAGCGAGCTTTGTACAAGTTTGGGATTGCGGGCGGGGGTTGTGGTTCTGAAAGCTGAAGGTGAAGATTCATTCTATGAGTCGGCAAGTTTTGGCTATGGGGAAGATGGATTCTATTATTCGTTTCTGAACCGAGGTTCTGAGCTTTGGAATGACCTCATGTCTTCTCTGTCCCCGCTTGATTTGTCTGATTCTGGATATGATTTATTTTTACCCCAAGGAAAAGCAATGGCGCTCAGGATTGAATCGTCCAGTGATCCAATCGGTTTCCTTCTCATTGAGTGGGAAGAGGATTTGCATTTCCCTGGGGATTTGTTTCTTCATCTTTTTGCAGAAAGGATCTCCAAAGAATGGGTCGAGCCAAAATTGTCCGCGAGACAATCTTTAGAGGTTGGTGAAACCTTCCAAAGCTTTCGGAACCAGATCCCCAATTTGGATCACTATTTAGAACAGTGGAGACTGCAAAAACGCATTTCTATCCTTGGCCCCAAAGGAATTGGGAAAAAATCTTTAGCAAAATGGATCCACCAAATCACCACGCCAGGGCGGACTTTTCTCCTCATCGAATCTCTACCTGAGAATTTTGGAAAATTAGAAAAGGCACTCCAGGTTTGGGCAGAAGAGGCGGGCAGTGGCAGTCTGGTTTTCAATCGGATTGAACACTTGAGTTTGGGCCAACAGCAGATATTTTTATCTTGGTTGGCGGAAGGAAAATTTTCAGGAAATCTCATCCTCATTGGGCCTGCAGAATGGAATAGCGAATTATTACCAGAGTTTGAAAACCTAGTCCAAAAGGATGCGCTGGGGCTTCCTAGTTTGAGTCTCCTCACAAAGCCTAAGTTCAAAGAAATGATCCATGGGCTTTTCTCAGAGTTGGCGCTCACCCAAAACAGAGGAGGGCTTTCCCTCAGTCCAGCCGCCCTCGATCACTTGGTTTCCAAGGTTTATCCAGAAAATTTCACCGAATTGAAAAATATCCTTCTCACAGCAATTTTAACAACCAGATCCAATCAAATTGATTCGTCAGATTTAGAAATTGGGAAAAGCCGAATGGATTTGGAGGTACCCGAAGCCGAAGATTTAGACTTGCGGCGCGGGATACAAGCCTTAGAAAGGCAGAAGATACTCCATTCGATGCGGATCTTTTCTGGGAACCAGATCCGAATGGCCAAAGCTTTGGGCATTTCGAGAGGGTCTCTCCAGTACAAAATGAAACAGTTGGGATTATTATAATCATGGATGAAACGGTCTACGAGGAGAGAAAGACACCCGGCGGGTTTCTCGTCAAGGTGCGGCTCTCGAAACTTACCTACGTTGTTTTTACGGAGGCAGGTCCCGAGGTTCCCAAGGGGGCAAAAAACAATTCGATTGTTGTGAACGTGCCGAAAGTAGGATTTTTTGGAGATGATTTTGATGTGTCCCATTTCCATCTCGGAGAGCTTTCCTTTGTCAACGTGAAGGCGGGGAAAATGGTCATTCCCTACCAACATGGATTTTCCAATGAAATCAAAACCATCTACCTTGGCACGGGAAGCCAGAGTGATGTTCTGCCAGTTGTTATCTATCACTACAAAAACAAAGAAAATTTGATGGAATCTTGGGAGAAGGGTGAACAAGCACAGTTTCTTGTTGTAGACGAAGAAATCCCCAGGTCTGATATGGTTTCGTTCAAAATCCGATACCCAAGTATGAATATCCTTGTGATCAAAAAAAGGATCAATACTTCGGCAGAATCCCAGGCACCGAAAGGGAACGACGGAAAAGACAAAGGTGTTGTGGATTACGATAAGGTCCGCGCAACCGATGTTGCCAAAAATCAAAATCTCAATACATACAGCGAAAACCCAGTCTTCCTTGCTCGGATCCACCTCCGCAGCATGGAGCTAGATAAAGTGAAACAACTCCTTCTCGATTTCCACCTTTCGTCGGAAGATGTCACTTTCATTCGAACCTTTTTGGATGTGATGATTCGAAATGAATTGCAGAAACCTGAACTTGATGTGGCCAAAAACCAACTCATTGCCATGAATGAAGCCTTTCGTCTCGCTGTTCTCATTTTGGAATTTAAAATCGAAGAATTTGAGATGGAACTAGACAAGGGGTTTTCAAGAGATATTTCCAATATGATCTATGCCTTGCTTGCCAAGGAACAAGAGCTTGCCCAAGACCTCGAAAAAGAAATTGTACTCTGGGAATGGAAGCTCCGAGCCCGGTCGATGATCTTCCGAAAATAGCGAAAAATCGTCAAAAAATGCTTTCTTTTTTCTGATTTCCCTAGAATATTAGGGAAGTTACCATGAATTTCCTGGAAAAACATAGAATTTTGGCACAAAAATTGCTTAGGAGTTTTGCCTTTGTCTGTTTGGCTGCCGCTGTGATTTTTCCTTCTAACTTTCTATTCGCCCAATCGGCGGATGAGCCTGTGGTTCTTTATGCAGACGAACTTTTGACACCAGTAGAAGTGTATGATTCAGTGGTGAGCGAAGTGAGTCTTAGCGAGGAATCCAAATTGGCATACGCTGAAGATGGAACACTAACGACCGAAAAACTGTATTATGGATCTAGCGATACCAAAACACAAGTCGATCCCCCAAATCAGCATTTTCTGTTTGTTGAAAATGGGTTCGCCGACGGGGCTTTCGCAGAACATTTCCTTCTAAAATCAGTTGCCAACCACGGTCTTTTTGGTTTCCTGGGGATATGTCTCAACCGAAGCGAGTTGCATTCCAGAAGTTTCTCAACGCCATGCGCAAGCTGTCTTCAGAAGTCAATGACAGTGAAATTTGTAAACGACTCGAAATCCTCATGGCAACAAGCAAGGATGACCTTCCCTTGGCTCTTGTCAACCAGCTCCTACAAGAGCCAAAAGACTTTGACCCGAAACTCATTCACGAGCCCTTCACACAATATGTCCGACATTTCATCTATATGGTCAAAAGAAATGGACGGCTTCCGTCTGATCTCGCCGACGGTGGTGGGGAACTGGAGACCGGAAACAAAAAGTCCGCAAGCACTAGAACAGGTAGCGGCTCTACCAAAAGCACAGCATCCGAAAGCAAAACTGCCTCTTTTGGCAAACCAAACGCAAAATCCAAAGAAAGTCTAAAAAAAACCAAAGTCCTCACTTCGGCCTCAAAAAAAACAAAAACCCCTTCTAAAAAGTCAAAAAAAGGCTAAAATTCCAAGATTTTACCCTGTCCTGTGCACAGCACAGGGCGCCGGAATGCCCTAAGATTGCAGGGCAGAAGTTCCGTTTGGATGGAAATTTTGCGCCTAAATCTAAGCAAAAACTACCCTTCCGGAGGGGAACCCAGAAAAACTGACCCAAGCCATTCTGCCCATTTTTGGGCACGGATGACTTGGGCATATAAACTTCCCTGCCGCTCCTAGGGCAGCATCCAAAAAATAACTCTGCCGAAAGGCAGGCACCCATTGGTAAGTGATCAGTAGCAGTCGGCACTCATGCCGATGGGGGGTCGGTTCCCGTAGTGACTCCAGGCCGGCAGCCAAAATCAGGACAGTTGTGGACTGCCGAGAGATCGGCATCGTTCTTTGCAGACTCGCAAAATTAAGCATTCGTAAGAAGGGGTCAAAAAAAGAAACCGAAGGGGGTCGGGTTTTTCGGTCGCATAGGAAAAAACATTGTATTTTGCATAGTTGTGCATCGACCAAAAATGGGCATCTTGCATGAAATTGTCATAAATCCTGGGTTTGGCCAAGAAAGGGGTGGGTACAAGCAAGGATTCGATCGAAAAAGCGGGGTTTCGCAAAAGACCAATGGAGAGTGGGATTTTTGCTAAACTTTTGCCCAAATGGAATCCTCCCAGGGGAATTCAATGCCCACTTTAGGGCGTTTAGGGGCTTTTTCTTCCATTTTTTGAAAAAACAAGAAATATGCTCTATCTTTTCCTTTGAGTGGGTTCAATGGAGGAGGGAGTGTGGAATCTGCCAAAACCAAAAGAAATATCTGCCAATCTGTCATGTGTATACAATTTTCATACACCTGAAATTATGTCATAAAACAGAAATATGTTTGCTTGGAAGCCCACGGCCTCTTCCCATGCTTTCATATGGCAGAAACGATACGGCTGCGCGTGAAGTGCCACGCATGCTCTAATTTGATCGAAGGAACGGCTAAGTACGGCTCAGGGCATTTTGTGCCGGAAGGGGTGAGTTTTGAATTTGTGGCTGTGGGGAAAGTGGAGGGTGCGCAAGGGAGGCGGGTGAAGGCAGAGGTTACCTGCATTTGCCCTAATTGCGGCGTGAAGTGCAAATACAATGTTTGAGTTAAAATTGATTATAAATAGGCACTAATATGCTTTTTAATTCAACAATTTTTGTCAAATTTTTAATTCAATCGCTTGCGGTATACTGGATCTCTCGTTGGCTGTTTGGGCTGATTTGGCAAAATCATGCACGTATCCAGGCAATATTTCGGTGGATTTTAATTATTTATCTGATTAAAATTAGTCTTGTTTTCTACGGATATTGGAAATTTTCTTATGTTTTCATTTTGATTTGGATATCGGCCGTTGATTACGGTTTGGCTTTGTTGATGGTCACTTCCGAAACCCGATTCCCGCAATTCCGAAGGGTTTTGCTCTTTGTTTCGCTGGCAAACAGCCTCGGGATCTTATTTTTCTTTAAATATGGGCGATTTATTGCTGAAAATTGGGCATATGTGTGGCCAATTTCTTCCCCTTCTGGGATCTGGGAGACGCTGGTGCTTCCCCTTGGGATTTCCTTTTATACTTTCCAGTCTGTCTCCTACATTGTGGATGTTTATAAACGGGAAATTCCAGCGGAAACAAGCTATCTTTCCTATTTGCTCTTTCTTTCTTTTTTTCCCCAGCTTGTGGCGGGACCAATTGTCACAGCGAAGTCATTTTTACCACAAATTCGAAAATCTCTGGATTGGCGTAAAATTCCCCTAGCTTTTGCTATTTTTCTCATCTTACTTGGTCTTTTCAAAAAGGTGGTACTCGCAGACCATCTTGCAGAATCTTCAGAATTTGTATTTAGAAACCCCTCAGAAATGGACATTCGTACTTTATGGGTTGGTCTGATTTCCTATAGTTTTCAGATTTACTGTGACTTCTCAGGGTACACTGACATTGCCCAAGGTGCGGCACTTATGTTTGGATTCCGTTTGCCTGAAAATTTTTCTATGCCATACCTAGCTCGCGGATTTTCGGAATTTTGGACAAAGTGGCATATTTCACTTTCCAGTTGGTTAAAAAAATATCTCTACTTCAACTTAGGCGGAAATCGAAACGGAGTTTACCGAACTTACCTTAACCTCCTCGTTGTGATGTTGCTTGGCGGCCTTTGGCATGGAGCCAATTGGAATTTTGTGTTTTGGGGTTTTGGACATGGGGTGTTACTCGTATTGGAAAGGGCGATGGGAAGATTCACCAGCTTCCCTGATTCAAAACTATTTACTGGCTTCTACATTGGTTTTACTTTCTTAATGGTGAGTTTGCTCTGGATTTTTTTCCGAACACCCAATTTTTCTGAATCCTTGTGCTACCTACAGGGGCTTTTTATCAAAAATGGCGATCTTTCGTTGCCATACCGCTTGGAATCGAATGTTGTATTCTGCGCGGTTTTTATTATTTTGGGGCATTGGTTCGGGAAAAAATATTTCAACAAAAATGAAGATTTGGAAAGTATATTTGCAAAAATTCAAAAATCCCCTGTAAAAGTAGCTTTTTTAGGCTTTTTTTCGGCCATCGGAATTATCTCTACCGTCTTGTATGCAGCAGAAACCAAACCATTTGTGTATTTTGTGTTCTAGCGATGAAACAATGGATTTTCATCACAGCTCTTTTCCTTTCTCTCCTGAGTTTTGATTTTTTTATATTTAGAAAATTGCAGTTTTTGGTTCCCAATGAATCACCCTGGAATACCAACCATTTTTTTAATTTTCTGTACGAATATGAACGGATTCGTTCCATACCAAAAACAAAAAAAAGAATACTGGTTGTAGGAAGTTCGATCGCTTACTTTTCCATTGACGCGCAAAAGTTAGCCACTGAACTCAAATCGAAGTATGGTATCGATGCGGAAGTATTCTATCTCGCTTATGCTGGCAATAGTCCCTTGTATGTTTATCTTCTACTGGATTGGCTTTTTCCTTTGGAGCCAGATTTGGTTGTATATCCAATCAATTTCATCGACTACCGATTGCATAGAACCTATGTTATTTTCCCGGATGGCCGCAACGACACAGTTGATGAAAACCTGATGATAAAAGACGCTTTGACATTTGCAGAAGCGCCCCAATCACTTTGGATTTTTCCTGGAGAAACATTGGCTGAAGTGGGCGAACAAATGGATTTGGAAACTGAATCCAAATATACAATGGCTAAACTTTTTGCTTTTTACCGGTTTAAAGATATTTTTTTTCAAAACCTGCAGAATTTGTACCAACACAGATTTGGTCGTAATACGAGTTACCACGCTTATGCAGGAGTTCCGATCCCAGAAGGAATCAGCGGAATGGGTTGGACAGGAAAAAGGTTTCAATTTCTGCCCACGGATAAAATCAAAAAACAAGGATTTTGGGTTGAGGTAACTCCCTTTCTTTTGAATGGGCGTACATGCGCTCTTAGTTTCACGAATGGAATCCACAGCCAAACGGTGGTTCTTTCGAAACCCGGCTGGGTAAAACTGAGGTTGGATTCAGAATTTTTCCAAACCCCCAAAGTTTTCGTCCATTCGGAACTAGAAAGGACTTGGTATGCGTATGAAGCCGACGGTGCCTATTTGGACTACCACTGGGATCCCATGGGGGTGAGGTTAGAGCAGACTTTTGGATTGCTAGAAGCGAACCAAGGAATGCAGTACACGCGAGATCTCCGAACAGAGGATCTCCGGTATCAGAGGATGCCAGATGCGGAATACCAAAAATACTTTTATTACCGATTGTTAGAAGGTTTGGAAAAAAGGCCAGGCATCGGCTACCTTGTTGCATTGAAACATGCAAAGGAAAGGATTCGCAATGAGAGTTTTCGCCCAAGTTTCCATTTTCGATATGCCAAACAAATTGCTGACCGATTCCGAGCTAAAAACGTCCCTTTTTTACTCATCAATAACCCCGAAAACCCGATCTCTCTTGGATGGTATGAGGATTCGCAATGGTACAAGGATCATCTTGCCTACTTATCCTCGCTTGCCGGTGGATCCGTACATTTCCTCGACTTACATAGGGATCTTCCTATGCAGGGATTTTCCGATTACCATCACTTTACTTATTTAGGGATGGAAGAAATGAATCCGATTTATGCTAGAGAGATTGGAAATCTCTTTCCCAAATAGGATGTTTTTCAATCCTTACTATAGATAAGGAAATTTATGGAAAAAATCAAGGTAGGCGTACTGGGCGCTACCGGCTCAGTTGGCCAAAGATTCATTCAATTATTAGAAAACCACCCGTACTTTACGGTGACCCACCTGGCTGCCTCTGAAAAAAGTGCCGGTAAAACCTATGGGGAAGTGATGAAGTCACGTTGGAAGATTTCACCAGATATTCCAGCCTATGCAAAAGACATCGTAATTTGTTTACCAAAACCAGAAGATACCAAGGGCGTACAACTTGTGTTTAGCGGTCTTGATTCTTCCATCGCAGGAGAAGTAGAAACCGCTTATGCTGAATATGGTGTGATCGTTTTATCAAATTCAAAAAATCATCGAATGGATCCGAATGTTCCAATCTTATCTGCGGAAGTGAATGCGAACCATTTAGATGTATTAAAATTTCAAAAGACAAAGGGAAAAATCATTACCAATTCCAATTGTACAATTATGGGAGTGACAATCTCTCTCAAACCATTATTAGATCAGTTTGGTTTAAAGTCGGTTATGTTATTTTCTATGCAGGCAATTTCTGGAGCAGGTTACCCTGGTGTGCCGACAATGGACATTCTTGGAAACGTAGTTCCATACATTAGCGGGGAAGAAGAAAAAGCTGAGATCGAACCACAAAAATGTTTAGGTTTTGTAGAAGATGGAGAAATCAAACCAGCAGATTTTAAGATGTCCGCACATTGCAATCGTGTTCCAGTGTTTGATGGACATACTGTTTGTTTGTCGGTCTCATTTGAGAAAAAACCATCAAAGGACGATATTCTCAAAGCATGGGCCGAGTTCCGGGGAGAACCACAGGCACTGGAATTGCCTTTTGCACCAAAACAACCAATTCTTTATCGTGAAGAAAGTGATAGGCCGCAACCTAGGTTGGATTTGGAAACTGGACGGGGGATGACCACTGTTGTTGGTAGACTACGCGAGGATAGTTTGTTCGATTGGAAGTGGGTCGTATTGTCGCATAACACGATTCGAGGTGCTGCCGGAGCTGCCCTCCTCAACGCAGAACTCCTTTATAAAAAAGGATATTTTAGCAAAGGTTAGTTATGTTAGATCCAAATCTCCCTGAGCTAAAAGTAATGGATTACACTGCTTGTTTACAAAAGGTGCAAGCAATGGATTCGCGGGGAGATTTTTCGTACAAAGGGATTTACAAGGTCCTACTCGTAATTTTTGAGTGGACCGATAAGTTTTTACAAAACAAAGTTTTGCCAAATGTTGAACAGATTGAGCGTGATAGTTCTATAGATCGTGATCGTACCGAAAATTATGCCATCGATTTATGTTTTAAACAGAACCCGCCAATACTCAAAAAGTTAAATGTTCTTGAATTTCATCCCAATGAACCTGGGGATCCAGAAAATCCCAAAACATTCATCAAACACAATACTGTATTCGCTAGACCCACGACTTCCGATGGAGGAACGGCATTTCGGTATGCGCTTGGATTGAATGAACTTTCTACAGCCGCACTCAAAGGTTGGTTCAATGAAAAAAGGAAGTATGCGGGTAAGGAAAAAATGCGTAAGGTCATTAAGGCCGCAGTAGATTCTAATAGGCTGTTTGATACTTATGCATCCACAGAAATTGGCAATTTATTCCAGTGCCCTTATGATAAAACGAAACCTCAAAAAGACACAACCATAGCCATTCATTTAAAACCCATACTCAAACAGTTGGTAGACGATAAAATTTTATTTTTCTTCCGAAATGATGCTGCCTCAAGGCCTGCAAATAAAAGTGTATTTTTATACAATAAGTCTACTGAAATCGCTGATCGTTACGATGCTTATATCGATTATATAAAAAACACCATTTATCCATCCTTAAAAAACTTAGGGGTAATGGGCGAGATTTCAGAGGATTCGTGGA
Source organism: Leptospira sp. 96542 (assembly GCA_029310945.1). Lineage (GTDB taxonomy): Bacteria > Spirochaetota > Leptospiria > Leptospirales > Leptospiraceae > Leptospira_A. The sequence goes on from JARJFC010000018.1 coordinate 41,200, forward strand.
GTTCACCAAAATCTATCATCAAAGAAATTTCTGGTTATTTGAATGAATCTTATGGTGACCAAAAAACTTTGGTGGAAGAATGTTTGGTATTAAATGAAATTATAGAAAAGGATCGCGAAAAAGAAGAAAAACAAAAACGCAAACAACAAGTGGAAGATCTGATGGGTTTCCTTGCGGAAGCAGGTAGAATTGTAGAAATCAATCTTCTTCGTGTGGGTGGAGAACCTTTGACTGATGAGTTTAGGGCGACACTTTTATCGCAGCCAGAATTATTGTATGCAGAATATGCCGACAAACGCGTGTATAACGAATTTATCCTTCATAAAAATTGTATACCCCAGGCGATAGAATCCGCAAAAAGGACTTTTCAAATTAAACATTCTGACTTGGAAATAAGAGTTCTTAGCCTAATGAACGTTACTTTGCAATTGAATGAGGAAGGCTCTAAGCGAATTTTAGATGAGATAGAAGCTCAGAGTTTGTTTCCTTTTTTGCCATTTTTTACAAAATTATGGCGAATGATTATGGGAAACCAAATCGTTCATAAATTTGAAATTCCGATCATTAAGGCTAAGCTACAACAACAATTGACTCGGGACTTGACAGCGCAAAAGTCTCAGAAAATTGCACAAGAAAAAGAACGTTTGGTCAAAACTCGTGTGAAAGAACGAGAAGAAATAGAAAAAGAAGTGGAAAAACGAGCCAAAGCGGCCGTTGCACAATCGGATGATGAAGAATCTGAGTCGGTCAAGCAAGGTTCTCCCGAGGAAGAAAAAAAATGGAAAGAATCCATTGAGGCAGTGATAAAAATTTTAGATGAGGCTTGGGATTTTGGGATTTATCCAGATAGAGAGTATGTACTCAGTAAATTGAATGGTAAGTTCACGGAAGAAAATTTAATTTTTTTCCTCAAAAAATTTGGCGGAAAAGAGATTTATAGTTTTCCAATCCGAAACCAAAGAGAAAAATTTCCGTGGCCTATTTTGGTATCCACAACCTATCTCAAACGTAATGGCAAACGATTGCTTGATAAAGTTTCTGAAGAAAGTAACCGCCAGCGAAACGAAAAATTTCCGAATCAAGAGAAATTTGACATTGCGGAATCTCAATTAGAATTTCTTAATAGAATCTTACCACGATTGAAACCATAAAATTATGCCAGCAATAGAACAATTAAGAGCCCGTAAAACAAAAATCATTTGTACCATTGGACCTGCAACTGCTTCGAAAGATATGATCCGCAGTTTAGCGCTGGCAGGAATGAATGTTGCACGGATCAATATGAGTCATGGTGACCATGATTTTCATAGAAAAATAATTCGAATCATTAAGTCTTTGAATAAAGACGAATTACATAAACAACCTATTTCAATACTCCTCGACACACAAGGACCTGAAATTAGGACGGGCGATGTACAAAACGACTTACATTTAAAAGTCGGGGAAACATTTACCTTTCATATCATACCAGGAATGGAAGCAGAAGCACAAAGTGTTTTTGTCAATTATCGAGACATTGTAAAAGATCTAAAAGTCGGTGATAAGGTTACCGTTGATAACGGACTTATTAATTTATCTGTACAAGAAATTAGAGAAAATGAATTGATCTGTAAGGTGTTAGATGGTGGAAAGTTGGGTTCCAGAAAACATATCAATTTGCCTGGAATCAGAGTGAATATACCCTCCATTACACCCAAAGATTTGAAAGACATTCTTTTCGGTTTGGAAGAAGATATTGATTTTGTAGCATTATCTTTTGTACGTTCTGCGGAAGATGTGAGGCAACTCCGTGGGATCATCGGAGAAAAAAATCACCATGCACAAATCATAGCTAAAATTGAAGATCAAGAAGGTCTCAAAAATTTAGACGAAATCATAAAAGAGTCAGACGGGATCATGGTTGCACGTGGTGACCTAGGTGTTGAGATCGAAATTGAAGAATTACCGATTGTCCAAAGAAGGATCATCAAACGTTGCCAAGAAGAAGGTAAACGAGTGATCGTCGCCACTCACTTACTGGAATCCATGATTCAAAATCCATCGCCTACTAGGGCAGAAGTGACAGACGTTGCCAACGCCGTGTATGAAGAAGCAGATGCCATTATGCTCAGTGGTGAGTCGGCGATGGGTAAATATCCTGTTCGTTGTGTGGAGATGATGGATAAAATTGCACGGAGGATGGAAGTTTCTATTAACCTTGGTCTTGCAGCACAAAGAAAACCAAGAGATCAAAAAGAAGAAATGGCTAAATCAGCAGCGAACCTTGCTGATGCGATGCGGATCCCTGCTATTATTGTTATCACTAGACGAGGAACTACAGCCAATAATTTGGCTTCTTTTCATCCAAAATATTCAATTGTTCACGCTTTTACAAACATGACATCTGTTAGGCGCAAACTCTGGTTGACCCGAGGTGTTATTCCATATCGTGTGGACTTCTCATCTGATCCTGAAAAAACCATCAAACTAGCTATCCAAACACTAGTGAATAATGGGTTTTTGCAACCAGGAGAAAAAGTTGTGATTCTATCGGATATCATTGCAGGCGAGGATCGTGTGGAGACAGTACAAGTACGTGATGTAAAATAGTAATATGTTTTTTCGATTGGCGTTGTTTGCACTGGTAGTCCAAACATATTTTTTTTTACCATTGATCGCAGCTGATCGGCCAGAAGATCTCCCTGAATGGTTGGGCGATTTCAAAAAACTAGACGCAAAAGAATTGGAAAACAAACGGGAAGGTTCATATTTCACGGGTCTTCCATTATTTGGCAGTGATCCTGTATCGGGTTCTGGTTTGGGAGTGGTCGCAAATTATTTTTATAATGGAGACAAATCGGAACCATCATTTTCATACACTCCTTACGAACATATGGTCAGTGTGGCAATCTATGAAACCAATCGGAGTACGAAAAATTATTCTGTGTCCTGGGATGCACCGTATTTTTTGGACTCTCCTTATCGAATCAAAACATATTTAGGCCATGAATCCAACTTACATAATTTATACTTTGGTGTGGATCAATCGAGCTTAAACCCGCTATACTATACCGACCGAAATATTGATGGTGGACGTTCTGTTCGGAATGCAAATTTTTCAGATTTTGAATCGGCCAATTCATTTGCCAAAAACAAAGGTGTAGGAAGGGAGTTTTTATCCACAAAACGATTCAATGAGTATCAATTTGAAACTACAAATGGTCAAATTTCCGTAGACAAAACGATCTTTCAAGTGTTTCGCATTTGGTCTGGAGTAGAATTTTCGAAAAACATTGTAAGAACATATGATGGGACTTGGACGAATACAAATGATCCAATCACTGGTTTGTCTGTCCCTTCCGTAGAAACACAAACAATGGTCACGAGGGATGCAAAGGCTAAGGAAATCATTGGTTCCAACGGTGGTTATTTGAATTATATTCGTGCCGGAATCGCATATGATACGAGAGATTATGAACCAGACCCAGATCGAGGTTGGTTGATTGAGTACAACATTAACAAGGCGGAAACTGGAATCGGATCTGATTACTCATACATAAGGCATTTTGGTCAGATTAAAAATTTTTACCAACCATTCCCAAAATTATTCGAAGAGTTTGTTGTGGCGCAACGAGCTGCTCTGACCAAAGTTGAAGGAAATGTTCCATTTTTTGAATATAGATATTTGTATTCGATAGACGGGGCATTTGGTGGGTTAGGTGGTTTGAATACTTTGCGGGGTTATAGGCAAGAACGTTTTGTTGGTAGTGTAATGGGTTTTTATAACGTTGAATTTCGGATGAGAGTTGGGAGTTTTTCCTTATTTGATCAAAATTTTCAATTGAGTGTGGTTCCCTTTTATGATCTAGGACGTGTTTGGGATCAATTGAGAAATGTAAATACTATGGGATACAAACATGCAAGTGGGCTTGGTCTACGTCTCATTTGGGACCAAGCCACAGTTATCCTTATGGACTACTCGCGGTCGAAAGAAGATGAACTCTTTTATATCGATATCGGACATACATTCTGATTCAAAATCAGAACAGAAACAAATCTCAAATTTATTTGAGAGGCACTTCAATGACTAAAAATTCTGTTTTGATTTCAGCTTGGAATTTGAATTCATTTTTTTCCCAAAGGCCGATTGCATCTCGCCTTTCTAACTTATTTCCTTCGACCTCTAATTTTCCACTGATCACAAAAACATAAATCCCTTGGTTCGGGCTATTCACTTTGTATTCTAACTCTTTGCCTGGTTCTAGGGTGGCAAGGGAAAAGTATGCATCTTGATTGATCCAAATTGCATCTTCATCCACTGGAGAAACCACGGTTTGGAAACGATTGACTCTTGCAGCTTCTGAAAATGTTTTTTGGTCATACCTTGGGGTGATGTTCCCGACCTTTGGCAAAATCCAAATTTGCAAAAAATTGACTTTTTTTTCGGTAGAATGATTGAATTCCGAATGTTGGATCCCCGAACCAGCAGACATGATTTGTACATCCCCTGTTCGAATCACACCGTTTGTTCCCGTACTGTCCTTATGAGCCAATTCACCATACAAAGGGATGGATACAATTTCCATATTTTGATGGGGATGGGTACCAAAACCCATCGAAGGTTCCACAATGTCATCGTTGAGGACACGGAGGGCACCGAAATTGGTTTTTTCGGGGTTGTACCAGTTTCCGAAACTAAAGGAATGGTGGCTATCCAGCCACCCAAAACTGGCGTGACCTCTCTCTGAACTCGGATGGAAGATTGATTTCATAACGACTCCTATATGTTGATATTGAATAGTTTAATATCAAACTAATTGAGGTCAAGTGGAAATTATCCAAGAAGGGTAAAAATAGAAAAGATGTTTTCATCTGGATTTGTTTTTGAAAGATACGAATATGTTTGGAATTAAAAAGAGAAAAAAGAATAATAACCAAGACTGGATCCAATTGGGTCCTGTGTATGTCAACCGGGTGCGCTTCCTTCTGGCTTCCTTTTACATCATCTCCACTTTGGGCTCATACCAAACCTCAACTTTTTGGCAAACGGCAAGTTACCTTACAGGAATTACTTGTATGTTTTTGTATGGGTCGGTGCAGGCGCATCTATTTAAAAAACGAAAATTGAATCCAGTTTACCCAAAACTTTTTATTCTCTTAGACATCACAGTTTTGTTTGTTGTGACAGTTTCTGGATTGAGCGGAGGCAAAGAAACTGCGGCCGATTTGATCAAATCCCCCATTTTGTATGTTTTGTATTATTTTTATATTATTTACTCAGCATTTTTGTTTTCGCGAAACACCCTTATCCTTTCTACTTATTATTCCGCGTTCTGTTTGGTTCTCATTTTAGCAATTGGTTATGTCCAGGGAGTGGATTTTAAGGAAGCAGTGGGCGTACAAAGTGAACGCGGTGCAGTGTCAATTTCCAACGAATTTTTTAAAATTTTCTTTCTGATTTGTTTTGGGTATTTGGCAGGATCTGTTTTAAATTTACTCAATGAAATTAGATTGGAGTCAGATGCGCGCAGAAAAGAATCGGAAATGGCGAAAGAAAATTCTGATCATTTAAACAAAAACCTTGTGACGATTGGATCTAATTTATCGAATACTCTCAATTCAATACGGAACGTTGTGACAGAATTTAATTCACAGATAGATTCGCAAAAACAATCCACACACTCGATGGCAGAATTTGTGGATTCTTTTTCAGATAGTATACAAAACTCGGTTGAAACTATCTTGAATCAGCACAAACAGGTGTTTGGTTTGGTTCAAGACGCAGAGAGTTTGAAGCAAAATATTTCTGAAATTGGATTGGTGGTTAATGAATTGACTTCACATATGTCCGCATTTCAGGACCTAGGCAACTCACTTGCCGGAACAGTCAAAGATCTCGATATGCGTTTACAATCGGTCAATGACTCGCAAAAACAAGTGAGCGAGGTCAATGAAATTATGGCAGAAATCGCCGACAGAACTAATTTGCTCGCATTGAATGCTTCTATCGAAGCAGCCCGTGCAGGAGAACACGGTAGAGGATTTGCTGTGGTGGCAAGTGAAGTTGCGAAACTAGCTGAAAATTCCAATGAAAACGCATCTAAAATTAAGAAAATCATAAACAATGCAAATTTATACATTAAAGAAGGGGTTGAACTTGCTTTTTTATCTTTGTCTAAGACGAACGAATTGCAAAATGGTTATGCGATGTTAAGCTCTGTTATCAATAACGCAACGTCCAAAATTGATTCACAAAAAACGATAAACACAGAGATGTTAATGGCTCTCGATTTGGTCAAAGAATTATCTAAAACTTTGGAAGGTGAATCGAAACTCCTAACGAATGACAAAAATGAGATGGTATACGCTATTCGAAATATGGCAGATATCAACGCGAGCGTTGTAGAAAACGCTGGCAAAATCAACGAAAGTACCATTGATTTAGAAAGACAAGCAAATTCACTTGTAATTAGTTAATAGATGTTTTTACGTTCATTTGGCTTCTGTTTGGTGCTGGTCATTTTCCCTTCAACAATGTTTTCGCAATCAGTAGGCAAACGATATGGGTTTGTGGTTGGAGTCAATGAATACAATGACCTTTCTCTTTCTAATTTAAAAACTGCGAAAAATGATGCAATGGGCATAACAAAAATTCTCTACGGATATGGTTCTTATAATCGGATTTCAAGCATTGTTCAAGAAGGTTCAAAAGAAAATCGACCCACCAAACAGAATATAGAATCAAAGTATGAATCCATTCTCGAAGAAATGAACCCTGAAGATTTTTTAATCTTTTATTTTTCGGGTCACGGTGTTGTGGATTATAACGAAAAAGTATATCTTTTGGCTGAAGATGCAGATCCCAAACGACCATTTGAAACAGGTATTTCTCTTGAAAGTTTAATCTATAAATCTAGGGAATATAAACTAAAGCGTGTTATCTTTTTGGTAGATGCATGCCGCAATCCCGAAGATGGAAAGGGCGGGGAAGGGAAACAATACTTAGATAAAGTCTCTTTCTCGGACTCGGAAATTGTGTCTGTATTTTTTTCTACGAAATTAGGATATTCTAGTTTTGAAGATTTTGATTCTGGTTATGGAATTTTTACGAAATATTTATTGTATGGATTGGAGGGAAGGGCGGATTCGAATTTTAATGGAGAGGTCAGTTACTCTGAGCTTACAAATTATGTAATTCAATCTTTGCGGTTATGGTCTAAAAACAATTCAAAACTACAAAAACCATATACCAAAGAATATGCAGAAAAATCGGAAGATATTATTTTAACATATGCAGTGAACCCAGAAACTTCCATTACTGACGCACCTTTGTTCAATCCTTATAATCCAACGTTTGCATTTCGATCGATGGTTTTTCCTGGTTGGGGTCAATATGTTCGCGGACAAGAAACAAAAGGAAAGTGGTATATGGCAATTTATGCTGCCAGTCTTTTGTATTCAGGGTATCAATATTTAGAATACAAACAAGCGAGCGAGGCATATAAAAATGCAGTTGGCATTCCTCCTAATAATCGACCTTTTGAAACAATTGTATTGAACTATGCGTTGATTGAACCTTATCGAAGGGATCTTGAATCTTCTAAAAAATCATTTTCGCAATCTTTGAATCTTTTAGCTTTCGTTTGGGCAATAAATGTATTTGATTTTTATCTTTATGGTCCTACAACTAAATCAAAAACAACGGGTTTTTACCTGGAATATAAAATAGAGCCATATTCAGGTATGGCGGTAGAACGAATTGGGAAGATTGGCTATGAATTTCAGTTTTAAATGGTTCCTGTTTGTCCTTTTATTCCAATGTTCTCTTTATGAGAAACCTAAGAATTTTTTTGACATTGCTTCTTCTGGCGGTGCGTTGTTACCGTTGTTTGCTTTCACTGGATTTCAGACTGAGTTTTCCATTTCAACTCATTATGACGATTCTGAATACCCTTTGTTTGTAAAAACGGGGGTTTTGGATGTTGAAATTTCTGAGGATCTGCCATTTCAATTTACTGCTACAGATGTAAAAGTAAACCAAGAATACGAAGATTTCTTGATCTTACGAGACTTGTTTTATTTAGAGCCTAAAAAAATCCGAATGGTTTTTTCTGCCTCTACGCGTGCTGCTTGGAAAGAAGATCTATCCTTGAAAATAAATGTACCCTCTATTTATGGGAATTATCATCTAACAAATCCAATGCTGAATTTCCAATTTCCGAAATCAAAAGTAGTCGGCGAAATATCTGAATTTAAATCTCGCATATCAACCATTTTACTCTCGGATGGCCGGATTTTACTTGTAGGTGGTATTTCTGATTCCAATTCGGTATTGGATACGGTTGAGATTTTTGATCCTGTATCCAATTCAACAACTGTAATACCTCCGTTAGATATGCCTGTAGTTGAATCAAAACTTGTATTATTGCAAGATGGCAATGTGCTCGTGTCGGGTGGAAAGTTTATTGCTGGTAACATAACAAACGATTCTCAGATTTCAAATCACTTGTATTTAATAAACCCAGTTCAAAATACAACAACACGATTGCCATTTGGAATGGTTTTGCGAAGAGTAGGGCACAGTGTTACAAGGCTGCCAAATGGTAATATATTGGTAGTGGGTGGGCTTGTTAATGGAGCAAATGATGTTTCTTCCGTATCACAAAATTTTGAGATCATAAATTTACAATCTTCTTCCTCGGCTTCTGTTGGGAACATGGCACACCAGAGAATGTATCATGAATCAGTGTTATGTGAGTCCACTGGGAATGTTTATATTATGGGTGGTCTTGCGGTGCCAGATTTTACATTCGCATATAGACCACCTGAGGTGGAAATATTTGATCCAAAACTAAGTATGATATATGATTCTGGGTTATCACTTATCAATCCTCGCACAGAATCTTTTGTTTTTACATTCAATACAAGCGAGTTTATTTTAGCTGGGGGTTATAACGCTTCGAATCAATCTGCTAAATCAATAGACCTTTGGAGTTTTAATTCAAACCGAGCTAATACTTTAAGTTTTACTGAACGTTCAAAGTATGGTGCTGCTGTATCAAAGTTTTCAAACAATCAAATCATTTTCACTGGTGGGATGGAGTTATATTATAAATCTGCCGTGCTTGAGATGTACGATCATGTAGAGAAAAAAAATTATTTAGTAGATACTATGGTTTATCCGAGGTCTTATCACAGTGCTATTCAGGCAAATGATGGGATTTATATTTTTGGTGATTCAACGTTTGCAGGAAGATATGTGGAATATTATGGTAAAAAGTAAATATTTTATAATATTCGCCCTATTATGGAATTGTATTTTACAAAAGCCAGATAATCCCTTTGATCCCAATGGGTTTGCCAATTTGGCTGTCTTTATCGCTAACACCAATCAGCAAATAGTTTTAGATTTTTCATCGAGCAGAGTACAACCTGGGGAGTCATTGTTCGTTACATCAACGGCAGACCTGTCTTCATTGCCTGGGGGATTGGTGTTGCCAATTGCCGATGGAATGGAATCTCCGATTGAATCCTTAATTCCAAGAAGTAGGTTTATGTATGAAGTGAAAATGAACCCAAGGTTCAATTCAGGTAATTTCACAATTAACTTACACCAGTACTATTCAAGTTACGATATGAATGTTCTTCCATCTAAATTTAATTTTTCCATTGATTCAAATCCTCCTCAAATTGAATTAAAGTTAGGTTCTGGGATTGATATTTCTGAATTGGCAACTGGGTTCTTGGATTTTACTGCAGACGAAGATATTCTTTGGAATCCTTCCATTGAAAATGTACGATTGGCTGGATCAGCAAAGAATAGTTTGGTGATTTCCGGTATTGTTGTTTCCGAAAGGAATATACGATTGATACTTGCTGGTTCTCCCAATTTTAACGGTGGTATTTTGTCTGTGGAATTTTTGGGAATTGAAGATAAAGCGAACAACAGAGTGGAAAGTTTAATTGTTCCGATTCACGTTTTCGCATTTCGAAGTGGACCAAATATGAATGTTGCGAGAAGGTTATGCGCTGGAATCGATTTGGCAGATGGTCGTAGGATGGTTACTGGAGGAAGATCCAATCCAAGTGTTCCAATTGATGGTAATACTTCGCTCAGTTTGGTTGAATTTTATAATCCTCTCACACGAAGTTTTGAATTAGGCGGTAATATGCTTTACCGTAGACAAGATCATTCCATTGTTCGTTTGTTAGATGGACGTATTTTAGTAACTGGAGGTTTTGGCGCACCACGTTTTGCAGATGGAGCTGAAAACGAAGTTGTAAATTCTATTGAAATTTTTGATCCAATTACAAATCTTTGGACACTTGGCCCGAACTTGCACCGTGCAAGACAATTGCATAAGACTATAGTTTTGCCAAACGGTGATGTACTTGTTGTTGGCGGCTTTAATGCTTTTAGTCCCGTTGTGACCATCGCCGAAGTTGAGTTAATACATATTACAAATGATGTAGCTTCAATGACAGTTGAACATGTTGGAAATTTGGTTGTTCCTCGTGGAAAAAATTCTTTGTCCATCGTAGGCAATAAAGTAGTGATCGCGGGTGGAGAAAGGACTGTGGAAGCAGTACCAAAAAATTTATTTTATCCAACGGATATCATTGAATTATACGACATTACAACAAAATCTTTATCAGTTTCGACTAGCAAGGTTATTCCACGATTAAATCATTTTTCACATGTATTACCAAATGATGAAGTTTTGTTTTTTGGAGGCATTAGTAATCGGTACGATGGACATGGCATTTTGCGAGCTCAAATTTATAATCTAAATACAGACACCATTCGAAATGATTCTAATTTATTTTATGCCCGAGAGTTAGGTTCTTCTTTCGTTTTCCCATATGGGAAGAACCAACTAATTTTATTCGGAGGTTTGGAGTATAGAGAAACACTGGGAGCTTTATTTGAATCTGTCACGAGGTCGGAATCTTGGTCAGATAATGACAAACGATTTTATTTAACAAGTGATACACTGACCACACGGTGGGAAGGGTGTACAATTCAATACCAAACTGGTGGGGGAATGGTGCTTGGCGGTAGGATAGGGAGTATTTTAGCAAATACAGAGGAATATAGTTTTGAATAGAAAATATTTACTGCTTTTTTTCTTCACTTTATTGAATGCATGTAATGTGCTTCCAAAGGAATTAAATCCCTTTGATCCAAAGACAGATCAAAATTTGTTTTTGAATTTATTATTATTGAGTAATGAATTTAGCTGTTCTCAAACTCCTAAAGAACCAGTCGGTAGCCTAAACGAAGTTATCATTGATTGCAATCAAGGGATAGCTACTGAATTTATTTCTGATATAACCAAAAATAATCAAACTACGTTTAAAAATTTTGACGCTGACATTCTGGCTGAGAATAAAATTCTTTTTCGTTTCGATCCACTGATCTTAGATGCTAAGTATACCTTAAATTTGGACGGTTTAGTTTCGATTAACGGCGAAAAATTGCAACAATCTAAGTATCACTTTGTTGTTGATAATGAAATTCCAATTTTAACTTTTGAAGATTACGCACCTTTAAGCGATTATTCTGTTTTCTCTAAAAAATATTGGGAATTTGTCAGCAACGAGGACTTAGAGAATATTGTTTTGCCCAGTTTGGAAGGCACACTTGCTTCTGCATTTTATTTGAGAAATATACAAGTTGTAAATAAGAGAACATTCAGAGTTTTTTTTGAGACAACGTTTTTAAATAACAACCCAGGGTATTTGACTATTTCATTTCCAGGTCTTTCCGACACAGCTGGTAATTTAGTCAATCAGACAACAACCATTCAAGTCATTGGTCTGATTGATGGCCCAAGTATACAGTATGGGAGATCTCAATTTTATCCAATCTTAACACAATCGGAAGAGGTTGTATTGATTTATGGTGGGTCGGATAGTATCGAAGTATTAAAAAATGGAAGTAATTTATTTAAATTAACAGCTAATAATCTGCCCCATTTAGGTGATGGTGAGAGTTCTGTATTGCTAAATGACGGTTCGATTCTAGTGACTGGGGGGTTTATTTATCCCGCACCTCTTAGTTTAAATCAAACTTATTTATACTATCCTGACTCCGAGAGTTTTTTACCAGCAAACTCTATGTTGCGGGGTAGATCGCAACATACTACAACACGATTATTAGACGGAAGAGTTTTGGTAGCTGGTGGAACTAATAGTTTAATATGGCCTCCTTCGCCTGACGGTAGTATATTCATGATGGATAACTCCGCAGAACTATACGATCCAAATGATAATACTTTTTATCTATCAAATTCATCAATGATGGCTAGGCGATCTTTCCACTGTTCTGTGTTATTGGATGATGGGAAGGTAATGCTGATTGGTGGGACGACAGGGAACTATGCTCCTTTGGACACAACTGAATTTTATGATCCAGTGACTGATAGTTTTGAATGGGGCCCGAGTTTACCAGTACCACTTGCCGCATTACATTGTTTTAAATTGTCTGATGGAAATGTGATTATGTACGCTGCCCAAATATCAAATTTAAATAACTCAATATTCAAATTTGATGTTTCAAAGAATCAAATATTTACAATAGCAAATTCTTCAATCAAAAGAGAATGGGCGGTGGCCGCAGAACTGACCGATGGTGGTATTTTGTTTCATGGAGGCGGTTATAAATTGGGAACGCATGAAGCAAGTAGATTGATTGAAAAATTAGACTACGGCCGGAGTAATAGTCTGCTCAGTTTGGGTTCAGATCGGAATAGTATATCAAGACATGGGGTAGTCAAATTTTCGAATGGGACATTGATGTTTCTGGGTGGTTTTTCAAATGGAATTTTACACCACGGAACTCAATATTACGGAAGTATTAGTAATGCCCCATAAAAATGGTAAAATTTATGGTTCATTCAAAAAGATTTGTATTCCAATCTTGGAATTGGCAAAAGAGAAAGAGATTCTAAAAGATTCTCTTAATGTTATAAAATATAAATATGAATCGAAAGAACTTTCGGATGTTGAAGTTTGTTTTCAACTCATAGTACTTTTTCTTTCGCATAGAGTGAGACGGCACAAATTTTTGCGAATGGGAAAACCACTCCCAGAAGTAGCTTGTGACTCTCAATTTTTAAACATAGTAAGATTTTACGGGATGCCTGACTCCGTACGATTTGCACTATGGAAATGGCAGAAAAAAGAATGGGACTTACGATTGGTGGATTATTGTCCGACTTCGTTTGAAATGTTAGAATCTCAAAGTTTAGGTTTTAGATACGTCACTTTTAGCTGGGAACATGCTTTAAATGGGGATTTACTCGAAGGTGTTCGTGACGCCTTTGAACACTTGTTGCATGATCTATCGCATGCATATATGTTTTTTAGGGAAGAGTATGATCATCCTGGTCAAATCCTTTTTTTTAAAAGAATGCTTTATCATTATCATGATTTTTTACCTTATATTGAAAAGAATGAAGTTTTTGCAAACAAGTTTGAGTATTGTATTTCAGATATGAATTCACACCCTGCGCATTTAGAAGCCTATCTAAATGCGATTTGTAGAGAGTCGGGATTCAATTTAAATTTAACAAAACTGGTTTGAGGTCTAGTCTGATTGTAGTTTGGTGTTATTTTTATGCCGATCTAAATCTCTTTTCGTATTTTTTTCTAACGTTGCCGTTATAATTTGATTGAAAGAGTAACCCATTTGGTTTGTTAAACATGTTAAAACGAAAAGAATGTCGCCGATTTCCTTTGGAATTTGTTTTTCTGATTCTCCCGCTTTAAATGATTGATCTCCATACTTACGAGCCATAAGTCTTGCAAGTTCTCCAACTTCTTCCATGAGCACAGCCAAATTTGTCATTTCCGAAAAATAACGAACTCCAATTGTTTTGATCCAATGATCAACTTTTGATTGCAACTCATCTAATGTTAGGTTATTTTCTTCCAATTTCTTCTACCAATTTTTGCCCTAATATTCTACTAAAGGACTTCATTCCCATTTCATTTAGATGGATTAAGTCAAAACAATACTTTGAAGTGTCGCTGCCGAGTGAGTCCTGAAGGTCTAATTTATGTAATTTTTGATATGGGGCTAAAGATTCTACGAGGCCATCCTGCCATACTCGCATGCGCTCCTCGCCGTTAAATTCACGAATAACATGCGAGTAGGGTGCAAATACATGTATGATTTTTATATTTTTTTTGAGAACAGGTTCATACATGAGTTTCAGTCGTCGAAAGTAACGATCTGTTTCTGGAGTTTTGGCTGAATCTTTTGGGACAATGTTTGCAATGCCACAAGTTTCAAATAACATCCTACGATGGTCAGCATTAGAAGCCGGTGGGATTGTAGGATCGCCTTGTGCACTTAGTCGATTTAAACAATCATCGACAGATGTTATGTGGTAAGGTTGCATAGATTCGGGATGATCATTTTCGTAATCCCATGGATTTAAATTCGGGTTTTTGTTTTGTCTTACCACGGATTTTATACGTTCATTAAAGTTGATAATTAAATCCGCAAAATCCTTTCGGTATGCAATTGACTTAAAAATTAGGAAGAGGTAGTTCGGTATTGTAGGCTCATATTCAAATTTTTTTAGCTCAAGTGCTGATTGAAAATTGCCAATTTCAGATAACATAGATAAAGTAGGTTCAACAGTTTCACTTTTGTCTACCCATGCCATACCAGGTTCCATTACGTGGATGATAACTTTTACATTCTCTAGTTTATCTAAATATTCTTCTAGTATTCTATGTTGAACTAAAATTTCAGAGCCTCTCACCGCAAGAGATTGTGCTTTCAATCCAGTTTGACTCAATTCTTCATTTAATATTCTTATACTAATACCTTCAAAAGCAACAGATGTTCCAACAATAAGGATATCTGGATTTAGAATATTTTTCTTCTCTATTACATGTTCTGTGACTCGATTAATATTAGATGCGTAAGAATTTTTTTTCAAGAGCGGTTTATAAAAACCCATTTGCAGAATTAATTCGAATAGAAATAAAATAATTATTGCAGTCAGTATCTTTTTATCGAAAAGAAATTTTTTAAATTCGATTAGTAACATAGTTTTTAAAATTGAAAGTATAGAAAATTCTGACTTTCAGTAACTCCAAATAATAATAATAATAAAATGTTAACCACAACAAACGTGGTGTATTTAAACCAATTACCAGATTGAAGAGTTGGTATTTGCCTTTTTGAAAAATAATAACTTGCTATAAAACAAATCAAAAGTAATATTCCATACCGGTAATTTGTCCAACGAAGTAGAGGCTCCATATTTTGATCCATAAAAACTAAAGATTTCATCATTGGTAGTGCCTTTTCCATAGATTCAGCTCTAAACATAATGAAGCCGAATGCCAAACAAAACATTGTGAATATTCTGGAAATTATATCGTAAAATCTGCCACCCGCTTCGTTCAGAGATTTTGCAATATTAGTGTCGCTATAATATTTATGACTTAGCAACATAAACCCTTGCCATAATCCCCAAGCAATATAATGGTAAGCTGCTCCATGCCATAACCCAGCAAACAACCATGTAAGGAGAATATTTCGAATGTACATGATTGTACTTACGCGTGAGCCACCTAATGGAATATAAATATAATCGCGAATCCATGTGGAAAACGATATATGCCACCTTGACCAATGATCTGCGATGTTTTTGCAAGACATTGGGAAATTAAAGTTTGCATTGAATTGAAATCCAAATAAACGGGCGACTCCAATCGCAATATCGGTGTATCCCGCGAAATCAAAATAGATCTGCCAGCCAAAAGCGAGAGCACCTGTCCAGATTTCAATTGTATTCAAATTTTGGTAATTTGCAAATGTTGCATCAACCACCTTGCCCAAGTTATCTGCAAAAACTATTTTTCTGGTAAAACCAATTAGTATGAGTGCAAAAGCAGCTTCGATATGTTCTTTGTAGACAGGTAATCTTTTATCGAGATCTCTAAAAAAAGTTTCTGCCCTGACAATTGGACCTGCAACCAATTGAGGGAAAAATGCAACGTACAATGCGAAATCAATGAATGATTTTCGTGCTTCTGTTTTACGGTTGTACACATCGATTGTGTAACTCATTGATTGGAATGTATAGAATGAAATTCCAACTGGCAAAATTATGTTTTGTTTTTCGAATTGTAATGAACCCGAGAGATGGAGATCATTGATTAAACCAAGTAAGAAGTCAGTATATTTGAAAAACCCCAATGTTCCTAAATTGACAACGAGTGATAAAAATAAAAGCCAACCTCTTGCCCTGTCGGTATCTTTTTTTTGTTCAATTAGTTTTGCGGCAAAATAGTCAATGATGGTAGAGAATACCAAAATAAGAACATATGGATTGATTTTAAAATCACAATGGAGACGATCTGCAAAATATTTAAAACCTTCCGAAGCTTTTGCTTGGCAAGAAATGGAGCTTGGCTCCCAAGCCATATAAAAATAATAACTGGAAATTAAAAAGAACAAACGTTGCCATTTATTTTTTAATATATTACCAATGATGATGGTGATAAAAAAGAATACTAAAAATTCAAAAGAATTAAACAACATATTGAATCATCCTACCGATAGATATTTTCTGAGGCAAGTTTTTCTACAGATCCTTGGATTCCTTCTACGTATCCAAATTTGGGACCAATTGATCTTGGCAAAGTTGAGAATGTGAAATTAGTTAGAAAATAAAAAATAAATGCAAAAAAATACATGGAGTGGATTAGCGCTCTAGATGAATATGTGAAGGTTTTAATTTGGAAAGATTGGTATACATAAGAATTTAAGATCCAAAATCCAATGATCATACCCACCCAAAATTCGAAAAAATATCCTTCCCACCAAGTATAAAAGATGATAGAAGGTACACACCAAAAAAATAAAATACTCAGTTCGGGTCTAAATTTTTTCCAAAGATTTTTTAAATTGAGGATGCCTAGTATAAAGCTGAAAACCCAAAAACTGAGGTTAATGTTGAACACAATATGTTTTGGGTTTGCAAAATCAATTGGGTTCACCCTGAATTTTGGTATAACATTTTGAAAAATTAAGAATGCATCCCCAATACCTCGATAAAAGTATAACACATAATTTTTTTCTTCACCAAGGCTTGTCCCCCAGCGATTGATGGCAGCATATAGGAACATCCAAAATGAAAAATGTTTTTCATCGAGAGGACCAAGCCCTCTTTTTAAGATGATAAACCCTACAAATAAATAAGATAGAATTGTGGCGAACCCCAAAAGAGTAAGATAAAAAAAGATGATTCTAAGTTTTTTCCCGAAATTTCTATTAGTATCAAGAAGGATTGCCATTGGTACCATACCAAAATGAATGACATTCGACTGGTGAAAATATATGGAAAATAATTGAATCAACCAAAGTATGATTAGGTGGTGGGTCTTTAACCCATTTTTTAAAAAGAAAACCGTTGTTAAAAACAGAATTCCCATTAAACAGGAATGAATGAGAGGTGTGTCGTTGTGCAAACTATAAAACCAAAATGCTTGGCTTACTTGGATGAGTAGTGCAATTAGTACACCAAGGACAAAATCTTTATACAATCTATAATACAACCATATAAAAACTCCTAAAAAAAATAGAGAAAATGCCAATATTCTTAATCTAAGAAAAAACATTACATCCGTAGTTGGGTAGATTGATTGTACTAATTTCCAATAGAGTAACCCAGATGATTCAAATCCTAGATGGTGCGGATTATAAAATGCCGACTCAATTCTGTTTTTTTGGATATTCAATGCATAAACACATGAATCCCAATCAAATGCCCTTGATAGGTATCTTAAATTAAATAAAAAAATACCTGTCAAAAGTAATAGAATGAATATTTTTTTCAAAGAGTTCTACCGATTGAGGAGTTTGTTCAAAACTATTTTGTTTTTTCCTTTGGGAGAAAAAAAGGATGTTGTATAAATTACTTTTCCATTTTGTTTCCAAGACAATCTGTTGAGACCAAAAAAGTCTAGGAAACTACCGTGCAATAATTCGGTCTGAAGAGTTTCTGATTTTAAAGAATATTTAGATAATTTTTTAGCGATCCCAACTCGTTTGATTTGCCAAATTTCATTTTTTACAATATATGTTTTTACGTCCCAATCATTCAGCAGACTCGCCACATCAAATAAAACTGAAACAGTAAGATAACCAAAAACAAATATAGATAGATAATGGAAATATCTTAACTCATCTAAAAAGGGAATTTTTAACACTTTCGTAATTTCTAATATTGAGACTAACCAATAAAATAAGTCTCCGAGGTAATGAATGTAAGGTATAACCAAATACAATACGCTAAAAATAAACAGAGAAACGATTAACTTCGGGAAAGGATTGGTGTGGATCTCTTCAAATAAGGATGTTCCGAAATATATATTTTTTTCTTTCGATCGTTTTTCTTTCCAAATTGAGAGCCATTTTTTTATTTTTTTCATCCGAAGATTACTCCTTCGATTTGTTTCATAGTGGTTTGCCAAGACCAAAATTTATTATCAAATTTTGGTAAACGATTGGGTCTAACTTTTGCCATGGTTCTAAAAGCGTTAGTCCATTGTTCCGTGTTCTGCGAGGAGATAAACAAGTCACATCTTTCTGATAATATTTCTTTAAAAACTGGTATGTCCGAGGCAGCACATCGTTTGTTTTCAATCATTGCCTCAAGTAACGGCAAACCAAAACCTTCATGATGGGAAGGAAAAAAGAATGCCTTACATTCTTTGAAAGCTTGTCCTAAGATATCATCGTTTGGGTTTTCTAAAAAATGGATCCCTAAATTTTTGTTTTCTTCTTCCATTAATGACTGGTATAAAGATTCACCTTCCTCGCCCCAACCTTTGCGGCCAAGAATATATAAATCGTGCGGATCCTTTGGGTTTTCGGTTTTGAATATTTTATACGCATCCACTAAACGTTTTATATTTTTTCTAGGTTCCAAAGTTCCTACAGTCAGAAAGAAATGTTTTGGAAATAAAAAATTCTTTTTTACTGGTTTTGATTGTTTTACCCCAGGATAAACGACCAAACACTTGTTTGATGCTTCTGGAAAAAAATGAGATATTTCGTTTTTCGTATTTTTCGATAAACAAAAGATAACATCTGCATTTTTAATTGTCTTCGGTGATAAAAGTTTATGCTGAAAGAAATTAGACCTAGCCATAGTATCAGGAGCAGAAATAAAATTAAGATCGTGGTAGTTAACATAACTTGGAATTTTTAGCTTAAAAAATGGTAACATCTGTAAAGTGGCCCAAAACTTTTCGATTTTATCGTTTTTAAGTTTTCTGGGGAGTACAAAATTTAAATAAATTGGGCCAGGAATGGGTCTAGTCTCAATACGCAATTTCACATTTTCCTGAACCAAATGCGAAAAAACAGGATGTATGCTTTTGTTTGAGTAAAAATAAAATTCTACATTTGGATGTTTGGGTAACAATAACTCCAATACTTCTGCTAAATATCGAGAGTTTCCTGTTATACCATAGGCTAATGGACGAACATCAATGCCGATTTTCATATTTATTAAATGCCGTATAAACAAACAAAATATACAATGAAGTAACACTATAAAGAAGGATAGAATACATCGATAGTAGTTGTTCTAGTTTCGATCCTATAATGGTTCTGTGGCTAACTAAAGGGAGTAAACAAACAGTTACAAAAATATAAATTTGCATTCTTTCCCACTTGTATTTTGTTAGATGGTTTACTAGGTAGTATATGGGTACAATACAAACAATGTAACTATGTACCCAACTGATTCCGCTAAAAATTGCTGAAACTATAAAAAGTAACGAGATAATCTCCCATTTTTTGTCTTTTAGTTTCCATAACATTAGAATGGGAATTCCAAAAAAAATTACAAAAATAAATTGAATGAACTTTATGGTTTGGACGGATAAATTTATAAAAGGCATTCCGTAATCAGGTTGGTTAATGAAATCGGCACCAGTAACAAAATATTTTGCGAGTGTTGAAACCAAACTTTGATTATTTTTCCAAGACCTGAGTATTGGGTTTGAAAACGCGTTTCCTAAGATTTGTGTGATCCACTCCTTTGTCATCGAAAAAGTGTAATCGAAGTTATATGCTAGCGGAATGGCATTCCAAACAAGGATGAAAATAAAAAACCAAACAAACGCTTTGGTTCGTTTTTCATAAACGAACACAAATAGAAACACGAGGGGTGTGATTTTTATACTCACTGCCAAAGCAAGTAGGGTCCCAGCTAGGTAGTCTTTTTCAGTTGTAAGGGCAATTAAAATGAGTAAAATGAGTAAAATTCCAACTTGGTTATTTTGAATATGGCTTTCGATATAACGGAAGTTGAAAAGTAAAGTCAGTGTAAAAATTACGTAAGGATATTTCGAAATAGAGTTTAGTTTTCCTAGCTTGGACTGTAATAAATAAAATACCCCAATGAGACAGAAAAAACTGAGAACTTCAAAAACAAGTGCCGCATATTTCGATTCCAAGGCAGAAAGTGGGATGAGTAAGAATGAAAAGAGCGGGGGATAGATATAGGTTGCTGTTTCGTTTTGCAAAGAAGTGAGCAGATGTAGATTTTCTGGATGAAACAACTCCTCCATAGACTGGATTTTTTGTAATTCGAGTGCAACGTCGAATCGGTAGAGATTTTCTCCAGTCGACCACCGGTTGGCAGCATTGTAGTAGTCAAGGAAGTCGGATTTTTGACCAGACCTTGTGATGGATAAAACAAGTAGAACCAAAAAAAGTCCAGTCACTATCCATTTGCCCCGACTTTCTATCGAATCCAAGAATTTCCACATACTTATCCAACCATTCCCAAATTTTCTGGTTAATTAGCAAGGTTTTCACAACCTGGAATTTATCCATGGACGAGTTGAACGAATTTGATTTTGACCTCCCAGAAGCCCAAATCGCGAGGTTTCCCGCTTCCAGTCGGGATGAATCACGACTTTTGGTAGTGGATAGGTTGAAATCTTCTTACTTCGAAGCACCACTTTTTAAAGATATAGTCAATTTCTTGCACCCAGGTGACGTTTTGGTTTACAACGATACAAAAGTTTCCAAACGCAGGGTTTATTTGCAAACGCATACAGGTAGGATCCATGAATCCATTTTTTTGGAGATGCTAGAACCTTCTGGTCTCCTTTGGAATTGTATCCTTAAGAACCGAAGCAAGTTAAAGTTAGGTGATTTATTGACACCTGTCGGGTTTTCACAAATTCCTTTCGAATATTTTGGTCCAGAGGAAGATCGTTCTATATTGAAATCAAAATTCCCCATCAGAGAAGAAGATTTTGAGTCCTTCGGAAGTATACCCATCCCTCCTTATCTGAAGCGGAAAGCAGATGAAGAGGACAATATAAGATACCAAACCATATTTGCTAAGGAACCAGGTTCAGTGGCTGCGCCCACGGCGGGTCTTCATTTCACAGAAAGTTTGAAGCACGAGTTACAATGTAAGGGAATTCAATTTGTCCCCGTCCAATTGAAAATAGGCTATGGAACCTTTAGCCCGCTAACGAAAGTTCAGTGGGAGACAAAAAGATTACATTCAGAATCATACATTATGTCAGAAAAAACCGCAGAAATTTTGAACCAAACAAGAGCCGACAAAAATCGAGTGATCGCCATTGGTACGACGGCACTTAGGGTTCTCGAAACTGTGTACGATTCTCAATTGCGGAAATATAAGGCGCAGTCTGGTCAAACTGACATATTTTTGTCTGAAGGGGACACGATCCACTCGATCGATGGCTTAATTACAAATTTCCATCTTCCCAAATCCAGTCTCTTACTCCTTGTTAGTGCTTTTTTGGGAAAAAAATTACTCTTGGATGTTTATAAGAGTGCGTTGGAAAAAAATTTCCGTTTTTATTCATACGGAGATTCGATGTTCCTTTTTTAAAAATGAATTTACAGATTGTCCAAATCCCTAATACTCGTGAGACAGCTTTTTTATGTTTGCACCTAAATCTTCAGTTTTAGTTTCAATTTTGTCAGGTCTAGGCTTGGTCACGGTTGTTACTCTGACGCCCGTTAAAGAACCAGAATCGATCGACATACTATTGCCTGAAACCAATGACTTCATCGATTCAGGGTACCATCCTGGGGCACTGCTGAAAGAAGAAAATGAATCAAAGGTGGAATCTAAAAAAGTTTCTACAGAAAGAAGTTTTGATTTAAAGTCGCCAATTTTTATTCCCTTACCAAAAAATGATGAGTTTCGTGGTTTCGGTGAAAGTGGGATGAATGATCTTCGTTCTAAGTTTGATTCCGATTTTTATGTATCGGCTCTAGGAGAACGCAAGTTCTCTTATAAATCAGATAAAATCCATGTTCGGGGAGTGCAGTCCACTGAAGGATCCATTCTTGTCGCAAAAGATCCGTTAGGTTCTCCGATGGGCAAAACATCTTCCAAACGATTTGAGTCTTTCGAGTTGGATTATGCACTCACTAAGAATCTCAGTGCACATGTTACGTCTTTCCAAACTGACACAAATGATTCTAGAAATCGTTCGAGTCGTGGCCAGACTTTGGCGGGTATTTCTGTCCAAGGCGGTGGTTTTTTTGATGCAAAGATCCTCGCAGGTGATAGCACCTTAGGTGGAACCGTTCGGTATTATAATTCCAGTTTATCGCAAGTTCGCCAAATTGAAGCTAACCGACGTTCCTTTGCGGATGCCCATCAAACCTATGAATGGCAAGCAAACTTCACTCCATCTGAATATTTTAAGGTTCAAACATCTGTGTTCAATATTAGAGGGGAAAACTTAGAAAGCCAATCAAGGCCAGAAGGCGGCAAAGTGTCCTTATTTATGGGCACTAAAAAAGTACAACTTAACTTACGATACAATTATGTAAATAGCAGACCAGGCTCTAATGGAATCTTTCAGTCTGGGTTTATGCCTTCGCAGGACATTGCTTCTTTTGGAATGATCGTTTATTTGGATTCTTCTCGGAATTACTCTATCTATTTAGGTAATCAGGTTTTTAATATTTTTAATGATCCTTTCCAACATGTGAAAGACAATAATGGCAATAGCCCCGCAACGTTTTCAGCTTCTTTGCGTGGTTCGAATTCTCGTTTCAATCGTTCTACATTTTTCCTAAATTTTCAAAATCAATTTTATAAAGATGGAGTTCTTTTGGGAGTGCCTGGTGGGCTTGCATATTCTAATCTTGCCAATGGAAAATCTTTTTACGAGTATGTCACATCGATGGGGATGGAAATTGTTTTTTAAACAAACGGTTGTTTTGCTATGTTTCTTTTTGTTTTCGTGTTATTTTGGTGAGGAGAGAGAATCCAAACCAAAAGCACCAGTGACCCCTCCCTTAGAACAGTTGGCCATTTCTTTGTCTGAAAAAGGGTATTTGATCCAAAAAGAACGACTCATTGTTTTGACATTTCTCGACAATTTGGGCAAAAAGAGCACTTACGGAGAAATCCTTGCAGAAAAACTAACCACCGAACTTGTGAAAAAAGATCGATTCTTAATTTTAGATCGTTTGGCGCACCAAAAAATTTTGGAAAAAGAAGGTTTGAGTTTAGATTCAAGTGTGGATACTTCCACCTTGCGTAAAGTAGGTGGCGTTCTTGGAATTCAAAAAGTCATAACTGGCATCGTCACACCCTACCAAAATGGAGTGTTTATCAACACCCGTCTCATAGAAATCCAAACGGGACTGATTCTCAAAGCCGATGAAGTCTACGTCCGCATCGACGACTGACGCTAATTTCCTCTATTTTAACGTAGATCTAGTAATTTTGGATTGATTCTCTTTTTTCCTGCTCCAAAAAGGTAGTAAGAGGTTCAGATGGCATTTGACATAGAAATGATTGCGGCTCGTTACTCCCAAATGGAGGCGACCATCACTGCGGCCAGAAAGGTAGTGGGTAGACCCCTTACACTTACAGAGAAAATTTTATACAACCACCTTTGGAATGGAAACGCTACAGAAAGTTTTGGTCGAGGTAAAGATTACGTCGACTTTGCACCCGACCGAGTTGCGATGCAGGATGCAACCGCACAAATGGCACTTTTGCAATTTATGCAGGCTGGCAGAAAAAAAGTGGCAGTGCCTTCAACTGTCCATTGTGACCACCTTATCACCGCTAAAGACGAATCAGGTGTTGACCTAAATTTTGCCGTTAAAGAAAATAAAGAAGTATATGATTTTTTATCTTCCGTATCCAATAAATATGGAATTGGTTTTTGGAAACCAGGTGCTGGTATCATTCACCAAGTTGTTTTAGAAAATTATGCATTCCCAGGTGGGATGATGATAGGTACTGACTCTCACACTGTCAATGCTGGCGGTCTTGGTATGATTGCCATTGGAGTTGGTGGAGCTGACGCTTGTGATGTGATGGCTGGTCTCCCTTGGGAGCTCAAATGGCCAAAAGCCATTGGGGTAAAACTCACAGGCAAACTCAATGGTTGGACCGCTGCTAAAGATGTGATCTTAAAAGTGGCTGGAATCCTAACTGTCAAAGGCGGGACAGGCGCTATCGTTGAATACTTTGGTCCTGGGGCGGAGTCCTTATCTTGTACTGGAAAAGGTACGATTTGTAACATGGGTGCGGAGATTGGTGCAACTACATCTACTTTCGGTTATGACGAATCGATGGAAAGATACCTTCGGTCAACAAACAGAAGTGATGTGGCGGATCTTGCTAATAAGTATAAGCCACATCTTACTGCTGACCCAGAAGTTTATGCGGAACCAGAAAAATACTTTGACCAAGTGATTGAAATCAATTTAGATACTTTAGAACCTTATGTGAATGGACCGTTTACTCCTGATTTGGCGACTCCAATTTCAAAAATGAAAGAAGAAGCCGCAAAGAATGGTTGGCCACTCAAAGTGGAAGTGGGTCTCATAGGTTCTTGTACAAATTCATCCTATGAAGACATCTCACGTGCGGCATCACTTGCCAAACAAGTTGCGGACAAGGGTTTAAAAACCAAGGCTGAGTTTACCATAACCCCAGGTTCGGAATTGGTTCGTTATACGATCCAGAGGGACGGTTTTATCAATACTTTTAATCAAATTGGTGCGAAAGTGTTCTCAAATGCTTGTGGTCCGTGTATTGGTATGTGGTCACGAGTGGGAGCCGAAAAGAAGGAAAAAAACACCATCGTTCATTCTTTCAATCGTAACTTCCAAGCAAGGCAAGACGGTAACCCAAATACGTATGCATTCGTCGCATCTCCAGAAATCACAACAGCACTTGCTATTGCAGGGGATCTTGGTTTCAATCCTTTGACGGATACTCTCACAAACGAAAAGGGCGAAAAAGTAAAATTGGATCCACCTACAGGAGAAGAGTTGCCGAAAAAAGGTTTTGCAGTGGAAGATGCAGGTTTTATTGCACCAGCTGATGACGGTTCGGCGGTACAGGTCATTGTTGATCCAGCTTCCTCTAGGTTACAGTTACTTGCTCCTTTCAAACCATGGGAAGGGACAGATATCAAAGGGCTTAAACTTCTCATCAAAGCAAAAGGGAAGTGTACGACAGACCATATTTCGATGGCAGGTCCATGGCTAAAATTCCGTGGCCACCTTGATAATATCTCAAACAACCTCCTCATTGGAGCCACAAACTTTTTTAACGGCAAAACCAATGAAGTGAAAAACCAACTCAATGGAAATTATGAGCCTGTTCCACAAACCCAAAGAGCTTACAAGGCACAAGGGATTGGGTCCATCGTTGTGGGAGACGAAAACTATGGGGAAGGTTCTTCGAGAGAACATGCGGCCATGGAACCTCGGCATTTGGGTGTAAGGGCAGTGCTTGTAAAATCGTTTGCTCGTATCCACGAAACAAACTTAAAAAAACAAGGTATGCTCGCTTTGACCTTTGCCAATAAAGACGATTACGATAAAATTTTGGAAGACGATTCAATCGATGTGGTTGGTTTAACAAGTTTTGCAGAGGGAAAACCTTTGGCTCTTGTTCTAAACCATAAAGATGGATCGAAAGATGAAATCCAAGTCAACCATACTTACAATGCGCAACAAATCGAATGGTTTAAAGCAGGCGCTGCTTTGAACTTAATGAAAGCGTAAACTAAGTTCCAAATTAAACACCGGTACGGCGATGATTCATTGCCTTGTATCGGTGTTTTTTTATTCAAAATGCCAAAAGTAAAAAACAAAATCATTACCTCCGAAACACAAAATAATTCTCTTTTGGTTTGGACTGGCGTAACATCGGAACAATCCAAGTCTCAAAAAGAGTTCAATGACATTCTAAAAAAACATAAGGAAGCGGTCTCGCGAGCAAAAGAGCTCGATTCATTCTTTAAAATTACAAATTCAGTGTATTTGTCAGATGTTCTCCCTGAAATCGAAAAACAGAAAAACTTAGAACGAAAACGTTTTTCCGTTATGTGTGAAATTCTTTTCGAAGAAAAGATATCTTTTAGTAAACAACAAAGAGAAGCTCTAAGAAATTATTTGTTGGAGATATGTTATGATCATTATTTGGAAGATAAAAAGTTTTATGAATTTTATTTAGAGAATTTGGAAACTAAGTCAGAGCGTACCAAACGGCTTCTGGCAAAAATGAGTGTTGAAAAAAAGATTAAATCACAGTTTGGTTTGGATATCGATTTGGACGAACTGAACCAAACAAAGTTTGATTCCGAGGAGGAGCGGGTCGAACACGAAGAGAAGTTTAAGGAATTTCGAGAGAAATATGAGTCGTACCGAGCCGAATATTTTAAACATAAATCTCAAAAAAAATCCGAAAAGAAAAAATCCAAAGCCCAGTTAGAAAAAGAAAAGAAACAATTGGAAGCAGAGAAATTGCTTAGCCTAGATATCAATTCATTGTTCAAAAGTCTTGCAAAACTCATTCACCCTGATAAAGAACAAAACCCTGTTCTACGCGAAAAAAAGTCCAGCTTAATGACGGAGTTATCCCGAGCTCGGGATAATATGAACATTGCTGAAATTTTAGAGATTAAATTCAAAGTAGACGAACTAATACCCGATGAACAAACGGATGTTTCATTCAACGATATTTCCATCAAACGATTTATTGTTATCATCAAATCTAAAATTAAAGAATTAGAAAATTCGATTAAAGAAAGATTATATTCCCACCCTCTTTTGCAGGATTATCCTGATAAAAAAATAGATGTAAAAAAATTAGAGAAGTTTCTATCTGCCATCAAAAAAAATAATCAACGATTGACGAAATCTTTTCAGGACGAATTGAGATCTCTCGAACAAAATCCAGTGTATATTAAAGAGATCCTTCGCGATCTATCTCGGGTGGGCTATTAAATGAAATCATTCTTAAGTTCAAATCCAAAAGGAACTGGAAAGAATGGAAAGGGGTTTGATGAATCGTATTGGTCCGAAATTTATGGCAATGGGCTTGATGTTGATGGATCATACAATGCAAAAGAACATGCAAACTATCTCCATGCATTGTTTAGGCTCATGGACATTCCTGTTTACAGAATCGCAGATTTTGGATTTGGTAAGGCAATCTTACTCCGTGAAATGGTGAAGACATTTTCCCCTGTAAAAGTATATGCTGTGGATGCTTCGCAGAATGCCTACGAAGATTTGAAAAAAAAAGACTGGGTCAAACGTTCAGATAAATTTCATATTTACCACTCTTCGTTAGAAAATTTTATACTGCCAAAATTAGAAAAAACTCCTGTTGAATTAGGTATTTGTAATTCGGTCATTCAATACTTACCTGATTCTGAAATACCGAAAGTTCTTGAGAGGATGGCGAAATATTGCAATTATTTGTATTTTACAGTCCCTACAAACGTAGATTATGCGGAAATGAAAAAGGAGATGTCATTTATTGATCCATATGCGTATTCTCGTTCGGCCAAAAAATATAGGAAGTGGCTCTCGCGCGATTTTGAAATTGTAGGGTATAATCTTTTACAGAGCAAATGGCTTGGTGAAAAAGGTTTTAAAGAAGATTTCTTTCGGATTTAGCCTATAAAGAGGTTTGCATTTTATTTTTAATTGTTAACTGTAGTCAGATATGCGTTGGGGTTTAAGCGTTTCGGTCTGTTGCTTATTAGTTTGTTTAATTAGTTGTCAACATGCTAAATTTGGGAACATATGTGATAGCCAGTCTCCAGAATTTATCAACACTTTGATTTTTAAAGTTGCGGCGAACCTAAGGTCGCCTCATTGCGGAATTAATGTTGATTTGCAACTTTCTCCTGTTAAGCCATTATATGAAGGACGAAATCAATTATTAGATTATATCAAAAATGATGGAACATCGGCGATCACTGCTTCAAACACAAGTTGCACAGGTCTTGAGTTAGGTGGGTATAGCGCTTGTTTACACGCTGGATTGATGTTGTCCGTCGAGGGTTCAGGGGGCATTTTTAACTCAAATTCTTGCGATGGTTACTTTGCGGAAGATGATACAAGAACTTTACAGTTTACATGTTTTGAAAAGGAAAATGGCGGCTTAATTTTTGTTGCAACGTCGGTAAAACAAGGAAAATATCTGGGTGATCTTGTCATTTCGGGAAATGGGAGTTATCATTTTCGGCCTATCTCTGTATCTGTCTTTCACACAAATCAGTTAGTTGGTAAAACGCAAGTTTCATCCACATGGACAAACCCAATCGTTTCGTATCCACTTGCAGGTGGCACTCTCAACTCTCCAGGCACTCTCTACCTTTTGGATCAGACATCGAATTCCTTAGGATCTTCAAACATTCAATCGAACAGAACTGGAATACTGTATAAATCAAATACAGATTTGTCCTTAATGAATACATCTCCTTTTTTCAGCTTTGGAGGGAGTTTTCAATATTTAGAAGGAGAATTTAGTTCATTAAATAGTAATAATCCTTTAATCTCTGTTACAGAAGATAACCGATTTATGTGGGTTCCAAATTTGGTAGCAACTACTGGTGGAGGCATTTTAGCAGTAAGCGGTTCTCAAGGATTATACCAATCAATTAGAACTTCTGTTCAAAATGGTGGGAATGCAGTCAGTTTGCTTTCCACTGGAATGACAGCGGGAAAATCCATACAAAATAATACATTCTCCAATTTAATGATTGGAGACATTGATGGTAGAGTGGTTCAATTGTCATCAGGTGGGACGAACAATCATATCTTTAATCAAAGTTTTATTGATACTGTAATTTATTCATCTACAGATGAAGCTATAGCAATTTCAGTTGCAAACTCGAACATAGGAGGAATTGTTTTTAAGGATTCTGTCGTAGCAAATAGTTTAACATACTCAGCGATATCAATATTGGAAACAGCGCCAGCAAAACTATCAGGTCTAACAATTTCAAATCAAATATCATTGAATTTAACTTCTGGCATTACATTGAATACTGATTCTACATCGGACTTTGGTCTTGTTATGGAAAATATTGGGATCTTTCGGGTATCCAATTATGCAATTGAAACTACTTCAGTGAATAGCCATTATTTAACTGGAAAAGTTCTATTTTCAAATGGTTTAACCAATAATATAGTGGGTGGGACGAATATTGGATTTGACAATTTAGGAAATCCTACAGGACGATCAGATTATTTTTTCTATAATAATTATCCCTATGAAACTAGTTTCGTAGGGTACGTGTTTGGTGATGATCTTATAAACCAATTCGATTCATCTGGATTTGTTTCATCTCATGTCCTCAATAGTAATTATATGAAATTTCAGAATCCTTACCGGTCTTATAATAATTTTGATACCAATGGTATATTCACTGATAATGTAAAAGGATTATGCTCCAATAATTGTCGTATTTTTGATTGGTCATTGAAGAATTCAGACATACATTTTAAAAATCTTCATTCATGTCCAGATGCGTCTCGGCCACTTTTACATATCGTTGGAGGGAGTGCTAGTTCAGAATCAGAGTGTCAAAGTTTAGTTAGAGGCTCAAAATATTTAGGTTCCAATATTTGTGGTATTTATCATCTTCGCAATGCAAGGGAAATCATTGGCGATGCGAAGGGAAATGAAAATGGCCTCTGCGAATCAAAAGAAGATTGTTTATTCACTCCGAACCTGGGAGCTTACCAAGGGCATGGAATATTAAGAAAAGCAAGTGCCCTTTCTCCATACCATTGCCAGGATATACCGATTCTTCCAGGGGAGGTGAGCCAAATTCGATTATTTGGATTTGAAGAAAATGGTTATTGATTCCAATGTCTCTAAATGGTGGATTTTCCCTTTTACTTTTCGATTAAATTCCAAATCTTCTCAGTCTTTGGATACTCAATCAGTTTACTAGAATTTTTAGGTACCACATCTGGACTTGCATGTGTTTATCTAGCATCGCGCAATCATATTCTCACTTGGCCAATTGGAATTTTTAATTCCATTTGTTTTTTCTTTTTATTTTTTCAGATCCAATTGTATTCAGATATGTTACTTCAACTTTACTTTTTTGGATCGAGTATTTATGGTTGGTGGGTTTGGACAAAAAAGTCGGGAAAGTTTGTTAAGATCCAATCATTAGGTTGGAAAAAGAATACAGTTTGGTTTTTTATCATATTAGTATCTACTTATTTATTGGGTAATTTTACTCTCTATTTACCGAGTTTACTCCCCGATATTTTTACTATGCCACCAAGTTTTCCTTATTGGGACGGGTTCACAACCACTGCAAGCATCGTCGCAAATTTTCTTTTGGCAAGACGGATCCTGGAATCTTGGTTTTTGTGGGTGGCGGTGGATGTGGTTTGTATTGTCCTCTATTATCTAAAGGACATTCCTTTTGTCACCGCAGAATACATCATTTTTCTTCTCATCGCCTTTTATGGCTGTTACCATTGGTTCAAAGAATACAAGGAATCAGAATCATTTGTAATTGAGTGACTTTAATTTTCTGTATAATTCTTTATCATGAACTTGCACGAAATCCAAAAGAGGAATTTTATTTTCATCGGATACTTTTTCAGTTGAATTTACTTTTTTACTGACGATACCACCATAATTTTCAGGAACGTATTTTAGAGATTCTGAATGTTGGTAATCGGCTATTGTTTTTGTAGTATCATAACTTCGTTCAGTAATCACTAGAACAAACATACCTTCTTCTGGGACAGCACCGTGTTTTAGGATTTCTTTGATAAAATCAAATTTCTGAATGGCAGCCCAGTAATACATGACGCTGTGGCCATCACTATCTTTATGATTTAAATTAGCGCCAGCTTCAATTAAATACTTTAAACAATCCATTTCAGCATCTGATCTAAGTCGAAAAATCGGAGTTCTGCCGTTGGATTCAATACTGTTAACATCAGCACCTTTTTCGATTATCATTTTGATAACATCTTTATTTTGGTTCGAGTGATCAAGGGCGGTATGTAGTAAAAATTTATTTGTTGTATTTAATTTTACATTTGTTAAATTCTTTTTGATTAAAATTGTTTCAACAAAATTTGCTTTATTTAACTCGACAGCATTTAACAGTACACCTTCTAAAAAATTTCTATCTTCTATTAAGTTTGGATTTTTTTCTAAGATTAGTTTAAAAATATCCAAACGATCATAATGCACAGCATAGTCGAGTGCACTTCTTGAACCTTTATCTTTGATTTTAGGATCAATTTTTTTATCTAATAATATGGAAACTATTTCGATGTTGTTACTTATGGTAGCATGGGTAAGCAAAGTCTGACCAAATTCGTCTGTCATGTTGATATTACTGACATCATTTGTTAAAGATTTGAATTGAGTTGGGTCTGCCATTGCATCAACAAATTTCTGAAAGCTGGATTGACAATTGATAAAAAATAGCAAAATGATGAGAGCGAATTTTTTTCTAATATAAAAATGATTTTGTTCCATTGGAGATTGCCTCGCCTGTATCAGAGTCAATTTCCAATGGTTGTAAAGAACTTTTTATCTTCGTGTAATATTCGCCTCATATCTGTTAGATAAAATAGTTTTAGGACAACTTCCTTTCTTTTGGCCTAAGATACCAAGAGGTGATCGTGAGTGCCAAAAGGAGTAGTGATGGAAAAATTTCTGTCATAGGGTGACCGCAAACGATATGTGAGTAGGCCGCTCCAGACATGGCAAAGAAGAATCCTGCGTAAGCCCATTCTTTTAGTAATGGAGACTTTGGTGCGAGAACCGCCACCACGCCGAGTAGTTTCCAAACACCAAGTAGTGTTAGGAAGTAGGTTGGGTAACCAAGTTCACTAATCTTTTGAACTTCTTCTGGAAGTTTCATCAGTTGTACAATGGCAGTCGATACCATTCCGAGTGACAACCAAAGGGTAAAAAAATAATAAACAATTTTTTTTGTTTTTTCTGACATTTGTTTTCTCCTAAATATAATTTCAGTTTGCCTGCGAAATAATCGTGTTTGTCAATTTTGGATTAAATCGCAATTTCTATTTCAATCTTTTAAACCTTTTCCAGTTAGGATTTTAGGTATATGATTGTGAATTCTTGTTTCTCTGGTTTCTGATCTTTTTGCGTTGGAAAAGTAAAGTAAATACTCTCTTTGTCTTCCAGGAGTTAACGATTTAAAGGCATCTTGTAATTTTGGATTTGATTCTAATTGTCTTAAAAATTCTTCTGGCACTTCATAGTCTGAAGTTTTTTTCTTCTCAACTTTTTTGCCTGAGAGTTCAATCTGCACGGCTTCTTTTATATAGGATCTAATGGTAGATTTTAATTTTGTGATCTCAGATATATTTTGGAATCGAATTTGCCTAGCAGATTGAACATTCTTTGTTTGTTGGATGAGTATGTTTTTGGGATCTTTTAAAAGTGCACCTTTAAAAAATAGAATGGCACAGTAATCTTTAAACCCATGCAACAATAGGATGTTTTTACCATCGTGCGTATAACAAGGTTGACCCCACTTGATCCCTTCATCGAGTTTGTTTTCTAAAGTTATGGTACGGAGAAGTTCAAATTCTCTTTTCCATGATTTATTTTTTTCAAAAAAAGAGCTATTTGATTTTATATTCGGATTCGATTTTTTTAAGTTTTTGTCCATTTGATTCTATACGAATTGTTATAATTATATTCTCTTATATACTCTGCAAAATTTCTTCCAATCGGTTGTGTGCCATATTGATTCCTTGGGCGAATGGCATTTTTAAAATTTGGTCTCTATGTTCGACAGACTTATAGATAATGTGCATAATCAGTCTACTTCTATCGTCAGAGATTTTACTAAATTCAAAAAACTCAAGTTGGATGGGAAACCCAGTATTTTCCATTTCGAAAGTTCTTGTGATCCGTTCGTTTTCCACAATTTCATGAAAGACTCCATTGGCTCTGAAAACTACGATCCCATCCAGGTTTTTGGTTTCATAGACCCAGCCTCCATGGTTATGAGGTTCAAATTTTAGCACCTTATTTCCCATCCATTGTTCGATGAGTTCGGGTTCTGTGTGGGCTTTGTAGAGTAGTTCCACTGGCAATTCAAATTCTCTAATAATATTTAACTCTTGTTTGTCGTCTTCGTACTGGATTTTTGTTTTTAGTTCCATACGGGGTTACCTTTTTTTATAGTTTTTCATCACTGATTCCAACCGATTGAACCTATCATCCCAAAGTTTACGGAAGGGTTCGATAAAATTGGCAATTTCTCTCATTTTATTTGCATTGAGTTGGTAGTGAACCTCACGACCCGTTTGTTGTTTTGCGAGTAGTTCACATTCAGTGAGTATTTGTAAGTGTTTTGAAATGGTCGGTCTTTTTGAATCAAAATGGGAGGCTATGACACCCGCAGTCATTCCTTGCGTTGCCAATAGTAGAAGTATGGCTCTCCTTGTGGGGTCTGCAATTGCTTGGAATACGTCGCGTCTTAAATCCATTGTGTAGCCATTTGACTAAGCAATTATATATAGTCATTTGGCAACATATTTTTCCTTTTTTTTATATCTCGAAAAGTAAAATGACCATGGATTGACTTCTAAAAGAAGGTTCAAACTATGATTCGCTCGTTTCCCGATGAATATTTATCAGCGTTCATTAAAAAAAAATTCAAAATAACGTCGGGAACGTTCAAAAAACGCCCAAATAACGTTCTGGACGTTCAAAAGAAGAGAGCGTAGGAATTAAAATTTTGTATTAATTAGAAAGTTTTGAAACTGTGGCGTATCAGCGAAGACAGGGAGTAACAATCGATACATGAATCAATATAAATATATAGTTATTTATATACTAATAATCAATATTATGGGATGCGATTTCTCGACACCTGACGGGAAATTGCCTGCTTTTCCTATGGGAGCTTCGGCGACTCGATTTCCCGCACTCGTGATACCAGAAGGGTTTGGTCCTTCGCCATTGATTGCAGAGGAGTCAAGGGCATTGGGGGCGAATTTAAAACACTCAGCCACTATATGACTTGGTTATCCTAAGAGCTGGGAAATAAAAAAATGAATAAAGTTGATTTTATCCTCCTTTGCTCGTGGAAAATGAGTATAAAATGTTACTTTTAATCCTTTGTTTTTATTTTGGGGTTTGTGGTTTTTGAATATGAATAATATGTTAAAGCGAATTGGCATTCTCTTATTCGGATTGTATTTATATTGTCAAGAACAGTTTAATCAATGCGTTGATCCTCCAGACAATAAGGATTCCTGTAGTAGAAATTTTCAAGGTTGTAACAATACAGTAAGAGGTTGTATCCTAAATTGAGTTTTATCTATGTTTTTATTTTGGTCATTGTTCCCTATGAAAAAAGTATATCTAATCCTATTCGCATTATTTGTTTTCCATGACTGCAAGGATGGAAATCCGTTGGAAAAGGAAGTGAATGAATTTCCTAAAGAATACTGCGCTTACAATTTAAGTAGATGCGCTCCTGCCTTTGAGGACTGTGAAAACAACACGAATGAGCGTGGATGTTCCGGAGTCTTTGATTTATGTGTGCAAAATTCCCTCAATTGTTTCACTCAAAAACGAAAAGTGAAACGGTATTAGTAGACTAAACTCATGTATTCGCATAGAGATTTTTGCAAACAAAGAACTGACTTTCAAGGTGTGCATTTCAGACCAAAAATACAAAGTTCTATAGAAAGTATTGTTTTCTTTAGAAGCGGAGAAAGATACCGTTTGCGAGATACAAAAGAAATAGATTTTTCAAATGCAGTTTCTTTTGGATCGAAAGTTTCCTCATTCACAATCGCAGCTTATTTTTTTTGTCACTAGTTTGATTTTTACTTTCCAATCTCCAGTAAGTATAATATAATATACTTACTGGAGATACCTACCAATGTATAAAACTCACCAACTTGTCATGGAAGAACTTTCTTCTTATTCCTCTCCGAAGGCAAAATTGAGTAAAATGATCAAATCAAACGAGATCATCCATCTTAAACGAGGAGTATTTTTAGATAAAAACGATACATCATATTCCTTATTTAGTATAGCATCGGTGTTATATGGTCCATCCTATATATCATTTGAATCGGCTCTCGCCCATTATGGTATGATCCCTGAAAGGCTTAAGGGTATTACTTCGGCAATCTATAACAAAAAGAAGAATAAGGAATACCATACACCAGTTGGTGGCTTTTATTATTTCTATCTCCCAAAATCTGCTTACCCATTTGGCATTGTACGCAATGAGGAAGGTGGTCAAGGTTACTTAATCGCTACACCAGAGAAAGCCATTCTCGATGTAATTTACAAAAATTCAAAGTTGAAAGATATAAATGAACTAAGGGATTTTCTTGTCGAAGATAAAAGAATTGAAGAGGAAATGTTATCTCGATTAAACAAAATTGAAGTAACTAAACTTTGTCCAATTTACAACCAACCACAATGTTTGTTGTTACCTAAAATGTTAAGGAAATACTATGCATAGTGCTATTGAAAGTTTGCTCCAAACGTATCAGTGTAAGACCACTGATGATTACAAAAATGCACTGAAAGAAATCATACAAGAAATTGCCCTGCTTGGGCTATTTCGAGGCGGTTTCTTTAAACATGCAGCATTTTATGGAGGAACAGCACTTCGAATTTTTTATAACTTGGATCGTTTCTCAGAGGACCTAGATTTCAGTTTATTGCGTAAAAGCAAAAAGTTTCAACTCCAGGATCATTTGCGATCTCTCGAAGATGAATTGGGGTCTTATGGTTTTGAAATGTCTGTCGAAGTAAAAACAAAGAAAATAGAAAGCCAGATCCAATCTGCTTTTATTAAAGGTGGAACATTGGTGCACCTTCTTAAGATAAAAACCAACCAGAATCTTGGTCTTCATGTTCCAGAAAATGAACAATTAAAAATTAAATTGGAGATAGACATTGATCCACCAGCAAAAGCATCTTATGAAACAAAATACCATCTAACGCCAATTCCTTTTCCTGTTACCCTATTCACCAAACCATGTTTATTTTCTGGCAAATTACATGCAGTCTTATGTAGAGATTGGAAATCTCTAGTCAAAGGAAGAGATTTTTATGATTATGTTTGGTATTTAAGTAACAAAACACCAGTTGACCTAGACCATCTCAAAGCTAGGATGATGCAATCTGGTCATTTAAAAACAAAAGATAAATTCAATATTTCCATTTTAACACAAATGCTGATTGAGAGATTCAAGTCCGTTTCCATTTCGCAAGCTAAGACCGATATTCTACCTTTTGTACCGAATGCTAAAGAATTAGATGTCTGGTCACCTGAGTTCTTTATACAAATTACAAAAGATCATTTAAAGTCCGAATTAGAGCCAAAACAAAACAAATAAAATCTGGTATTATTCAGAGTGAGCATTTTCTATGTTTTTATTTAGAAGTTCCTACATTTTGAAATCGAAGAAAATATTTCTATTGATACTACTAATCTTTGGAACCTAACCTTACCATGCTTGTTCAATGTATGTTAGTGAATGCATTAAAAAAGCAAAGAAGATCTGATCTATCTTAACTATTTTTTTTGATCTTTTCCGCCACAAAGGTTTTGTAAGCGGGGCTTCCAAAACTTGCATCCAATTTGATGATTTCAGGTGCGATGTAGGGGTGGCGCTTCATAATGTATTCTTCGATACGGTCGTAGTTTTCGCCTTTGGCTTTGAGAAGGATTTTGTTTTCTGTGTCCACAGTGATCTTGCCTTCCCACATATACACTAACTCCACTTCAGGAAAAATCGTGCCAGATATGATGATGCCGAGTTCCAACATCTCCGAGATATGTTCTTCCGCCATATCGCGGTCACCAATTGTGGTAAATACTAAAATTTCATCTGACATTGTCTGTTCTCTCCCTTTCGAAATACTAATTGAGTTACAATTGCTCTTTTTTGCCTAGGTAGTTTTGTAGACTGTCTTGGATTTTGTCAACGATTCCCGATTGTCTAACACTCCGGCCAAGCCGCTGCCAAAAATTGAGTTTGGCCTGCATTTCAACCCAACCAAGCTCCAAATCCATTCGTTTGATTTTTAGTAACATCCTGAGTTCGGAAAGACTCATGTCTTTCGGATCTTTTTCTAAAAATCGTTCGTGGTCTCTGAGTGGGTTGAAATTCATTTCTTTTTTAACACAAGTTCAACGAAGAAAATGGCAAACAATAGGAAAATACCAGCAGTCAAAAAACTAGATAGTATGGGATCGCCCGAAAGAAAATACTTTTGGATACTTAAAAAAATGCCAAAAGAAAAGTAACCCAGGGCAATCAAAATAAAAAAGAGAGCGGAAAAGATCCAAACAGACGAAAGTACCAAATTTCTTACATAAACCTGTAGATTTTTTTGGATATAAATACCCATCACTTCCAGATAGGAAATGAATTTGGCAACAAACTCCTGAAAGGCGGCCTTGAGTCCTCCTTTTTTTCTTACTTTTTCTTTAGAGTTTTCCAATTATTTTTTCTTAAAAAACCAACCAAGGGCGAGGCCAAGACCAAGGCCCACTCCAAAACCAATAACAGCAGCTTTTTGTGGATTTTCTTTCACATAAGT
The DNA here is from genome assembly GCA_029310945.1 of Leptospira sp. 96542. Taxonomy (GTDB): domain Bacteria; phylum Spirochaetota; class Leptospiria; order Leptospirales; family Leptospiraceae; genus Leptospira_A. Next base: position 79,104 of record JARJFC010000018.1, read on the forward strand.
TCCTACATTGTCGATCACTTCTTTTGCGCGGACACTTGCCTCTTCGCTTGCTTTGCCTAACTTTTGTTTGATGTCAGATACTTGTTCCATATATTTTTCCTTGGCTCTTCTTTCTATCTCTTTTGCTTTTTTTTCATAAAGTTTGATCTCATCGATTAAAGATTTCCCTTGTTTGGTTTCTTCCATGATCATTCCGGAACTACGATGTTCTCATAATTATCGGTGAATCTGTATCCAATGCCCCAAATGGTTTCTATCCACTCTGGTTGGGCAGAGTTTTTTTCAAGTTTGGATCTGATTCGTTTGATATGACTGTCAATCATTCTTTCGAACCCGTCCCATTCTACACCCCAAACCGATTCTAAGATCATTTCTCTTGAAAAAACCTTTCCTGGCGAACCAGCAAGCAGTTGTAAGATGTCGAATTCCTTTCGTGAAATATTGATGATGTTTTCATTTAGGGTCACACGTCTACGAATGGAATCGATTTTGAGAGCACCGCGCATGATTTCGCCTGCTTGTCCCACATTTGGTTTGATCCCAATTTTTTTGTCCCAACGCCTAAAAAAAACATCCACCCTGGTTTTGAGTTCTCTCACAGAAAAAGGTTTGGTGATATAATCATCAGCACCTAACTCAAGTCCCATGATACGGTCAATTTCTTCCGTTCTGGCAGAAAGGATAAAAATAGGAGTACTTTCATCCGATTTGCGAATACTTCTACAAACTTCCATCCCATCGATGTCGGGCAGAGACAGGTCGAGAATGATAAGGTCTGGGTGGTTTGATTTATAAAATTTAAGTCCGTCTTCTCCGTTTTCAAAAACAGAGGTGGTATAGTGAGCGGAATCGAGAGATTTCCGGATTAGGTTTCCAATGTCCGGGTCGTCCTCAATTACTAGAATATTTTTCATGTTTTTCCCTTGAGTTCTATCTCAATTTGGTTCAAGTAGTAGAAAAAAAAAGTAAAAAATGAAATCAGGATCACAAAGGGAAGCAAAATCGTGGGCAATGTTTGCCATTTCGGGCGGAAGGCTCCGGCCAGCCGAGGTTACGGAAAAATTGGGTCTAAAACCCGATTTTGACCAAGGATCCGACGTGAAGGACGCAGAAAATGCCTCCCTCCCAGGCCATTGGCAACTCAATTCGAAACTCAGTCCAGACCACAACTTGGCCGACCATATTTGGGAAATCCTCAAAATTTTGGGCCCAGTGCGGCGCGAGTTGAAAGAATTCACAGAAAATTACGAATCTGTCATTTATGCTTCCGTTGAATTTGTAGATGAGTTTACAAAAGGTATCAAAATTGATCGGCGAACCATGCTTTTGTTAGGTGAGCTTGGGGTTGACTTAGAAATCATTCCCTGGAAGAACGGAGAGAATCACGGAGGATAGCGGGATTCGGAAATAATAGCTTCAATAATCCAAATCGTTGTAAGTACAAATAAGCGGGTAGGTTCAGACCAACGAGAACAAGGAACCTTTTTTTCAATCGTAAGTCCCTTGCTAATTTTAAGAGTTGGGTGAGAAAGGGTAAGGGAAAGTATTCTAACATTTCCAAATCAATTTGTATATGAGATCTTGTTTGGAAAAATAACATATCGATGACGGCGTCCATCTCTTCGGAAAAATCTTTATGTACTGTTTTGCTTAACACACGGATTTCGTATGCGTTTTGGATTTCATTTACAGATATAAATTTAGTTTTTTTCGCCATTTAAGGAAACCCTATGCACACACTACCAAAAGAGATACTTATTTTTCGTGCAAATGTTTTAAAATTGATCCGTAAACTTCTTTGGGAGAAAGATTTTATAGAAGTGGATAGCCCTTGCCTAAAACCAGTGGTGGGCATGGAACCTTACTTAGATCCTTTTTTAGTGACTTCTCCCGATGGAAAGGAAAAGGGTTATCTCA
>JARJFC010000190.1 GCA_029310945.1 Leptospira sp. 96542
GGATCGCAAATGCTGGTCATCACCCAATGATTTTTTTGGATAAACTCGGAAATCTGCAAACGATATCTTCCTATGGTAGAGCAATCAACGAATACATTCCATCAGAAATCATTGAAAGAGAAATACCCCACCAGCATCTTGTTCCACTGTGCAGGCACCACGATCAGGTAAAACGCCCCGGCGGAGTCTTGCCCACGCAGACAACGCGCGCCTTCGGGGGTGCCCTTGGGGCAGGGACTGGTTTGGGGTGCGGTTTCGGCTGGGCCGGATGGGGGGCTGGGTTTGTGTGCGCAGCCTGTCAGCAGCGCGAAGATTACGCACAGGCAGGCCGCACGCAGGCGGACGTTCCAGGTCGTCATGGAAGTCTTCTCGGCACAGGGTGATATTGGGCGGCGTGTGTTTGGCACCTGGAGTAGATTCTAGATAGGGTGCGGGACACCGCCTCCCTGGGGGCGAGTAGGGCATGGGCATCTGCCAGACCTGCACTTATTCGCGCAAGACCGCATTGCCAATTTTCGGCTTGTGGCGTGCTGTCTGAACCGGTGAGGCGAACGCTGCCGTTTTAAGGGGTCTATGCACTGCGGCACCGGGCTAGTCGGACGCGGTGAGAGCGTTGAATGAGGTATTTAGGTAGGTCGAAACACGATGGATTGTCCAAAGCTCCTCCGAACCCTCGTTATAGGGGACAGCCCAAAATTACTCGCGCAAGTCTCCTGCCTGCTCGCGAGGAAGGGGTGTTATCTGCCCGTCGTTGATGGTCCACGCATGACTCGGCAGGACTATCGATCTGAAGCTTCGATTCGCGGAAATGCAGCCGCCATGATGAAAGCAAAGACGGTGCTCTTCGTTGGGCTTCCCGATGAAACAACTTCATTGTTCTCTAGGCAGATCCCTGCATCAGTGTCTAAGTCCATCGCGTCAGTGGAAGAGGTCAAGGAGTTGACTGATTTAGTGCGCTCACTGAAAGGTGAGCCAGTCTCATGGGGGGCAAGCAATCTTGCCTACGGACTTCTGACGGCCCTTCGCGAGCAGCGGTCGATTGTCTTTGGATCTCACTCTTCCCCGTCATTGCCTATTTCGTCTCGATCCGGACATTGGGTGATCTGTGAAGCAGGTGATGAGCATGCTCAAGTTATCGCGGCAAACTACGCCTACTCTCTTGATGCGGGCTTGTGTCTGATACCCGAGGTGGATAAACGTCAAGCAGAACACCTACTAGAAACTTTCTACAGTCTGTACGAATTGCAGGAAGCGGTTTCCGATGCGCTTGAGCGGTTGAAACAGACGCTGCGCGACCTCTGTGGCTCTTTGCCGCTGACCGACATAAGGTCAGCTACGTTCGTAACTAATCGACTCCCTTATGGAGCTGCGTACCCAGAATTTCCGACAACACACCTTCAGATGTATCCCCAACTTGGTATCTCTGTCTTAAATGGCTTTGTCGCCGAACAAGATGACAAACAAGGGATCGGGTGCGCGGTTCTGGTTGATCCGCAGAAAACTGAAGCTCCAGAGATTGAAGCGGCGGCAAGCTTGCTGAAAGATCGACGAATATTTGTTCGTGTATATGTCGGTACAGCAGCAAATGTTCGCGACGTAAAGAAGATGGTTGAGCTATTCCCCTACGACCTACTTGTTATTGCAACTCACTGTGGTGACGCACCCGGCTGGCGCTGGACCTACGAGTTCACAGATTCATCAGGGAAAAAGAGGCGTCTGGAGGTTGATACGGCAATCGGTGTCGCTTTCTCAGATCGAGACGATGACATGGTTCAGGTCACGCAACTCTACAACTTCACGTCTCTCGACGGTGTTTCATGGCATGACCCAGATAAAGATTCCAAGCTGACAGTAGGTACCGCCATCCTGGATTTTTGCGAGCAAATAGAAAAACTGGAGCCGGTCACTAAAGTGCCTATAGATCGCGTGCATCGCGCGGCAGTACTTCAGATGCATGACAATAATTACTTGCCGGTCCCTCGCTCGATTGCTGGTCATGGTTATCCCGTGATTCTTAACAATGCCTGCGCATCGTGGCACCGACTATCTGAAACATTTGTCCTTGGCGGTGCACGTGCCTATCTCGGCACGTTATATCCAGTGACGGTCTACGACGCCGAACCTGTCACGACTAAATTGTTTGGGAAACATTTCGGCAAACCGTTGCCGGTTGCTTTGTGGTCTGCCCAGCGCGAAGCGTATGGGGCTAGTTCACTACGCCGTCCGTATGTCATGACAGGAATCTATCCGCAGAGGCTGCGGACGGTTTCTCGAAACGTTCCATTGGAAACCACGAAGGCGTTATTGAGAAATGTCATTCAGTACAAGAAACACCTTGATGAATCGGTCGATCTTGGTGACAAAGCGATCAAAGAACTGCAAGAGAGCATTTCCTATTTGGAGCGTGAGGCCAACGGACTCTATGCTCGGTGGGGCGCTCCATTAAAGCGTAGCTCTCTGAAGTCTGGGCACTAGATTAAAAGCACCAGCGGTCCGCATTTGATTAGCTTTGGGCCATCAAAAACAGACAGCCTGTCAATCGCAAATGAAGATCTTTTGTGGATGCGAGCCACACTCGCGCTCAACAAAAAACCGCCCGAAGGCGGTTTTTTTCATGCGCGCGCAAAGTCACTCAAACCAGCAAG
>JARJFC010000191.1 GCA_029310945.1 Leptospira sp. 96542
CAAATCCTTGATCTGCATGGGGGTCCTTGGGTTGCCGTTCTTGACACTGTAGTGACTCCAAGGTTTCCAATGCAAATCAAAGGAGTTCATCCATGAACCACATACCCTCCCATTCCCATGCCACGGCCGACGCTGCCTGCGCCTGTGGCGCCGATTTGTCGCCGGCATCGCCCCGGGAACCGGCTGCGGACACGTCGGCCTGGCCCGAGCCCGGAACCGGAACCTGGCGATTTCGCATCCCCAGCATGGACTGCGCGGCCGAGGAATCCGAAATCCGGCATGCCCTGGACAGCGTGCCGGGCATCCGGAGCCTGCAGTTCAAGCTGGCGAGCCGGGAACTGGCCATCACCGCCGACGCAGCCGCCCTGCCGCCAACGGTGACCGCCATACGCAAAGCCGGGTTTGATCTGCAGGCACTCGACACGGCAGGTGAAACCGACGGCGCCGGGCGTGCTGTCACACCGGGCTTCTGGCGTACCTGGGGCCCGTTGATCGCGGCCTTGCTGCTGGCGCTGGTCGCGGAGGGCCTGGCCTTTGCCTTCGAGGAGGCTCTCTGGGCGAACGCCACGGGCATGGTGCTGGCGGCGCTGGCCATCGGGGGCGCGGGCCTGTCGGTCTACGTCAAGGGCCTGGCTGCGCTGCGGCGCGGGCGGCTCAACATCAACGCCTTGATGACCGTGGCCGTCACGGGCGCCTTCCTGATCGGCGAATGGCCGGAGGCGGCCATGGTGATGGTCTTGTACGCCATCGCCGAGGCCATCGAGGCCCGGGCCGTGGACCGCGTGCGCAATGCCATCCACGGCCTGCTGGCGCTGGCCCCCGAACAGGCCGAAGTGCGCCAGCCCGATGGCAGCTGGTCGCCCCTGCTCACAAAGTTCGTGCCCATGGGCGCAGTGGTGCGCATCCGTCCGGGTGAACGCATTCCACTGGATGGCGTGGTGACGGCCGGGCACAGCGCGGTGGATCAGTCGCCCGTCACCGGCGAAAGCCTGCCCGTGGACAAAGCGTCCGGCGACGAACTGTTTGCGGGCACCATCAACCAGGCCGCGGCGCTGGAGATGCGGGTCACCGCAGCTGCCTCGGACAGCCTGCTCGCCCGCATCATCCATGCCGTCGAGCAGGCGCAGTCCTCGCGCGCACCGACCCAGCGCTTCGTCGACCGCTTCGCCGCGATCTACACGCCGGCTGTTTTTTTCGTGGCCCTGGCCGTTGCCGTGGCCGGCCCCCTGGTCCTGGATTGGTCGTGGCAAACGGGCGTGTACAAGGCGCTGGTGCTGCTGGTCATTGCCTGCCCCTGCGCCCTGGTGATTTCCACGCCGGTCACGGTGGTCAGCGGGCTGGCTGCCGCCGCGCGGCGCGGCATCCTGATCAAGGGCGGTGTTTATCTGGAAGAGGCCCGCAAGATCAAGGCCGTGGCCCTCGACAAGACAGGCACCCTCACCGAAGGCAAGCCCCGGCTGGTGGCTTTTGAACCCCTGGAGGCGAGCGAGGGCTCCGGCGCTCTGGAGGAACTCGCCAGAAGCCTGGCGAGACGGTCCGATCACCCGGTGTCCAAGGCCATTGCGCAGGGGCTCTCCGCTTCCGAGCAGGAGGTTGCCGGCTTCGAAGCCATGGCCGGACGCGGCGTGTCGGGTCACATCAATGGACAGGCGTATGTGCTGGGCAATCACCGCTGGATCGAGGAGCGCGGGTTGTGCTCGGACGCGCTCGAAACCCGCCTGCGGGCGCATGAAGCCATGGGCCGCACGGTCACGCTGCTGGCCGATGCGCGGCGGGTCCTGGCGCTGTGCGCCGTGGCCGACAGCCTCAAGCCATCGTCCGCGCTGGCCGTGACCGAGCTGAAATCCCTGGGCGTGACGCCGATCATGCTGACCGGAGACAACGTCACCACGGCACGCACCGTGGGCGAGCAGGCGGGCATCGACGAGGTCCAGGGCAACCTGCTGCCCGAGGACAAGCTGCAGGCCATCGGGCAGCTGCAGCAGCGCCTGGGCGTCACGGCCATGACGGGCGATGGCATCAACGATGCGCCCGCCCTCGCCAAGGCCGACATCGGTTTCGCCATGGGCGCGGCGGGCACCCATGTCGCGATGGAAGCTGCCGACATCGTGGTGATGAACGACGACCTGCGTCGACTGCCCGAGACGATCCGCTTGTCACGCCGCGCGCACAGCGTGCTCTGGCAGAACATCAGTCTGGCGCTGGGCATCAAGTTCGTGTTCCTGGTGTTGGCCGTCTTGGGCAGCGCCTCGATGTGGATGGCGGTGTTCGCCGACATGGGGGCCAGCCTGCTGGTCGTGGCCAACGGACTGCGGCTGCTGGGCCAAGCTGCGATGGCACACGACCATGCACATGCACATGGAGAACATCATGGTCACGCGCATTGACCTGAACGCGCTGGGCGTAAACAGGACCCCCACGTTCTTCGCGAACGGGCGGCCTCTGCCCCGCTTTGGCGAGGACGCGTTGCGCAGCCTGGTGGCCGAGGAAATTGCCAGGAGCAAGCGCTGAGGCCGCGTCAGGGCGTGGTCGCGGCCCGCACCAGGGTCTGCGTGTATGGATGCCGTGGCGCATCCAGCAAGGCCAGCGCGGGACCGGTTTCAACCACCTGCCCGGCCTGCATGACCAGCACCTCG
>JARJFC010000192.1 GCA_029310945.1 Leptospira sp. 96542
TTGACAAGTGGGACACGATCTATTATTGCAAGATTCTCTCATAAAGACAGAGAAGTGTCCTCTAGGACAAGAGTAGACTCTTCCTTTCATAGCATTAGTTCTACAAAGAGAGACAGCACTTACGACCCTCTTCACATGTATCGGAAGATTCGAGTTTTGTATTCTATCTGCTTGATTATATAAGATTTTCTGGAATGAATTCATAATAATGAGTTTTAGGGCATTGCAGATAACGAACTAGACTTACCGAAGTTGTCCGACCCTGAGTCCTGAAGGGACGTTAGGGACTGGCATGTAGCTTGCGTAAGCAAGGCGAATGCCAGGAGGACAATTTGCCGGAGGCCGAGCGAGGCCTTGTGCCGAAGCGTAGCGGTAAGTCGCTGTTATATGCAGTTGCCAAATTAACGAGCCTTAATTGCTTTTAGCCAGTTTAAATCAAGTTCCAAATTAATTAACCTATATTCATCTTCGTATTCTGAAGTTGGAATAATTATTTGTATTTTTGACATTACTGCTTCTTTTAAGTTAATAGCTCGTTTTTCTGTTAAAATTTCATCTTCAGCGTAGAGTTTAAAGAGTTCTAGTGGCAAGTTAAAAGAGAAGAGATTTTGACCTAACTGATTGAGAATATACCAATTATTGTCATCCCAAAAGATTTGAATTTTAGTTTTATTTTTTATATTGTCCAAGTTTAAATTTGGTGCAGGGACTAAGAAAATTGGAAATTTCCAATTTGCCATCGCGATATAAGAGGCATTTAGGTTTCTACAACTATTAATGAAATCTTCAAATTTAGTAATATCTGCTATTTCTAATGTATATAGCAAATCTCTATCATTTAATTTATTTCTTAGGATATCTCTTATCAACATTCTATAATCACTTAATTTTTCGGAAAAAAATGTTTCAGAATTAATATTTTGTATTGAGTCAAGAATATGCTGGAGGTATTTATTATTTTGTAAATTTACTAGATGTATATTTTGAGCATATGCATAACGTTCAGCATCCTTTGTGAAACTAGAAGCTGAAAAAATTGTATATTGGTAATCAAATCTTGGTCTAGTTTGTATTTTTGATTTTCTTGTTACCCAGAATTCATTAAGATCTTTTAAAACTCCAACTGCATTTCTAACTATCTCTATTCCTACTGGATTTTTTGAATAACATTTTGCTTCTGCAAGTAATCGAGTTGGATTTGAGAATGGGGGATTAATAAAGAAATCAGCAATAGCATCGATCTGATGGCATGCTCCTCTACCTGAAATTTTTAATCCTGATGATGTTTTTTGAATTAGGTCATCATTCGGATCTGGGTAATCTATAATAGAATACCCAGAATTTCTGAGAAGGAAAAGTATCGCTTCTTCCAATAACATTCCTCGAAAATTATTTATGTTTGTCATTTTAAGTATGAAGTTTTGGCAATTGCATATAACGAACTAGCCTTAACGACGTAGGCTGACCCTGAGCCTTTAGGCGTTAGGGACTGGAACGACACTTGCGTAGGCAAGGGGAGTGCCAGGAAGCCTATGTGTCGCAGACCGAGCGAGGCCTTGTGCCGAAGCGAAGCGTTAAGGCGCTGTTATGCGACGTGCTTTCTATACTTGACGTTGAATTTGTTCTTGGTAGGCTTTTAAATCGAAAAATAAGTATTTATTTTTTGAGTTTGGCGATTCTTCAGGATAATCTTCGAATCCTGATTTTTTATAGAATTCTACGGCATCTGATCTAGCATCTACGACTAGAAATCTACAGCCAGTTTTGTTATTAGTTATAAACCAATTTTTTAATAAATCTAAAACTAGTCTTCCATAGCCTAAACCAGTATGTTCATTATGTGTTGCTAATCTTCCTATTAGTACCGCTGGGTATGTTTTATATTGCGCCTTGTAATGGATACCCATATCTAATTCAATTGTTGCATTTATTGCGTTGTTGCTTATAGAGAATCCAACTAATGGATCATTCAAAGATGATTTATGTAAAAAATATGTTTTTGCAATGAGTTCAACTTCGGTATCTTTAGCATCATTTCTAAAATAATCCTCAAGTTTGGGATCACACTTAAATAGCTCTAAGTCTGTTTCGAAAATAGATTTTAAAAAGTATTCCTCGTATGAGGGAAGATGCATATTTAACTGATTTTACTTTAAGGATTAGATTTTTCGCTTTTTGAGACTAAAAATGCGTAAATTTTTTTTTGTTGATCGGAAACAGGAATGCTCCGACTTTTCGTAGATTCCGCTTTTTTAACAAAATCTACTGCCTGTTCACCTTTCAGAGAGGGAATTTTTTCGATGCTAGTTGCTGCCATATTTTTTACTCACAATCCAAATTTCGGTCATTTAAATTAATAAGTTAGTGAATTACTAAACTTCAGGAACTATTTAAAATTACAACTCTAAATCCTAGAGTTGGATGTTAGGGTTGTCAAACTGAAATTTTTGAGAATTAGTCTCAAAATGTAAATTTTAAAGCATGTCGCATAACGAACCAGGCTTGCCGACGTTTCCCGCCCCTGAGCCTTTAGGCGTTAGGGACTGGAACGAGACTTGCGTAAGCAAGGGGAGTGCCAGAAGGGAAATGTGCCTTTAGGCCAAGCGAGGGCATCAGTCCCGAAGCGCAGCGG
>JARJFC010000193.1 GCA_029310945.1 Leptospira sp. 96542
CTTCTGGGGCCAGAAGAAGGACCCGGCCCTGCTGCTCAACGCGCACTACCTGACCAGCGAGCAGATCCACGTGCACGCGGACGGCCTCCACGCCGACGGGCAATGGATTCACATGCAACCCTGGCTGTTCTCCGACGGCAAGGCCCTGCTGCGCTCAAGCCGCTTGAACAACCTGTTCAGGAAGGTGGACGGCGTCTGGAAGATCACGCGCACGCGGACGGAGAATGTGTTCGTCGCGCCGCTGACGAAGAACTTTGCCGAAGCGTTTCCGAGTCAGTCGGTGTTGATGAGAGATTGAGTCGTGCTTTTAATCTGCATCCCAGAACTCACTAACGCAACTCATTTAGACGCCCCGACTGCACCTGTTGGGGTTGAGACGACCGTCGGCGTCAGCAGCCGCTGTCTACCGACTGTGTTTTTCGAAAACTAGAGTCCCTTAGTCATATAACTAAGTCACAAATTCTATTTCCAAGATTCAACAGAAAATCAGATATATCCTTTGCTTCGGCCTGCGTAATACTTTGCTTTTGGTTAGTCACAGGATCAAGATCCGCCTCGTGCACTATGGCGTTTCGTCGTGTGACTATCAGCTTTAGTTTGCGCCTAGCCTCTCCTTCGGCCACCCCAAGGCCCTGAGCAATTATCAGCCACTTGTTATTTTCATTCCATATATAGCTTAGGCCTCCGGCAATCTTCTCTGGATCTTGAAAAGATTGCGTACTGAGTTTTTCACGAATAACTTCTTCAAACCTAACCGGTGGTGGCGGAACTGCCCCCGCAGCTAAGCCTGGAAGATATTGAATGGGAATTGGCTCATTCAAGTATTTATTTGTCGATGGCTTCAGACCCTCAAATATTCTTACCATTCCAATGCGGACCAAGTCATGCATCAGTTTGTCTAAAGCGCTGACCGCATTGACAATTTGTGAACGCAACAAATCGTCGAACGGTTCAGGAAGGGTCACCGTCTCCTTGAGATGCGCGTAGAGAATCCCGAGTTCATTCGCCTGTCGGATGTTTGCGTGAAAAACGCCCTTCGCGTTAAGCATGGCTTCAATGCATAAGGTTCCGCAGCGCCTGCGCAACATCCGATATCTGACTATGAATCTGATTTCGCTTTGTGATTGAGCCTTCCAAAACGACTCCGGTGGCGCCCAATTCATTGTTGCGCAACGCAAAAACAGGTACGCCTGCTTCATACGAACGTGGGAGCAAAGCACCGAAATCTGGGATTTCCGCCAAACAGAATCCGTTGGTGCGCAGTTCTCCCGGATAGTTGCCATCTGGAAGTGTCAGCCCGGCTTTTGCTAGTGCAGGATACAGACGATCCCGAGTGACGTTCTTGATTTCAACAATATTGTCCCGGTACGGTGCAGCCGCGCGTCCTTTTCTCATATTGAAGCGCTGGACTACTGTACCGGCAAACTTTGGGAGCCCCTGACGCAATGGATAAGCAGAATCTTGAAACGCCGACTCGTTACCCGTCTTCCAATTGGCCCATCGCGGAAAGATTGATTCCAACGTCTGCAACGCCATGATGGAAAAGGGGTCAGGGTTGGTCGGAATCAGAATGAAATCAGCATTAAGAAAAAGATTCTGATTAATTGCGCTCAGACCAGGATTGAGGTCAATGATCGTGTACTCAATTTGGTTGGCGATTTCAACTTGGTGAATCAATTCGTGGAAAGCACCAGGCAAGTTTTGCAGCGTAGCCAACGCGTTGGAATTTTGAGCGAAAGTCAATGATGCGTCGTACTCAGAAAGTGTTGCATGACCAGCCAATAAATACACGTTGGCCTGACGAGCTGGCTGTCTGCAAATCACCGGCTGAATCGGTGTTGGCTTGCCTTTGAATGCTGGCGCCACACCATCTTTAATATTTTGAAGGCGGGTCTCTTCGTTTAAATAATATTCATCAAACGCATCGCCAAGAATCAAACTAGAGAGATTGCATTGTGGATCGGCATCTACCAGCAAAACTCGATGCCCTAGCTCAGCAAGCATCCACCCCACGTTATAGACGGTCGTAGTTTTGCTGACCCCCCCCTTGTGGTTGAACAATACCAATCGCTTTGCCATTTCTGAACTCCAAGAAATAGTTACTCTCTACTTCGATTGATGCTACATGATTAGATGATCGCTCAAGCACATACACGGCGAATTGTTGTTAGGTACTCGCAGAAAAATCAAGCGACAAACTTAATGACGACCACTTAAATGATCGAGCCAAATGACCGCGTCCACCACCGACTCCAACTAACCACGCACTCAATTTAACGCTTTTCAGCGGGTGAGACACCCAAGGCCCTCCAACGTCGCCTCAATCGCCACCTCCAACGGCGTATGCGGCTCATGCCCCAGCGTACGCACCAGTTGCTGGTTGCCCATCCGCACCTCGGTAGACCACAGGTAACGCATCTCCATCATCTCACGCAGCGTCGCCACGAAGGGCGAAGCCAGACGCAGCAACCACCAGGGGAAGGCTTTCAGCTTAGGGACTTGAACGGAAGCGCCGTATTGCGCAGACATGCTCGCGCTGTGAGATCGTGTGTACGCAGAGGATTGCGACACCATCGCCGATATGAGCGGGCTCTTGCTCAGACTGCGATGCGAATATTTCCAGATCGGATG
>JARJFC010000194.1 GCA_029310945.1 Leptospira sp. 96542
TGCGGAGTTGGTAATGTTTCCGATAGAATTTGAAAACGAAGAGTAAAAAATTGGAGCGCCCCACTCACTAGCTTGCTCGTAAATACAGAGCAGGACATTCAAAACGAGAAGCGCTTTCCAACTCTTCGTCATTTTTCTTTCTCTTCACTGCTGCGCAGCTCTTAGGCGCGACTTTTTCTACCTGATTTTTGCCAATTGCGCATAACGAACTAGTGGAGACGACGTTTCCCGACCCTGAGTCCCGGAACGGGACGTTAGGGACTGGCACGGAGTTTGCGAATGCAAACGAGTGACAGAAGGGAAATGTGGCGCAGCCCAAGCGAGGCCTTGTGCCGAAGCGAAGCGTTTCCACGCTGTTATACGCTGGTTGCTACTTTAGAATTAGAGTTTATCCCAACTTGGGATTTTATCTTTCTTTCCGACTTTTCCTATAACTTTCTTAAATCCGTCCTCAATTGAGTCTTTATTTTTTCCTTGAATTCGTTTTTTGAAAAAGTTAGCAGTATCAATATCACTGATACCTCTAGTAAAAGCATATAAAGCAAATTGATTAAGAGAAACACCTTGCGTAGCAGCAGTTTTCTCAATTCTTTCTTTAAGATCTTCAGGGATACGAATAGTGAGAACATTTTTTTTATTCATAATTTAATCTCCAAAATTTAGCAAAATCGGTAGGAGTGATAACTTTAAAAGAATCAAACTTAAGATCTTTATTTTCGTTAAAATCTTTAATATTTGAAGTAATTAGATATCGACTGTTACTGGCAAAAGCAAGTTCAACAAAAAGATTATCGTTTTCGTCCCCAAGATTTGGTCTTAGTAAATAGTTAATTGAAAAAGGCGTAGCCACAAAAGCAAGGAAGTCCAAAACGAGATTGATTTCCTTCTTTGATAAACCCAAATCCGACAAAGATTTATCTCTAAGTAAAACATCAGAGTATTCTACAAAAACTGGAGTTGATAGAGCTAACTCAATTCGTCTGTTTTCAACTAAAGTTAATATAAAATGCGAAGCACCTCTGCTGTCTCTGAGCGCTTGATATAAAACATTTGTATCAATTGTTACCCGCACAGATTTATGATATCAAATATGCTATCATAAATCTACTAAATTTTATTACACTTTTGGTTTAATTTCTTAATTTTTTCTTATTTTGGGGAATAGTTTGATTTTTAGCAACTTGCGTATAACGAACCAGGCTTGCCGACGTTTCCCGCCCCTGAGCCTTTAGGCGTTAGGGACTGGCTACGAGACTTGCGTAAGCAAGGTGAGTGCCAGAAGGGAAATGTGCCTTTAGGCCAAGCGAGGGCATCAGTCCCGAAGCGCAGCGGTAAGCCGCTGTTATACGCCGTTTCGAAATAGACTTTTCAAAGTATGGCCTAATATCCAATTTTCTTTTAAATAGTCCAGCAATTGATACGAACATTTTTCATCTATCGTTATGACTTCTGGATAATATGAAATTTCGGTAAAAACATGACTATTCTTTTCGGTCGACTTAGAATCAAAACAATCTATAATTTTATATTGAATATATAACTTATTTTTTATAAATCTGCTCTCTAGGTAGTAACTTGAATTATTGCCCGCCCAATTATTTGTGCAAAAATGATTGCCTTTTTCTGGTAGAATTTTTATCGCTTTAATATTTTCATTTGAGGCAAAATAAAGAAGATTAAAAATTTCATTTTTTTCCTTAACCCGTGAAATTATGAAATGAAAATCACTAGTTGATAGCCCAATAATTTCTTCGTTTCTGTTTATAAAGGAATATTTTTTATCAGAAGAGAAAGTGACAGTTTTTTCGCCAGTATTATTAGTTTTTTCATACACTTGAACGTTTTCTTGCAAGATGTAATTTTTTGAGATATTCAGTATATTATGATTTTGAATATCTTCAGGAACACTCTTTGGAAAGAAATTTGATGTATTGCAATTTGAATAATAGAGGACATCAATGTTTTCCGAAGAGGTTAAAGTAGATTCACTAGGGGATAAAAATCGGTCGAAAACAAAACCGAATTGATTTTCGTATTTTACTTTAATCCATCGTCCCGGAACATTTTCAATATTGTCTTCTACGGAAGTATACTCGAGAATATTGACAAGTTTACCATATGGGATAAGGGTTTTAACTTTGGATGCTTTGTTAGGAGATTCCCTTAAATAAAGTCCTCTCGGAGTATTGATGCGAGCCTGTATAATTTTAATTTCTTTGCTACAGGAAGCAAGTAATGCGATTAAAATAATAATTGGTGTTAAGTTTTTAAGTTTCATAATGATCTCGAAATGGCGTATAACGAACTAGTGTAAACGACGTTCCCCGACCCTGAGTCCCAGCGGGACGTTAGGGACTGGCACGGAGTTTGCGAATGCAAACGAGTGACAGAAGGGGAATGTGGCACAGCCCAAGCGAGGCCGCAAGTGCCGAAGCGCAGCGTTTACACGCTGTTATGCGCTGAAGCTGATTTATTAGAATGATATTCCTGCTGAAAAGTCAATGTATGCTTCAGTATTTTTTTTTGAAAAACCAAATAATTCTTTTTTCTTCGAATCTATTAGTGGATTAATGATTAAGTTAGCGGCAATATTTTGATAATCAGAATTAG
>JARJFC010000195.1 GCA_029310945.1 Leptospira sp. 96542
GCGACCAGGAAGTCATCGACGCGGCGAACGAGCGGGGGATTGCGATGGTGTTCTCGGGGGTGCGGCATTTCAGGCATTGAGTTGCTTGGTATCTCCTTCGGATCTGCATAATTGAAAGCTGATGTGGATTGGAGGTGCTGGCCATGCCCCGAATCAGGCTCTATCTGGATGAAACAAGCCATGCGCGGGTCGAACAGGCTGCGCAGGCAAACGGCGTGTCCAAAAGCCGCTGGGTGGCGGAGTTGATCCGCAAACACGCGGCGCACGAATGGCCGCAAGATTGCCTACGCGTAGCCGGCCGTTTCCCTGATTTCCCACTGAGGGGCGACCCGCCTGCCTTGCCTGCTGATGCGCCCCGCTGCTGACTTTGGTGTGAACTGCGCGCGCTCCTTATCGACAGTCACGTCGACAAACGCTACGCTGCTGCCATCAATGGGCCGGCTTTCGCGGCGAAATGCAGCCACGCCGATGCAGGCAGAAAGGGAGTCATGGCCAAGCTTTTGCAAGAAATCCGGATCACGGTATTTGGCGGAACTCGGGAGCTACATTTCACCGATACGGAAGACATCGTTCGCTGGTTGGATGCGGAGGAGCCGTGTTGGCCTGCCAACGGACCTCATCCAAGGCATCACCGACTAAATGAGACTTGGGGTGCACAAGCAACCAGCTTATGGGGTATTCGGACTCATACCCAAGAGTACGAGAAATGCATTGCTCGAAATGACAAGAGTGCTGCCAAACAATACTTGGCGACCCTGATTGAATTGTTCCAGCGGGTGGCGCAAGGGACGCTGCTTACATCTGATCATGCTTATTACCCCGTCATCGCTGAGCTAGTTGTAATCGACATTGACGCCGCAGCTTACGTGTTGACTGCCGCGCGAGTTGACGCAGCGCAGCTACTAGAGGTGTTGTTTCGTGAAAAACAGTTTCCCTTTCAGGCGTTGAATGGGCTTATCCTAGGTCGCGAAAAGATAAGGTCAGTAGATTGGCTGGCCCCTCAGCGTAAAGAACTCGGACAACTCCAGGCCGACTACCAGGCCAAGCTGAACGAGCTGCGAGCGGTTTTCGATGAACAGACCGGAACCATCACGGAGCAACATCGACAGGCGGAGGAAGCGCATAAGCAGCGTCATGATCACTGGGAGGGGTGGAAAAAAGAGCTCGGTGAAGAATGGACCAAGCTGAAGAAGGTCTATGACGAACAACTGGCCCTTCAAGCTCCGACCCAGTATTGGAGCCAGCGCGCGAAAACACACCGCTCAATCGCCATAGGATTCGCGATTGCTTTTGGCCTGTTCTTGATGGGGGGTGTCGCTGCCTTTGTGTGCTGGGCCATGCCGGGCTTGCTGAAAGCGGCAGACAACAAGGACGTTTCGGTGTTGCTGACCCTGTCGCCTCTGCTTGTTCCCGTATTCGCCAGCATCTGGGTGCTGAAAATCCTCAGCCGCCTGCTTTCCGAGAACTTGCAGTTGATGCGCGACGCGCGCGAGCGTGAAACCATGGTCAAAACCTTCCTGGCTTTGATGCGCGACGACCAAAGCGGCAAAGCGCTGGTGCAGGACAACGACCGCATCCTGATCCTGCATGCCTTGTTCCGCCCGTCCTCCCTCAGTGCCGTGGACGACGCGCCGCCCGTGCACTGGTTTGATATTCTGACCAACAAGGTCGGTTCAAAGTAGCCCGACATGGCAGCCGACCGTTATCAAGCGACAGGTCCGCAGGCTGAATGGCAGCCCGGCTCAGGCGAGCGGGTGTTACGCAACAAGGGCGACATCACCGATCCGGTCCTGATGGACGATGTCGAACTGCAGCTGTTGCTGCAGCTCTACGAGTTTGTGATGCGTGAGCAGTTTCCCGCGCGACGCCTCGACGTTGCCGATGTCAAGGAATGGCATCGTCTGTGGCTGGGCAATCTGTATGACTGGGCAGGCGAGGAGCGGTTGGTGAACATGGGCAAGGATGGTTTCCACTTTGCCGCCGCAGCACAAATTCCTCGGCTGCTGGACGAGTTCGAGCGGAACCATCTGCACCGTTGGACGCCTTGCGATGGCATGGATGAAGCGACCCTAGTCGAGGCCATTGCCGTTTGCCATGTGGAACTCATCCTGATCCATCCGTTCCGCGAGGGCAATGGGCGTCTGTCGCGTTTGCTGGCGGATGTTATGGCTGTTCAGGCGGGGCATGGCCCTTTGGATTACAGCGCATGGGACGCGGACAAGGCCGCGTATTTCGCGGCGATACAGCGAGGGATGAGCATGGACTACGCGCCCATGCAGCGCCTGGTCAGCGCGGCGCTCGTCGCGCAGTCCGATTGAGCGCGAGACTTAGCGTCGGGGACATCGTCTGCGCGCTGCGCAGCTTGGCCTCGATGACCGAAATGCGTTGCCCGGTTTCGATCGCCGTGGAACTCGCCACGGCTCGGACGATGGCATCCCGGCTCGGTGTCTGGCGTGTGCGTTGGCTGGACATGATGAGCTTGCGATTTCAGGGATGAATCCTAAGCATTCTATAGAGCGTCGGCAGGCTCAGGCCATGGCCTTGAACACATCGCCCGCAGCCTGAATGGTCGCCCCAATATCCGCCTCGCTGTGCGCCGCGCTC
>JARJFC010000196.1 GCA_029310945.1 Leptospira sp. 96542
GGGACGGTCAGGTACTGGAGCATGGGGCGACGGCGTTCGAAGCTGCTTGGGTAAGCAATGCTATCCAAAACCGCAGCCTGCGCGACGGCCAATGCGCCCGGTCGCAGGTTCAGGGCTGGCCGAGGAAGAGGTAGACCGCGTTGGAGCCGCTGGCTGCGTGCCCCACCCCGAAATACAGCGGACCCATCGGCGTGTCTACAGCGAGGAAGAGAGCGTTGCTGCGCAGCGTGCCTTGGCGCCTGGAGTCCTCGACCACATCGCGGATGCGGCCCGCCTCGAAGGACAGGCCCAATTCCATGCCCTGGAGCAGCCCGGGACCGGTGAGCCGGTAGGCATAGACCAGGCGCCCCATCTGCGCGCGCGTGCCCAGCAGTTCACCCGTCTGATAACCCGACAGGCGCAGAAAGCCGCCCAGCGGCGCCAGCTCATGCTCGGGCAGGTCGCCATTGCCGCCAGCGCGCGAGCTGAAGTAGCCGGCGCGCAGGATGTGGTCGTTCAACGTCGTGGCACCGCGCCAGGCCAGATCCAGCTTGTCGTAGCGCAGGTCGGCGCCGTAGGCGGGGCGCGATTCGAAATAACGCAGGTCCAGCGCCATGCCGTGGTGCGCAAAGCTCAGGCTGTCCAGTGTGTCCGTGCGCAGCTGCAGCTCCAGCCCGCCGGTGTCGACCGAGGGCAGCAGCAACTCGCCCGGGACCGAGCTGGTGTCCGTGCTCAGCTGCACGCGACCGCGCAGCAGACCGGCGCGCAGCTCGCCTGAGTGGCCCAGGGCCAGCCCGGGTTGCAGGCGTGCCGTGGTCTCGTCGCGGCGAAAACGCGCCACGCGCTGACCCTGGTCAAAGATGTCAAAAGGCTCGCGCCGGCCCTCGGCCTGGGCACTGACGAAGACGCTGCGCGTCACGTCCAGGGGCTGGAACCACTCCGTGCTCACCCGGTCGGTGCGTCCGGTCTGCAACTCATTGCGCCATTCGGCGCCCAGGGTGTTGAGCCAGGTGTGGCGATGCGCCAGCAGCAGGTTGAAGTAGGCATTGCCCGAGAAATCACTGGACAGGTTCAGGCCCACGCGCAGGTAACTGGGGCCCCAGGATTTTTCCGTGGTCTGCACGGTCACGGCCTGGCTGCCGTCGGCCTGGTCGGTCAGCGTGTAGCTCACGCTCTCGAAATCCCCGGTGGCGTAGATGCGGCGCAGGTCGGCGTCCAGCTGCCTGGCGTCGAAACCCTGGCCGGGCCGCAGGCGCAGCATGGCGCGCACGGCTTCGGGATTGACCACCTGAGTACCGGTGATGGCCACGCTGTCGATTCGGGCCCGTTCGGGTCGTGGCGTCAGGCGGTGGCGCTCCCAGCGGGCGTAGGCCGATTCGTCCAGGCTGTGCACTTGCAACCGTGCGGCCGCGGTTCGCGCGGCTTGTTCACCGGCCGACGAGGCCTCGAGCAGGCGGTCGAAGTCCGCGGTGCCGATGGTGCCCAGGTCGGGGCTGATCAGCACGTCGTCGGGGCCGAGTTCGTTGAGGGATTCGTGCACGTTCTGCGCCGTCACGATCCGCATCATCTGCTCGGTCACCCCCACCAGCGATCGGATCTGCTCGCGCGCGTGCAGGGGGGTGCCGATGTTGACCGCGATCACGATCCTGGCACCCATGGCCCGGGCCACGTCCACGGGCAGGTTGCGGCTCGCGCCCCCGTCCACGAGCAGCCGTCCGTTGACCTCCACGGGGTTGACGATGGCCGGCAAGGCCATGCTGGCGCGCACGGCCGTGGCCAGGTTGCCATGGTCCAGCACCACCATCTCGGCCGTGCCCAGATCGGTGGCCACCGCCCGGAAGGGGATGGGCAGGAGGTCGAAGTCCGCGCTGCTTTGGCGCGCGGTCAGCTGGCGCAGCACGGCTTCCAATGCCACCCCGGACACCGCGCCCTTGGGCAGGCTGATGCCACTCGTGCTCAGTCCCATCTCCGGGCCGATGTAGTTGTAGCGGTCCTCGGATTTGCCGCGCAAGGGCAGGTCGCTGCGCTGCACGTCGCGGAACAGCAGACCCGTGTTCAGGGGCTTCAGATTCGCTTCCAGCGCATCGAGCGGCATGCCACTGGCGTAAGCCGCGCCGATGATGGCGCCCGCGCTGGTGCCCACGATGCAGTCCACCGGCACCCGCAACGCTTGCAGCACCTTGAGCACGCCCAGGTGCGCGCCGCCGCGCGCGCCCCCGCCCGAGAGCACGAGGCAGATGCGTGGCCGTGCGCTCGGGTCGTTCAGGACGCGGGCCGCCGTCGCGGTGTCGGCTGCGGGTGCATCAGGCCGGCCCGCCGATTGCCCCCAGGCTCCGGACGTTGGCAGGGTCAGCAGGGCGGCCAGGGCCAGGGCCGCCGGCAGACCCGAACGGGGTCTCGCGCCCCCGTGCTGGACGCGTCTCAATTTGGCCACCTGGAAAGCTGCATGGTGGAATTCTGTCCGCAAATCCCGAGGGGAAACGGCACAATGGCGGGCATGAGCGCCGCCTTTTCCCGGCTCCTGCCGCTGGACGGCCCGGAACCCCGGGAAGTTGCCCACACGGATGACCCCCGGGTCACCCCCCAAGCCCCCATGGGTGGCCCGGAGGTCACC
>JARJFC010000197.1 GCA_029310945.1 Leptospira sp. 96542
CTGGAGGTCATCGTGGTCTGTCCCCTGCTGGGCCTCTTGTTTCAATTCCTGGGTTGGTGAGCATGTCTGTTCTTGTTTCCCCGCGCCGCGGCCTGACCGCGCAACTGGTGCTGCAAGTCGCCTTCGGCCTGGTGGCTATGACTTTGTGCCTGCCGGCGCTGCCCGACTGGGCCCATGAGTTCGGCGCCAGCCAGGCCACCGTGCAACTGAGTTTCAGCGCCTACGTGGCCGCGTATGGCAGCCTGCAGCTGGTCTACGGGCCCTGGTCGGACCGTCTGGGCCGCAAGCCCGTGCTGCTCTTCGGCCTGGCGCTGGCGGTGCTGGGTTCCGTGCTGGCGGCCCTGGCGCCCAACCTGGCCACCCTGATCGCGGCACGGGCCCTGCAGGGCGCGGGCACCGCGGCCGGCATGGTGGTGGGCCGGGCCCTGGTGCAAGACTGGTTCGCCGGCCACGAGCGCCCACGCGTCATGGCCTACATCGGCATGGTCATGGGTTTGTGTCCACCCCTGGCCACGCTGCTGGGCGGCTACATCCATGTGCAGGCCGGCTGGCGCTGGGGCTTCGTGCTGCTGGCCGCGCTGGCGCTGCTGGCCTGGATCATGGCCTGGCGGGACATCCCCGCCGGTCGGCCGGCGCGCGCCGTCTCAGCCGGTGCCTCTGCGCAGGACGCGCCCCGGCATTGGCTGCGGACCCTGGCCAACTCGTATGCGCGGCTGGCGCGCGAGCCGGCCTTCCTGCTCTATGTGGTGGTGCTGGCGTCGACCACGGCCGCTTTCTACTGTTTTCTCTCGGGCGCGCCCATCGTGCTCGCCGGGTATGGCGTGGCGCCGCAGCAGGTGGGTTGGTACATCATGGCCATCCCCTTTCCTTATGTGCTGGGCAATCTGCTGACCACGCGCCTGGTGGAAGGCTGGGGCGAACGGCGCCTGATGGCCGTGGGCCAGTGCGCGGTGCTGCTTGGGCTGACGCTGCTGCTGGGCCTGGCCTGGGCGGGTTGGCGCAGCCCGCTGGCCTTTGCCTTGCCCCTGGTTTTCATTGGGGTCGGCCATGGCCTGCTGACGCCACCCGCGCTCGCGGGCACGGTCAGCCTGGTGCCGGCGCTGGCGGGTTCTGCCGCCGCCGTGGCAGGCATGACCCAGCAACTGCTCGGCGCGCTGGCCGCCTACGGCGTGGGCCTGGTGTCGCACGACGGCCCGGTCAACCTCGGCCTGTTGATGCTGGGCGCTTCGCTGGCGGGCCTGCTGGCGCAGCTGCTGCTGTTCGGCGTGGTGCTGCGCCGAACCCGAGCGAAACCGCAAGCGTGACGTTCAGGCCGCCTGGGTCCGAAGCGGTCCAGGCTTGGATGGATATCAGCGTGGGCGCGCGCCTGGCCGCAGGCGCCAGAGCCAGACCAGCACGGCCACCAGCACGGCGGCGGCCATGGCGTAGCCGATGGCGCGCGACAGCGGCAGTTCGCCTTCACGCGCGGCACCCATGAAAAAGAGGATGAAGGCGAGCAGGTGCACCAGCAGGCGCTGGGCGCGCACCCACAGCGCGTCGCCGCGGTGGAACCAGGCCAGCAGCACGTCGACCACCCACCAGACCGCGAACACCGTGTCCAGGCGGGGCGCGCTCACGCGCGGGGTGTCGAGGATGCGCGACCAGTCATTGCCGAAGACCAGCACCACGGCCCAGTAGAAGTGGATGGCGAAGGCCAGCAGCGAGACGGTCCAGAACGCCAGCCAGTAACGCCCCGCCACGGCCGAGTGGCGCATGAAGGGGAACAGGCACAGGGCCGGCGTGACCAGGGCGATGGTCGCCCAGATCGTGAAGAAGGTGACATGCAGGTCGAAGCGCTGCTCGGGGCGGATGTCGGGCGCGGCGCCGCCGGGCGGCAGCAGCGAGAAGATGGCCTGATCACGCGTCAGCCAGGCGGCCAGCAGGGCGGCAAGCGAGAACAAGACACCGAGCGCCAGGGCTTGCAGCAGGGCCTGGCGGTCGGTTTCGGCACGTTGGAACATGATGGGGTGGGGAGTTTCGGGGCCGTGATGGTGCCACAGCGGCCCCGACCGCTGGCGACGGCGTTACCAGCGCACCCAGATCCGGCCGGCTTCCACCTTGCTGTCGAGCCGGGTGAGCGGTGTGTCGCCTTTCTTGATGCAGTCGCCGCTGGCCACGTCGAACTGCCACTCGTGCTTGGGACAGGTCAGTGTGATGCCCTTCATGCCTTTCACGCTCTTGTTGCCCTTCTTGCCTGCCGGGTTCAACGCAAGCTCGGGGATGTTGGTCGCCTTGTGCGGGCAGAGGCTGTCATAGGCCTTCACGGTGGAGTCACCGTCCTGCTTGTCCCGGTAAAGGAAAAGGCCGCGGCCATCGCAGTCCACGCGGCGGACCTCGCCCTTGGGAATCTCGTCCAGCGCCAGCACGTCGTGCCAGCGCGCTGCCTGGGATGCATCGGTGGTCGTCTTCTTGTCGTGCGCGCCTGGCCCCCGCGCGCGCATGTCGCGGATGCACTCTGCAACTTGCGCAACGATCATGGGCGCCAGGCCCTCGGTGGGCTCGTCAATGAGGATGACGCGGGGGTTGCCCAGCAGCGAGCGGCAGATGGTGAGCA
>JARJFC010000198.1 GCA_029310945.1 Leptospira sp. 96542
CCGAAGGGCACGACGCGCAGCGCGGCGCGCGCGGCGAGCTGGCTGGTCATGTCCAGGGCCGCGTCGCCCGCGTCGGGGTCGACGAACAAGAGCTTGGCTTCGCAATCGGCCAGCAGGGCGGCCATCGGTGTCGGTGTAAAGAATGGTCTTGGTGAAGGTGGACATGCGCTGCTTAGGCCTGCGGCCGAACGAAAAGGAAAGGCAAAGGAATGGTGGGGATTATCGCCAGCACTCGAACAGGCCGTGGCCGGACCTGAAGCCGACCCGCCTGGGGACGCGTGTTTGCGCCATGGGAGGCCCACGTCATGCACACCGAAACATTCAGGCCAGCGACTCCAGATCCAAGGCAAACTGCCCCACGGGCGCGCGGGCCGTGGCCTGCAGGTGGTACAGAAAAGTCGGGCGCGGTTCGGCCTCCAGCGCCTTGTGGATGGTGCCCAGCTGCTGAAAGGATTCCAGCCGGGCCGACAGCATGCGCGGCGTGACCGGGTCCAGCGCCTTGCCGATCTGCTGGAAACGTTCATGCCCATAGTGCAGGGCCAGCAGCAGCGGCATGTTCCAGGCCTGGGCCGAAAGGCGCCCCAGGCCCAGGCGCTGCTCCGTCAGTTGCATGGCCCGGGCGGCCTCGCGCAGTTGCTCCCCCTCCTCCGTCAGCAGGTACTCGGGCAAGGCCGGGTGACGGCGCTCCTGCGCCGACAGACGGACCAGCAGGCCATTGGCCTCCAGGCGCCAGAGGTTGTCACTCAGGCGCGCGGGCGTGATGCCCAGCGCTTTCTGCAGGGGCGAGAAACGCCCGCGCGAGGGCGCCATGGCCAACAGCAGGGGCACGGTCCACTGGCCCGACAAGGCCTGGGCCAGTTGCAGGACGGTCTTTTGGATCGTCAAGGCTGGGTCAGGTCTTCCGACAGCATCAGGCTGTGGCCGTCGGGGTCGGTGAAGGTGGCGAGCTTCACCATGTCGGGAATGGTTTCGATCCCGCCTTGGAAGGACACGCCCCGGCCTTCCAGGGCCTTGCGCGTCGCCACGATGTCCGGCACCTCGAAAACCGTGGACGAGGTCGAGGGCACGACCTCCTGCGCCTCGGAAAAACCGATCAGCACGCCCGGGGTGTTGGTGTCCACCATGGCCATGCTGGACTCGGGGTCGTGGAAGGTGATGGAGAAACCGAGTTTCTGGGTGTAGAAGTCCAGGCTGCGCTGCAGGTCCTGGACGCTGTACCAGACGGTGATGCCGGGCTTGAACATGGTGATGGCTCCGAGTTTTGGTAGCGGCAATATATCAGGTATATTTTCGATATCAAAATGTGGGTCGCCTGCACGCGACCCACCCCACTGAGATCAAGCTCACTTCACCCTCACCACCACCTTGCCCTTGGCACGGCCTGTTTCGACATAGGCCAGGGCCTCATTGGTCGACTCAAACGGGAAGACCCGGTCAATCACCGGACGGATGGCACCGGCATCGATCAGCCGGCTGAGTTCACCGAGTTGCTGCCCATTCGCCTTCATGAACAAGAATTCGTAAGCCACGCCCAGGCGCTGCGCCCTGCGCCGGACACCCGCGCTCAAGAGACGCACGGCCAGCCGCACGGGCCAGGAGGCCTTGGTCTCTCGGCCGAAGGCAGGGTCGGGTGGCCCGGACAGGGAAATGAGCGTGCCACCGCGTTTGAGCACACGCAGCGATTTGTCGAGTTCTTTGGCATCCTGGCTATGCAGCACCACGTCCTGATCGCGGAGCAGATCCTCGACATGCTGCGTCTTGTAATCGATGACGACGTCCGCCCCCAAGCTCCGCACCAGCGCGGCGCTGGCCGCGCTGGCCGTCGTAGCGACAGTGGCCCCAAGATGCCTGGCCAACTGGATGGCAAAAGTCCCCACGCCACCGGAACCCGCCTGGATGAACACCTTCTGCCCCCGCTGCAGTTTCGCTTTTTGAACCAGCGCCTGCCAGGCGGTGAGCCCTGCCAAGGGCACCGACGCGGCCTCTTCCATCGAGAGGCCGCGCGGCTTGAGCGCCAGCGACACCTCCTTGACCGGGATGAACTCCGCCAGACTGCCGATGCGGAAATCATCGGCGCGCGCATACACCTCATCGCCCGGCTTGAACCGCTGCACGCGTGGCCCGGTCTTGACCACGACTCCCGCGACGTCATGCCCCAGCACCAGCGGAAGGCGATAGGGCAGGATGAGCTTGAACGCACCACTCCTGATCTTCACGTCCAAGGGGTTCAAGCCGGCCGCATGGACTTCGACCAGCACCTCGTCATCGTGCAAGTCGGGTACGCGCAACTCGGCCGCTCGCAGTGGACGCCCGGGTCCATAGGCCTCGAGCACAAATGCTTTCATGCAGGGGACTCCTTTGTTTCAAACCAACGCCATGCGCTCAGGCACCGGATGCCTGAACCACCACCGACTTGGCGCGGCGCACCGCCAAGGCCAGCAACGCCGCCACCAGGCAGGCTCACAAAAAAACGATAAATTGAGTCAAATTCGAATATGCCTAAAAAATGGATCGAACCGAGTCCAGCAGAAATTCCAATGATGATGAATGCATACATTGCAGCTCGGTTTGGTATGGTGGACTTGCC
>JARJFC010000199.1 GCA_029310945.1 Leptospira sp. 96542
GTGGGCTACACCGTGGAACGCATCGATTGGTACCGGTGCACGGTACCCCCAGAGGTGGAGCCCGTGAACCAGGACGGCGAGGTGGAGCGTTTCGAGCTTGTGTCCGCCGATCGGCTGCGCGCGGACGTGGCCGCAGGGCGCTACACGCTGGAGGCGGCGTTGATCCTCGCGCCGGATCTGATCGAGCGCGTGACCGGACCGGTTTGAAGCCGGTAGTTTTTTCACGAGAAAAGTACGAAATGATTCAAGGCACCCAAGATGTGTCCCGTTGGCAGAGCTTCTATGCGAGCCTGGAACGCAATGCCCGTTTTTTTGTCTTCATCTTGCTGGTCTTGTGCATCTACAGGATCGCTTTTCTCTGGGTATTCCGTGCCCAGCTGGAGCCTGAAACCAGTGTCGGCGAGTTGGCGCTGACGTTGTTTTATGGACTGCGGCTCAGCCTGAAGAGCGCGGCGGCATTGACGGCTATCCCTTTCATCGCGTGCACCTTGATGTCCTTGGTCGTTCCGAGATGGGAGATGCGCAAGTTCCATCTGGTGTACGGCCTGGTGTGCATTGCCCTGCTGTCCTTGCTGTACCAGGTCCGCATCCCGTATTACCTGGAGTTCTCCAACACGTTCGATCTGTTCCTGTTCAATACATTCAACGATGACTTCGGGGCCATCGTCCAGACGGCGATCATCCAGCACCATGGTTTGACGCGACTGCTGTATGCCTTGCTGTCCACCGTCGTGCTGGGGTTCTTGTACGTGAAACTCCTGGCCAGGCCACTCGCGCTGCGCATGCCCAGACCAGATCGGCGTGCGGCTCGTTGGGCGATCGGCATCATGACGGGGTTGGGCTTGTGCCTGACGGCCTGGTTCCTCCGGTTTGGGGGTTCCTTCACTTACACGGACGGCATCTATTGGAAGAACGCTGCGCGCATGCAACAGCATCTGTTGAACGAAGCGATTTTTGACGACGTACAAGCGCTGTACCGAGCCAGGAAGATGAGCGAGTACTTCGACACGGGCAAAAGCCGTGAAGCCGACCTGGATCCGGCGCGCGTTCGAGCGGCCTTGAAAGCGCTGGGCTTGCCAGAGGTGGGCGAGGATCTCGATGCCGCGTTCAAGAAAACAGTCAGAAGCAAAGGCAATCACAAACCCAGACATGTGTTCGTCATCGTGGGCGAGACCTACATGCTGTGGCCCATGCTGGACGCCTATGCGGGACTGGGCGCTGCCGAGGGCGTGAAGCGCGTCATCGCGCACAAGGATTCCGCGTTCACGCCGTATTTCCTGCCAGGTTCGATCGGCACCATGTCTTCCGTGGTCTCCATCGTGCTGGGCATGCCGGACATGAACCTCTACCCGAGTTTTCAGGCGTCGACCCGACAGGCTTACGCCACGTCCATGCCACTGCAGATGAAGCGGCTGGGTTACCAGACGCACTTCTTCTATGGCGGCTTCCAGTCCTGGGAGAACGTGAACAGCTTCGTGCTGACCCAGGGCTTTGAGCATTCCTGGTTCTACGGCACCAAGGACTATCCGAAGAACGCCTGGGGCATCGAAGACAAGTACCTCTTTGATGAAGTCTCCAAGCAGTGGAATTCCGATCGGCAGGCCGACACCTTCAACTTCATCCTGACGGGGTCGAATCACTCCCCCTTGACGGTGAAGCTTCCGGCGTCCGAGTTGGAGCGCGCTCGCGCGGCCCTGCCCGAGTCCCTGCGCAAGGACGAGGAGTGGGTCCGGCGCATCGCCCATTTCCGATACGCCGATGCGGAGATCGCCAAGTTCATCGAGCGGACGAGGGCGGCTGATCCAGACAGCCTGTTTGTCGTGACCGGTGACCATTCCCGGCGCTGGCATGTGTCCGGTGCTGCGCCGGATTACGAAAGGAATTCCGTTCCCATTGTTCTGCATGGCAGTGGCATCAGCGACAAGACCTTGCCACCAGGAGCCTCAGGGGGGCACATCGACATCACGGCCACCTTGATGGAGTTGATCGCGCCCGAGGGGTTTGTCTATTACGCGCTGGGCGAGAAAATCGCGCCTGGCAACGTCGCTGTCGGGCCCGACAACTGGATCAAGAACGACGTGTACGGCTTCCTGGGTAATGAAAAAACGGTGGTCCTGGGCAATCAGGATCAGAAGGTCACGGCCTTCGATGCCGCCGCCGCACGCGCCCGGGCCAATGAAAAACGGGAGATCGCCCGCTGGCGGGTGCTGAAAGGCAATTGCCTGGAGCGTTGCAGCGCCCAGACGCAATGACGTCTCTGGCTGAGACCCTAGCGCAACAAGGCCAGCACCCCGCGTGGGATCTGGTTGGCTTGCGCCACCATCGCGGTATACCATCATCAAAGAATTGGCCATCAATGCCTGCAAAGCCAACCAAAAACGTGTTTTTTTTGAAGAACGTGGGTACAGTATGCTCAATCCTTCTGAATATGCGCGGGGGTAAGGGAATACCGAGCACTTTTTTCAGAAGAAATGTCAAACGAGTATGGTGCCAAAGCCAGAAAGAAAGGATACTACTGCCTTATCAATTTTAGTTATTCGGATGATGGGATCACCATTGAA
>JARJFC010000019.1 GCA_029310945.1 Leptospira sp. 96542
CCAAAGGTTTTATTGATAAGGGTTATGCTGACCACAAAACCAGAGAGAGTAACCGCAAAGCCCAAGGTGCTGCCATTGAACAAGTAGCAGTGATGGTTGCCACAACCGCCATCACGATGGGTGCTGGCGCGGCATTGAATGCTATGGTCGCATCTGCGAACTCGACAATTTCTGCGATTGGCACGGCGGTTGCAAATTTTGGGAACAGTGTTGGCAATGCCGTGGGGAGCCTATTGGGATCTACTGCCCAGGCAACCACTACAATGGTAACAAATGCATCAACGGGGTTATTAGAGGTTAGTAAGACTGCCATTACAGCTGTTTCATCCATGGCAAATGCCGTTGTCCAAGGAGCTTACGGTGCCCGCAATGGGATAGAAGGGGCGCTTGCTGGAATTACCAACGGGCTCCTCGGCGGAATAACCCAGCTTGCGGGTCCGATTGATTCTGGGTTGCTAAAAGGCATCACCCCAGGCCTCGGCGTGACTTACCACCCAGATGATGGTTGGGGAGGAATGATTGGTCTTGGAAACGCAACGATGAATGCGAGTGTTTCTTTCTCCCAAAGGGGCAATACGACAGTGCAAGGAACTTATGCACTCACAGAAAATGTTCAGTTCAATGCCGATGTGACAACGAACGGGGCAATGAATATGGGTTTTGACTTGAACGATGGGGGTGGGGATCTCAAAGATTGGAACTTGTCGTTTAACTATGATTTGGCTGGTGGTGGATTATCCGCAAGCCTTGGTTACACAGATCCCGATTCCACATTTGGTCTGACATCCACCATTGACCGTAACGGCCTCTCCACTTCCGCTGAACTGACGGGAGTTAGCATTGCAACAAATGGCCCCAATGGCTTCCAAATGGACGAAATCAACTTCGCCGAACAAAACATCAACGCCGCCCAGGATAAGACACAGAAGGATCAAGATGATGCCAGGTTGATTGCTAGCGGGAGTTATACGGCGGATGATGTCGCGAAAATGAAAGATGACGATAGGCAAAAGGCACTCGAGGATTTGAATGCAAAGAATCCAACACCAGCACCAGAGCCTGGTTCGTTAGCTGCATTTTTGGGAAGCATTGGTAATTTCGTTGGCGATGTTATGACACCGATTGCTGGTATTGCGATTGGTGGTCTCGGGATGCTTGCAGGCCTTGCGGGAATGCCAACGAGTCCTGTACGAAGGAAAGAGGATGAGGTGACGGGGGAAGCCCCACCACCACCTGATGCACCAGAAGCGCCGATGCCAACCCCTGAGATGGCGGCAAGTCCAGGAGTGGAGGATAAAAATACGGAATCACCTGAGGCGATGGGAAATTCGGAGGTTAATAGATCCGAAGATGATGAGATAAAAAACCTACTGAATAAAGAGAGGGAACCTGGATTAGCATCTGTTAAAGAGTTTACCAATGAATTTGGCGATTTAAGCAATAAAGATAAATTAGCACTGTATCGCGAAAATTTAACAAAATCGGGTGACTTTCAACCTGTAGAAGGAGCACCAGATGTTACCATTTCGGTAGTTGAAAAGCCAGCCTCAAAAGAACTTGTGACAGAGCCCAATAAAATATTTCTAATTGATTCCTTTAAAAAGGCTATTGAAAAATCTGGACTTTCATATTTGGCGCAAACTGATACCACATTAAATCACCCATTAACGAATGACATAGAAAAGAAATTGACAACTCAACTTCAGTTAAATGAAAAATTGAAGACTGAAAAAAGCACACACCAAGATGCTATTGATTACAATCGCGCAGCTATAGAAAATTACGCGAATTTATATAATTCGGCAGCGGACAAAAAATACGTTCAAGAAAGAATCCTTGAACTTTCTAAAGAGATTACTCGATTAGATAACGAATTAAAGGGCGTCGATACTCGATTAAAAGGTGTAGAATCGGCCCTCATCAAACTTTCTATAGAAAACCGGCAATATGCTGAAAAAAATGCAGCACTTCTCGCAGCGAAAGGTTTATTGGAAAATAAGACCGTCAATCATTCGTTAGATCCAAATTTCCGCGAAGCAGTTGAAAAGGTAGTTGCAGCCGAAAACAGATATTACGACTTACTTACAAAAAATCAAGACAGTGAATCGGATGGAAAGTTACATCCAAGCACAGAGGCAATTAAGGCAAAGGCAGAGCTTGATAAGGCACTCAAAGGTATGGATAAATACCAAGATGTTTTACAAAAGATCAACACAGGTTTATCTGATCCAAACCAGGGTCTTGCATCAGTAGTAGATAGCATTGCAAAGATTACAACGAAAGACCCCGTACTGGCACTTGTAAAAACTGTACCAGAAGTCAAAAGGTATCTCCGCTTTCAAGTTTACCAAAACCCGATTACAGGAGAAATTCGCTTTGGTAGTGGTATGGATCCGACAGGTTTCACTGTAAATTCAGCGCCAGGAGGCCAGTTTTACCAAGGTGATACTAAGAATCCATCCCTTGCAATGGACTTAGCGAATGAAATAAAGAAGTTGCCAGGAGTTGATCCGAATGTTACCCCAGAGAAGATAATGACTAGCTGGTGCCAGGCAGTGTCATTATGGTCGACTTTACGAAGTGAATTTGGAGATGCAGTGGAACCAAACTTCTTAGATTTTGCTAAAAAAAACATTGAAAATGGAAACATTCTGGTAGAGCCAGGAAATGTGATGTTTGTCAAAGCAAATGATACGATCATGAATGCGTATGGAAAAGACTTTGGAAAAGAGTGGCATAGGGATACGTTTAAAGAAACAAATCCCGATATCACGCGGGATCAAGCATATGCGGAGATTGCCGAAGCAATGCAAACAACGACATCCAATTCAGTAATGGTTCGTATTAGTGGTACGCACACGATTTCC
Organism: Leptospira sp. 96542; assembly: GCA_029310945.1. Lineage (GTDB taxonomy): Bacteria > Spirochaetota > Leptospiria > Leptospirales > Leptospiraceae > Leptospira_A. The sequence continues at coordinate 2,868 of JARJFC010000019.1, forward strand.
TTGCACCGTGACGGCAGTGGTGATTGGATCGTAAATGATACTGGACATCCAGAAATTAATGGGACGAAAGTTGATCCGAATCATATTGAAAATTCTACATTGTTTACGAAAGAGACCTATAGATTGGAAACACCAAAAAGTATCGCCTTTCCTGTATTCTCAAATAAATAACTATGAAATTTGTAGTTTACTTGTTATTAACTCTTTTCTTGGGAACCTTTGGTTACTGCACCTCGTCCCCAAAAGTAGAAGTAAATGAAAAGATCGACTATTTAACAATCGTTACAGATTTGCAAAGTCGGGGTTATTATGTTAAGGTGAGCAATTACAAAGGCATTGATTCTTATGTAACGGCTTATCCAAATACAAAAATGATTGATGGAGATTTGCAGAGGATTTGCACTTTGCCTAATCTTAGAAATTTGATGATAGACAATAGTAAAATTCCTGAAACTTTTTTTGATCAGCTAGACCAATGTAATCTTAGCCAAATGAAACTATTGAGTCTAAAGGATGTTACCTTAAAGAATGGCGTTTTTTGCTTGCTGAGTGAAAAAAATCAATTTCACGACAATCTTGGCTTTGTGAATACAAATATCAATGATGAGGGGCTCAACTGTCTGAAGAGATTTGAATTTTTGGAAGAATTGAGTTTCCAAGGTCCAGTGAAGAAATTTAGTGATGAGAGTTTCTGCCAATTTGTTCAATCAAACATTCGGATAAAGGATTTGCGCTTAAAGAATCTCGATTTGTCACCTAAAGCCTATAACTGCCTTCTATATCTCAAGGGAGTTGAACACTTTGGTTTTAAAAAAATCGAAGGCCGCTCAGCGAATGATATGAAAAAATTGGAGGATTTATATTTCAAAAAGAATGGCCGTAAGGTGATTGTTGATGTGTTTGAGTATGATCGACCTTAGCTTCTCTAGCAAAAGTGTGCCAAAGAAAAACCAAAATTTCTCACTTAACACCTAATAAATCTTCCTCTTCTACTTCTTCCCCAAGCGCCAGTGTTCCCCACGGTCACTTCGACAAGCTCAGTGACCGGTCACTGGTGACCGGGAGGCCATGGATTTTCTTGCGCTCGCCAGTCGGAGCAGTTCCATCACCAAACACGGGTGCAGTGGTTGCGGATGAGCCTGTACGAAGGAGAGAGGATGAGGAAGGTGGGGAAAATGTAAATGATTCGACTGATAGGGATTTGGCGGCTGCATACGATCCAGAAGATTTTGAAACGGGAGTCAACGAAGAAGAGGAGGAAGAAGAAGAAAGTTCAAATGAAATTTTTAAAAATGCAGAAGGGAATCAAAAAAGGGATTTTATTGGAGGCGAAACAATTCTCCACGTGAAGGGAGCTGATAAATATGCGCCAAGTTGGATCGATAAGAAAACTGGAGAAAGAGTCTATGCATATGATGAAAATTCCAAAGTAAAAATTGTGAATTCTGATACAGAAGGAAAAACCATTGCTTCATGGGATAAGGTTAAGATAGATGGAACTCACGAGAGGATCGGAAGTGATGGAAAACCTAATGATCAGGGATATAGGGGGGACATAAGATCTAACGAATATTGGCCAGGACCAAATAGTGAATTTCTTGTAAATAAGGTTGCAGTAATACCAGGTTGGGGCGGAACTATTGAAATTAGTTTAAAGGATGGAACAAACGTTCGCCTTCTTCACTTTACAGAAATCAATATGGAGATTTTTAACAAACAGGGAACTGGGCAATTTTTGCCAGCAAACACGTATTTGGGAAAAACAGGAAAAATTGGATATTCCACAGGTTCACATTTACATATGGAAGCTATGAATGGAAATAAGAAGGCGAAAGATTATACTGTCCATGAAATCCTAAATAAGATGAGAGAGGAAATGTGATGATTAGAATATTTAGAATATATATAATATTCAATATTCTAATCATTACTAATTGCAATAAAGAGATTGTTGCTCGAAATGGCGGATTTGATGAGGTTATTTTGAGTTTGTTACGTGACGGTAAGCCGGATGATTTTTTTTTACACCTTGATGGAAATATAATTTCTACTACAGGTTTTAAAGATGATGATTTTGAATTCAGTTCTGTAAAGGATTTTAAAGAAAGTAATTTGTATTCAGTTATCTTTGACTTGGAATTTCAAGATCCATATATGGTAGACTTGGTATTATATTCATATCGTAAGGTTTTTTTAAGTCCTGAAGGGAAAATTGATATCTACGATTTTCGTGGAGGAGAAAAGTTTGGACTTAGTAAAATATTTAGGAATATTGAATATGATATTAGCTACGAATGTAAGAGCGATTGCAAAATAACAAATTTTTTTAGAGAATATAATTCGTCTCAATGAAGCCCTTGCTGTGCTCTTGCCAAAATTCTAAACAAAATGCTCGTTAAATCTTAGTGTTTCCATAAAATTTACTGATCATCGTATTTAGATCGGTTTATTACTCACATAACACCTAGCAAATTACAATAATCTATTCTTTCCAGCGAGGTGTTTCCCACGGAAAGCGTGGCCACGGATGGCCTAAGCTCGCCAGTCTGAACAGGAAGTTCAGCTGGCAGGAGTGGGGAATACCGAGCGTTAGCGTTTCCGTTCCAGTGCGAGCATCCGACTGGGAACAACAATGGTGGATACAGATTCTTCCGTGTCCATTTTGAGATTGGTGTTTGGGTTGTAGGTATCCAATTGGTAATCCCCATCCACAACAAATTGGTAATGGTATTCGCCCGGTAATAATTTTTTTTCGAGAGAGAACACACCTTTGCGGTCTTTTTTCAAAAAATCATTTTCTGGGTTCCAGTCATTGAAACTTCCCACAACCCGCACAACTTCTGCATGGGGGAGATAGATTTGGAAACGAACCGTACGCAAATCCAATTCCTCATCCAAAGAGTCGGCGAGTACTTCCGATTGGATTTGGCGGTTTGTATCCTTCCCTTCTAAAATAAAGCGAGAATAATAGGATCCAGATCCATCTTCCACTCGGTCAAAATTTTCTGCATCATAGGTGAGAAGTCCGTTCACTCTGAACTTGTATTCGTAAACAGGATCCTCTTCATACTCTTCTGTGATTTGGTTTGGTTCCACAACTGTATAATAAATGCCAAATTTGTTTCGTTTCATTTCGCGGCATTCCCAATTGGAAAAATTGCCACAAATCTCTACGGATTCATCCCGGAGCCCGTTGTATGTAAATAAAATCCCTCTGTGAACCAGTGATCCCGAGGAAACATAGTTTTCCACATCGAGATAACGGATGTAACGTGGCGCTATGTTTTTTTTCAAACTTTCTAATTGCCAGAGGTAGTACATGGTGTCTTGGTCTTCGGTTTCATCTGACATTTCAAGTTCTTGGGATGAGAAACTCCCCACCCAATCGAGGGTCTCTTGGCTTGCAAGTCCAAAACCAGTGGTGAATAGTGCAAAGACAGATGTATACAGTAGTTTCTTCGAAATCATGGATTTTCTATGGGAGGTTCCTGGTATAAATTTCGGCAGAAAGGAAAAAAGAGAGTGAAAGGTTTTTTTCCATCGAAACTATCTGACATAATAAAAATTTTTTTCTGTCATTTTCAGAAGAGGCCGATATTTAATTAGGAAATACACCCTCGCATGGCTGAGCCGAAAGACAATTTAAGTCCGGAAGAAATACAACAAATCGAGGGGATGCTCTCGGCTCTCAATAAGAACCCTCTTTCTTCGGAAGATCTAAACCCGATGGCGAAGGTGCTCCGAGAGAAACTAGGTTATACAAATCCCACCCAAACTCCAGAAGGAGAGACGGAGGCAGGAGAAGACGATCCATTCTCTGCCCCCAGCGATGACAATGCTGGGGATTTTGACTCTGAGGATTTGGGTGGAGAAGAAGAATCCCAAGGCCCACCCCCATTCCGCGACTTTTCCGCCGAAGACGATGATATCGATTTAGACGAACTCTTGGGGGATGATAACCCCCCACCTTTGCAGCCAACAGAGGCAGAAGAACCCGAAGCAGATCCATTTGATTTTGATTCCCCTGGTTTGGAAGATACACCTCCTGCAAGCGTTTCGGACGATCCGTTTGCCGATCTGGGTGCAGAGCCAACCACAGAAATAGACCAGGATTTTGGTGCAGAAACCCCGGAATCTCCCGAAGAGTCCGATTCTCCTGGCGATTTTGGATCCGATGACCCCTTCGCTGGCCTCGGTAGCGCCGATGAGCCTTCCCTTTCTGAATCTGACCCTTTCGGTGGACTCGACGATGCCCCCGCTGAAACTACAGCCGACGAAGATCCGTTTGGTGGTTTGGACGCTTTGGCCGATGAAGAGGCTCCCCCCACTAGTGGAGATTTTGATTTTGGAACTCCCGAAGCGGAAACGGCACCAGCCGATGACCCATTTGCTTCCCTCGGTGACGATCTTGCTCCGAGTGCGGGTGGAGTGGAGTCAGCCGCTGAAGATCCGTTTGGTGATGATCCTTTTGCCGATATGGGTTCCACTCCTACCGAATCTTTCGGAGAAGACCCTTTTGGAGATATGGGGGGAGATGCAGGTGCTACCACCACGGATGCGTTTGGTGACGATCCTTTTGCTTCCATGGACACACCGAGTGTGGAATCCCCTAGTTTTGATGATTTAGGAAATGATTTTGATCCCCCGCCATCGAAAGAACCGTCCTTCGACGAACCAGCCGATTCTGGTTCTTCCTTTGATGATCCCTTTGGCGATTTGGGTGTGGGCATGGAACCGCCAAGCCTGGACGATGACCTTGGTGCACCAAGTTTCGATGACTTTGCTCCATCCATCGATGATATGCCTGTGTCTTCATTGGAAGATGCTGATTTTGGATCGGCAGGCGGTTTGGAGGAAGACCTACTTTCTCTTGGAAAGGAGGATGAACCTGAGGAATCACTCGAAGCCAACCTCAGTGACGAAGAACTTGCGGTCATCCAATCTGAATTATTAAAGTACCCGCCTAAACTCAGGCGTACGGTCATCGATGCCATTGTCAACCAACGGATTCCCATCCGTAGCCAAAAAGAAATCATTGAGCTCATCAAAGCACAACAAAAACCAGAAGACATTGCCAATTTTCTGGGTGGCCTTCTTGGCGAACGAGTCGAACTCAACGAAACCAGTGGCCGGTTTGCTTCCGATGGTGTGCCCATCATTGCGAGTAAAGACGCCTACACCAAAGAAGGTGCTATCCGTCGTCGCGAACTCATCCGCAAAACTTTTTTATCGGCAGCGGCGGCCGTTTTTCTCGTATTTGGTTTGGTATCACTCTATAAGTATGTGATTGTTCCTTACCGTGCTAAAGCGCAGTATGCATTGGGTATCGAAAAAATTGAAGAATACAGTTATGAAACAGATGCATTGGAAAAGAAAAAACTTTTGGCAGACGCAGAAAATTATTTTATCAAAGGGGAAGAGATATTTCCACATAATTTAGAATATTTGAATGAATACTGTATGGCCTACACGAGGGCAGGGCTTTATGACCGCGCCTTCGAAAAATGTTTTGGAAAGGTCGAACCCGATTTTGGTTATGAACTAGAAGATAAAGAACACAAACGGGCTTGGGAAAATCGTAAAGAAGTTCCAAACATCGGTTTTGCGAAAAAAACAGAATGGAACGATGCGGGAATCGAAACAGCAGGTAGAAAACCACTCCCAGAACTGGCATTTTATTTAACATCGCAAGACAAAGTGCCAAGAAAGGTGATCAAAGCTGGTGCGTACATTGCCTCCCGATTAAAATACAATGTGCACGATAAAAATACATACATTGCTCTGGGAACCTTTCACTCGTTTAATAGAAAGGATTTTAAAGAAATCCCACCTGGTAGCAGTCGTAAAAAATACAAAAACGATCATTTGGCCATAGAATACTTCAAACGTGTATTTACCGATGTAGGTGATCCAGACAATGTGGCTGCCATTTCAGGCATTGCAAAGATTTTTTACAACAAACAAGAGTTTGGTACCGCTGTTAAGTATTATAACGATATCATTGAAAAATACCCAAAAGATCCGATTGGGCATGGTGGGATTTTGTCGACTTACATTGAAATGTGGAAACGTGACAACAATCCTCAGTTTGTTTTAAACCACCATAGGCAAGTTCGTAACTCATTGGGCATTGAAGACGAATTGTCACTTGCAATCCTTGCCAAACTTGCTTCCTTTTATATCGATTTAGATTCAGAAGAAGTGCGGATCAAATACAATATCAATCCTGAAGACCAAGTGACAGGGATGGAAATTGATGATAATGTTGAGTATCTGCTGAACATTGCGTACGGAAAAGAAGGCGGCTCTAAATTTGCAGAAGGATATTACCAAAGAGCAAGATTTTACTTCAAAAAAGAAGAAGCCGCTCGTGCATTAAAACAATTGGAACTTGCTTCTACATACGATATCCGCCATTATCTTGCGGTTTTGTTAATGGCTGAATACTATGTTCAAACGGAAAATTATGACGAAGCCGTTAAACTCCTCCGTGAGTCAGACGATCGTTACCAAATGTACAAAGATCGTTTGGGTGAACGAGACGAAGACGAAACCTTACTCGAGGGAAGCCCCGGAAGGATTTCCTTTAATTTAGGTAAAATCCAATTTTTAGAAGCTGCGGGAATCAATAAGTCGGATAACATTCGTGAGTTTCCTGGTCGTAAAATTTATCCAGAACGAAGCCTTGGTACTTTATCCTTTGAAGAAAAGGAAAGACGCACTGGTTTGTATGTTGCTCGCGAATCTTTTTTAACCGCTCTCGAACGTAATATTTCGAAAGATCCAAAACTTGTCCGCGAATGTTATTATTATTTGGGTTGGATTGATTACACACATGGCGAGTTTGCACAGAGTTTGGATTTTTGGGCAGAACTCCCCGAAGAAGACATTTATAATAATGCAACGTTACTCTTTGGAAAGGGCAATGCGTTTTATTATACAAAACAATACAATGCGGCTCTCGGAAATTATCTAAAACTCAAAGACGATTTTGAAATGAAAGAACAATCGATGGGACGGGTGGATTCGGAAAATTCAGATCATAGAGAGATTTATGAAACTCTCACCGCATTGTACAATAACATTGGCGCAGTGTACGAAAAGAAACAAGATACAATTAACGCTCTCAAATACTATTGGAAGGCAATGGAAACGGCTCGTAAAATTGGGTCTGTGAGTGAAATCGCCATTTCCAATAAAGATTTAGTGTTTGCTCGCGCAAAATTAGACCGGGAACCTCTCCTGGAAGATTGGCTCCCACCAACACTCGATCGATTGAAAGATTTAAAAAAATAAAATCGAACTTAACACTAAATGAACGTTATGTTGCGATGAAGTTTGCCTTTAGTTTCTTTCTTATGTTTTGTTTTTGAATCGTGCGATGATTCCAAGTAAGATAAAATAAAAAGTTTCGAAAAACCTTTGGATGCGGTAAGGACGAGCAATGATCCTCCAAAGCCAAATCAGACCTCGGTCTTTGAACCATTCGGGAGCTTTTTTGTCTGAACCCGACAGCATATCGAGTGCCCCACCCACACCGATCACGACTGCTTTGCCAAAATAACCAGTATTGTTTTCGATCCAAATTTCTTGATCAGGAAAATCCATTGCAAGGAAGATGATGTCAGGACCCGTTTTTCGGATGGCTTCTTTCACCCGCATCTCACGTTGGCGGTCGAGGTGGCCTGCATGCCTACCCACAATGCGCACTTTGGGAAAATGCCTTGTTAGATTGAAATAAATTCGTTCCACAATTTCGTCTTTGGCTCCAAAGATAAAGGCAGTGAATTCTTTGATCTCGGCCAAACGAATGAGATCCATCATGACAGCGATGGGAGTGACACGTTCTTTGAGACGTCCCCTGGTCATCCAACCAATGCCCGCTCCTTCGACAAGGATGGTACCTGCTTTTTCTGTGATCCGGTGAAGGGCTTTTTTGGGACGCATCCTCATCAGTTTGATGGGATCGAGAAACAAAACATGGTGCATTGTTTCTTTTTTTTGAATGACCCGGAAGAGTTTGGCAATGGCCTCATCTGTTGTGACGTTGTCCACAGGTACACCCAATACGTTAATGGTTTCCAATTGAGAAACGTCGATATTTTGGTATTCCAGTAAGATGTCTCTCTCGTCTTTTGAGGAGTTGTGAACGATTTCACTTGGTTGCTTCATGGATTGCAGATTTCCCGTCCTTCCCATAAAGCATTATGTCTAGTAGCTCTCTTGTCGCCTCTAAATTTTTATAGAATGCCATTTTTTCACTTGGATTTTCATTCTGAACTCTGATCTTTGAGGGAAACCATGATTCGAATTTTATCTCTCTTTGTTTTTGTTTTCTCACTTTTCATTAGTCCAAGTTATGCGGAAGAATTAACAATTTTTGGAACCATTAAAAATGGCACGACGGGTGGAGTTGGCAAAGCAACCTCCATTCGGATGTTGGCTTTACAAGGTGCTATGTTACCGTTGGGAGAGATTGGCCCACAATCGGGAAAATTCCAATTTCCCAAAATGAATCTCCCCGAAGGTGCCCCCATTCTTTTACAGATCGAATACCAGGGTGTGAATTATAATAAAATGATTCCACCTGTCACTCAGTTTCGTACTTCTCCGCAAGAAGTGGTGGTGTATGAGACAGGTGCCACGAAGGCAGAGGTTGCTGTTAAAAGCCTTATGCAAGTTATGCGGGAGAAAAAAGGCATTCGGGTGTTCAAATTGTTTTTGATCGATAATCATAGCAATCCTCCCAAATCGTATGACTCCAAATTGAACCCATTGGAATATTCCGTTGCCGAAGGTGCTGAAGATGTTTTGGCACAAATCCAACAACCAGGAAGTAAAATGGCCATTCCACTGGCAACACCACCAGGCTCTAACGGTGGTAAGATCCTTGACCGAGCTATTTTGCCAGGTGTTTCTGAAATGCAAGTGTCTTATTTGGTTCCTAATTCGGTAGAGACAATCGACGAATCGTTGTTTATCGAATCTGAAAATGGTAAATTCCCAATTTTTGTAAAACCAATGGATATGGAATTAAAAATCCTTTCTGGTCAGAGTATGGCTAAATTGGATAAGGACGTGCCACAAGGGCTCAGTGCTTACGTTTTGGAAGAAAAAAGTTTTGGAACCAAAATCAAATTACAAACCATTGGTGGCAAAGCTCTACCAACGATTTCCAATAACACAAACCCTGAAATTGTGAATGGATCCATTCTAACAACCTGGGATCTTTCACTTTTTAGTGTCATTGGGTTTTTAGGTCTTCTGTTCACACTCTCTTTTATTTTTGTATATAAAAACACTGGCAAAAAGGAATAAAACTCTATGAACCAAACAAATAATCCTGAATCAACCTCCTTACTTCGGTTTGTTGGGTTGGGTGAACTCGCTCATCATGGTGCCAGAGGAATTTTAGCATTTTGGGTGATACTCGCACTCACTTTCTTTTTGTTTGGTGATCAAAACCTAATTGCCCCTAATATGAAGAACATTGCCGCTTCGCTTGGAATTATGAACCAAACAGACGTGGATTGGAAGTTTGGAGCAGAAATTCCAACTTTATTTTTTATTTTAGGTGCGCTTGTTTCTTTGTCGATGGGTTATCTTTCTCAGGCATTTTCCCGTAAACGTTTGTTAATAGCTGCGGTTTTGCTTGGAGAGATCCCTTGTTTTTTATCTGGGTTCGCCACCTCATACAATGAGTTTTTAGTTTTACGAACCCTTTGTGGATTTGGTTTGGGTGGAATTTTTCCTTTAATTTATAGTTTGATCGGCGATTATTTTTCGAGCCATTCGAGAGCCATCGCCACAGGATATGTATCTCTAATGATTGGCCTTGGTGTGGGAGTTGGCCAATTGCTCGGTGGAATTTTGGGTGGTGCCGACCCGATCAATGGTTGGAGAGATTCCTTTATTTATATGTCAGCTCCTTCCTTTTTGTTTGCCTTTATTTACTTGGTGTTTTGCGAAGAACCGAAACGTGGTGGTGCTGAAGAAGTAGATGCTGCAAATACTCTTTCTCATAAAATCACATTCAAAGATTTTAAATTACTTTTTGAAAACAAAACCAATATTGGTGTGTTTTTACAAGGAATTCCTGGTTGTATTCCTTGGGGCGTGTTTTTCGTATTTTTGGCAGATTATTACGAAAATACTTATCTATTTTCTAAAGAAGCCGCTGCTGGTATGATCACCTTCGCTGCCATCGGTATTTTTATTGGGTCATTCTTTGGTGGTGTCCTTGGGCAAATTTTATACAATATTAAAAAACAATACCAGCCATTATTATGTATAGTTTCCATCTTGTTTGGAATCCTCCCCGCCGTATATTTATTATATGCATTTAATATAATCCATAATATGGGGCTTTTCATTGGTTTGAATGTAATTACCGGAATTTTGATTTCTATTACTGGACCAAACGTGGGTGCGGTGTTAATCAATGTAAATCCACCAAAATCGAGGAGTGCTATCTTTTCACTGTATAACCTAACAGACAATTTAGGCAAAGGGCTTGGGCCTGCAATGTCTGCAATCATTTTGGGTTTAACTACAGATAGAGCGCTTGCATTGTCACTTTCCATTTTGTTTTGGATACCATGTGCGTTGGCCTGGTTTCTGATTCTTTTTAATTATGAAAAAGATGAAGAAGAAATGAAAAAGCGAATGTTAGTTGAAGGATAGTTTTTTTAGTTTTTATGTTTAAACATTTTTTATTTGATATTGAGGGAACAACAGCTCCCATCTCTTTTGTGCACCAAGTGTTGTTCCCCTATGCTAAAAAAAATTTAGAAACTCATTTACAAACATTTGAGTTTAACAAAAGCGAGCTGGAACAAATTCAAGCGGAATTTGAAAAAGACAAACTGGCCAATGAGAATAAGTTTTCTCAAATTTTTGAAAAGGAAGAGGGAGATCAAATTTTAAAAAATGATAACTCCTCCAAAGAACAAATTCGTAAGTATTTTGATTATTTGATCCAAGTGGATCGAAAATTTGGCCCACTCAAAGAAATCCAAGGCAAAATTTGGAAAATGGGGTACGAATCAAACGAAATCAAAAGTATTATTTTTTCTGATGTTCCAGAGTTTTTGGAAAAGGCAATAGAGTTAGGAATCCAAAACCATGTGTATTCTTCTGGGTCTGTGGAAGCACAAGTGTTAATTTACCAATATTCAGAGTTAGGTGATCTTCGGAATTTTTTCACTTCCTATTTTGATACGGCCATTGGTGGTAAACGGGAAAAAGAAAGTTATCTCAATATTTCCTCCCAGTTAAAGTCAGACCCGAGTGAAATCCGTTTTTTCACAGACATCGTGGAGGAAGCAGAAGCCGCAAAGGAAGCTGGTTTTGACGTGGTGATCCTCGATCGTCCAGGCAACATCCCACAAAAGGAACATTCGTTTACGGTTTGGGAGAATTTTTCAAATAAACCTATGTAATGTTCCTCATGAATATTGAGAAAACGGTATCTGCATGTAAAAATTTTGTTCTGGTTCTCGTTATGAGAACTATTAAATGAAATTTGGCTGAATTTATTTTCTCTTTTTAAAGTTGGGAAGTTTGATTTCAGTTTCTTTTAAAAGTTTCCATATTTTTCTTAAACTAACCTTCCAGTTTTCTTTGGCTTTTGGTTTTGAATTTGTTTCAAAGGGAACGTTGGAAATTGGTTCCAATTCTGATATAGGAACAGTCGCGGAGATACCTAAATCAATTTTGAGATACTTTCTTTTGATTACTTTAAAATCAATTTTGGCACCAAGTAACCTTACTATTTCTAATATGATAGTCCATTTTACCTTCATCGGTGTTAGGCTATTGTAGTTTTCAATGAGTTCATTAAAAAGTCGTAATGTTACTTTTGGATTCGTATGGAAAAGTAAAAATCTAAAATGTACGTTGCCTTTCAAATCTTGAGTTATGATTAAATCATTATGTGTAAATTCTTTGAAAGGTGGAAAATCGACCAGCCGAACTACAACCGAATTGATTAAATCAAGACTATTATAAACTTCCGTTTCAGGGTGTACTTTAATGGAATATGTAATATTGTCCTCAGGAATAACTTCCTTGATAAACGTTACAAAATTCACTTGGTCTTTGAAAGGTACTTCTTTTAGAACTTCGAGCCTTGAAAGTTCAATGATATCATCCATAACATTGTCTATGGAGGCTTGAATGTTTATCGCTTCCTTTACTAAAGATTTTTCTTTGTTTTTATTTGCTGATTCACGGTAGATATTTAGTTTTTCTCGCATTTCCTTTAATGGACCGGTAATCATTGCATCCATATAAAAAAATATTTTTTCGCGAAGAGAATCCGCTTCTTTCAACCTGTCAAATCGGCTTTGCAATTTTCTTTTCATCATTAAAAATTGAAACCGTAGTGCAAGCGTCATAAGTACTAAATAGACCAAAAAACTAGTTTCAAGTGATGAATTCGAATTTATCAAACCACGTTCTATAAATATTTCTTTTAAAATAGAATATAATAAATAAATAAGCGCAAGAATATGAATGAGGGATCCTCGTTTGTTTTCTTTGAGTTTGCTTGTTGTTACGAAAATCGCATAGGAAATAACGGCAAGTAGGTGGATATCCCAATAACCTATGAAATTATACCAAAAGACTGGTTTTTGGATGGTTACAAAAACAATAATAAAAACAAACTGAAGCAGTAGGTATACTTTTTGATATTTGAAGGGTTTTAATTCAAAAAAGTCTTGGATGAATTTTATGAAACCATAGGGAAGAATGAGTAAAAAACTATACTCTAATAATTTGAAGAATGTGAAATTATTCCAGAGAAAAAAACGGGTCTCATTTCGTGATAATTCGAATGCAGAAAATAAAAGTGCAAGTATGCTAAAACTCAAATATTCTTTTTTGTCTCTCAAATTGAAATAATTGATAAAAAAGAATAAGGCAATGAACAAATAAAAACCCACAAATATAAGCTCGACAAGTGAGTCATAAAGGTTTCCTTCTAGTGCCTCTTCATAAGTGACAATGCGAACGGGACCCGTGATGATTCCAGCAGAAGTTGTGAGGGAAGATGTAATTTTGATAATAAGAATATTTTCGCCTTCGAGTAATAACTCGTGAGGTATAGGATAAATTCGTGGTCTACCAAATGCATACTCTTCAGGTTCTTCCCCAAAAGCGGAGTGATTTTTTCCGATGAGAACACTATTAATATAAACTTCATCTGACTGAAAAATTCTACCGAGCTGTAACGCTAAAGATTTTTGGTGTTGTTCCGTGGTGATTTCGAAAGTTTTGCGAATCCAAATAGAACCCCTGTAAGTTCTGTTTATATTTCTAAAGTTTCCTGGAACGGTTGTTAGATCAAGATTATTTGCATTAAATTCTGATGACAGTATATCACTTCTATCATCAAACAAAATGCCCCAATCTTCGCCGTTTAACTTTAATACAACGTTGTTTTGGTTTGTTGTACGACTACATGCCAGAAACGATAAACATAAAAAAACAAATAAAAATCTACACCAAAGAGTGGGTTTCATTTTTGATTCCTCTCCGGAATTTTAATCGTAAACTTTGCACCCATTCCTTCTTGCGATTTTAAACTTACAACACCACCCAAATACTTAACCGTCGCCTCAACAAGTGTAAGCCCGATCCCCGCACCAGGAATTTCTGTTTTTTTGTCTTGGTAACCGCGTACAAATTTTTGAAAGATCGTTTCCATCTCCAATTGGCTAAGACCAAGACCTTCATCCATTACAATCAAATAATGGAATCCGTCTTTATTATAAAATTCAATTGTGATTTCGGTTTTAGGATCGGTATAGATATATGCATTTTCGATCAGGTTCCGCAAAATACAAAACACCAATTCTTTCGGGGCATACATTTCAATAGAAGATGGCCTCACGTCAATATGTATGTTTTTTCTTTTTTGGTCTAAATGGTTTTCGATGGAGGAAACTGTTGTTTTTATAAGTTCAAGAACGGAAAAGTTTTCAAAAAATGGCGCATAAGATTTATCTTCTAACCTTTTTAATAAGAGTGCTTCTTCGACCATATAACTCATGTAAGAGATATGATCTTCTGCTTGTTTTACTGGGTCGATTACGTTTTTTTTCGATTTTGTTTTTGAAATTGGTTTTGAAATGTTGTCGATGGCGGCTTTTATTTTTTCCATCCCCGATTTAAACTCAGTAGATAAATTTACTAAAAACCCAGTTTTAACTCTTTCCATTTGGATAAGTTCTTTTTCTTGTTCGATGAAGTTTTGTAAGCCCAAAACCATATCGTTGGATAACTGTATTGAAATCATCACCAAAAACACTAAAAATCCTAGGTAAATGGTGCCAGGCATATAAATAATTTCCAACGCAGATAAACTATCAATGAGGATGGTTGGAACAAGAGATGCGATACCGATTAAGATAAATTTAATTTTTGTTATATTTTCTTTTCCATTTTTTATAAATAAATAAATGACAAGCCCCAACGCCACCGGCAAAACATAATTGAACAAAGCGATAACAAGTAACCAAGTTTTTGGGGTTCTAAAAAAGAGAGTAATTACAAATAAAATCCCTAAAAATATTTCGTAGGCAGTTAATATAACATTTCGTTTGATTTTCAGATATTGGTGTAAAAAATTTATGAAAAAACTTGGCAAACAAAGTAATACGAGTAATTCGGAAACATAAGACCATGTGAAACTATCAAATAAAATATCTCTATGTTGCGTTCTGATTAACACATAGATTCCCATAAATATAGAAAAAAGTGCGAAAAAGAAATTTTCTCCTGTACGACCGCGGACAATCGATCCCACCAGAAAATAAATTCCCATAAAAATAAAAACATAACCGCAGACCATAGCAAATATTTCTTTGGTAAAAACCGATTCACGAAGATCTCTTTCTTTTGTAATGATTGGAGATTCTTTTAAACCATTTAAGTTGGTGGCAGCATAAATTCGTATTGCCATCACATTGATTCCGGGTTTGAGGAGATGGGTGGGTAAAGAATAAATTCTGATTCTTTGAAAATCAACTTCGAGTTTGGGAAGAACCGAACCCGTTTTGTCCACCAGAGTCCCATTCAAATAGAACTCATCAATATCACGCATTCTTCCGAGTTTGATCGCAATGGGTTCGACAGGATTTGTGTAGTTTTCTGGCAAATAAAAACTACATCTGTACCAATGATACCCTGTTAGGTTTTCTGTTTTGGAAATTCCGTAATCAGGAACAGAACGTTCTACCCAAAAACTTTCTTCAACCGATTCGTCTCGCCAATCCAAATTATCACCTTTGCGAAACATCCAATTTGTGTTGAGAATGATTGGTTTTTCGAATGAAGTAATGAGTGTCCCACAGGGTGTGGCCATTAAATCCATTGAAAAAAAGACCAAAGGCATAAATAATCCTATGGCCAGTTGTTTCGGCTTAAAAAAAGAAATCATATTGGTTCGACGTTGCGAATGGCCTCTTCGATTTCTTTCAATTGCGTAGAGATCCTTGCGTCAATTGCACCAACATCTGTTTCGATGATCACACCACCACGATCCACACGCGAATCTTCATAGATATTGACTTTTCTGAGAGATTCCATAAGTTTGATGAGTTCGTCTTTATGGGCTGTTGTGAGTTCGAGGTCTGCAAAGTTAACTCGAATATCAATTCGGTCTCTGTCTTTGATTCGTTTCATCGCCTCACGAATGTTATTTAGCACTATTTCTTTACGTTCAATGATTTCGTCTTTAATTACTTTACGTGCAATGACAAGTATCATTTCCACCATTTGTTTCTCTGAGGCCGCAATCATTTCTTCACGAATGTCAATTGCTTTACCAATGATGGTTCCAAGCCTGTCGATGAGTCGCCTAACTTCGCCTTGGCCTTTTTTGAATCCTACTTCACGTCCTGCATCATAACCTTTTTGATACGCTTCATGTTCGATCTCAGCCTGTTTCATCTCGGCTTCTTTGATCATCCGCTCCACTTCCATTTTGGCGCGGTCGAGTATTTGTTCGGCTTTGGCTCTTCCTGAATCTTCCTCGAGTTTGATTTTTTCTTTGGAATCTTGTATCATTTGGAAGGCTTTTGTTCGGCCTTCCTCTTCAATGGATTTTGCTTGTTTTTTGGCGTCTTCTAAGAGTTGACGTACTTGTTCTTCGGTTTCTTGGCGATAACGTTGTAACTCTGCTTCGATCTCTTCGATAGAAGGACCTTGGTATTGTTCAATGATGTTTCCTTCTTGATCAATTTCAAAGTCTTCTTGTTCGTCGGATTTATGAAATTTTTTATACTTATCAGGAAGTTGGATCTCGACTTCTTCTTGTAAGTCGGCAATTTGAATGGGTTTAAAAACGAGTTTTGCCATTTCCTTACTTCATTCTCCAGAGTTTGACTTTACCTTCGTCCATGGCATCTCGCAGGCAATCAAGAATCCCTTTTTGGGCTTCCTCAATTTCTGCTAGTGAGATGGGGCCAAGTGAGTCCCATTCAATTTTGATTTCTTTCACAAGCCATGTCTCCAAATTTTCATAAATTTGGTTCCGAAAGCTCGTTTCCACACCTCTCAAAGCACAAGCGATCACGAGGGGGTGGATGTCTGAAAAAAATCGAGTGAGGCTCGTCCTCCCTAAATGGAGGAGGTCATCCATGCGAAAATAGTGTTCTACTATAGTTTCGGCATATTCTGGGCTTTTTTTCTGAATTCGTTCAATTAAATTTTGAGAAGGCAAAAAAGGGAGACGGGTTAGGATTTCCCCAGCCGTTTTGGCCTTCCGACTCCGGATTTTTGCCATCGGCATTCGTTTTTCAATGAGTTCTGATTTGAAGCGGAGGAATCGGTCGAGGAGGTCTCTTTCCCTTTCAGAATGGTAATCCACCTCAGCCAAAGCAAGGATCACTTCCTCCCGGAGAGACTCTGGGTATTCGGCCAAAACTTCCGAAGCTGCCTCTGGTTCGGAAAATGCAAGTAAGCGGGCCACAACCGTGGGGTTTTCGTCGGTAGCTAGTAGACGGAGGGGTTCCTTCGGTATTTGCGGAAGGCTTTCCCAAGACAGTGGTACTTCGTTTTTTTGACCCTCACCCCCTAGGATTTCTTGCAAGAGGGATACGAGTTCTTCTCCTTCGGGCTCCTTTGGAGTTCTGGGCGATGGGAGTGGTTCTTGTGGAACCGAAGTTTGTGTCTTTGGTTTTGGATGGTGTTGCTTCTTTAAAAAATCAGTGAACGAAAGGAGGATGTTTTTTTCATCTTTGGCAGAGGGAGCCTTTCCCGATTCCACTTTCAAAAGTAAGGATTCGATTTCTTCTGAACTCAAATGGTCGAAAACTTCATCTGGCAGATACCGACCCAAAATTTGGTAGGCGAGGGCAGCTTTGTTTTTGCCAGACTTAGGATTCATGTAAGTGACATAATAATCTGAATACAAAGACCGAACAAACTAAATTTTATTATTTTTTTTCATTTGTAAAACTTCCTTTCCAAATAGTTGGGCTTAGGTTGACTGAAATTAACCAATGGCTCTTCGTTTTATTTTGTTACCTTGTTTGGTATTGGCGTGTCTCAGTTGCCGTTGGCAATCGGAGACCCCAATCGCAGCGGGTGGAAGTTTGGATCTCAGTGCAAAAGAGCTATTTTTGGACAGATCCCTCCCTCTGGTTGGAGAGTGGAAGTTTTATCCCAAACAATGGGCGGACAATTTGAACGAATCCGAGGCCAATCTCCTTCCCGTACCAGGATTGTGGAACCAGATGCCACTTCGTTCTGGTCTGGGTTCTGGCAAAGGTTATGGGACTTATGTTTTAAATATCAAACTACCTGAAGAAGATACGATTTATTCGATTTATATGCCAGAGGTTAGGTCGGCATTTCGCATCACTTCAGCAAACAGAACTTTGGTGAGCGGGGTTGTGGGTGCAACCAAAGAAACAAGTATACCCAGCGGACAGGGGCA
This sequence comes from Leptospira sp. 96542, assembly GCA_029310945.1. Classification (GTDB taxonomy): domain Bacteria; phylum Spirochaetota; class Leptospiria; order Leptospirales; family Leptospiraceae; genus Leptospira_A. The sequence goes on from JARJFC010000019.1 coordinate 20,815, forward strand.
AAACTTTACAGTCAGAGCAAACTCCGAATTAAAAATTGTCATAGAGGTTAGTAACTTTCATCATAGAGAAGGTGGTTTGCCTAGCCCACCTATCTTTGGTTTATCGGAGCATATACAAAATTATATTTTGTCGCAAGGCACTTTGGATCTAACTCTGACAGGTGCTATTTTTATGTTCGGCCTTTTCCATTTTATCGTATTTTTCTTTCGCCACAAACAAAGGGAGGCATTTTATTTTGGTTTTTTCTGTTTGGTGTTTGCGGTAAGAATTCCTTTTATAGGGAGTAAAACGATTTATGCCTTATTTCCTAATATTTCTTGGCAACTCGTTGTGTATATGGATTATGCTACGGTTTTTACCCTAGCCATTTTATTTTTATGGTTTGTGGATGGATTGTTTCCGCGTTTCATAAACACCAGTTTAATTCGTTATTTGACAGCTTTTGTTCAGTTCATACTTGTTTTTGGCCTCATCACCGAACCAGTGATATACACTGAGTTTGAGTTTTTATTTCAATTACTAGGTTTGGTATTTGTTTTATTTTTGGGCATTCGTTTGTTTCAGATGTACCTAAAAAAATTGCCAGAGTCTGGAATATTTTTCGTAGGTTACGTACTACTTTTTATCGGTTTTGTTTATGATACTTATCTTGCCTATTCAGGAAAGGCAGACTCTTCCATTTCACAAATTGCATTGTTTTTCTTTTTGGGAGTCCAATCAACCATTGTTACACTTCGTACATCCCGTATTTTTTCCAAGAGACTTTTGTTAAAAGATGAGTTTGAATCCATCAATGAAATGTTTATCCTCACAAATCGTTTTTATGGCAAATTCATTCCTATCGATTTTCTAACCCACTTAGGCAAAACCAAAATCAATGAAGTAAATTTGGGTGATTCAGACCAAAGGGAGATGACAGTTTTGTTTGCCGATGTTTGGGAGTATTGGGACATTTTATACTCTATCCCACTTGAAAACAGAATTTTGTTCACTAATTCCTACTTGGGTAGGATTGGTCCACATGTACGAAAAAATAATGGATTTATCGATAAATACATTGGTAGCGCCATCATGGCATTGTTTGACGGTGGAATTCAAAACTCAATCAAAGCGGCTGAAGACATCCAGTGGGAATTAGAAAATTATAATACAAGGCGGAGAAGTTTCGGATACCTTCCATTACATGCAGGCATAGGAATCCATTCGGGTGATACGATGCTCGGTATTTTGGGTGAAGAGGAACGAATGGAAAGTACCGTCATTTCCGACACTGTGAATTTAGCCAGTCGTATCCAAGGTCTGACCAAAAAATACAACGCTCGGATTTTAATTAGTTTAACATCACTTATGTTGCATGAGGATCTCGACACCATTCCCTATCGTATTTTGGATTTTGTGCGAGTGAAGGGAAAACAAGAAACGGTCATGATCGCCGAAGTTCTTATTCCTGGGATAGATTCTATATCGGATAAAAAAATTGAAAACCGAGAACGTTTCGAAGCAGCTATATTTGATTATGAACGGGCAGATTTTTTGTCTGCCATCGAGGGATTCAAAGAAGTTTCTCTTTTGAATCCAGACGATTTAGCTGCAAAAATATATTTAGAACGTTGCGAATACTATCATAACGTAGGCGTGGGTGAAGGTTGGGATGGGGTGGCGGCGTGGGAAAAATAATAACCTATTTTGTTACTTTCATCATTGTTTCCTGTAGTCAAGTTCCAAATCTTACGGCAGTGAAAGGGTATTTGGCAATTGCAAACGAAACTCTCGAAGTGCAGGGCAAAACTTCCTTAAATGGGGATTGGGAATTTTATCCGAACGAAATGTACGGCGAATCTTTGTTTCTTAAAATTTTATCGAATGATAGAGATTATATAAAAGTTCCTTCTACTTGGAATGCCAACCTAAATTCCGATCATTCGGGAGACGGTTATGCGACTTATCGTTTAGTATTAAAAATTCCCGATCCAAATATGCGGTATTATATTCGTGTTCAGCCACCTACGAGTTCCTTTGAATTATATGTGAATCGTCAAAAAATTGCTTCTTCCGGGGTTGTTGGAAATTCGAAAGAAACATCAATACCAAAATACCAAATCCATTATGTTTCCTTTCAACCTGAATCGTATGAACAGGAAATTTTAGTTGTGGTGAGTAATTATTTCCATTCGCGAGGCGGTTTTCGTAAACCAATGGAAATTGGAACGAAAGAAGTCATTCAAAATAGGTCTATCATTTATTCGGCAGGCGAAGTTTTTGTGTTTGGTGCCATGTTGTGTATGGCTCTCTATCAACTAACTGTATTTATGCTTAGACGACAAGAAGTTAGTTCGTTTTATTTTGCTATGTTCTGTTTTTTTACAGGGCTTAGGCTTGTGATTTTGGACAACTACTACATTGTGTATTTATTTCCAAATTTTTCTTGGGAATGGATGCAGAAGATAGATTATATTACAGCTCCGATGCTCGTTAGTTTTTTTATTGGTTATCTAAAAAGTTTGTATCCAGGCAAAACAGATGTTCCTCGGTGGATGGTTGTTGTTAGTTGGTCTTTTGGTATTATTTATAGTTTGTTTGTTTTGGTTTTCAGTGCAAAAATATATACTGAAACCAATGTGGTTTCGCTCGTCAATGTATTGTTCTTTAGCATTTGTTCATTTTACATTACTTTCAAAGTTTATAGGCAGAAAAAAAAGGAAAGTAGCCTAATCTTTTACGGTTCTATATTACTTATTTTTGGATCCACTCATGATCTGCTGTCTGGCAATAATTGGTTTTATTCACAACCAATTATGCCTTTCTTTTTATTCATATTTTTTCTTTTTCAAAGTATATTACTTTCAAAACGGAATGCGAGGATCTACAGTACGATGGAGGTCATGACAAATGAACTTTCTGAAGTGAACGAAGAATTACATGCTTCCAACAAAGCTTACGCAAAATTTGTTCCGTTACGCCTCATTCAACTATTCGGCAGTCAAAACCAAACAAAAGTAAAACGAGGGGATTTTATTGTGAGACAAATGTCGGTTTTATCTTCCGACATTCGCGACTTCACTTCCATTTCGGAAGCCTTAAGCCCAGAAGAAAATTTTTTGTTTTTAAACGATTATCTTCGCCAAGTCGGTCCAATCATCCGAGCTGAAAATGGTTTTATCGAAAAATATGTGGGTGATGCGATTTTTGCATTATTTGAAAGAAAACCAGAAGATGCTTTGAGAGCAGCTATCTCAATGCACCAAACTATATCTAGGTGGAATAAAGAAAAAAAAATCCACCGAATTGGTGAAATCCAAATTGGCGTGGGTATTCATTATGGCGAACTTATGCTTGGAATCATCGGGGAAGAGCAGCGTATCGAAACTGCTGTCTTATCAGATTCAATGGGAATTGCAAACTCACTTGAATCTCTCACAAAAAAATATGGTGCCAAAATCATCATAAGCCTCGATGCACTTTTAGAATTAGAGTCTCCCGATTCATATCCGCATAGATTACTTGATTTTATAAAAATTCCAGCAAAACAAGCGCTAGTTGGAATTGCCCAGGTTTTAATCGAAGGTGTGGAAGAAAATTATTCGATCAAACTCAAAACCAAGGTCAGGTTTGAAGAGAGTGTCAATTTATTTTGGGATGGAGAATATGGAGTGGCAAAAATTGGTTTTGAGTGGGTTCTAAAGCAAGACCCAACGGACAAGGCAGCGACATTGTATTTGCAAAAAACCAGCCAGTTTGCTGAAAATGGCCCTCCTCCTGGGTTTGAAAAAGGGATTTTGGCATAAAAAAGACACTAATTTAGAAAACTTTAAAAAAAGTTCTTGAACGGATCGTCTAAATGAACGAGAGTCAGTAACTAATACGGAGATTTCTATGACCCAAGCCACAGTTTCCAGTGCCCAATCTACTATCCAGCCGGTGATCCAAACTAAAAGTTTCACTCCATCTGATATTGATCGTATTTTCAAAGCCCAGAAAAAAAAATCCCTCGAACTCAGACTTTCGACGTACAAACAGCGAATCCAAAAATTAAAAAAACTCAAAGAAGTCATTTTTAAATACCAAACCCAAGTCCAAGAAGCACTTCATAAAGATTTTCGCAAATCTGCTGCCGAGGTAGATATCACAGAAATTCTCCCAGTGATTGGCGAACTCAACGATTCAATCCGCCATTTGAAACATTGGATGCGACCGGTCAACGTGTACACTCCTCCTACTCTCTTCGGATCCACAAGTAAACTTGTATATGAACCCAAGGGAGTTTGTCTTGTCATTGCTCCCTGGAACTATCCATTCCATTTGGCAATGGCGCCCGTTGCAGCGGCAATTTCTGCAGGAAACACGGTGATGTTAAAACCATCGGAGTTCACCCCACATACCGCAGTTATACTAAAGCAAATGCTAGGTGAGGTTTTTGCTGAAGATGAAGTCGCTGTATTTGAAGGTGAAGTTTCTGTTTCCACAGCGCTACTCGAACAACCATTTGATCATATATTTTTTACTGGTTCCACACCTGTTGGAAAGATCGTAATGGCAGCAGCAGCAAAGCATTTAACGACTGTTACTTTGGAGTTGGGTGGTAAATCACCAAGTTTTGTGGCAGAAGATGCGGATATTGCTCTCACTGCTGAACGTATTATGTGGGGGAAATTTTTGAACGCAGGGCAAACCTGTGTGGCACCAGATTATTTACTCATTCCTGAATCAAAAGTGGACGAGTTTGTTTCCCAAGCTAAAAAAGCTACAGAAAAGTTTTTTGCGCAGAAGGAAGGAAATTTTTCAGAAAGTAAAGATTTCTGTCGAATTGTGAATTCAAAGAATCATGCCAGAGTGTCTTCCTATATAGAAGATGCTGTTCAAAAGGGAGCGAAAGTTGCGTTTGGGGGAGATGTAAAGGCAGATCAAAATTTCATTGCTCCAACGATACTCACAAATGTGCCACTTAATGCTCGTATAATGGAAGATGAAATTTTTGGACCACTTTTGCCAGTTGTGACTTACAAATCTACCGATGAGGCATTGCAGATCATCAATGACAGGCCAAAGCCCCTTGCATTGTATATTTTTACTAAAAGTGATTCAACTGCGAAGTATGTTTTGAAAAGAACAAGTTCTGGTGGAGCAGTGGTAAATGATGTGATGTTACACCTCGTTAATCCGAATCTTCCATTTGGTGGAGTAAACCATTCGGGTCATGGAAGTTACCATGGACATTATGGATTCAAAACTTTTTCACATGAAAGATCAGTTTTAAAAACTCCAAAAGCTTCTATTGTTAAATTGATGTACCCACCATACACAGGTTTTGTGCGAAAACTAGTCGATCTAACTACAAAACTTTTCGTATAAATCCTAAAAAATAGAAATGGTATGACCCTAGAGAAAATTCTAGGGCTCATACTATTCTCTACAAATGAACAATTTTCTTTTTTTCTAATTCCAAAAATTGATATAAATCAATATAGTAAATCAGGCAATTCCCGTGACGGAAAATCCATGTCTTATTCCTTGGATGAATGTCTGAAGGAATACCCTCTCATTTAGAATCTCTACGAATTACCTGGTTAAGTGAACCCTTCCACTTAGGCATTCCCATAATCGACTTACAACATATTTGGCTCGTACATATCATTTTGGAATTGGAAGAATTGATTTTGAATTCTGACCAAACAGGGACAGATGTGGACGTAAATGATTCCTTTCGGAAAGCTCTTGATTATGTTTCAGTACATTTTGCACTAGAGGAAGATATATTGGAACATTTTAATTATCCAGGTTATGATAAGCATGTAAAGGGACACAGGCAGTTTGTTCAAAGATTAACGGCAAAATTTTTTGAAGCAAAAAACAATAAACTTGCTGCACTCGGAATTTTGCAAATTTTAAAAAAATGGTTGTTCCAACATATTTTACACGATGATAACGATTATGCAGAATATTTTAAAAATCAAAATACAGATCTAAAAACATACTGTAATGAAATTTTAAGGTCAGGTAAATATCCAGTTTCAAAAGAACAACTTTTGATTTATCAAAATATAATTCAAATGGAAACAGCTCCGATAAACATCCAGGAACATTCCATTGATGTCATTCAGGAGATTAAAAACATTTGGAAAACTTATAATTTGGCAACTGACATTCCCATCATTGACCTGCAACATATTTGGCTTTTAAAAACCATTGTTGAGTTGGACCACTCATTAAGATTAGGTGATGAAGTGACAGTCACCTTCCAAAAGGTAATCAATTCTGCGATTGAATACACAAAAGATCATTTTGGTGTTGAAGATAAAATCATGAAGTACTTTCGTTATACCGATGTCATCCAACATATGAACCAACACAAAAGGTTTATCGATTTTATCAAAACAAGGAATGACGAATACAAACAAGGCAATCCGAGAGCGGGTTTGCATTTGGTGCAAGATTTGCGGAATTGGCTTTTGTCACATATTGCTTTTGAAGACAAAAAAATTGGATTGGCGTTTCGGAACCGCGTCCGAGAAATATCAGAATTTACCAAAAAATTACACCAAAATGGAGAAGTGAATATCACCAAGGAACAAAAAAACCTATATAAATTGGTGATGCAAAAGGATGCCGTCGAAATGGATTAAAAACGATGGAAATTGAATTGCCAGACAGGTTTTTCTGGAAAATCCTGTTTCCATACCCATGGAATACGAAGTAATCATTGGACTTGAAGTCCATGTCCAACTCAATACAAAAAGTAAAATTTTTTCAACTGCAACCAACGAGTTTGGTGGCAGCCCAAACACCCATGTTTCTACACTTTGTGTGGCATTGCCTGGCACCTTACCTGTATTAAATGAATTGGTGCTAGAAAAAGCCGTTCGGGCAGGGCTTGCACTCGGGTGTGAAATTACTCGTTTTACAAAATTTGACCGCAAAAATTATTTTTATCCCGACTTACCAAAAGGGTATCAAATTTCTCAGTTCGATAAACCCTATGCTACAAAAGGTGGGCTTTTTGTAAAATGGAAAGGGCAGGCAGAAGAAAAGTTCATTCCTCTCACACGTATCCACATGGAGGAAGACGCAGGCAAACTCATCCATTCACATGATCCATCAATTAACAGATCGTATGTGGATTATAATCGTGCAGGAACCCCTCTAATCGAAATCGTATCGGAACCAGACATGCGTTCATCTGACGAAGCGTATGCCTATTTGAATGAATTAAAAACAATTCTTCGTTATGTGCAAGTTTCTGACTGTAATATGGAGGAAGGTTCACTTCGCTGTGACGCAAACGTATCCATCCGTCCTAAAGGTGAAGCTGGGTTTCGAACAAGAGTGGAAATTAAAAACTTAAACTCATTTAAGGCCGTAAAACAAGCGATAGATTACGAAGTTGAGTGGCAAAAAGATATGTATGGCAGGGGAGAAACTTTCCAACAAATGACCAAACTTTGGGATGCCACTCTTTTAAAAACCATTCCGATGCGTTCAAAAGAGATGAGCCACGATTATCGTTATTTCCCTGAGCCAGATCTACCCACCATTGAAATTGCCGAAAGTTTCATTGAGGACATTCGTAAAACTCTTCCTGAACTTCCAAGACAGAAAAAAGAACGTTACAAGGTTGAATTCGGATTACCAGAGTATGATGCTGAAGTTTTGACAAGTGAAAGGGAAATTGCAGAATATTTTGAAAAGGCTCTAATCATTTCAAAAGAACCTAAAAAAACATCCAATTGGGTGAAGGACGAAATTTTAGGCATTGTAAACAAAGAAAATATTTCAATTGATGAGTTTTCAATCGAACCAGAAAGGATTGGTAAACTTGTGAGTTTAATCAATTCGGGTGAGATCTCGGGTAAAATTGCAAAAACAATCTTCGAGGACATGTTAACTTCCAAAGATAGTCCAGAATCCATTGTTGAGAAAAAAGGTTTGAAGGTTGTACGTGACGATAAAGAACTTGAATCTATCATAGTACGAGTGTTAGAGGCAAATCAAGAATCAGTGGAAGCTTGGAATAATGGTAAGGATCGTGCTCTCGGTGCCATCGTTGGTGCTGTTATGAAAGAAACCAAAGGAAAGGCGGATCCTAAACTTGCGAACGAACTCATTTTGGCGAAACTTGGACCCTTAGGTGAAAAGAAAAAAACTAGTTAAAGTCTGATCTTTTGCACCGAACCAAAATCGATTTTGGTTTGGAAGGCATCCTTAAAATCGATGTTGTGGATTTGACAGAGTAGGGCTCGGATGGAGCCTGAATGACAAACCACGATGAGTTTTTCTAAATTTCGATTGTTTTGAGCCTCCCAATCCATCTTTAATTTTCCATTTGGCTTCCAATCTTCTAAAAAATCTTTTGTCCTTTTGATTACATCTGTAAAAGCTTCGCCGTTCGGTGCCCTTTGGTTTACAAAATCTTTCATCCAAACCATTGTTTGGCGTTTCGGTAGTTCTTCCCATAATTTACCATCCCAATCACCAAAATCCATTTCAAGAATTCTATGGTCTGTAGGAATGGCGTTTCGTATGGGATTTAAATTATAATGTTTTAGTAATTCTTCTGCAAGTGAATAAGCTCGCATGGCTGGGCTTGAGATGAGATGATCAAAGTTTGGTGGTAAATTCAAAATGGTTCTTTTAGCCGTGTTTTCGGCTGGTTCGAGTAGGGGAAAATTAACCCTTCCATAACATGTTCCCTTAGGAGCAGCAGTTTCTGGGTGCCGTACTAAATAAAGTTCCATACAAATACCCCTGAGATCCATATGCCTGTTTCTGCAACTTGTTGGACAGCGCCCAAACAATCACCTGTAAAACCTTGGATCCATCGTTTCATAAGTCGGTACATATAATACAAAGAAGGAAGAATGACCACCAAACTGAGAGTAAATTTTGGAGCTAAAATGCAAAAAAATATGAATGGCACGAGTCCTGGCATGGCCGCAAAACACAATTGAGGAAGGCTAATTTCTTTGGCCATTGGTTTTGCGTATCCTTCCTCTTTGGCATAAGGTAAAACCAACATAAAACCAATGGAAAGGAAACGGCTAAAACTATGCGCTACTACAAATTGCAACCAAATGGGAATGATTGTGCTCTGTAAGGATTCGAATGATTGGACTTTGAATCCATTGTGGAGTTGTATGATAAGATCGGAAGTAGGGTTTTTGAGAGACTCTTCTGCCCCAAATACTTTTAAACTCATAATTATAATGAGACCAACAGCGGCAAAACTTCCCACACGACTGTCTTTCATGATTCGCAGTATATCATCTCGTTTCCAACCTCCACCTATCCCATCACAAAAATCAGCAAACCCGTCTTCATGAAAGGAACCGGTGAGAATCAGCAAAACTCCAATGGAAAAAATAAAACTGACGAGGTTTCCGAAAATACCAACTAATAATATGTATACGATAAACTGAATGGTACCAAGTAGGATACCGACCAAAGGTGAATATTTGATGGAACGGTGGAGCCAATTTTCTTCAAATGCAACCCAGCGTGGGATGGGGATTCTGGTTAAAAATGCGAGGCATGTAAAAAATAAACGGAGCTCTAATACTAAATAGCTAAAAAGGATTTTCATTTTTCCTTACTGACTCCTGCCTCCGAAAAAGAAGCCATCTCATTTAAAAACTTTAATGCAAGTTCGATGATGGGATAAGCTGCTAATGCTCCACTCCCTTCTCCCAATCGTAAGTTCAATTGTAAAATGGGTTGAAACTTTAAAAAATCCAAAACTTTTTTATGTCCTTTCTCATCAGACAAATGTGAAAACAAAACATAATCTCGTATATTATCTGAAATGGATTGTGCCAAGACATATGCTGCTGTGGCGATGAACCCGTCGATGATTATGAGTTTGTTTGCAGCGGCCGCACCGATGATTGCCCCTGCCATCATTCCAATTTCAAAACCGCCAAATTCTGATAAAACTTTTATTGGGTCTGTGATTCGTCCTGTTCTTTTGTAAGCGTCTTCTAAAATTTTTAACTTGTTTTCTTTTTGTTTTTCATTCAAGCCAGTTCCCCGTCCTACAAGATCAATAAGTGGAATTCCTGTTAGTTGAGATAGTATCATGGATGCACTGGAAGTATTACCAATGCCCATCTCACCAAATAAAAACACATTGGAGGATGAAAATTTTTCACTTTGTGCAAAATCGAATCCAGATGTTAAACATTGATTTGCATCCTCCAAAGTCATAGCTGATTCGATTTTAAAATTTTTAGTACCGTATCTAATTTTTTTGGAATGGAAATTGGTTGGAGTTTCGCTCCAATCATGATCAACTCCCGCATCAATCACTTCTACATTGATTTGGTTAAACCTCGCAAAAACATTGGCACAGGCACCTCCGCGTAAAAAATTTTCAACCATCTGCCAGGTAACATCTTTAGGATAAAGGGATACTGGTTCCTCTGTGATCCCATGGTCTGCAGCAAATAAAAGTAAAGTGGGGTTCTTTAGTTTTGGTTCGAGAGTGTTCTGGATGTTCGCAATTTTGAATGTGATTGTTTCGAGTGCACCAAGTGAACCAACTGGTTTTGTTTTGGAATCAATTTTGGCTTGGATAGAATCTCGCAAAGCATTTGTTAATCGTTTTGGTTCAGGTGGCAAAAATTGGGACATATAGAAAACCAATTTAGGAGATTGACTAAGTACCGCTATCGTTTTTAGACTTGGAAGGAGAGGTCGTCTTCTAGATTTGACCAATCCAAGGCAAAAAAATCGATATGAGAGTCCTGTGGACGCTTTACGTACCGAGCCCAAAAACTTACTATGTCACTAAGACTATGGATGATTTTGCCCACCTTCACCTCCACACGACGTACTCAATGTTGGATGGTGCCATACGAATCAGCGATTTGATGAAACGTGTGAAAGAACTTGGGATGAGTTCGGTTGCTATCACTGATCATGGGAACATGTATGGCGCCATAGAGTTTTACAAAGAAGCAGTCAAACATGAAGTCAAACCGATCATTGGTTGTGAATTTTATGTAACCCCATCCAGACAAGCAGAAACAGAGCTTGATGAAATTGCAGACGGTGGTGCTTATCATATCATCCTACTTTGTAAAAATGAAGTAGGTTATAAAAATATTATAAAACTTGCGAGCCGTTCTTTTACAGAAGGTTTTTATCGCAAACCTCGTATCGATTATGATTTACTCGAAAGATACAGCGAGGGTTTGGTTTGTTTGACAGCTTGTCTTGCTGGTGAAGTAAACCGAAAAATCCTCGAAGGTAAATCAGATAAAGCATTTGCGTTAGCTGGTAAACTGCATGAAATCTTTCGTAAAGAAGATTTTTATATGGAGATTCAGGATCATGGAATCCCCGAACAGAAAATTGTGGCTGAAACAGTCATTGGTTTTTCCAAACGAACAGGTATACCTTTAGTTCTTACGAATGATTCTCATTTTTTAACCAAGGATGATAGAGAAGCCCAAGATATTTTATTACGAATCGGTATGCGTAAGAATATCGACGATGAGATGCGTTTTGGGTTCAATGAAAATTTTTATGTTAAATCTCCCCAAGAGATGTTGGCATTGTTTCCAGATCATACCGATGCTTTTTACAATACCTTAGCAATTCGAGATAAATGTTCTCTAAACTTCCAGTTTGGCAATCCTCTCCTACCCCCATTTGAAGTACCACCTGGTTTCGACACAGACTCTTACTTAGAAAAATTGGTTTGGGAAGGCATAACAGAAAAATACAAGGAAATAACTCCTGTTGTGCGAGAGAGAACGGAATTTGAAATGCAAACTATCCGTAACATGCATTTTGCTGGGTATTTTTTGATTGTGCAAGATTATATCAATTTTGCTCGTCGTGCGGGTATTCCTGTTGGGCCTGGTCGAGGTTCCGCTGCAGGTTCCATCATTGCTTATGCACTCGGCATTACCAATGTGGATCCAATCCGATATAATCTACTTTTTGAAAGGTTTTTAAACCCAGACAGAAAGGATATGCCCGATATTGATACTGACTTTTGTGTGGAACGCCGAGAAGAGGTGATCAATTACATCAAACATCGGTATGGCGAGAATCGTGTCGGCCAAATCATTACCTTTGGTTCCCTTGCTGCCAAAGCTGCTATCAAAGATGTGGCGCGCGTGTTCAACGTTCCTTTTTCTGAAGTGAACGAAATGAGTAAACTTTTCCCTAAAAAACTGGGGATTACCATTCAAGAGGCGGTAGAAACATCTAAAGATCTAAGAGATGTAGCTGAAAAATCTGACCTCAATAAAAAAGTATTTTCCATTGCACAGAAACTTGAAGGTAACTATCGTCAGGTGGGAAGACATGCCGCTGGTGTGGTCATTTCGCCTACCGCATTGGAAGAGATAGTTCCGCTTTCTACGGTGAGCGAGCCTGGTCGAGATGGAAGATCCATTGTCACCCAGTACGACAAAAATATGTCGGAACAAGTGGGTCTGATTAAAATGGATATTTTAGGTTTAAAGAACTTAACCACAATCCACCATGCAACCAAACTCATCGAAAAAAGGCATGGAATCAAACTCGACCTCGATACAATTCCGTTAGATGATGCAAACACTTTTAGTTTGCTTAGAAAAGCCAATGTACTTGGTATATTCCAGTTGGATTCATCTTCTGGTATCCGAGATCTTTTTGCAAAAGCCCAAGTCCAAAAATTTGAAGAGATCGCCGCCTTGCTTGCGTTATATCGTCCTGGCCCAATGGGTTCTGGTATGTTGGATGATTATTTAGATCGAAAGAATGGCAAAAAAAAGGTTGTTTATCCACATGAAAGTTTGGCGCAAGTTCTTAGCGAAACATACGGAGTCATTGTTTACCAAGAACAGGTGATGGGGATCTCTCGTATTATGGGTGGGTTTTCCGTTGGGGATTCGGATGTTTTGCGTAAGGCGATGGCCAAAAAAGATAAATCAAAACTTCCTGCTCTAAAGGAAAAGTTTGTGAAGGGTGCAAAAGAAAACAATATCAATGAAAAATTAGCTAATGATTTGTTTGAAACGCTCGAAAAATTTGGTGAGTATGGTTTTAATAAATCCCACTCTGTTGCCTACGCATTTGTTACCTACCAAACTGCGTTTCTAAAAGCCAATTATTCGATAGAGTACCTAACCGCACTTCTGTCAGGTGATCATTCTAAAATTGCAGATGTTGTAAAATACATCAATAATGCAAAAGAAATGGGTATTCGGATACTCGGACCAGATTTGCGCGAGTCAGAAATTTCATTTGAAATTATGGACGATAAAACTGTTCGATTTGGGCTTTCTTCCATCAAAGGTGTCGGCGAACTTGCGGCCGACAATATAATCAAAAATAGAAAGGTTAAGGGTGGTTATCAAAAATTAGAAGACTTTACGGCAAAACTTGATACACGGCTTGCCAATAAAAAAGTTTTAGAATCTCTCGCCCAAGGTGGAGCATTCGATTCATTTGGATATACAAGAAAGACTGTGTTTGAATCAACTGATATCATTCTTTCCTATGCTAACAAAAAGCAGGCGGAAGAGAAAGAAGGGCAGTTTTCTTTGTTTGGCGGAGGTGCTGGAGATGTGAGTGAATCTCTTAACCTGCCTAAAGACGGGATCGAATGGAACGGTGATGAATTACTCCGGCGTGAAAAAGAAACAACAGGTTTGTATTTATCGGGTCACCCTTTGGATAAATTCACCGAACAGCTAAAAACGTTAAAACCTACAACGATAGAAAATTTGGAAGAGGTTCGCCCAAAATCAAAAGTCGAAGTGGCTGGAGTCATTTCCAAAAAAGTTGTCAAACTCACAAAGAAAAAAGAGGAGTTTGTAAATTTTGTAATCGAAGACCAAACGGGCGAAATTGAGTGCGTGGCATTTCCAAAAACTTACTCACAGTTTAAACATCTTTTTATTGAAGACAATACATTGTTTATTAAAGGAATTTTAGAAAGGTTGGATGCCGATGAATCTGAGTTAAAGGGGCAGATCATTGTAAATCATTTGGAAGAACTCAATTCTGTTACCATTGAAAAGAAAATGGAAAAATCTCTTCATTTAACGATTGATATGAAGGAAGAGAAAAACAGAGACATGATTTTGAAATTACAAAATATACTTTCAGTTCATAAAGGTGGATCCGCTGTATTTTTTCATTTGATAGGTTTCGGAGAAGAAAAAAAGGTGATCCGTGCTCATGATCATTTTTCTATCGAGTTGTCGACAGACCTAATGAAGATGTTATCCGAAATTTTAGGAAATGGTGCAGTTCGTTATACCGTTGGCGAAGAGGTCCGAGTTTTCGGTTAGTTTTTGGTTTCTTTAGGTCTCCTTCAAATATTCGAATTCCTGTGGTTAGGTAGTGGCGGTGTATTTTGTATTGTTTGGGCAATACAGTATAGTTTACAAAATAACAAAAAAGAAGGATATTTGTTAGCCTTTATACTAATTTCAACTGGTTTATGGTTGTTATCTGGGGCTTTCTTTTTTACATCTCTTTATAAAATATTTCCATACATCACTTTATTTCATATCCCTTTTGTTCTTTTGTCTGCCCCTCTTTTGTATTTATACTTACAGTTTACTTTATTAGAAAAACAAATTCGGATCAGATACTATCATTTTATTTTGGCCATCCTTTCGATTGTAATGCTTTTACCATTCTATACTTCTTCAGAAGATACAATGGTTTGGATTCTTGACGTTAGTACCAAATCGGAATATGCATACACAGTTAAGTTTTTGAATTTTGGAACTAAATTCTCAATACTTGTTTCTGTGGGATTATTTATTATTAGACATTGGATCCCCAATGTCCAAATGGTCACTCTCATCCAAAAAAATGCAATATACACATTTATTTTTATTATTCTCATTTGGATCGATCTCCTTATTGGAAGTTTTGGTTATTATTTGCAAATGGAGTTTTTTCGAAAACTCAGCGCATTACTGCTCCCAATTTTAATGTATTATTATTTTTTCACTCGAAATTTTTGGTCTCCCTTTGTTTACGACATCAAGGACAATATCCAGAAGTCAAAATATGAGAAATCGAAGTTAGGTGGCTTGGATTTGGAACAAATTGAAAAAAACTTAAGTCTTCTTATGGCAGAAAAAATATACTGTGATGAAGATTTAAGTTTGTCGAGGCTTGCGAGTCTTGTCAATGTCCAGCCAGGTCAATTGTCTGAATACTTTCATAAAATATTTGGTTTTGGGTTTTATCAATTCATCAACAGACACCGAATTGAAGAAGCCAAAACACTACTGCTTGAGTCCAAGTTTCGTTCCGTTTTGGCCATAGCCGATTCCGTGGGATTCAATTCAAAATCCACATTCAATCGAGTATTTTTGGAACTGGTTGGCAAAACCCCAACAGAATTTAGAGAATCGCAAAAACAAAATCATCATTCTACAAATTTGAAAACCAGTCAGTCCTAAAGAATTCTCCAGGACGACGGATTCGTAATTCTCCCTTATCCTACAATCTAGGGAGAAAAAGAATGCGAACGCTCATCGATTTTTATTTAGACTTACCATTAAAGTTTGGGAGCCGAAAGGCATTTGCCACGAGGTTATCGGCAGGAGATTATTCATTTAAAACTTATAACGAACTTTTGTCAGATGCATTTGATTTGGCTGCGGGGCTTGAAGGTTCATTTGCGGCAAAAGAAAAGGCTGCCATTTTTGCGGACAATTCGTACGAATGGATGGTGTCGAGTATTGCGGTGACTTTGGTTGGTGGAGCTGATGTTCCACGTGCATCGGATGTCACGGAACATGATATAGTTTATATCTTAAATCATTCCGAATCAAAAATCTTGTTTGTCGATAATGAAATGGTATTACGTAAGATTTTGGCAGTAGAAAAAAAATTGGAACATTTGCGTGAGATCATTGTTTTGCATGCCCCAGTTGATAAATTTTTGGATCAATACAAATCAAAGTTTCTAATTCAAAATTTGGATACAATGATGTTAGTTGGCAAGAAAAAGAGAGAAATTAAAAATTATGAGGCTATTTTTAGAAATTTAGCAATTTCGGAGAATGATTTATTTACCCTCATTTATACATCTGGAACAACTGGTACACCCAAAGGAGTGATGTTGACGCACGGAAATATACTTTTTCAACTTAAAAATTTGCCCATTAAACTTTCATATGGTGATAAAACTTTGTCTATATTGCCAATTTGGCATATCTTCGAACGTATATTTGAAATTTTTACATTATTCTATGGCGCTTGTACTTACTATAGTTCTGTTCGAACTTTAAAAGAGGATTTAAAGTTTATCAAACCAGACTTTATGGCTTCAGCGCCAAGATTATGGGAAAGTGTGTATGCTGGAATTTTGGGTAATGTTTCAAAATCTTCGTCTATCAAACAATCGCTTTTTGCTTTTGCTATGTATTTTTCTGGATTGTACTTTCGTTCTAAACTTGTAATTACAGGCAAAGAGTTGAATATTTTCTCTCAAAGTTTTTTTACAAATTTCCTAAGAAAAATATTTCATACATTCCGAATACTGTTTGTGATGATTCCATGTTTCATTGGTGATATTTTGGTTTTATCCAAAATCAGAATGGCAACTGGTGGTAATTTAAAAGGATCTGTTTCAGGTGGTGGTGCACTTCCTTACCATGTGGATGAGTTTTTTAATCAAATTGGAATTCCTGTTCTCGAAGGATATGGAATGACAGAAACTGCACCTGTCATTGCTATGCGAACATTTGAAGACATCATACCAGGTACTGTCGGAAAAATATTTCCTAAAACCGAGATCAGGATGGTGGATATCCAAACGGGGGAAGTGTTTTTGGATACTGAGCGTAGTCTATTTGTTTACGGTCGAAAAGGTGAGATCCATGTGAAAGGCAAACAGGTTATGGCTGGATACTACAAGAACATGGAAGCAACAAACAAGGTATTAGTGGATGGATGGTTGAATACAGGAGACTTAGGAGTGTTCACGGCCAATGGGTCGCTTCGTATTGTGGGAAGATCCAAAGAAACCATTGTTTTGCTTGGTGGAGAAAATGTTGAGCCAATTCCAATTGAATCCAAAATTTTGGAATCTGAATGGATTGATCAGTGTATGGTTGTCGGGCAGGATAAAAAGTTCCTCAGTGTACTCGTTTATCCCAATCTTCAAAAATGGGAACCCCTTACACCAAAAGAATTTTGGAACGATAAATCAGTTTACCAAAAGATTGAATCGGAAATCAAATCCAAAGTGAACGCACAATCTGGTTTTAAATCGTTTGAACGTGTGGTGGGGCTTGTTGTTTTACCAAAACCTTTTGAAGTGGGAGATGAACTCACAGCAAAATTATCTTTGAAACGCCATGTCATCACTGAAAAATACAATTCAGAAATCAATAAACTCTATTTGAATGATTGAAAATAAATAATGTGGGGGTTAATTTCCCCCGCTAATCCTTGTAATGTTAATGCTAAAGGTTTTTTCCGTTTCCAAATTGGAAAAATCTTTGGTTTTGATTTTAATTGTATTTTCACCAGCTTTCAAATTCAAAACCCCCACCAGATAACGATCCTTAAAAAAAAGTTCTTCAAAACTGTGTCCGTTACTCGTGAGCCACTTACCCTTTTCGAATTGTAACGATCCAAAGTTTGTTTCTTTCAAAGGTTCACCGTTAAAAATATACTTTAATTCTTTGATCCCACGGCGTTGGCTATTTTTAACTCCCGCATCGATGATACTCACCGTGAGTGGAAAGGCTTTAGAAACATTGATGTTGTCTCCATCATTTAAATTGGTATAATTTTCTCCAACATGGATGAAGAGGTTGGCAATTTGAGGTGGGATTTTGTCTTCCACTGGCGGTAGGTAAGCAAGGGGATCGAGTAGGGTTTTACCATAATCCTTTCCCAAGACAAAATGTAAATGTCCACCCGTAGAGTGTCCTGTGTTTCCTGAAATGCCGATGGTTTCGCCTGTTTTGATTTCCTTTTTGCTTCGGATATTTTCATGGCGTGTTCCACCTAAGTGATAATAACCGCTCACATAACTATTTTTATGTGCAAGCCAAACTATATTTCCCGATCCTCGTTCTTCTTCGAAGGGGTCATCTTCCGCATAACGCGAATAAAGTACAAAACCATCGGTCATACTTTTGACTGGTTGGAGGACGGACGAAATATCCAAACCGTTGTGAAAATGGTCTTTCCTGGATTCTCCAAACGTACTTGTTATGAGGGGTGCCAGATCCATACCTTGGATGGGCCATTCAAATTTTGGATCGGCAGAAGGGGATGTATCTTCTGCCAAAATAGCGAAAAAAAATAAAAGAAAACTTGCCAGCAGAATGGAAAAAACGACAATACTTCTCATGTTTATGGAAACATACCCTTCGGTTCGGATTTAGGAAAGTAGAATATGCCAACTGCTTCGTATACGAATGAAGAAATTTTAAAAATAGTCAAAGACTGTGGTTCGGGTGACGAATCAGCTTTGCGCCGCTTTTTTGATCTTTATTCTCAAGACATTTACAATTTTCCCATCCGCGTTTTCCATCTGACAGAGGATGATGCGAGTGATTATTATATTTACGCTTTTGAACGTTTAAAAACGGGCAAACGTTTTAAAAGTTTTGTGGGCAAATCCAGTTTCAAAACTTGGTTTTTTTCGGTTCTCCGAAATTTGCTCATCGATTGGCAGCGCACCAAAAGAGAGGTCAAAACCCAAACCATATCCAAAGTCAACAAAGACGGGAAGGAATACAGCACCATCGAGGACGAACCAGACAAAAAAGCAGAGGCTATGGTTTCCGCTCTCGACACAACCATTCAGTTCAATGAGGTTTTGAAAGACATCAAAGTGGAAAACCGGGTTGTTTTCAAACTTTCGTTTATTTACTACCTACACCTCGACCCAGAAGAAGTTCAGTACATTGCCACCAAAACAGAGCAATCGGAAGTGGAAGTCAAAATTGAAATTTTAAAACTCAGGGAGGATCTTTCTCTCCGAGAAGAAGAAAATTTGAAAATGGAAGATAAAATCACTTCTTTGTATTTGAATATTCTGGATTTAAAAGAACAGAAAAAATCCAAAACGCAAGGGGACTCTGTTGAAGCGACATATTACCGCGAACGTTTGGATCATGCTTTGCATAAAAAATACGAACAGAGAAAGAAACTCATCGAAAAAAAACAAAAAGGTCATTTCCTCGTTCGTACCCCGTACAGGGAAATCTCTCGTGTTTTAGGGATTTCCGAGGGTGGGGTGAGCGTTACCCTCCTCAGGGTCATGGAAAAAATCCAAAAAAAAATGCAAAATCTCAGTGGGGAAATGTAAAATCCTTCGTCTTTATACTAAGGATGGGTAGTGAGATGGACAGACAGAATGATATGAATGCATTACAAGAGCTGGCAGCTAGTTTTTTTGTTCGGGGCGAGTACCCTGATGAAGAGAGTTTGCTTGCGAACCCTGGTCTATCTGAGGCCTTCCTCCGTTGCGAAGAGGCATTTTTCCATACATTGCAAGCGGAGCCTGTTGGTTCTGATCCTTTTTCAGAAGAAATTGACCAAAAAACGTCCGAGCTCCTTTGGGGACGATCCCAGTATCCTTTACCAGCTTTTTTGCGAGAGTATACAGATAAAAATCTTGGTCAACCGCAACAAAAAGACAATCTTATACTTCGTTTGAACCAAAAAGGCATCCAGGTCATCCAATCCCTTTTGGAATCAGTGCAGATCAAGGAAACTTGGGATCTCGCTCCTTCGCTCCGTGCCACAACTGCGGATGCTCTATCCTCTGAAAGCAACTCTGTCATTTTTGAAGAGACCACAAACGAAAACCAAAAGTTCTACTACCAGATTGTAAAAGAAAACCAAACGGAAGTCTACCTTTCTGTCAAGGCAGAAGGAAACCCGAGTTTCCAACAAGTGAATTTGCGCAGGGACGGACGTTTCATTCTTTCCAATAAGGTGAATGCGGATGGGGCAGCAAGTTTTTCGGGTTTGCAACCAGGCAATTATACGATTGAGTTTCTGGGTTCAGGTAAATCAAAATCATTTGACTTATCCATACTACTCGGATAGATTCATGAGAGGATGCTCTCTCTCATCATTGACCGAGTCCAAAATGTAAATATCTTCAATGTCCTTGAAGACAATCTACCTGTCGAAGAATCCCATATCCAATCCACAATCGACGACGATCTAATTTTAGAGTATTTGAATGAAGTAGAGCGATTGGTTCATGTTTCCCAAGCGATCTTAACAAACCAAAACAATGTGCTCAATGCCGATATTCTGCAAGATCTGAAGGTTTTGGGTGAGACATTTTACCAACAGTTTTTTCCTGAATCCATCATTGAAAAATTAAAAAACACAACCAAACGTAGCATTCATTTTAATATAGATCCGGCGTTGGCTCTTGTGCCTTGGGAGTTATTACACGACGGAAATTCATTTTTATCTGATCGGTTTCGCATCGGAAAAACAGTTCGAGGCGGGCTTCATAAATCTTCTTACCACGAAGACCAAAAAATTAAGATGCTCATCATCGCTGATCCCACGGAAGACTTGCCCAATGCCCAAAAAGAAGGTGAGATACTTTTCACAACACTCAGTCAAAAGGTTCCTTCTCATCTTTTGGAACTCGAATTCATTGGTGGTAAACAAGTCACCAAACTCAAGTTACTCTCTCTGATCAAAGACAAACATATCATCCATTATTCTGGTCATCTCCATTTTTCTGACGATAATTTGGAAAATGGTTGGTTGTTATCTGACGGAAAAGTACTCAAAGCACGAGAGATCAAATCTACTGGCATTGTTACTGATTTGGTATTTTCTAACTCTTGTATGTCGGCAAAATCTGCTGCAAAAAAATTAAATACGAGCATTCTAAACCAATATGCAGGCGCATTTTTGACTGCGGGTATCAAAACCTTTATCGGAACCAATTGGGAAATTTTGGACAATGAAAGAACCATTGATTTTACGGTTCGTTTTTATACATATTTGTTTTCTGATAAATCTGTGGGTGAGTCATTGTTTTTAACGAAAGAATACGCTCGTAGAAACTACCAGACACACGACCTAACATGGGCTAACTATTCATTGTATGGCAATCCAGATTTTTTAATGTTTGCCAAAGAAAAGAAAATATTACCATCCCAAAAAGTTTTGAATCCAACATCTGTTTTTGAGTTTTATCCTTCGCCCATTGCAACTTCCTATTCCAAGTTCAGTATGGCTCAAAAAGTAAGAGTGGTGGAATGGGCAAACATTCTAAATCTCATCCAGGTTTTTGAATCAATTTCACAAGTTGTGGGTATGATCGTTTTCAGTGATCATACTTCTCATTCAATGAACAAATATATCCCAAATAACCCTGATGATGCAGTTAAAATCAAAAAATGGTGGGAATTAATATACAGTTGTGTTTGGGATTTCCAAAAATTAAAAATCACTAGTATCGTAGAAAGTATCATCCCTATTTTACATGAACAAAAGGAAACTATTTTTAAGATCATTGGATGGATTGAGTGTTGGGAAAATAAACTTCCTACCAAAGAGGAAATAGAATCTTACCAAATCATTTTGCAGTTTTTTATAGAAAACATGTTACTCGAATTTTCGGAATTAGAAAAAATAAGTATCCTTCTTGTATCAGAAAACCAGACAGCACATTATTATTTTAAAGGAACGAAACCAACATTTTTGTTTTCCTCTCCGCAAGGGGCAAAAGATAAACTGAGTGAACAATTGAACCAACACAAAGGAAGTTTGGTTCTTTTACACGAAAAAAAGAAATACGTAATTCCATTTCTAACCTATTTCAAAGAAAAAAAAGACTCAAACGAATACGAACTTGTGTTCAACGGTATGGTTCCTTTTTTGTCGGAGCAAAATAAAATTTGAGTTTATGCCATCCTGAACTTGGATCGGTATCTTGCGGATCTTGTTGTGGTTTATTCAATTTAAAACTAACCATCCCTGAATTCAAAAAAATCTTACAAGACCGAACGGAACTTTTCCGATCCACAGTCAATTTCCAAGTAAGGCATAGTTTTCCCATTTACCGAAAGGAAAGAGAAACCGTGGAAGCAAATTATCCGAAAGAGGATGAAATGACTTACAATTGCCCTTTTTTAGGTTATGTGGACGAAAACAATAATCGTATAGGATGTATGATCCACCCAGTGTTTACAGGGGATCCCAAAAGCCAAAATTTTTCCTTTTATGGTACCTCAATTTGCCAAACCTATGATTGTAAAAATAAAGAATCTATTTTAACAGAAAAATGGGAGTCGCTTTTTGTTGAAATTGCAAAAGATTCAGTCCAGTATAGTTTTTTATCTGCGGATCATATCTTTTGTTATGTGATCGAAAGATTTTTTGCTCTCCATTCTTTGACAATGGATGTGATGTTTTCTAAATACCGAACTGAACTAATATCTGTGTTCTTGGCTCGTTTGGAAAAAACGGAAAATTTACATTTAACATCTTTCGAGATTAATTACGATTCGTTCGGTGGTTTAGAGGAAGTGGTGTCGTATTTAAAAAAAGAATTAGGTGATGTTTATTTCAGTTTAGAAGGGCTGGGGAAGCCTAATCACTAGGTATGAATAAAAAATGCTCTGGACCTGCACTTGCAAAACCCAGAGCTTCTTAAAAATTGTTATGCTTTTGGAGTAACCGAAGCTACTTTTTCTTTTGCATCAGCAAGTGCTGTGTTAGCTTTGCCAACGAGAGTTTCTACTTGAACCAAACCTTCTTGGAGGTATTTTCTCAAGTTTACAGAAACTTCACTTTGGTCTTGGGCACCTTTTGCTGCCAAAGTTTGGAATTCAGAACTGATGGTAGAAATCGCTTTTTCAGCCTCTACTTTCACTGTGTTCACTGCGCCAAGGATGAAGTTCAATCCGTCTTTTACTTGTTGTTCCATTTTCGTTTCCTCTTTTCGTTTTCATTTGTGCGTTGCACAACTCCTTTTTGTGCGCTGCACATGAAATGGTCAAGGTTTTTTTTTCTATTTTTCTCCCCGTACCGAATTTTTTTGGACTATGCCCCAAGCCCAATTCCGCCCCATCCAGTGGAAATCCACCCATTTAGAACTCCTCGACCAAAGAGCCTTGCCTGAAAAAAAAGAATTTTTGAGGATCGAATCGGTAAAAGATACAATTATGGCCATTCGTGAAATGGCCGTTAGGGGAGCACCCGCCATTGCCATCACAGGCGTTTTCGGTTTGGTACTCGGTGCACGGGCACTGAAAGGGGAAGTAAAACCTGAAACTCTAAATTCCCTTTTGGAGGAAGTTCTCCATTCACGCCCCACTGCGGTTAATTTAAGTTTTGCTCTGAGAGAATGCCAAAAGAAAGCAACGAACGCCTCAACTTGGGAAGAATTGTCTCGTTTATGGGAAAGTTATGCTTTGGAGATGATGGATTTTGACTTGGAATCCAACACCAAACTAGGATTCAATGGTGCAAATCTCATTGATACAGGGAAAAACGAATATCATATCATCACCCATTGTAATACAGGAGCTTTGGCCACGGCAGGGCATGGAACAGCGCTCGGAGTCATTCGTAGTTTGCGAGATTTGGGAAAAAAGGTAATTGTGTATGCCGATGAAACCCGTCCTTTTTTACAGGGATCTCGACTCACTGCTTTCGAGATGATGGAAGAGGGCATCGAATGTTACATCATCACTGATGGGATGAGTGGTTGGCTTATGCAGAATAGACCCATTGACGCTGTGATCGTTGGTTGCGACCGTGTGGCCAAAAATGGGGATACCGCCAATAAGATTGGGACTTATAATTTGGCAATTGTTGCAGGAGAACACTCTGTACCTTTTTATGTCTGCGCAACCAAGGATAGTTTTGATTTGAGTTTGGAATCGGGAAAAAAAATTCCGATTGAGATGCGAAAGGAAGAGGAGGTCACTCGGTTTGATTTTTTGAAATTAAAAAACGGTGAATATCTCATTCCAGAAGGCAAAACTGCCCCCAAAGGAGCCCGGGCGCTCAACCCATCGTTTGATGTGACTGACCACAAATGGATCAAATCTTTTGTTACAGAATTGGGTTGTTTTCCGCCAGAAGAAATACCCAGCCGTCTAAATTCAGTATGATGGAAACGATTACATTGGGCGGTGGGTGTTTTTGGTGTACGGAAGCTGTGTATTTGCGGTTGCCGGGAGTGAAATCTGTGGTTTCGGGTTATGCAGGTGGTTCGTCAAAAAATCCTACTTACAAAGAAATTTGTACAGGAACCACGGGGCATGCAGAAGTAATCCGAGTTGAATTTGACCCAGAAGTGATTGGTCTTTCGAAAATATTAGAGGTGTTTTGGTTGTCTCATGACCCGACCACACTCAACAGGCAAGGGAACGATATAGGAACCCAATATCGTTCTGTGGTCTTTTATGAAAATGAAACCCAAAAAGAAATTGTTTTAGAATCCAAACGCCAACATGCGTTTTTATACCCTGATCCCATAGTGACGGAAGTATCTCCCATTCCTCAATTTTATCCAGCAGAGGACTATCACCAAAATTTTTTCGAACTCAATCCGAACAATCCGTACTGTAATTATGTGATTCCATCAAAATTGAAAAAACTTGGGCTTCTATAGATTGTCCCGAAAACTGATTCATTAAACCTCTTTCCTTTGGGTGTACTGTTCAGCGTTCGGTTCATTTCCCTTTGAATGCAGTGAGTAAGGCTTTGTCTTGGTTTGGGAAAAAATTCATCACAAAGGAGGATTGTGCTTTTGTGATTTTCTCAATTTGCCTACGGTATTTGATTACGGCTCCAGGGTGAGCCGTGTTTCGAACCACGACCTTCACATTATCAGAGTTATAACGTGAACCTTTGAGTTCTTCTATTTTTAAACGAAGTAGTTCAAGTGTTTTGGATTTTTTTTGGTAAGCATCAAAAATTTCTTTGAATTTTTCTTTGCGAGTTTCATCCAATTTTCCTCGGCTCCTTTGGACCACTTCTTTGATCTTTTGGATTTCAGGCACAAGGGCTTCGAGCTCTTTTTCAAGCTCTCCTAATCGACTACTTCCTTCCGTAAATAACCTGTCATTTTTATAATGGAATCCAACCTCAACCACAGTGTCCATTTGCGCGCTGGAACCGAGGGAAGAAACGGTGATACCTTGGTAAGAAAGGATCTCTGAACCGATGATGGAAGAAGAATCACCAGTGAGGATGATATTTCCCAAACAATTGATTTTACTTCCCAAAATAAAATTTTCAACCAAACAATCGCCATCAATTTCGAGGTGAGCATTTTCAATGAACTTGGCACGTAAGTCACCTTTCACTCGGATGACTCCTTTGGCTTTGGCTTTGACACCACCTTTCACTTCTAAATCTTCACCAACCGTTACGTCGGATGATTCGATGTTTCCATCCAAATAGAGTGAACCATGACAAAGAACAACAGCCCCTTCTTCGATGGTGCCTTTGACTCGAATGGTACCGTCAAAATTGATATTACCTGTGCCCAGACCAATGTTGGATTCGATATTTAATTCAGAGGAAACTGTGAGAGAATTGTCTGTGGAGAATACGGCACCACTGAGAGCCGCATAATACTCCTTTAATTGTCTACCAGGTTTTTCTGCATCTTCGATTGTTTTAGGTAAAATATTCTTCCCAAGTGTTAGGCGAGGTCTGTCAATTGGGTTGGGATAAATTGGATTTCCATAAACATCGATTCCTTGTTCCCCAGCGATACCTTCGAAGAGAGTTGCTAATTTTTCACCTTCTTTCACATGGACATATTTGTTGATGTTACGAAAATCTGCAGACCCATCGTCTTTTAACACAACCCGTTGTGCTCTTGGAAAATAAAATTTGATCCACCCGTTTTCACCTTGTTTGGCGGGGGTACCTTGTGCCACAATCATGGTAAAATCTTCTTTTACTTGGTTGTTATCTTTTAAAATTTTGATAATGGAATTGGCCGCTTCATCCACATTTTTCATTAAAATCCGGTCACGGTGGATGGTTGCTTTGTCAATGGCTTCATAAATTAATATATTACTCATCCCTCCACCCATAAGCCACATGGGTTTTGCTACCAATGTAGCGGTGAGCTTGTCATCAGAAACCTGTATTTTGAGTCCCCGATCCGGGTTGAATTCTGGGGGAATTTTTTGGTCCATTCTACTACAATTGTCGGCAAATTTCTAAGGGAAATCTAGCATTTCTACGCATTTAGCCAATCAATAAAACAACCGAAGGTTTCTAAAAGTGCAGGAACCCCGAAAATTTGTGAATGGAGGGGCAGGCTATCCCCATGTGTGAGGGCAGTGGAAGTCCGGAAAGTATAAGTTATGTCTAACATTTCGAAGATTTGCGCCAATTTCCCAGATTCCAATGGAGAAATGACGGGGTCATCGGCTCCGTGGAGGAGGGAAACAGGTGATTTTAAGGATTTGATTTGGTAAAATGGGGAAAGTTGGGTGGGCAGATCACCCACAACGCCAAGGATGTCGTCGCCCAGTTTTTTTCGGAATGATTCGGAGGATTCGAATTCTTTGAAAAAATTTTGAGCATTTTTAGATGTTTTGGCCAAAAGTTTGGGAGCGAGAGGCTCTGGTCTGCGCAAGCCATTGTCCAGAGCCGCTTCGTAAAACACGTGTTCTAATTCGTTATTTAGATCTGGACTCAATCTACGAAACATATTGTACAAAACCACCAAAACACCGTAGGTATCTTTATCATAATTTTGAAATACAAATTTGACCGTATCATTAAAATCACAATAAGAACCAATGAGCATCATGGATTTGAGATTTGAACGGGCCGTATTTCTGGATGCAGCGATGAGACCCATACCACCAGAGAAACTAGCAGATAAATAACCAAATTGCTCGCCATTGTACAGGTGTTTGACTGTCGGAATTTCGAAAATTAGATTTTGGATATGAGAAATTGTTTTTGGATCGATAAGTAAACCTTTGACTTCATTTAATTCAGGTAAAATGACACTAAAATTACAATGAGCAAAATTAATGGATAGATCTATGATACGAGGATCGTCGATACCCATCACACTCATTCCGTGTTGGATGTAAATCCCAGGGAGTGAATTTGGATTTTTTCCTAACGGAAAAAAATGGAAGGCTCTTGTTCCGGAAGGTAGGTAGATTTCCCTTTGTTCCACCTTTTTATTTTTGATGAAACCGGAGTAGGCTAAAATGAGTGGTAAAGCCGAAAGTTGTGCTTTCATACAGAATGGTTATTTTGGGATTGGGAATTTTTCCAACAACAAAATAAGATATAACCTGCCCATATAATCTTCACCACGTCTGTCTTTTAAATTAAAAATCAAAATGTACTGACGGAAATGTTCGAGTGATATAGGAACCAATTTATGGTTTAAGTTTTCGGGAGGGAGAATGTCTATATCGTATCTTCCCAAACGCATTTCACTAATGAGTTTGCCTGCAATTTGGTTTGCAAATTCCATCATGATAGAAGCAGAGTGGGCGCGAGAAGTGGGGTCAATCTGGAAGGCACTTGCAATTTTTGGTAACAGTTTTAGTTTTGTGTATCCATCCAAAGCTAGGTAGAGTTTACCGTTGATATCTCCAAAAAAACCAACGTTGGTGCAATTTTCAAAACACAAACCTTCGTTTTTCGAAGGCCCGTAAGCCTCTCTTTCTGGAAAAACCATCAGAGTTTTTTGGAAGTACTCTGGGAGAACTTGAGAAAGTGTTAAAATGAATTTTTCATCCAGCAGTGGATCCATTTAAGCCGCGTTATACTGAATATTTTCTTCTAAAGATTGATACGCTGATTTAATCCAAATATCAAACTTTGTATTTTGATTGGCCTTGTTTGCAAATCCAATGGCAATTTCAGATGGGAATCCCATCGCATCTAACTCTTCAACAAATTGTTGTAAAAAATTTGAAAACTCATCGGCAAATTGATTGGGGATGAGTGCGGCAAAAAGATCAGATTCCAATTGGAATAAACCTAAACCTAAATAACCCAATTTTTTTCCATAATGATCCAAACAAATTGATATTTCTTTTAAATACTCAGTATTTATGAATTTTATGAGTAATAGGTTTTCTTTTTCTTTTGAATCAAACTTTGTTTTGGTGATATTATAGAAAAAAGATTGGTTTAGGAGCCCTGTTTCAAAAACCTTAGTGACTTTGCTGTATTCTTTTTGGGTAAATAAACTTTCGGCAAGGACTGTAGCTTTTTCCCAATAGTTTTGAATGTCGGAATCTTTCCAAGATTCTTTGGTATATAAACAAAAACAACCAAACAAATGTTGGTTGATAGAAATAGGAATATAAAGTTTGTTCTTCGATACCAATGGCAAACATTCTTTGATTCTATCCTCTTCCCAAATTTCCCATTCAATAGGGTTTGGTTCGGATTCGATGAGTACAGATCCCTTTTGCCAAAGGCTTTCTGTAAAATGAATACCATCAAAATAGGCGTATAAAACAGAGGAAATTTTTGTATTTTGTAAATCCAAAACAAGTGGTTTGATCGATTCTAAAAATTGGATTCGATCTTCTTTGGAACGAATTGACTTTGCTAACATGATTGGACTTTCTTCTGCGAAAATATTTTCTTTTGGAACCACTCGGTTTTCTGCATTGTCTTTGAGAGGAATTTCATCCAAAACAAAAAGGACTGAATCTGACTTGTTTTGATTTTGGATTTGAGTTTCGATACTTTCTTTGGTTTGGAAATCCAAACTGTATAGAAATAAACCCAAAAGTAGGGTGGAAATAGAAAGCAAAGTGAAACTGACCCAAGAAAAATAGAAGAAGAATTGGAGAGTGACTCCAATTGCAAAAAAAAGTATAGGAATTACATATCGTTTCATGGGCATTTGACCGTTACTATATATAACGGGCAAAATTCGGATTCTCTAAAATGATTTTCCCCCCAAGCCAGGCCAAATGAAACTCTATACCGAACTTGCTGAATATTATTTTACCATTGAAGAGGCGAGTCGGAAATTTTCAGAAGAAATTCTTTTTTTACGGGATAATTTTAAACGACATAAGATCCAAACCGTTTTGGACGTGGGTTGCGGCACTGGTGAACATGTAAAAGAACTCCAAGGTATGGGATTTAAGGTTTTGGGTGTGGATGCATCCAAACGTATGCTTGAAATAGCCAAAACAAGATTTCCTCATTGTTATTATGAATATGGTAGGATGGAGTCCTATCTTTTGAAAGAACCGGTGGATGCAGTTGTATGTTTGTACGGAACTTTCAATTATCTTTTGAATGATGACGATGTTGGTAATTTTTTAAGGAACTGTCATAAAAATTTAAAACAGGCAGGGCTTCTCGTTTTGGAAATTTGGAACGCAGACCCAATACATAAAATCAAAAGAAAACCCATAACGACTGTTAGTAATGTAAAACAGGGATCTGTTTCGATTCGTAGGAATCGCGGATTTCGCTTAACAAGAGCAGATGATATTGCGATCGTGGAAGTGAATTACGTTTACAATCTGGATAAAAAAGATTTAAAAGATAAACATACAATGCGAGTTTTTCATTTTCCCCAAATCCGCAGTTTTTTGGATGATTATAAATTTGATCTTATGCATTTATATGGAAATTATGATGGTGAGAAGTACCTAAAAACAGGTGCCAGGATGCTCATCGTCGCAAAAAAGAGGTCTTGACTTTCTAGGTTTCGTACGGTATCCCAATTCATTGGGAGTACATATGACAAATCCAAATCACTTTCAAGTTATCGTCATCGGAGGAGGGCCTGGTGGTTATGTTGCCGCAATCCGTGCCGCCCAATTGGGTTTACAAACTTGTGTAATCGAAAAAGAAAGATTAGGTGGCGTTTGTTTGAATTGGGGTTGTATTCCTACAAAAGCCCTACTGGAAAGTGCTCATGTTTTGGAACATTTAAAAAAAGCGGCATCGTTTGGGCTTTCTTGCGAAAATGTGCGAGCCGATTTTGAAGCAGTTATCAAACGTTCTCGATCCGTGGCTGACCAAATGGCAAAGGGTGTAGAATTTTTGATGAAAAAAAATAAAGTTACCGTTGTCAGTGGAACTGCTAGTTTTTTAGACTCAAAAACAATCAATGTTAAATCTGAATCGGGAAGTAGCGAAAGTTATACGGCAGATCACTTTGTATTGGCATTAGGTGCCAAAAATAAAACATTACCTTTTTTATCATTCGACCAAAATTTGGTTTTGTCTGCTAGAGAGGCGATGTCGGAAAAAAAACTCATACCCAATTTGGCCATCATTGGGGCAGGTGCCATCGGAGTGGAGTTTGCAGATTTTTATGTAAGTATGGGTTCCAAAGTCACAATCATCGAATTCCAAGATCATCTTTTGCCAAACGAAGACCACGAAATTTCCGGGGTGCTCGAGAGGAGTTTTAAAAAACGAGGTATCGAGTTTTACTTGAGTTATGCGGTGGAATCTGCCAATCTTTCTAAAAATTCCGTTGAGCTCGTAATTGCTGACCGAAGGACTGCAAAAAAAGAAAAATTAACATTTGATAAAGTCATCGTTGGGGTCGGAATATCACCAAATACAGAAAATGTGGGATTGGAAGAGGTTGGTATCAAATTAAAAAATGGATTCATCGAAGTGGGTAGTGGTTACCGTACAACGATCGATCATATTTATGCAATCGGTGACTGTATCCCCACCCCTTCCCTTGCTCATGTTGCAAGTGCAGAAGGCATTCGGGCAGCGGAAGATATATCCATCCGGCTGGGTAACCCACATAACATAACAGCTTCGAGGCTCAATTATGATTTTATACCTGCTTGTACCTATTGCCACCCTGAAGTGGCGAGTGTGGGTTTGACAGAAGAAAAAGCCAAATCTTTGGGTTATGAAATCAAAACAGGTAAATTTCCTTTTACAGCCAGTGGGCGTGCCCAGGCACAGGGGGATACAACGGGTATGGTAAAACTCGTAACGGACGTTAAACACGGAGAAATACTCGGTGCGCATATCATCGGGAGTGGTGCCACTGAACTCATTGCCGAATTGACATTAGGTGCCAATATGGAGATAACTGTTCGCGAATTGTCTGGGATCATTCACCCACACCCAACGATTTCCGAATCGGTGATGGAAGCAGCGGCCGCAGTACTTGGAGAAGCGATCAATATTTAAATTTAACCAATTTTTTCGACTAACCATTCGTAAGTCTCATTTGGATTTTCAAAAGGGAAAAAATGTGTATAATTTTGGCGGATCGTAACACTTGAATTAGGGTTCTTTTTTGTGATGAGTTTTGCCAACTTGGGTGAACAAACTTCCCATGGATCTGGAATCAGAACATGGGTTTCTGTTTTGATTTTATAGTAGTCTAAAAAAACATTATAATGTGCGAATGAAAAAATCCTGGTTTCTACACGAGGGTCGCACCGTAAGGATACCTCTTTCGTTCCTTCTGTTTTTACAAAACATGAATCCAGATAATCTTCGAAGACATTTGGATCAAAATTGGCAAAGGCAGGAAATTTTCGATATGCTCGCCTAACAAGATCTATGGACGGGAAATCCTTTCGCCTTTTGGCAGCCCCCCGCGCTAAAGGGTTTCCTAAAAATTTGGCAAGTGTCAATAATTTCCAACCGAGAACAACGGGGTCGAGTACGAGGAGTTTTCGAAAGTATTTTGGTTTTTTAGCAGAAGCGAGTAGAATACTTGCCCCTCCGAGAGAGTGGCCAATGGCCGTTACATCTTCTAGGTTTTCTTTTTCGATCACTGCGATTACTTGGTCTCTGAAAAACCTCCAATTTTCAAATTGAATGGAAAATTCACTTTTTCCATGCCCGATGAAATCGATGGCTATGATTCGGTATTTGGATTGGAAACGTTGGAAATAGGTTTTGTAACAACCTGCACTATAACCGTTTGCATGGCAAAAAAGAAGTACTGGAAGATCGGATTCAGAATCATAATAACATAAGGAAAGGTTGCGGAAGTTGAGAGTTTTCTCTATCATTTTCTATTTGACCTGCTTGGAAATAGAACAAATTTTGTATCTATCATATGCAATTCCAAATTCTCATCATCTTCTGCATAGCGGTATTCTTCAATGCCTTGGCCAATATTTTGATTAAAACTTCGGCATTACAAGAACAAGGAAGTTTGCCGAAAGAAGGTTTGATTGCTTTGGTTTTAGGTTTACTCAATCCATATTTTATAGCTGGTTTGGCTAGTTTCGGATTGGCTCTGCTCGGATATAAGCACGTGTTAGGTAAGGGTTTGAAGCTTTCTTTGGCTTACCCTGTATTTACCTCCAGTGGTTTTATTATCGTACTCATTGCTTCAGCTATATTTTTTAAAGAACGTTTGAATTTTACCCAATGGTTGGGTATAGGTTTTATTTTGGTTGGTGTTTGGCTAACCGCATTGCAAATGTTTGATGTCAAATCGTAAACGTTTGGTTTGGAATCAGTTTCGTTTTTTATCTAAACTCTTTATTTTTTTTTCACTGTTCCATATTGTCTTTTGCCAGAAACCAGAAGAAAAATCCTTAAATTCCATTTCTGAAAAAACAAATGTCATTTGGGTTGTCATTGATAGCCTCCGTGGGGATGTGATCGGAAATTACAATGTCACTCCAAATTTAGAATCATTTGCAAAAGAAGCCTACGATTTTCAATACCACTTGGTCAATGCTGCTTGGACAAGGCCGTCCACATTGGTTTTTTTTACTGGACGTTTTGCATCGCGAAACCCAGTTAATTTTTGGGATTACCCCACTCCAAAATCGGAAGCTTTAGCATTTTATAAGGAAGTGAAAAAACCTTTACCTCGTTATTTGCAGAAGCATGGTTACCAAACAATGATGGTGGGAAATAATCCATTTTTAACAGAAAAAAATGGATTGGGTGTGAATGTTGGCTTCGAACAGTTGTTTGATTATTCACGGGAGTCCGACGATACAAAAAAAATCACTCGCGCAAGTTTAAAAACATTGGAATCGAGAAGAAAAGACAAACCTTTTTTTTTATTTATCAATTATAACGATCCGCATAAACCGTACACCCCACCTCCTGGATTTACGGAACGAGTCAAAACAAAGGAAGTTTTGGATGAACGTAAACTCAATTATTTGGGAGAAGTAGCCTTTGTTGACGAAGAGCTTGGTAAAATATTTAAACATTTAAAAAACAATCAGCTATGGGATAATACTTTGATCATCATTACCGCAGACCATGGTGAGGTGATGAACGAAGCACATGCCATTTCACCTTTTACAGGTACCAATACTCATTATGGACATGGGCAGGACTTATTTTTAGAAAATATCCATGTTCCACTTTTGATAAAATTTCCAGATAAGAAGGATCCTAAAACGATAACAGCGATGACACGTTCAGTAGATTTGTATCCTACAGTTTTGGATGAACTAAAACTTCCAATACCAACCGATTTAGATGGTTTGACTTTATCAGAATTTAAATTGAACTCGCTTTTGGAAAATACCACCAAACGAACATACTATGGTGAAACTCGGTCCACACAATGTTATGGTGAGGGAAGGGAATTTTTGCTCCAAAGGTCGTTTCGTTTTCATGAAGTGGGGCAGTTTTGGCAAGGTGGTGTAGGAAATGAATTTTATTTATATGGAGATAGCGAAAAAGATCCGCATCAAGAAAATTTGATTCGTATCAACCGAATGGATTTATTAGATACTGAACCGCTGGAAGCAGATGTTAAAAAACGAATTCGTTTTCTTTGGGAAAAACTCCGGAGTTTGGAACCGAAACTACCTTTGTATTTTGTAAAAGTTAAAATACCCAACGGGAATATCGAAGTAAAAATCACGGCTCCCTATGGAAAAATTCGTATCGACAGTGAGTCAGAAAATGGAAAAATTAAAGATTTAGGTAGAACTGTTGTTTGGTTGGGTAGACCAAAAAAGGATTTGTTATTAAGTTTTGAAGTGTATCCAGACGTGAGTTTTCCAGTTTTGGAAGTGCGAGTAAACCAAAAACAAGTACCAAAGTCTGAGATCAGGGTGGGTTCGTTTGGTGTAACAATGGATTCTTGTTCTATCAACTGTGAATTGTTATATGAAGCTAGTTTTGGCAAACCGAGTGATGATCCGACTGCGTACGTTCAATTTTGGAAAGTGGGTGGCCAAAATAAATCTTACACTAAACAAGACAGCCTGGGAACGGATGCTCTGGATATCTTAAAAAAACAGGGATATGTTCAATGAATTTCGCATCAATCGTTGTCGGTATTGATTAAACTAATGACAGGAAGGATTTCTCCATTGAACCCAGTTCCACCTCCACTCATAGATCCAAAAATCAAATTGTAATTTGCATTTCCATCGTTTATAAAATCATCCACACCTGTCATAACGATATTTTGAAACACATTCCAATTATTAGGTGTAAATATGATATTGGAAACACTAGAATTTCCTTCTGACAAATTAGATGAAGATACGGAAATTGTAACATCCGAAATAGGGCGTGCCCTCAATCGAATTTGATACCTGGCTTCACCACCGAGTTCCGTTGTGGATAAAATGGGTGAAGAAACCAAACCACCATTTGGATCTGGCGAACTCGAGCAGACTGAAACAATGGAAGGATCTAAACAAGGCATCAAATCATAAATATAATAAATATGCAAGGCGGGCAAACTGATAGCGCTCACTTCATTGTAAGTTGCAGAATTGATGGCAAACGTGGAGTTTTCTACACTCGTTGTATCAGAAGAAACTGTATAATTTGAATCTGTTACACTACCATTGTTGATCCCTTGTAATTGCACAGTTTGCGCTGAATTGAAATTGATTGGAGTAAACACAAGGGGTGAGGACAAAAAACTCACTACACCTGCTGGGTTAGTTATGAAATTTATGGTCACATCTGCTGTGGGTTGTGTATTGAGATTGATGTAAAATTCGGAACTAGCTCCTGATTGTGATGTGATGATTGAATTTGGACTGAATCCTGATGTTGTAAAACCAGCCGTATCATTGTCATTTAGTGTTAAAGTTGGATTCGGCGGGTCATAATTATGGAAAGCCAAATCATTCGAACTTACAGCTCCTACCAATATGGGGCAATTTATATTTCCATCATCCACATCATCATTGTTTGGTGTTACTGTGACCGTATTATGTACACCGATGGTGTTCCAATTGGCGGGAGTGATTGTAAGAGAATTGGAGCTGATATTGAATTGTCGCAAGTCCAGACTAGGAATCAAGCGGCAAGGAAAACTATCCGACAGCGTTATGGGGATACTCACATCATCAGTTGGCATTTGGTTTAAAAGAATATAAATCGGGAATGGTGCCGCATTTTCGGCCATTGTCATACTTGTGGGCGTAACCACAGTGATTGGGTTTGTGTCCAAGCTGTAATTGACTAAGTTGGCAGTGGCGCCTGTAGATCCCAAATAGGAGACATACCAAAAAGGATTTGTTCCCGATTCAGTACCTGATACAGAGACCGTATAGCCTATATTAGTTGTATCTCCATCATCAGACTGTCCTGAAATTTGAACTTCAATTGCTGTGCTCCAGTTGGATGAATCAAAAACAAATTGTTTTGAAATCACTTCACTCCCCCCATCCTTTATTCTTCCTTCTGTTCCATCAGAAGATGAAAGTGTCACAGTTACAGAGTTGCCCACAAGAGGTTGACTCCCAAGGCGAAGTTCGTATTTGGTATTGATACCAGACTCCGTTGTGAAATAGGGTTCTCCTGATTTTAATACAAATAGTATTTTTGGATTTGGATTGTCATCATCTGTAATATTTATGCTTACGTTACTGGGTTTAAGTCCATCGTAATCAGTTCCTGAACCAGTGACCATACCTAATGTCAAAGTATGCGAACGAATGTTTGTTTCATCAATGGCATCATTCGCTGGTGTGACTGTCACTGCTTGGGTTGTGCCAAAATTGGATTCGTTAAATGTTAGGCTAGAGGGTGTGTAAGTATACTGTGTCGTGTCGGGTAAAGAAAATGTTTCGGAAGAAATTGGTATGGTGAGTGAACCTGATGTACAATTGGCACGGTTAGAAGGGGTGTTACATGGTGCAGAATTTAATCGAACCGTAAAACTCTCATTACCCCCTGCCTCGCTTAAGTTCAATGTATTGTTTGAGATTATGAACCCTGCCGTATCATTGTCTATGACGGTGATTGTGAGTATTCCCGTATTTTTATCATACGCTGGAATGGAACCATTATCATCGGGTTTTTTGCCAGCGTAAAATGAACCGGAAACATTTGGAAATTGGATTTGTACAGGAATATTCCCGTCATCAAATGAATCTGCCACCGAACGAATCCTTATGATTTGCGGTACGTTCCATCCACTCTGGCTCGAATTTCCTGAATAGGATGCCACCTCGCCTGTGTTTGTTGTGAACGTAAGTGTTCTTGTGGGACTAACTCCACTAGTGCTACTGAGTAAAACTGCTTCGGTATTATCTGAGCTCGCTATGGGTGTTATGACAACATTTGAAGCAGGTAGTATCGTAAGCCTGATTTCCACTGTGATGATCGTACTTCCATCTTCTGGCATGGTACTTGCGGATAGATTTTGGATGCGAACTATAGGATCCAAACTGTCTATATTTGTGGCCGTTACGGCAGGAATCACCAATGCATTGTATTTTGGGTCGACTGAAGTGGCATTAGCAAAAGTTATATTTACATTTTTGTTTCCATCGGTCACTCCATCTACAACGGAACTCAAAGTCACTGCCTGTGCAATGTTCCAATTGGCTTGAGTGAAAATCAAAGAACTCGGAGAAACGGTGATCTCAGATGTATCATTAGAATTGACAGAAGGGATGGATACATTTCCTGTTGGTTCTGAACTGAGTACTACGGTAAATGTTGTTGTCAATGGCCCTGCATTTTCATCCACTGTCAAACCCGAAGTTGGGCTCACGACGATTCCTGCGCTGTCATCATCTGTCACTTGTATGGTGATAGATGATGGAGGAGAGATTGCATTATAAACAGGGTCGGCGGAACCTCCACTTAAGACAGATCCAAAATTTACCAAGACGTTTCGTGTATCTTCGTCAACAAAATTATTATTTGTAGTGATAGTGATATTTTGATCAACATTCCAATTGGAACTATTAAAGACGATACTATTTGTACTAATATTTGTAATGGCATTGTTCTCACTGATGCCAGACAACGTGACGGTGAACCCTGGCGGAGGTTGGGAACTCAATCGAATTCCGAAGTGGAGTAGACCCCCGTTTTCAGAAATAACGAAATTCCCAGGGGAAGTTAATACAAAACCTGGAACATCATCATCCAAATTGGTCAATGAAGGAAATACTGGACCCGCCAAACCATTGTAATCTGTATCAGAAGAACTGACAACAGAGGAAACAATATTTACGGTTTGGTTGCCATCAGCAATAAAATCATCCACTCCGGCGATAGTCACAATTTTAGGAGTGAACCATTCGTTTGGTTGAAAAACAATACTCGTTGGGTTTATGTTTCCTTCTGTTGCGGGTGTAGGTGAGAGTGAGGAGATTGTGACAGCGTTCGTGGGGAGAGTATTCATCACCACGGCAAAGTTAGTCGAATTTCCTGATTCTGAAACGGTGAGTCCGGCTAGATTTACAACTGTAAAACCAGCGGTATCGTTATCGACATTGGTTCCAGTAATGATGGGTATTGATTTTCCTTGGTAGGAAGGATCCTCAGAAATTGAAGGATCAGCGGTAATTTGGAAAGTACTGTCTTCGATGCTAAAATCATCAACTCCAGTTACGATGACTGTTTGCGGTATAAACCAATTGTCAGGGGTAAAAATAAGTTCGATTGATTCAACGGTAGCTTCTGTCATGTCCAGTGAGATAAAATTTCGAATGATCACTGGGCGCATTGGCCTTGTTTGTAACACGTAAGCTATGGTTCCCGATTCTCCATTTTCAGATGTAATGAGACCAACATTTGGGCTCGCTGCAACGCCAGAAGTTTCATCATCGGTATTGACTGCAAGAAGAATGGGTGTAGGGTTATTTTGGAAACGAATGTCTGACGATTGTAATGATCCCAAATAAATGAGATAATTTTGATTTCCATCATTTATTATATCATCCACACCCGCAAAACGAACGTATTGTGGCTCATTCCAATTGTCTGAGTCGAATTCAATGTAAGTAGATGAAAGTAATCTGCTCTCTGTGGAATCAGAGATTGAAATCGGGCCCAATCTCACTGAACTGTTCGGCTCTATGTTCAAACGAACTGCGAATTCTGCTTGTCTTCCGCTTTCACTTGTAAATAAAAAACTATCAGCTGCGTAAACTATGGAACCTTGACCAACAGTGGAAACAAAATAAGATCCAAAAAGTAAGGAAAAATTGCTAGGAATGATCGTCTTACACGAAAATGCGAAAAATAAAATTATGAAAATAAATTTACCAGATTGCCTGAGTGGCATATTTCATTCCGATGCAAAGACTAAGAGATTTTTTGCTCCTATCTTTATTTACGAATAAATATTGAATTTTTATCAAAATATAAAAGGAAATAAATTAAAAACAATGTCAAAAGAAGTTAATTCAAAAAACAAGGGTCCACTTAATGGAGTGAAAGTTGTGGACTTATCCTTATTGTTACCAGGCCCACTTTGTTCCCAACACCTTGCTGACATGGGGGCTGAAGTGATCAAGATTGAAAATCCAAGAGCTTATGACGGCTCAAGGGCAATGTTCAAAGGTAAAACGGGATACCCTGCATTGTATATGATGCTCAACCGAAATAAAAAGGCCATCACCCTCAATCTCAAAAGAGAATCTTCAAAAGAAATTTTATTCAAACTTTTGGAAACGGCAGATATTTTACTCGAAGGTTTTCGGCCAGATGGAATGGACAAAATGGGGCTTGGTTATGATGTCCTAAAAGAAAAATTTCCAAAACTCATTTATTGCGGCATATCTGGTTATGGACGAACGGGCAAGTATGTCGATTATGCAGGGCATGATTTGAATTATTTGGCAATCTCAGGTGTGCTTGATCAAACAGGCAGCCCACCGAGACCAGCGGGGTTTCAGCTAGCAGACGTAGGTGGTGGAACATTAACGGCAGTTATTGCTATTCTTGCTGCTCTCTACCACCGCGAAAAAACAGGACAGGGACAACGAATTGATGTTTCAATGACAGATGCTTCTTTGCAGTTTATTTCTCTCTATGGTGGTATCCTTTCTGCAAGCGGAAATTCTCCAGAGGCAGGAAATGATATTTTATCTGGTAAACTTCCTAATTATAATGTTTACCAAACAAAGGAAGGCCGTTATGTGGCCTTGGGTGCTTTGGAGGATATGTTTTTTCAAACGTTTTTGAGAGTAGCTGGCCTCGAAAATTTGACAAAAGAGACTCCCATGACGGAAGAAAATTTTCCAATCATTAAACAAAAATTAACCGAATATTTTCAGTCTAAAACTTGGGAAGATTTAAGACCAATTTTTGATCATACTGACACTTGTTTATCGCCTATTTTGAATATGGAAGAAGTGTCAAAAGATCAGCATATGCGAGAAAGAGGTATGGTCTTCGAAAAAAATCATCCAAAGTATGGAGATATACTACAGTTTGGATCTCCATTTCATTTTTCTGAAACTCCCTTCCAATACCGCAACCACCCGCCAGAACATGGAGAACACACGGACGAAATTTTAAAATCTTTAGGTTATGACGACACCAAAATTGCGGAGTTTAAAAAAGATAGAGTGATATAAGGGCACTTGATTTTTTTTCGAGTTCCCACTATTTTGTCCCAGGGGGAGTGTATACTTTCCCCTGGATCAAAATATGAAATTATTACAGGTATCTGACCTCCACCTAAGTGCCAAAAATGACAGAAGTTATTGTTTTGGCGTTTTATCTGGCATCATTGAGCTCGCAGAATCGAAACAATGCGAAAAAATTTTGTTTGCGGGGGATGTATTTGATTCCTACCCAGACTTAGAAAGTTTACGTTCTGAATTTATTTCTCACTGTACAAAGTTTTCTGGCACAATCTATTATCTTCCTGGAAACCACGAAATTTTATACAGAAAGTCAAAAAACTATAGTTATACGGAACTTGATTGGTCTCCAAAAATAAAAATGTTGGATTCAATCCCTTTTTCACTCGAAAATTTGGGCGAGGTGGAACTTGTGAGCATTCCTCACCAAGAAAACTATGCGGATCTTTTATTAAATCCACCATCACCAAAAACTCATTTGCCTAGGTTGGGTTTGGCGCATGGAACCGTATCTGGCATGAGTTTCACTGGGCTTGATGAAGAGGAAGAAGAAGGTGGTTCGTACATTGATCCTAAACACATTCAAAGTCTACAATTGGATTATTTAGCCGTTGGGCATTTACATAAAAAAAGAGAAAGCCTAATTGGAAACTGTAATGTGCAGTATGCGGGTTCTTCGCGTGTTTGGCGGCGTGGAGAATTAGGACCCAGATATGCAATTTATATCGAAGTCAATGGGAAAAATATCAAAACAGAACCTTTGCCCATTGTACAGGCTGGTCAATACCACCAATTGGCTATCACACTTGGAATTGATGGAAAACCAACCGAACCCATTGATTTAGAATTGGAAAAGTATTCGCCGTATGATTGGGTGAGCATTCGATTTGAAGGTTATGTAGAATCGATGGAAGAAAAACGAAAATTGATAAGTCAAGTAACATCCGTTTGGGGTAAAAAGTTTCGAATTTTAGATTTTGATGAAGATGAAACTGGAATCAGGGTCATTGAAAATTTA
Source organism: Leptospira sp. 96542 (assembly GCA_029310945.1). Classification (GTDB taxonomy): domain Bacteria; phylum Spirochaetota; class Leptospiria; order Leptospirales; family Leptospiraceae; genus Leptospira_A. The sequence goes on from JARJFC010000019.1 coordinate 61,550, forward strand.
GGTGATAATGAATTCATCAAACAATTTTTAGATAAAATGAATCAGAAACAATCTGAGATGGATCCTTCCATTTGGAAACTTACTCGGAATTTAGGTTTGCAAATGATTGTTGAGGCGAACAAAAAAAGATGAAATTATCATTAAAAAATTTTGGAATCTTCAAAGATAAAGAATTTCAATTAGAACAAGTCACAATTTTTTATGGGCCTAACGAATCTGGTAAAACCACCATACTGGATTCCATCGTATCATCTCTCGTAAAACTTGTCGGGTCAAAAAAATACGGAAAAAAAATTAACGATCGTTATGGTAAAGAAAATCGAGAGGCATTTTTATCTGATACAAAGCCAAAAAATTTAAAAAACGAAAATTTTATGAACTCCCTTGTCATTCGTGAAGGAATGATGGATGTTGATTTGGATGATGGTGATTTGATAAAATCAATTGAGCAGAGTATTTTTGATAGTGGATTGAATCCATCTGAATTGAAAGAAAATGCGATTGAAAATTTCGATAAATCTCCGCGAAAAAAATCGGGAAAACGATTAAAATTAGTTTTAGACAATTTAACTTTAAAAATAGAAGAATTCAAAAAAGCGGAGGAAACTCTGAGCCTTGTTTCATCAAAATTTTTAAATCTCCCCAATTTAGAAATTCAAAAACAAGAATTATTTACAAAAAAAACAAACCTAGATAAAGAAATCATTCAATTAGAATCTAAAATTAAAGAATTCGAAGAACGGGAAAACCATAAAAGATTTGATGAAGCATACAAATTGATTTTGGAATGGGAAGAGAGCCAAAAGAATAAAAATTCTGATGAGCGTTTGCTCGGTGAAAAATGGGACGAAAGAACTGTCCAATTAGAATCTATAATCAAATCACAATCAACTTTAAAAATCGAAAATTCAGAAAGAATCAAATCGATTAACTCTTATTTGGCAAAGATAAGAGATCAAAAATTAGAACTAGAAACTAATTTTTCAAAAATTTCTAAACTCATTCCGCTAGTAAGTGGTTGGAAAAAACAAATATTGGAGTTACAATCTTCCGTTTCTTTTCTGAGTCGTGTGGAGTGGAATTTTTCCTTTTTATTGATTTCCTCCCTTCTTATGGTTTTTTCGGTATTAGGTGCTGTGGTTTTGGTGGTTAAAGAATTTGCTTTTCTGCCTTATATGCTAATTCCATTGTTTCTTATTGTATCTAGTGCTGTACTTTTCTATAAAGCCAAAAAAACCTCAGCAGTTAGGGATGAAGAAAAATTAAAAACTAATTTGATACAACTTACACGGGAAATTGAAACAAATTCAATGGGAGACTTAAAATGTCCTTCTGCTGATTCCGAATCAATACAGTTCGCATTGAGTCAGTATGAAAATAATTTTACAAAATTAAAATTAGAGTTAGATCAAATCGATAAAGATATTTTAAACAAACAGACAGAGAAACATGCGTTAGAGCAAAAGGAAGCAGGTTTAGTCGAAACTATTTCAGAGGCAGAAATTAGTTTAAATCAAATTTGGAAAGACTCTGGGGTTGGGAGTCAGAAAGAAATTTCTGAATTATACCTCCAAATTAGGGTTCGGTTGGATCGAATGAAAAATTTAGATTTAATGGTTTCCAATTTATTGAAAGATCATTCGCTTTCGAATGTGAATGAATTGAAACTCGTCGTGAAAGATAAATTGAGTGAATGGGAGAATCGTGGCATAACGTCTTTATATAATTCCGAAGATCGTATTTTAAAACAAAAATTTGTATCAGAAAATACTTCAAAAAAACAAGAATTGAAAAATTTAGAAAAACAATATTCTGAGTTAACAAACGAACTAGATTCTAAAAAAGCTGTTTTACAGTCTGAGCTGATCCCTGCCCAAAAAAATTGGGAATTGAGCAAAAAGGATATGGATAGAGCAGAAAAAGAATACCAGAATGTTTTGTTTGAGTTTGCCGCCTTTGAAGAGTTGTCCAAAATATTTGGAGAAATGGAAACAGAAAGCCAAAATCAAATGGCCCAACTTGTCAATGCTTTGCAATTGCGGATGAATTCTATGAAGGAAACGGGCTTAGACAAAAAAATTATTTGGAATGGTTTTAGTGAAAGTTTAAAAATTATCGATGAATCAGCAAATACTAGAGATTTAGACAACTTATCCACTGGGACAAAAGAGCAAATTTACTATATTTTAAGATTAGAATATGCTCACAGAATTGGAAAACAAGAAGGGATTGAGTTTTTGATTTTAGACGAGCCCTTTAGGCATATGGATGAAGAAAGAAGAAACTTTGCTGTTCGATATACAGTCGAATTTTTAAAAAAAGAGAATTGGAAGGGTGTTTTTTTTAGTTTTGATAGAGAACTAGTAAAGTTAATTCAGGATCTAACAAATGAAAAAAATATCAAATGCCAAATCCATGAATTAAAGAGGTTTGGTTTAAACTAGTTTTTTTGCTTCTGCTAAAATGGTTTCATAATTTGGTTCATTGCCAATTTCTGGAACCAATTCCACATAACGTACTACATCTGATTTATCCAAAACAAATACAGCCCTTGCCGAAAGCCCAGCCAAAGGTCCGGCAGCAATATGCGTTCCATAATTTTTAGAAAATGAAAAATCTCTGAATTGGGAACCTGTTATCAAGTTTTCTGAATTGATTCCTTCTGTTGAGCAAAAACGTTTCATTGCAAAAGGTAAATCGCCAGAAACAATGATTGTTGTTATTTCCTTTTCTGTTGCTGCTTTTTCATTGAACTTTTTGGTTTCGATCGCGCATACCGAAGTATCCAAACTAGGAACTGCCACTAAAATTTTGACTTTGCCTGTTAGATCTCCCAGCGATAAATCACCTAGATCTTGTTTTGCGATCTTGAAATCGGGTGCTTTGTCTCCAATTTTTGGTAGGTTCCCTTCGAGTGGAACTGGATTGCCTTTTAATGTTACTTGTGCCATATTATTCTCCTATATGTTTTAGACTGATTGTTTGTTCATTTTCATTTTTTCTAAAGCCAGAAAACTTTCTACAAAATGAATGCTGTCCATAAGTTTTCCGCCTCGAATGAGCGAAGATAAAGTTTCAATATCTTTGTGAAAATTTGTATCAAATATGGATGCCAGTCGTTTTAGAGATAAAGTTTCTTCAGAATTTGTTTTGCCATCATAACAAACGAATATGATGAATAATCGAATCACTAGGGTTTGCGAATTTTGGTCTAAATTTCGCAGATTCGTCTCCCAGTTTTCCCAATCATCCAATTCATTTAGATAACCGCTGTTTTTGAGGTCGGCCAACATATGAAATAATAAATATTCAAAATTAGGGTGAAATGTTTTTGTATAAACTATTGAAATCGCAATTGTACGAATCACAACCTCTTTTGTTTTTACATCCAGTTGTAAACTTTTAAGATAATTTAGTATAGAGTCAGAAATTTTTCGAGTGATGATTCGTTTTTGTAATTCTTTCAGAATCAAGTAAGTAGTGATCGAATCCCAAATTCCAGTGATGGGTGCTGAAATATAATCAACCAAAAACCGAATGCTCGTTCTTCCTAAAATTGATTTGAGTATAAATTTTCCAACTATATTTGATAAAAACACTTTGCTTTTATAAAGTAAGGTGCGAAAGAATAACGCTCGTTTGTTTAGGTGTTTGTATGGGTCGATTCCATACATTTGGATACGTGGATCAGGAATTTCTAATACAAGCCGAGCAAACATACCTGGTATTGGTGTGATCAGCTCTGGTTCATCTGCAAGTTCGATGTTTGCAGATTCGCCCATGCGATATGCGAGATAAAACCCTAATCGAAATAAAAAGTAAAATTCTAGTAACGTTACAAAAACTAAAATCAAAACAAATTGAATGATGTAAGTAATATTCAACTCTTCGAATGGAGTTTCTGGTAAAAATTTAAGTAGATAAACAAACAAAAGCGAAGGCAAAAAGCCAATCCAAAAAGACCAAAATACTCCCCAAAACACCAAACTATTGCTTTGTTTTGAGAAACTTAAAGTTTGTTTCTTTTTGTTTCCTAGTTGTATATGAAGAGAAATTAAAACCCGCCTCCCCCAGTTTTCGAGTAAACCTGGTTTGTATTTGTTTTTGTCTATCACCTAACCTCTGATCTCCCGTATCATTTCTTTAGGAATGCTTGGTACATCTCCAGGACCTGCAAGCGGTAAATAAATCAAAAATTTTGTATGACCAGGTGTTGATTCCATTTCAATTCTTCCTTTGTGTTTTTCGATGATACCTTTTACAATTCCAAGTCCGAGTCCACTGCCTTCGCCTTGGTCCTTTGTGGTAAAAAAAGGATCCCAAATTTTGTCTTTGATTTCGAGAGGAACACCGGCGCCATTGTCTTCAAAAATAAGAAGTACGTATTGATCTTCCACCAAACGAGTGGTAATGATTAACTTTGGTTTGGTTACTTTTTTCATAGCATGGAGGGCATTTGTAATAAGATTTGTCCATACTTGGTTCAGCTCATCAATATTACACTTCACGAGTGGTAATTTTGCATAATTCCTTTCTATTGACACACCTTGTTTGATTTGGTTTTGCATGATCACAAGAGTGTTTTCTAAACCTTCATGTAAGTCGGCATCTTCATAGGAAGCTTGGCCAAGATGTGAATAGTATTTCAGCGCCTTAACAATTCTCACCACATTGCGGATTGCATACTTAATGTTTTTGATATTTCGATGAAGCCCAAGGGTGTTTTTTAACATTTCAAAAATTTCTTTCCCGCCTGCTTTCCAAATGCGTAATAACTCTTCTTGCATATGGAGGATTTGGTGATCAATTAGAAATGTTGATAGATCAATTGCTTCATTTTCTGAAATTCCATTTTCGATCAATTTAAGTTTTGTTTCGCGTTTGAGTTTAAACCTGTCTCTTGGGTCAATTCTGTTGGCTGGATCTTCTTTTACGAAACTAAATAAGAGGTCTACATAAATTGTTCGAAAATCTATGTTTTGTATTAAATTGGAAATTTCGCTCAAATGCGAAAAAATATAAACCAAGTTAGCATCCAAATTATCGGCAGCACCATTGATCACGGCAGCTGGTGTGTTGATTTCGTGTGCAATGCCTGCAACCATTACACCGAGTGATGCCATCTTTTCTGATTGTACTAAGTGCGCTTGGGTTTCTTCTAGTTCCCTTGTTCGTTCTTTGACTTTTGCTTCCAAAGTTTCTGTTAAATTTAATAACTGTTGGTAAATCATCGAATTTGATAAAGACATGAGTGAAACGGAAAGTATTTCTAATATGATTTCAATTTCTTGGATATCGTATTTTTTATGATTCTTTAGTTGACCGAACAAAATGAACCCAACCAAACTTGACTTAATGGAAAGTGTTGCCACAAGTTCGGACTTTGTGCGGTCAAAGAAGTTTAACGCTTGTTCTTTGATTTTTTCATGACTTTGGGTGGAAACATTCAGAAAATTTTCTTTTGAATGGATACCTTCTCTATCTGACAACCAAAGTAAAAATGGATCAAATACAGGAATCGATGCCATCGTTACACCTTCATGCCCAAATGGTCTTGGTCGGAACTGCCCTTCGTTTTCGTCCCAAGTGTAAACTTGGACAAACAAAGCGGGGATTTTTGATTCTAAAAATTGGGAAATGGTCTGGCTGATTTGGTCTGGATCATTGGATGAAATGAGTTCTTCTTTGAATTTTTCCAAAGCAAAAAGATTTTGAACAAGTTCGTCTCTTTTTTTGGGTTTACTAATTTGTTCTGAGATTTGTACGTTTTTTTTTGCTTTGGGGTAATTTAAAAACGTGATCACACTTGAAATGATTCCGAGTCCAAGTGCGGAGATCCCCAGACTATCCTTTATACCACCTCCAAGCAAAATAAAGATACCAACGGAAATCAGAGCTAAACTTGAAAAAGTCATATAGAAAAATGGAAAGAAAACTTGTGTTTGCATCTGGATCAGTTAGAATGTAAGAACTACATTATTTTGGTCGCAACTAAGCTTGGGTAAACAACAATTTACAATCGCAAGGATCTTTGGCGCTTATTACGAAATTTATTCGGAAGAAACAAATTACGTATTGGCAACTCTTAAGGGCAAACTCCGTTTGAGAAACTCTCACGATAGGCACCCATTTGTTGTGGGTGACATCGTTTGGGCTGAACCATCGTCGAATGCGGAATGGGTTATACTCGAAAAAGAGGAGAGGTCAAATTTTTTGACCCGAAAAAGTGATTTTGGCGATAGCCATGTACTTTGTGCCAACCTAAACCAAGTGGCCATACTTGCATCTTATAAAGAGCCAGAAACAAAATTCGGGTTTATCGATCGTTTGCTTGCGGCATCTTATAATACGAATATCTCCCCCATCATCGTTTACACAAAAAAAGATTTAGTTTTGGAAAAAGAGATAGAAGAAAAAGAATCTTATTACAGAAAGTTAGGTTATCAAGTTATTAGTGTATCTGTTGCGTCGGAAGAAAGTTTAACTTCTGTTTGGTCTTTGTTCCAAGGCAAACGAACCTTCCTCTGCGGAAATTCGGGCGTGGGTAAGTCAAGTTTACTCAACCATTTGCATAAAAAGGCAGTTCAAAAAACCAATTTAGTGAGTGAAAGCACCAAAAAAGGCAAACACACAACCACTAACTCCTTTGCATTATTTTTAGAAGAAAATACCGTCCTCATCGATTCGCCTGGGGTCAAAGAGTGGGGGATCTTACACTTATCCAAATCTGACCTTTTGGAGAGTTTCCCTGAATTGAAGGCAAAAAAAGATTCCTGTCAAACAGTGCATTGTTGCGATTTGGGTATGGAATGCGCTATGTTACAAAATTGGGAAGATATTTTGGTAGAAGCACGGAGAAAAAGCTTAGAATCTATGTTGGAAAGCCTAGAAAAACCCCACCGAGTGACAAGAAGGGATCATTGGACAAAAGCTGTCACAAAAAGATATTAGGGAAAAGAGTTGCCAGCCACTCAGTTGTTACATAAAATTAGAATGATGTTTAAGTGAGGAGAAACTATGAAACGTACCAAATCTCAATCCATAGTCTTAATTGGAATTGTGGCGATATTTGCCATGTTTTCTGTCAATTGCCAAAAGGATTCGAAAGATACAAACACAGCTGTATCGAACTCAAACGAATCCGTTAATAATGTTGTGGTTGCCTTTGTGAAGGGAGACGTCGCAATTTTACGAGACGGAAACCAAATCAAACCAAACTTAGGTGATGTTTTGAACCAAAAAGATACAATCGTAACTGGTGGCAATGGAACTTGTGAAATTTTGATCGGTGAAGATGGGGTTCTCAAACTCAATAAAAATACTTCACTTAGCATTAGTCAGGCGGTTGCTGCGAATGATGGAGGAAAGGAAACCGAAATCAATATGCAATACGGAAAACTTGTAACTGTTCTAAAGAAAGAACGTAAAACAGAGTCTTTTAATATTGTAACTCCAACTTCGATTGCGGGCGTTAGGGGAACGAGCTTTTTGACTAGTGTCGAAAATCCAAGTGCAAAAACGGGAGCCGTTGCTTGTGTTGGAAATTGTGTGGTCAAATACACTGTGCTTGATGGAGCCATTGCCATTCGAAAATCCAATTCTGAAAATGAAATCGTAGTGGATAAACAAAAAATGGCAGAAGTTGGGAACGAAACCAAACTCAGTGATAAAATGATAAAACCAATGGACAAACAATCTTTGTCCGAATTGAAAGAAATGCTGGTTTTTGAAAATACCAAAATGATGGAATTCGAATCGCTTGCAAACGAACTTAGATCCAATAACGAAGAACTCCGAAAAATGAACGAAGCTTCGTCGGTGGAAGAGTTAGAAAAAGCAACAAAAACTCGCGAAATCACCAAATCAAAGTCAGATGAAGTGATCACGACTGCGAAATCTGTCGAAGACTCAAAATACATCAAAAAAGATGTACAAAAAGAAAGCCTTAAATTAACACCAAAAGAGAGTTTTGATAAGACGAAATGAGATATGTTTATTTACCAGTTCTTTGTGTTTTCCTCGGGTTTTGTGCATCTGTTTCAAAAATTGAAACGCTAAACCGTAGTTTCTCCAAACCGAAGTTTGTAACTCCAGAGTTAGGGGAGGTAGATCCCCTGCCTTCTGGTAGAGACCACAAAGAACGACAGGTAAATAAATCGAAAGTTAATTTTTCTCTCCTTTGGGTGGCAGTCCCAGAGGAGTTTGATACTGCAAGTTTACAGTTGTTAGAGGAAAAGGTTCTTTATCATCATAGAGAGCTTGGTGTTTATAAAAAATCACCAAAGGTTTCGGATCCAAAATTTGCTGAAAAAGAAGATCTTGATTTAATTTTAGAGGCAAAACTTTCCAAGGACGATAATCGGTTCAAAATCGAAATATTTTATAAAGATCCTGTTTTAAACCATAACTTTGGAAATTCTTTATTTTTGTATTCAGAAGAAAATGAACTAGATCCTAAAAAAAATAAATCCATCGAAGTGTTCCATGGTAAAAAACAACTCATCCCACTGGGAGCTTCTGTTCCATCTTATTTTGCCGAAGTTTCTGCACCATCTGACGAAGAATTAAAAACAATTTTTACTGCCTCCATCCAAGGAGCAGTTTCTGTATTTTCAACCACTCCTGGTACTTCCATCTATTTGGATGGTAAAGAAATTGGCAAAGCACCGCTCATCGCCTATCCATTATTAAATGGAAAGCACAAACTTTCATTTGCAAAACCTGGAAAAGATCCAGTGAACCGCACAATTCTAGTGCGAGCAGGCAAAACAAATCGGGTGTTTCAGGAATGGGATGACGATATTTCACAAGGAACACTTGTGGTTTCGAGTTTTCCAACGGGTCTTGATACAATCATTGGCGGGCAAAAAAAAGGAAAAACCCAATATGCAGAGTCTGGTGTGCCTTACGGTAGTTATCCGGTACAATATGTTCGAACAAAAGATGATTCCAATTTTGAATATGCAAAAACAACGGTAATTATCCGTCCTAAAAAAATAACATCCATTGCTTTGCCGATCAACCTGGAAAATGGTATTGGTTGGGAAGCAGAAGAGTTTTGGAATTTAACTTCTCCTTCGCCTAATTTTCAAGTCACATTTCCTGGATCTTTGAATTTTGCAAAATCGAAAGACCTACCGAAAGGCTGGTATGGAGTGTATACTGAAGACCTTATTCCAGACCGCATTGAAGCCGAACTCACTTTGGATTTGAAAAAAAATCTCAATGGCAGTTTTGGTTTCTATGTCACTGACCAAAAGGATCACAGTCTCCTCGTTTACGTGGATGGCAACGATTATCATATAATTTCATTTGGCGCTTCTGAGAACTCTGCACCTGTTAGGTCATCTTTCCGTTGGCAGAAGGAGGATGAGGAAAAGGGGCGAACACTGAGTATTGAAACAGATATTGAAAAAAAAATATTCAAACTGTATTTGGGCAACACAAAAGTAGAAGAGGTTCCATGGAATTTTGAAAATTTCTGGAACATCGCTATTTTGACATCCAACGAATCAACGTTAACTGGTGCTCCCGTTCGTAGTTTTAAGTTAAAATACCCTGATATGAAAAAGTTTGAAGAGAAATTAAACAAATGAAACATGTATCACTTTTTATCATCGTTCTATTTTTGATAAGTTGCCAGTCTAGGGAGTTTCGTCCGGTTACAGTATCGGATATCGCTTCAGAAAAAGCAGACATAAATGAAAGGCAAAAAATTGAAGAAGCACGCCAGCTCATCGCGTCGGGTAGTAATGAATTTCAAAAGGGCAATATGGAAGCGGCCTTGGACAAAGCCAAAACTTCCGTTTCCACTTATGAACTTGTGGATGGATATTCACTGCTCGGGGCTTCGTATTACCAACTAGGTGATTACGAAAATGCAAAACTTGGCTACGAAAAAGGCAAAAATATAGACCCAAAAAATGAAAAACTGCTGATTGGACTCGGTACTGTTCAATCAACATTGGGTGAAAATGAAGAAGCTCTCATCACATACCAAACTTTAAGTTCTCTCAAGCCAGAAGAAACGGTCTATGCATATAAAGTTGGTTTGATCTTAAAAACGCTTGGTCGTTATGACGAAAGTTTGGTGGCACTAAAACCACTGGAAGATAAACAAGAATTTCCATACCCAATTGAACTTTTAAACCAATTAGGCGATGTTTGTTTAGAACTAAAAAAATATGATGAAGCAGAGCGTTATTTTGCTAAGGCTGAAAAACTCAACCCCAATCTAAAATCCGCAACCAACGCAAAACAATCTACTAAAATTGCATCTTATATCCAAAAAGGTAACGATGCCATATCCAAAAAAAAATACGTAGAAGCAATTTCAGAATTTAAAAAAGCGATAGAACTGCAACCAAACAATGGTTCACTTTGGGCGTTTTACGGAAACGCTCAGTTTTTAAATGGAGCGCTGGGCGATGCCGAGAGTAGTTTTAAAAAATCCATTTCTTTGGCTGATACAAATCCTAACGCCTATCTAGGGTTATGTAATGTTTATATCAAAAGTCATAAATATTCGGATTGTTTAAAAACAACCACGAATGCATCCAAAAAAATTCCAAAAAATGCCGAACTTCGCAACAAACAAGGAATATGTGAGTGGAAATGGGGAGAACCTAAAAAGGCAACTCTTAGTTTTCAGGATGCAAGTTTATGGGATGTCCATTTTTTTGAACCCAGACTAAATCTAGCATATGTACTCATCGACCAAGGAAGATTTGACGAAGCCTTGGAAGTGATCAAAAAAGCCGAGTCGCATCCCAAGGCAAAAAAGGATGAGTTAAAAAAAGTCCGTACTTTGGCTGAATCGCAAAGTTTTATAACATCGGGTGATGGTTTTTTACGACAAGGCAAACGGAAACAGGCTTTGGAAGAATATGGTAAGGCTATGGGTGTTTCTCCTGAAAATCCCTCTCCACACAATGCTTTTGGACGCGCCTATTTTGCGTTTGGTGAGAATAAAAAATCAGAGTCGTCTTATTTGGAAGCGCTTCGTTTAGATTCGCAAAATCCTGGTGCTATCCAAGGATTGGCACGTTTGTATGCAAAAACAGGGGAGTCCAAAAAAGAAAAAGATTATATCAAACGTTTGGAAAAACTATCTACAGATGATCCTTTCAGTGCTATCACCTTAGGTCGCATTGCAGAAGATGCAGGGAAATGGGAAGATGCAGAAAACCAATACTTAAATTTAAAAAAGAAATATCCTGACAGTGATGCGATAGACTTTCGATTGGGCTCATTGTATTATAAACGTTCACTGGAAGAAAATACAAAAGAAAATTATAAAAAAGCTACCGAATACATTCAAAAATCTCGCAAGTACACAAAAGACATTCCTGAAGCGATGGAAACCGAAAAGACAATTTCGGAGAACGTACGTTTTGCGGAAATTATTCCCCTCGTAAAAGAAGGAAACTCACTTTTTAATCGTAAAAAGTATTTAGAGGCCGCTGTTCCTTACCAAAAAGCCTATAACAAAGTTCCAAAAGCATCTCTTTTGGTCAAAGTGGCAGAGTGTTATATTGAGAAGGGTGAAGAAGAAAAAGGTCTATCAATACTCGAAAACGCAGTGCGGAATAATAAAGAAAATGCAACCTCATTCAAAGAGGGTATTTATTCGTTTTACTATAAAAAAGGTGAATTAAAAAAAGCAGAAGAAGGGTTTTTGGAATTGGTTCAAAATCGCCCAGATTCGTATTACAGCTATTATATGCTCGGGCTTATCGCAATGAAACGTAAAAACTACGATGCTGCCATTTTGGAATTTGATAAATCTATTTTGGTCAATGGTAGTTTTGCTCCAAGTAATGTGGGAAAAGGTTTAACATATTATAAGATAGGCAAAACGGAACAGGCCAAAAAAGAATTTGAGAAGGCAAGAGCTAAGGACAGTGAGTTTGGTTTGTCATCCTATAATTTGGCCATTGCTTATTTCAATGAAGACTTAACGAATGAAGCGAAATCGATCCTTGAATCCATTAGAAAATCAGATCCTGATTTTATGGACGGGGAAGTTCAACTTGCATATATCTATTATAAAGAGAACAAATTGGATGAGGCGGAAAAAATCATAGATGCAGTGATCAAAAATGATGATTCGGCAGAAGCACTCTTTGCAAAATTTCGAATTTTGGATGCCAAACAAAAACAATCTCCCTCTGAAATTAATAAAACCAAACGCAACCAAACAAAAGAAAAAATTCTAAAAGAACACGGTGACACAAAATTTGCAAGGCTCCTTCCTTCTGACGATATGGATGATGCTCCTCTCCATGTAACAGACCTCGGTCTTTCGGGAACTCCCGTATCAACTCCAATCTTATACCCAAATCGAATCATCGTCGATTATGGTTCGGCACTTGTTGGTTTTGATCGTTTGACCAAGGAACAAGTATGGAAACAGTATTTTAGTTCACCATTCCAAATTTTAGTAGCTGGCAAAGAATTGATTGGGTTTCAAGGCGAAGTAATCGTTCGGATATTTCCTGAATCGGGAAAGATCGCCGCCAAACGTGAGTTTATGCTCGGTTGGGTAACCAAAGAGGGTTATGCCACAAATAATGGTTATGGGTTTCTTATGGAAAACAAAAAAACAAAAGAACGAAAAATAGTTTTTTTGGATCCCAGTTTGGAAATGACTTCTGAAATTGTTGGTAATGATATCCAAACATTTAATATTTCACAAAACCAAATCTATGTAGTACGAGACAATAAAAAAGAATTTATCCTACAATCGTTTCCTATTGGTAAAGAAAAAGAATCCATAAAACAATCAACAATATCCAAAAGGGATGTTAAAGAACTCGCAAAGTTTATTGGTTGTTTGGCGGAGTCATGTTTACTCAGTGTGGGTTCAAACGTTCATAGTTTTGATTACAAAGCACGCACATCCGAACTTGGTAGTGTAGGCTCCATTCTGTCGGTTGTCAATTTGCCTGAATCCCTCATTATAAAAACGCCTGATAAATTTTACATTTGGAAAGGAAGTTCGAAGTGGAAGGATAGTTTTTCTGCTGATTCGGATTTTTATTATCCATTGGATTCAGTTGTTTTGGAAGGAAAAACGAAGGAAGTCAAACTCACAAAAGGAAGGGAAAAAATTTCTGTACCTTGGAATGGGGATAGAGATGGCCTACGGATTAGCACAATTACCGTAGACTAAAAACAATTAGGTTAAACCTTGGTTCGATTTAGGTAATAGATTCTTTTTCCTTCGTTTCTTTTTTCTCCTTCGAAAAAGGAAACAGGGAAATTTGGGCGCTCGAAACTGTATTCCTCTGAGCCGCAAACAAAACCTTTCAATTTTCGAAACAAAGCAATTGTTTTGCGGGCATATGGGCCATAATCGGTTGCAAAAAGTAACTGCCCGCCAGGTTTGAGTAGGTCGTAAATTTGCCTGAGCATAAATTCCGACATCAGTCGATTTTTGTGGTGTTTTCGTTTTGGCCAAGGGTCGGGAAAATTGATGATGATGGTGTCAAATAATTCTTTTTCTAAAAGTTCTTCAAAAAACCATTGGAAGTTAACAGTCATATAGCGAATGTTTTCCAAATTGAGGGGTTGTCGCAAGTTTTCTGTGGCGATGATGCGGTTTACTTTTTTTTCCATCAGCAAATAACCTGTATTTGGGTTTGCCTTTGCGAGTTCGATGGCCACTTCTCCCCATCCCGAGCCCAATTCTAAAACAAAGGTTTGTATATGGTTAGGAAACGATTTTTTTAGATCGATTTTTTCTCCCCATTCTTTAGGCTGAAGGAGATAGTCAGATTTGTAGGAAGTTTTGGTGGTGAACTTCCAGAGTTTTTGTTGGATATCTTGGTTAACGAACAATTGAACTTCGACCGATAGTATTTCTGTCAGGATTTTTAAAAGGAACTAAATGAAAATAACTCTTTTTGGTGTCCGTGGGTCTTTGCCCACACCAGTTGCAAAGGCGGAACAGCGGGAAAAAACCCTAAAAATCCTGAAAATGGCCCGAGAGGAGTGGAAAAAGGATCCCGAACATTTTTCGGAAGAATCTTTTTTAGACCACCTTACCATTCCATACTCCCAAGATTTGGGTGGGAACACCACCTGTGTCTATTTGGAAGGGGAGGATGGTGAAAACCTGATCTTTGATATGGGAACGGGCTTACGGGTGCTTGGAAACCAACTGGCGGCAGAGGCTTTCAGTGGAAAGGAGATGGATTTTCATATTTTGGTTTCCCACACCCATTGGGATCATATCCAAGGTTGGCCTTTTTTCAAACCAGGTTATTCACCTTCTTGTAATATTCATTTTTATTCATGTATTGAAAATCTGGAAGAAAGACTCATACGCCAGCAACACCCCGAAAATTTTCCAATCACTCTCAGTCAAATGGCCTCCAAAAAACATTTCCATCTTTGGAAGGAATTCCAGTCCTATGCTCTGGGCAATTTAAAAATCATTCCGTTTGGACTGCGCCACCCAGGTTCGTGTACGGGGTATAGAGTGAGAGAAGGTAATCGTATCTTTTTATTTTGTACTGATGTTGAATATAGAGAAGAAGACCGCGAACATCTAATGAAATTGAAGCCCCAAATTGCGGGCGCCGACTTACTCGTGATAGATGCTCAGTACAGCACAGCTGAAGCAGAGAAAAAAATTGGTTGGGGCCATACTGCGGTGAGTAAGGCAGTGGAGTTTGCGGAGATGATGGAAATAAAGTCGGTGGTTTTGACCCACCACGAACCTGATCACTCCGATGGTGAAATCGTAAAAATCATCTTAGAGGAAGCGAAGGTGGCCAAACCCGGTGGGATGCAGATTCATATTGCGCATGAAGGGCAAACGTTTGTTTTGTGAATGATTTAAAAGCTTAGATTTTTTTGAGACCTAATGAGGTATTTATTCGTTAATTAGATAATTTGAATGTATACCTTTGGCAGATCCAGAATAAATCGAACAGTCTAGTTTTAGTTCAACGCTGGAGTGGATTTGGTAGGGTTTTGCAAAAAACAATTGGATGAAAAACCGCAAAAAAGTAGATATATTTTCCAATGCACTGATACTCGCTATATTTTTTGTACGTTTCACTTCCAATGTACAACTGTTATCCAAAAAATGCAAAACTTCCTTTTTGGGAATCGTATAACCAGAGACAGGTTCTTTTTCCCATTCTAATACTTCTGCTTTTTCGACATTGGCTTCCAAAATCAAATTGCCCAAAGGACCAAGGATAGCCACACGTCGAAAATAACCACCAGGGAAATTTTCGTTTCCGATAAAACCGCCTGTGAAGATGCGATGTCCATCGTTTGTTTCTGTTCGCACAAGTTCCCATTTTTTTGAATATTTATACACTTCATGGTTTGTGAGGATATGTTCCATCCCACCACGACCCACAACTGTTTCGACTTCGTCTTTAAAACGGATGGTTCCAGTTGCTTTTGCGAAGGAGAGAGGGATGTCAGCCTGGATGAATTTGGAATCTCCCAAAGGGTATCTTCCCTTGGAAATGGGAACTTGTCCTTTTTTGGGATGGAGTTCCAACTGGATTTCCCAATCAGGGAATTTCATAAAAATAGAATATTTCCCATTTTTGATTTCCATGATGTTTTCATCACTGCGCTGGAAGAACTGTCCTTTTTTGGATTCATAAGAATCGGCGTCAAACTCACGTGTGCTGTAAAAAACAGGTTGTCCCTTTTTTTTGAGTAGCATAGACACACCGTTGTTTTGTGAACCAGGTCCAAAATTACTCACAAGGAAGGTTGCAAAAATTTGGTATTGATCGTTGCGGAAGGTGAAATTCCAAGCCTGCATGTAACCTTCTTCTGGTTGGAATTGGGTTTTGAAGTCCTGGGAACCCAGAGGGAACAAACCAAACACTCCCAGCGCCAAAAGTACCACCCCAAGCCTAAAAACCAATCGGGTGCGAAGTGAGTGGTGGATCACAAAACAAGGATTGCGCCCAAATAGAAACCTGGGCAAACCTTTTTTGGATTTTCCCTAAGTTCTCTAAAAACAAGGAAGGGGGCTTTCCTCCGCATCGATGAATAAGTCACTCAAACAGACCAGTTGGAAAACCGGGTGGTCCGATTGGCCGATGCCTTTCAGTTTCGACCTTTCTTCTGCGATGCCGTCGATATGGATCCAAGTTTCGAAGGGACCTTCCTGCCCAAGCGAACAAGCCACCTGGAATTCGTAATCCCCCAGGCGGGAAAAAAAGATCCGCACTTGGTCTGTGGCAGAGCCCACAAGTTGGCAGCGGAATTGGAACTGGGGAGACCTGGTTTCCCCGCGCATTTCGTAGTAGTGGTTGAGGATTCGTAGAATGTGGAGGAACTCTTCTTTTCTGACTTTGAGCTCCCTCCATTGAGAATTTGTGGTTTCCATACGAAGGAGAGGTTGGGGGGGTAGGGATTTGGTTCTAAAAAATATCGCACTTGAAAAATACCTATCCTAGCAAAGGATGAACGAAACGCCATGTTGACGGAGATCCTAGATATATTTTGGAAAGAAAAACTCCGGTTTGCCCAGTATTGTTTTGATACATTGGCAAAAATGGATTTGGATCGTTTGCAAAAAAAACAGACGGATGGAAAGTCGCTGTACTGGGCTGTCGGTCAGATGGTTGCCTACGATCGCAATTTTAGTTTTTATCTTCCCCTCTCACTCAAACTCAGCAGTTTTTTCTTTTTTGCCTCGTTCAAAGAACAAGAAATCGAAAAAGACCTCGAATCCATCCGAGATGCTTACACGCCGCCCGCTTTTCCTGCTCATTTTTGGGAGATATCCATCGCATCTGTAGGTGAACTAAAAATTAAAACTACGGATCCTAAAATCAAAGAACTTTGTGAATCTTGGAAATTGGTATTAGAACAATTAGAAACCAAACTTTCAGGTATCTCGGATAAAGACGCGTATAGAAAAAGGTATACATCCCTCACAGGCATACATACAATTTCAGGAGCCATCAATAATTCTACAGAGTATTGCCATTATCTTTGGAATTTGTACACAGCAGAATTAAAATAAGGTATTATTTTAGCGAAAAATTTGGAATCAATCATTCAGGAGAAGTAAATGGGAAAAATTAAGGTTAAAACACCACTCGTTGAGTTAGACGGCGATGAGATGACAAGGATTATTTGGAAAGAAATCAAAGATCGTTTCATTCATCCTTACCTCGATATCACTTTGGAATATTATGATTTAGGCGTTGTTTATCGTGATAAAACTGATGACCAAGTGACTGTTGATTCCGCAAACGCAATCAAAAAACACGGCGTAGGTGTTAAGTGTGCAACCATCACTCCAAACGCAGACCGCGTAAAAGAATACAACTTAAAACAAGAGTGGAAATCTCCCAACGGAACCATCCGTGCGATCCTTGACGGTACAGTTTTTAGAAAACCAATTATCATTAAAAACATTCCTGCAGCAGTAAACTCTTGGAAAAAACCAATTGCCATTGGTCGTCATGCTTATGGTGATATTTACCGTGACGTAGAAATGATCATTGATGGCCCAGGCAAAGTGGAACTCGTTTATACTGACGCATCTGGAAAAGAAAAACAAAGACTGGTTGTGAATGAATTCAAAGGTTCGGGTGTTGCGCTCGCGATGCATAACTTAGATGAATCGATCAGATCGTTTGCAAAGGCATGTTTCAATTATGCATTATCGGAAAAAATCGATATCTGGTTTGCAACCAAAGATACAATTTCCAAAAAATACCACGCTCGGTTCCGTGAAATTTTTGATGAATTGGCAGTTGAAAAAGAAGCAGAATTAAAGAAAGCAGGCATTTCGTATAACTACTATTTGATTGATGATGCGGTGGCACAAATCATGAAAAACGAAGGTGGTCAACTTTGGGCGATGATGAACTATGACGGAGACGTTATGAGTGATATGGTTGCTTCTGGTTTTGGATCGCTTGGGCTTATGACTTCAGTTCTTGTTTCACCAGACGGTAAATATGAATACGAAGCAGCGCATGGAACGGTCACTCGTCACTATCGTAAATACCAAAAAGGTGAATCCACTTCCACAAACTCTGTTGCGTCTATCTTTGCATGGACGGGTGCGCTTGCGAAACGTGGCGAACTCGATGGAACTCCAGATGTAGTGAATTTTGCTGTGAAATTGGAAGAGGCCATCATCGAAACCATTGAAAGTGGTGAGATGACAAAGGATCTACTTTCACTTTCCACTGCTGCGAAAAAAACGGAACTCGATACATTCCAGTTTATGGAAGCAGTACAAAAAAGATTGGATGCCAAACTTAAATAATTTCATTAAAGACTAATTAAGTTATTTAGTT
>JARJFC010000001.1 GCA_029310945.1 Leptospira sp. 96542
CGTGAGCGATTCTGCGCAGGCACAGTCCGCCAAGACTGCGGGCATTGGGTCCGGCGCTTCCCTTGCAGGCGAGGGCACGCTTTCCATTCAGTTGGGGTCATGGAGTGGTGATGCATTCAGCGGTACGCCCATCTAAAAGCGCATTGCTGCTTTAACCAATCTGACCTTTGTCAAACCGTCACATTCGGTATTAGCACAAATTTCTCTGTGTTATCCCCAACTTTTAGGTAGATTATCCATGTATTACTCACCCGTTCGCCACTGGTATTGCTACCCGTTTGACTTGCATGTTTAAGACGCGCCGCCAGCGTTAGTTCTGAGCCAGGATCAAACTCTCCGTGTTGAAATCAGCCTTGCGGCCAATTTATTATTACAGAGTCGCTAACAAGATACAATTTATCTCGCTAGCCACACCTAGTCTTCATTTGAGAAAGAGTCTCCCCTTCCTCGGCTTTCTCTCGCTAGAATTGATTCGTTAGTCACGCTACTGTGTATGTTGTAAAAGATCTTCTTTAGCAATCAAGTCAGTTCCTTATCCAGGCTTAACTCAATCACCGTTTCACCATCTTTCGGAATGTACACTCCACGTCAAACCTTTTTTAGCAAAATTATCCAAATTTATTAAAACTTTTACCCAATGCTTATACACATTTTAACACAATAGTTTCGTCGTATTTCCTTCCTATTGGATGTGAGAAAAACAAAATGAGCCGATTTTTTTTGATATTACTTATGTCGCTTACGTTGACCGTCGCTACATCTGCCCAACCAACCCCAGGCGCAGAAAACAAAACTTCCCGGTCGGGTTTACTATCACAGAGGTTAGAGAATCAAAAAGAAATCATCACTCTGTACCCAGGATTTCAATTCCGATCCACTAACATCACAGTTACTTCACCAAACGGATCACAGTCGAGAATGAACGACTCTAGTCACGATAGTGTGAGAATATTTTTGGATGCCAAAACAAAAGACTTTCAGTTATTTCCCGCATTTGGAACCTACATACTGGTTCAGAATTTCCACTTTGATCAATACAATCAATCCATCGATCTAAACTTAGGTGGCTACCTACCAACACAAAACCCGTCTCTCGCATCTCCTTTCCAAAGGGCAAATTTGGGAACTTATACAAAGGGTAATATAACAAACATAATGCCCATATTTTTTATCGGAGAAGAAGGCAAAGAAAATTTTCGTTTTGGGTTTGGTGTAGGTGTTAGTAATATCAACTTAAAAGGAAATCCGGATATGTATGATGGTCTTGGTACCCAAATACCCGTATCCATCCTCGCACGCCAAGGTTCAATTGAATCAAATATAAGTGAGATCGGACATCTATCCTTATTGAGAAACGGGAATCTCGAAAAAGATCCGATGAGTGTAGCTTTGCTTAGTAATCTTGGGTCAGGTAACTTTTTGGAATTATTTGGTCTGTACCAACTATCAAAAGGCAATATGGATTTAAAAGATACCAACCCCTATACTCTTTACTGGATTCAGATTTTGAGTAACGGAGAACTCTCATTATTAGAAACCATAACTCTCGCTAATATGGGAAAATCTGATTTAAAATTTAAACAAAACCTCGCACCAAATATTTATATGTTTTTTGAGGTGCCTCTTTGGGAAATTGTCTTTCGTTTTGGTTATGGTGGACCACTGTATTACGATGAAGGTTACCGATTTACATTTCGAAACGTAGATATATCGACATATTTGCCTATCGATTTCTGATACAAAATATCATCAAAGGAAAAACAAAATCAGTTTTAAAACTGAAACCGAGAAACAATTTTTTCCATCGAATCAGAAATATTTTTGAGTCGCAAAGCTTCCTCTGAAATTTCAGAGAAAGTTTCTGAAATTTTTGTGTGGTTTTCCCAAAGGTTTTGCAAATCTCCATTGGATCTTTCTGTATGATGATTTTGTTCTTTCATTTCTTCTGTGATTTGATTTGCATCATTCGAAAAGTTTTGCACCAAATTACGAAGTGATTTTACACTTTCGGAACTGACTCCGCTTGTTTTTCCAAATTGTTCGATTGTGTTGGATATATTTTCAAACATAAACTTAACACCATCGTTTTTTTCAATGATGTCTTTCATAGAAACCAAACTCTCAAGCGACGCAGTTTGCGAAAGTTTAACAACCCGTTTGATTTCTTCAATATTTTTGGCTGTTTCATCCGCAAGACGTGACACCTCTCCTGCTACAACGGCAAATCCCCTACCCATATTACCTGCTCTCGCTGCTTCAATGGATGCATTCAAAGATAACAAATTCACCCTATCTGAAATATCTTCTACAATGGAAATGGTGGATTTAATTTGTTCATTCATCTGGTTCATGTTTTCTACTTTTTCGTAAGCGGATTGGATGGCGTCTTTCGCAAGTAACACTGTGGAAACGGAATCCATTGTGGACTTAGATAGTTTTGTTGCATTCTGGGATAGTTTGGTCATATCTTGGTTGACTTTTTCCAATTCATCCACCAAATACACCGTGTTTTGTTTTTGGGATAAAACCCTTGTGTAAGTTGCCTTCGAAAGTTCTTGGATTTGATGCACCGAAGAAAGTGTTGTATCCAAGATTTTTTTTTCGGAAGTAACTTGGTTTTCCACCGTATCACCTTTTGCTAAGATAGTTTTGGAAGTAAACAACAGGGATTCGGATTCTTTTTTTGCTGTATGAAAGTATTCTTTGAGAGAACCAATAAATACGTTTAATTTTGTGATTGTATGGCTTAGATTGGTTGCCGACAACTGTGGCACAGAAGTTTGTAAGTCACCCTTAGATAGAGTTTCAATCGAAAGGTTGATATTGTCGATGTCAGTTTTAATCGACTTACTGCCAACGAATGAAACATAAATAATGATAACGACCATCATTAAAAAAACCAAAGGCAGTTGGTAGAGTGAATAATGTGATTTAAAATCAAAATTCAAAATCAAGATTAGGTAGTATCCGAATGTCATGAGTGGTAACAGAGAAACCGCAATCATCGTGTATAAATTACGTTTAAAAACACCAAAAATCTGGATTGCTGATTCTTCTAGTTTTACATTGGATAAATTTTTATCCTTTAAAACTGGGCTCAAACTCACTTCTGTTTGGAAATAAAATGCCAAATAAATAATTGGAACCATCATGATACAGGCATATGGCAACACAATGATGGATAACCACGGTATTTCTAAAAAATAATGAGCAAAGATGCTAAAGCCAAAAATGGAAACAGACCAGCGAACAAGGATGATACGACCTTCCCACCGAGGGTGCTCAAGTAATTCTTTTTTGATTTGATAAAGTGGGATTTCGTTCGAATGGAAAAATGAAAACAATCGATTCAATCTTCGATAACGAAAAAACACTCCAATTGCAAGCGGGATGAGAGACAAAACAGAGCCCGTAATTGCCATTGTCAAAAGAGTCTTTTCATTAAAATCTGATGCAAAAATACAGAAATTAATAAAGTAAGGAAAAACCAAAAAATACAAAGGTGCTTCAATCGCTAATGTCAATTTTTGAATGAGTTTCTTTTGGTTCATATTCCTAACAATCCACTCCAAATATAAGTTTTACAATCATTTCAAAATCATTTATGAGTTTCACCTATTTTTGAAATTTTACAAAAGTAAGTTTGAAATAAAATCAGAATCGTTCAGTGGTTTTATTGTTTTTTCATTAGTTTGAGAACTGTGATCTCAGCAGGGGCTCCCAAACGGAGAGGAGGCCCCCAATAACCAGTTCCCCTACTCACATAAATTTTGGTGTTTTTATATTGGTGTAAACCAGCCACAAATTTTTGTGCAAAGTATATGAGTATATTTCCTGGGAAATATTGGCCTCCATGGGTATGACCCGATAATTGTAAATCAAATCCATATTTTGAAGTTTCATAGATACTATTGGGTTGGTGAGCAAGAACAATTTTATAATCGCAGAGTTCACCTCCTTCCATAGCTCGCTTGGGATTTGTTTGGTGGGAAGGCAACATTTTTCCTGCACTTAAATCTGTCACACCAGCAATCAAAAGTTTTGCGTTGCCTACTTCCAATATTTTGTTTTGGTTTAGTAATACATTGATTCCGAGGTTTTGGATTTCAGGGATCCAAGATAAAACCCCCGAATAGTATTCGTGATTTCCCGTAACATAATACGTACCCAAATTTGTTTTGAGATCTTGTAATGGTGAGAGATATTTTTTTAGTACAGGTGCAGGTCCATCCACAAGGTCTCCTGTGATGGCGACAAGTCCAGGATGTATGGCATTTATACGACTGACTACCCTTTTTAAAAACTTCGCTTTGATGGTAGGACCAATGTGAATGTCTGAAATTTGTACAATTGTAAAACCCTGTAAATCATCGTGCAATCCGTCCACTTCCACATTCACAATTTTGGTTTTAATCCTTATATGTGCATTGTAAACTCCAAGAGAACTGAGGCCAATGGCAAGACCGAGTGTGGTGAAGGCCAATGAAAATCCTTTTACTTCTGTCACTCCGTCCAATGGGAAACCCAAAGAAACGAGAAATTGAAACAAACTTTCTGAATAGGCCGATACAAACCCAAAATCCAATAATCGAAAAATATCCATACCTAAAACCAAAGTGAAAAGTATGGTAAAAAATCCGAAATTGGTGAAACTCAAATATGCGAAAAAAGTTTGTGTTTTTTCCTTTCGGCTCAATCGACTAAAACCGTAAGTGATGGGAACGAGAAGAACCAGTAGCCCTACTAAAAGCCAGATGACATAAACAACAGAACCACCAAGGGAAAATCCAGTGATGAGCCGACTCGCCGAATAAAAATAAATAAATCCGAGTAAGGAAGTAAGAATGCTCAAAAAAATGATAAATTGTTTCAAAAGGAGGAACCTCATTTCTTAGACAGTATTTTGATTTCCTTTTGTACATATATTTCTTTCTATAGAAAAATCATGAAACACAAAGATACCCCCCGAACCAAATCAGACGTTGTCCTCATAGGTGCAGGGATCATGAGTGCTACACTTGGCGTGTTACTCAAAGAACTATCACCTGGTCTTTCCATCACCGTCCTCGAAAGATTGGATGCTGCTGCTCGGGAGAGTTCCAACGCATGGAATAACGCAGGGACTGGACATTCTGCATTTTGCGAACTCAATTATACAATCGAAAACGAAGATGGTTCGATCGACATAAAAAAAGCTTTAAAAATTGCCGAATCTTTCGAAATCTCGAAGGAATTCTGGAGTTATCTAACAGACGTTAAAAGAATAATTGATGCTGAAGATTTTATACACGGTATCCCCCATTACAGTTTTGTTTGGGGGGAAGAAAACGTTCGTTTTTTAAAAAGAAGGTTTGATGCACTCACCCAATTTGAGCTTTTCCAAGGGTTACAATATACGGAAGACAGAGACGAATTAAAAAAATGGCTTCCACTTGTGATGAATGGAAGGGATCCTGATTCTCCTGTGGCAGGCACCAAAATGGATTTAGGCACCGATGTGAACTTTGGAACACTCACCCGTGCGATGTTCAAATACCTAGAAACCTTTTCGGATGTACATGTTCATTATTTTGAAGATGTGAAAGATTTAGAACGAAATGAAAATGGTTCATGGCACCTAACATCGTACAATCTCCAAACTCAAGAAAAAGAACATTTTGAAGCTAAATTTGTTTTTATTGGTGCTGGTGGTGGATCACTCCCACTGCTCGAAAAATCAGATATCCCTGAAGCAGAAGGGTTTGGAGGATTTCCTGTGAGTGGCCAATGGTTACGTTGTAAAAACCGAGAGGTGATTGACGCACATTTTGCAAAGGTGTATGGAAAAGCAAATGTAGGTTCTCCTCCGATGTCTGTACCCCATTTGGACACAAGGATCATTGACGGGAAAAAAGAACTTTTATTTGGACCTTACGCTGGTTTCACGACCAAATTTCTGAAAAAAGGATCATATCTTGATTTAGTAAAATCTCTTGAGTTCGACAATATATTTCCTATGTTATCTGCAGGGATGCACAACCTTCCTCTCACAAAATACTTAATCCACCAAGCATTACAATCACATGAAGATCGAATTGAAGCTTTGCGTGAGTATTTTCCCAATGTAAAATCAGAAGATTGGGAACTTGTGGTAGCCGGCCAACGTGTACAAGTGATCAAAGCTGATGAGGAGGAAGGCGGGGTTTTGGAATTTGGAACAGAAGTGGTTTCTGCTAAGGACGGATCTCTTGCCGCACTTCTTGGTGCGAGCCCAGGAGCTTCCACTTCGGTATCCATTATGATTGAAGTACTTGGAGATTGTTTTCCAAACGAAATGAAAACAAAAAACTGGCAATCTAAATTGGAAGAAATGATTCCTAGCATCTTTCAATCGATGTCAAAGGATAGTCAAGTATGTATCGGCAGCCGTAAAACTACCGCTAAATCATTAAACCTCTCACACAAGGTTGGAGTTTCCTGATAAAAATTTTATAAATTTGGCATTTACAAATCAGATTCACTTTTGTCGAAATTCAAAAACCACTCGCTCGAGTGAATCTGATTGATAAAATACAGAACCATAAGTGGAATTGAGAATTCGTTTCGGAGAAATCCCTTTTTCACGAATTACACTTGCGATTGTTACAGACCTTTCAAAACCTAAATCATAATTTTCGAACACTCCATCTCTCCCCATTTTGAATGGAGTTGTGTAGGTTATGATGATTACATCGTGGTTTTTATATTCGTTTTGTAATTTTCGAACTATGGCATCTAACCGGGCTTTTCCTTCAGCATGGATGGCAAGTGAAGGCAAATCAAAAATCTCACTCGCAAGAAAGATAATTTTATCTTCCGTTACCTTGCTTTTAAAGTCTTTGGATTCGATTTGTTTGAATGTAGTCTCGTTTGTTTCATTTGGACTTGAATTGTTGGATGATAAAAATGAAACACCTGCTCCCAATTTAACTGAAGTTTCTTCATAATTCCCGTAATTTCGATAACCAGAAGTTGGAGCCTTATAATTTACGATATATGTATTTGCATGCTCAATTTCAGAATATACAAAAAAACGATCGTTTATATGATAACGAAGCCCGATACCACCAAACAAACGATTGACTGAACCTCCAAATTGCCGCTCTCTTCCTGCTCCCCCGCCAATTTTGATATATGGATCGAAAGAATTTTGTGACAAAGGATGAAAAAACAAATTTAGATCTAAGGTAGCCGCTTGGAATATGGTGCCTCTCGATTGCGAAATAAAATCCAAATAAGACAACTGAAACAAGGTAGAAGTTAGATTGGTTTGGTCGTTCGAATTTAGTGTTATGAATGTTTGGAAATTTGGATCTATTTTTTTCTCCCGAGTGGTTACGATGGATTGATCGGATACTGCTAAACCCAAACCGAAGTATTTAAAAAGCCCGTATTCAACTCCTATTTCTTTAGAATTACTCGATAGGATGGTTTGGTCATTTGCTATCCGATTGGTAAAATGATAGATTAAAAACAAACTGGTAGGATTTGTGTTATTCAAAACTAAGTTGGTTGGATAGTTATAAAATTCTAATTTTTTTTCTAAACTACCAGAGTTATTGCCAAACCCCAAGCTTCCGTTTCCAAAAAGATAAAGTTTACCTTTCGAAAAACCCTGAGCTGTCACTTCAAAGCTGACATTCGGAGTGATTATAAGTAGGAAGATTACGAAAGTTAATGTAAGGATTTTGATTCGTTTTAGCATTGGAGATGACCCTGCCCAAACCTCGCATCTCAATCAAGAATTTTTTTAAAAAAAATCTGCATCACTGTCACAAAGGCATAAACCCCAATCGTCTTGCTAATAACAAAAGGAGATTTTATGAAGGAAAAAATTGTCATACTTGGTGCAGGTTACGGAGGCATTTTGGCTGCCAATCGATTAGCAAAACAAGTAAACGATATAGAGATATTACTCATCAACGAATCGGACTTTTTTTATGAACGAGTGAGAAACCACGAGACAGCTGTCAGCGGAAAAGATCACAAAATATCGATTACAAAACTCATTCGCCCAAAAATAACTTTTTTACAAGACAAAGTAAAACAGATTTCACCAAATAAAAATGAGGTGATTCTAAACAAACAGACACTTGTTTATGATTATTTGGTGTATGCTTTGGGTAGTACGGCAGTTTCAAAATCAGAAAACGAAACATCTGTGACCCAATACGGAGAAGCAAAAAAAATATTTGAGAATTTTAACCAAGATACCTGTGGAAACATTACAATTTTAGGAGCAGGTCTCACTGGAATCGAACTTGCTTTTGAATGGAAAGAAAAATACCCTAAGACGAAAATCACAATCCTGGATAGAGGGGAATTTGCGGGTATCTTTTCTGATAATGTCAAAAAATACATAAGAGAAAAATGTGAAAAGAACTCAATCACAATCAAAGACAAGACAAAGTATTTGAATTTTTTAAATGGTTTTGTCCATACAGAAGGGTCGGACCCTTTTCAATCAGATTTGGTTATCAATTGTTTGGGGATGTTGTCCTCTGACATCGGCAAAATTTCAAATCTCCCAACCAACGACAAAAATCAAGTGATTGTGAATTCATATTTGCAAGTGAATCAATATTCGAATATTTTTTGCATAGGTGATTCAGCCTCTGTTAAAAATTCTTATCTACGATCAGGCTGTGTTACGGCCTTACCAATGGGCGCTTATGTTGCTGATTCAATTGCAAACCGTATCAAATCAAAATCGGTTTCAAAATTTGATTTTAAATTTATTGGCAGATGTGTTTCGCTCGGTAGAAGCGATGGAATCATTCAATTTACCAACCCGAATGACAGTCCCAAAAATTTATTTTTGAAAGGCAAATTTGCTGCCTTATTTAAAGAACTTGTTGTCAAGTTTACAGTGGTTTCATTATATTTGGAAAAAGTTTTACCGTTTCGTTTTTATTTTTGGCCGAAAGCTGATATTGAAACAATCAATTCAAAACAAAATGTACAACACCGTGAGTCTGTTAGCGTATGACACAAAATATAAATATTTTTTTGGAACTAAAACCCTATTTATTTTCGATTGCGTATCGTATAACAGGTAGTTACCAAGACACCGAAGATATATTACAAGAATCTTATCTTCGGTGGATTCGAGTAGATAAAAACAAAATTCAAAACCAAAAACATTATCTTGGAACAATTGTGGCAAGATTGTCGCTCGATCTTTTAAAAAAAGCATCTCGCAGAAAAGAAACATACATAGGGCCTTACTTGCCAGAACCCATTCCTGAAAAACTAAATGAGTATGAAGATCAAAAAATTGATTTTGCATTTTTGGTTTTGTTAGAAACTCTGAACCCAGTAGAAAGAGCCGTTTTTATTTTGCGAGAAGCCTTTGGTTTTGAATATGAAACTATATCGCAAATCGTAAACAAAACACACGCGAACAGCAGGAGGATATTCCAAAGAGCAAAAAAGGCAATTCAAAATCGACAGAAAAAATTTACACCCGATCCAAAGATCAAATCAAAATTATTAACCGAATTTTTGTTTGCTTGTTACCGAAATGATACTAAAAACTTAACGAGGTTATTAAAAGAGGATGTAGTTTCCTATTCTGATGGTGGTGGTAAGGTACATGCTGCACGAATCCCAATTCCTGGGTTGGATAGAGTATTGACATTACTCAAACAAACGACTAAAAAAATTTCACCTAAAATGAATTTCTATTTTTGCGAGGCGAATGGACAAAAATCGATCGTTGGTTATTTGGATGGGCAGCCGAAAATTTTCCAAACCCTTCTGTTTGAAAACGATAAAATATGTGAAATCTACAATATACTAAACCCAGATAAACTGAAAGGTTTTCAAAATTTGGAACAGCTACAAAAAAATTCCTTTTTACAAAAAGCAAATTTTCTATATTTTGTAAGATTTTACTGGCAACGGATTCTGACAAAAATAAATTAAAGCGAACATCAAAATGAAAGATCTAAATCATTACGTCTCTATCTATAAGAAACAACTAGAAAAAGGTGACATCAGGGAAGCTTACACTAGGCTTGTTAAGTATGTAACAAAACTTGGAACAACTCTATCCAAAAACCTATCCAAAAGTTTTTCATTCGGAAGCATTTTTTTGGGTTATATGGACTATACCTATTTTTATTACTCAAATGAGTTTCTAAAAAAGAGAAAACTGAAAATGGGACTTGTACTTAACCATACAAAATTACAATTTGAAATTTGGTTACTCGGGCAAACAATCCCAATCCAAGAAAAATATTGGAATTATTTTAAATCAACCAAATGGAATCAAAATAGAACAACAAAACCCCAATATTCCATTCTTGAGACTGTCCTTATAGAAAATCCAAATTTTAATGACTTGGATGCACTTTCAAAACAAATCGAAACCGATTTAATACGAATTTCTAACGAAATCATACAAGAAATAAAAAGTAGTAAACTGGTTTAAGTTGGCAAATCGACAATCTGAGCAATAACGAATTGCCAGTTCGCCTAACTACGATTTATGGATAGCTTATGTAGTCCCAGACAGTTTGGTTTCCGTTATACATAGGGCAACTATGCAAGGCAGCATTACCCATTCCATTACAAGCAGTTGTCACCAAACGATGGCTACTAGCATATGGTGCGCCCACATTCGTATTCGTTAAAGTTCCAGTCATTCCGAATTGGTTCAACCAAGCATCCGTTACTTGGTTGGCATTTCCGCTAAAATTGGCTACAGTGTCATTTTCATGAATGAGCCCATAATAAGACCCTGCCGGTGCTGTCTGTGCATCTCCAAGCCAAGAAGGAAGTGATGAAAACTGCAGACTGTAGTCAGAAACACCGCTATAAATTGAAACACGGGAAACGGTTCTTTTTTTTCCATGATAAGCGGCGTGACCACTACCCTGAGAATGCCCACCAACATACACTTTAGGCCAATTGACTGCGGCACCTGTTAAATATTGGTCCCAACCTTCAGCTGGCCTAGTGGAAACCAAATATTGGAGTAAGGAAAGAATCCTTCCTTCGATCGAATTGGAAGGATCCACTGAAACATACAGTGAAACATCGGCACCTGTTACCACCTCATTTCGAAAATTTTCAAAACAATTCACATCGGAACGAGCATCACCTTGGTTACAAATGTTATTCACTGCATCATTGTTCGGATAACTAAGGCCAATGACATGGTAACCTCTTGCTGCTCCTTGTTGTAAGATAGCACCAATTTCACAAGGGCTCGAACCAGTTCCTGGATAAAAAATTGATAAGATATTTTTACGACTAACTGTCGATTGTGGGGGATATACTTGGTGCGGATTGTTATAAGTATTGATTTGTCCAGACGTTTGGGATGGCTGGATTTGGAGTCTGGTCAAAGCGCCGACCGCTCCGCTTGAAGGAAAATTATTTTGACCAGCGCAGGATCTGATATACAAACCAAGCCCGAGTAAGGTGATCCAATCTTCTTTATTATCTGATTCCTTTTTACAAGAGAATAGAAATGAGTAAAACATAGAAAAAATTACAGACGTAATGAAAAAACGGTGATTTACGAACGAGTTCAAATTTGGTTTCCTTAAAAATATGAAATCTTAGGTTATCTGAAAACAAAAGGGACAGGCGGCAATCCATTCTGAACGGAAAATGAATTTCTTATTTTTTGTATTTTGTACAATGTACTTACAAATTGACGACAGTCCGTACGTTAACGTACAAAATGGATTTTCGTTCAAAAGATTTTTTCGATCGATTTCGTTTGTAAAGCTAAGCAGGAATGCATGCAAGATTGGACTTTTTTTCGTTTCTGAATCCGAACAAAACGTAGAAAACAGAAGAAACCACTGGATAGAAAGCAAATTTTCGACAGTTTTCGCATTTCTTAAAAAGCTAAAGTGAATTTCTAAATCGACGGATTGGAATCTGAGATAAAAATGGGTTTGGTGCCCCCATGTCTTTAGATCTCCAAGAAAGTCTTAGTAAGTTTCGTAGCCTTCTCCATATCTCATCCATCCTGAATGCGAACCTGGATGTTCACCAACTCCTTCCACTTATCATGTTGTATTCTAAAGATCTTTTGGAAGCTGAGGCAAGTTCCTTATTTTTATTGGATGAAGCACAATTTTTATACTGCGAAGTGGGCTTAGGAGAAAAAGGCGAAATCATTCAAGAATACGCACGCATGGAGTTAGGTGAAGGGATCGTCGGTATGGTTGCAAAGGATAAAAAGCCAATCGCATTAGAAGATGCTTATGCAGATGAAAGGTTTGATCCTACGATGGACAAAAAAACTGGTTTTAAAACAAAATCTCTTATTTGTGTTCCTTTGTTTGTGGATGGCCGATTAATTGGTACTCTCGAAGTAATAAACAAAACTTCTAATAGAATATTCAATCATTCTGATTTAGAATACCTTCTCGCGTTATCGGAAGTGGCTGCCATTGCAATTCAAAACGCGAACATAAAAGATCGTTTAGACAAACGGATATTAGAATTATCATTATTATATGAATTTGAAAGGCTCACCGTTTCTGAAAAAAGCCTGCCCGAACTTGGCAAGTGGATTCTCAATCGAATTCTTGAATATTTGGGTGCAACATCAGGCACAATTTATTT
Organism: Leptospira sp. 96542; assembly: GCA_029310945.1. Classification (GTDB taxonomy): domain Bacteria; phylum Spirochaetota; class Leptospiria; order Leptospirales; family Leptospiraceae; genus Leptospira_A. The sequence continues at coordinate 12,610 of JARJFC010000001.1, forward strand.
GGCAAACAATACTGACCAAATCCTTACAATTCTTGCTGCCAAAGGAATACCTGAGGATGCTTATGCGCAAATCAAAGTTCCATATGGAACAGGAGTTGCTGGTTGGGTTGCAAGTGAAAAAGAAAACTTAATCATTCATAATTTAGATTTAGATCCACGATACAATAAACTTGCGCATTATAAATTTGAATCGAAATCTCTAATTTCTGCCCCTTTGATTTATCAAAATGAGTTACTTGGAGTCATTAGTATCAATAACAAAATTTCCGGGTATGCATTCAATCATTCGGATTTAGAACTCCTTGCAACCATTGCCAATCGATTGAGTAATACTATTAAAAACGCACAATTATTTCACCAAGTTGTTGATTCCAATAAGGAATTAGGAAGAGCAAAAGAAATCATGAAAAAAATCATGCCTTCAAATTTGCCTATTTCAAATAATTTAGAATTTGGTTTAGCGCATATCCCTTTGGAACAAGTTGGCGGTGATTTTTATGACGTAACAGAAATGAGCCCGAATATATACTCTGTTTTAATTGCAGATATTTCAGGCCATGGTTTATCCGCTGCTGTTCTTGCGGCAATGGCACATACCGTTTTAAAAAATCTTGAAACAGATATTAAACTTAGTCCTTCGAAATTTTTGACAACGCTCAACCATATGCTTTACGGTAAATTAGCAGGAAATTTTTTAACGGCATTTTACGGGATAATTGATACAAACAAAAACACTTTATTATGCGCAAATGCAGGACACCACCCTCCATTTCTTTTGCATCGTAACACTAAGGTTTCCATAGAACTAGGAGTCAAAGGGAAAATTCTCGGTTTGATTCCAGATCTATTTTACGAAGAGAAAGAATTCCCTTTTGCACCTGGCGACCGCTTGGTGATGTACACCGATGGGCTCACTGAACATGCGAACCCAGAACGAACCAAAAAATACGATGACTCACTTTTTTTAGAAGCAAATCAAAAAATTACAAATTTAAATACAAAAGAATCCGCATTAAAACTGATCCAATTTGCGAAAGAATTCACTGGCGCAGATTCCTTCGAAGATGATGTTACCTTGTTATTACTTGACCGCAAATAATTGCTGTCGATGTGGATAAAAACTAACACGAAAGTATAGTCGAATTCTCTGCCACTCATAACACATCCAAATATAAGATTCTTATAAATAAATTATCAGACAAACCTACTGAAAATGTAGCGGTATTCATGTGGGTTTCTATTTTTTAGCCAAACTCATAAAAAATCATTGCTACAGATTACAATATTCGCATTTTTCGAATACGGATTTGTTAATATAAAATATGATGATAACAAAATACGCGTTAATTTATATTTTACAAAAACTAATCTTAATCACAACTTCAAAGATGTTTAAAAACTAAAAAAAGCTCATGAAAAATAAGAAAGAATTTAATTTTAAGCCGAAAGATCTTCATTACGGCAATCTCAAAGATATATTGATAGATCGAATGTTACCTTACGAATCACTTCGTTCTGAATTTGGAAAAGAAATTGAAAAAAATAAAAAAACTCTTTCGGAAGATACGCTCATAAATTTTGAACAAATACATGGCTTTAGACCAGGCAAAGAAATATTAGAGTGGGAAAATATAAAATACGCATACCGGAAAGTTATGTACCAAGTTGCTGACATCTGGAATATGATCGATCATAGATCAATGGAAGAAGAGGACGGTTATGAAACAGATGACTACGATTATGCGGTTTCATCTATTCTTTTTTTGACCGAAACCAAAAACATCGAACATATCATGCAGTGGATCTTCGGAACCTATTCTGGTCTCATGTTTGTTTTGAATGGATCATATGCATTTGCTTCCGATGGTAGCGGTGATAGCTGTTGGTTAAATCTCCTTCCAAACGAATTTGAATCGATTGAAGTCAATCGTTACAATCATGAAGTAGGTGATTTAGAAGATGATCCTTATTTTTCGATTTCTCATTTCATCGCTGCAAATTGGTCTAACTCTGATGAACAAGATGAAGAATACTCCGATGAAATTGAATTCGATGAAGATGAAGAAGAAAGAACAAAAGAAATACGAATTATATCCCAACTGAATGCACAAACGCTACAGAAATTTGAAGAGGATGCGGGAAGAAAATATTCAAAAAAAACCATGTTTTTAAAGTCGTATGATATGTTTTTTCGTTCTGCCTGGTTACTCGGTCACACCTATGGCGATCCAGTCTATGCCTTTACAGAAAAACTTTCGAATGTCCCGTCTTTTAAAACATGGGAAGAAGAATTGCATGAAATCATAAATTATCCGCACTTATCCGTATATTGGATACTTGCACATTTTTATATGAAAAATGATGAAGCATGCAAAAAAACGATCAAAGGATTAACAAAAACAAAGAGCGAAGTTGTAAAACAGCTTTCAAAGACAATAACCGATTATTTTGACAAAAAGACAAAAGATCTGTTTGGCATACCGAAAGAAAAAGTCGAAAAAATCAGGGATCTAACATTTAAAAACTCAGAACCAAAACATATTGAGCCGAACAATATCCCAATATACAATGAAGTTATTGGCTTAAATGCAATTAAAACTGCATCTAAAAAAGAATTAAATGAGGTGATCAAAAACGAAGGTGATCTATTTGCCTTCATCGAATCCTATCCAGAAGATGTAAATACGCATGATCAAATTCTAAAGACCATTTCCCAAAAGGATGAGCATTTAAAAAAGATAATAGATGAGTATTTTAGAGAGCGAACAGATAGCGCATACAATGAATGGCCCTATAAGGCAGACAATCTTGACAAACGCTTATCTACAGTTATATCTGCTGCATTCAGGCAAGGTTTAAATTATTCTCCAGACAACAAAAAGGCGTATTGTGGTATCACAAGAACATTAGGAAAATTGGATGACGACAATTCAATGTTAGCTTACAAGGAAGCCATTGAAAAATTAAACCAAGATGACCCAAGGCTAGAATATGTAATAGAAGGTTTGATTGAAAGTAAACACAACAAATCTAAGGAAATACTTGCTCTGGGAGCATGGAAGACTTTTGAAACATTAGAAAATGTCAAAATGATCCGAGATAAAGTGATTGCGGAAGGCCCAACACTTGACAATTTATTTACAGTATACACCCATCTAAATACAGCGTTAACGTCTCGAATATTAGTGGCCGATGGTGTTTCTGTTCAACTCATTGAGAAATTATACCAATACCAGAACAATCTGGATAGTTTTGGGATAAGTGCGGGAAATGCTTTTTCAGTGAGTGCCTATCTAGGTTTAAAAGAACACCTTCCCATCATCATCGATTATACTCTAAAAAAATTTAATCCAAAAAGTAGGGATAAAAATTCTTATTTAGATCTCAATTACATTATCAATATTTCTGAAGCAGTTCTATCTTGGGTAAGGCTCGATCCAGAATCCGCTAAACCAAAGTTAGTTGAAATATTCAAATCACTAGATAATAGTGAATACCCTGGAATCAAAATCGATTTAAAAGCCTGTTGTATGACTGGTTTACTATATTTAGAGCCAGAAAATGAAGAGTACATCCGATTTGCTAAACGTATCCTCCAGAACAGAGGAGAGGAAGTTCGTGTGTATGGAATTATACGGGCGATTGGTAAAAAACAAATCCGAAGTTTAAAAGATGAACTATGGTATCATATCTATGCAGATCCTGAACCGATGGTTGATTATTCATGGTCTTATATTGAATTTGAAGCGAGAAAAACCTGGGAGCTTTTAACAAACGAAGAAGCACCTGCTTTTAATGGCAAAGATAAATATGCAAATTCTCTTTCAAAAGACAAAAACAAGTTAGCCGAATCGATTCTCCATCCAGAATTGTATAGCATCCAACACGTTTTTACAAGAATTTATGAATTAAAATACAAACATGAAGACGTTATAAAAATTGGCGGACCATGGTTAGTACAATCATTAAAATATTCTGCCGATGAATATAAATATTCTGGTTCTAATGATCGTATCGAAGCAATCAAGGCTCTTTTCATACAAGGCAAAAATGTATTCCCCTATTTTTTAGAGATCATCCAAGAACCATTTGTAGCATCTTCATGGAAATCTGATTTACTGAAAGTAATGAGAGTAATGGAGCCAGAAGCGCTCAAATGGAAAAAAGTTATATCCATGGAAACTTCCGAAATTGAAACAATTTTATCAAACCCAACTCCTGATTGGTATGTTTGGACAGACCTTTTATGTGTTAGGTTATTTTTACTTTTAGGCGAAAAAAGTTTTGAGCTTATCGAACAAACAGTACTAAATCGATTGAATTTTACAAATCAGTTCAATCATAGCTCAAATATATATGAGGAAACCTTGGGTTTGAGGCTGCCTACTCTATTAAAACTTTTTGGTAAAAAAGGTGATGATAAGATCCAAACCTTGTGGAAGGAAAGTAAACCAGGGTCAGAAACAAGAGCGATGATTGATATGGCTGCTAGGAAAAATATTAACACTCTGTCTTCTTCCCTACCCCAGTTGGATGAAAATGGGATTTTACTCACATTCTATCCTGAAGGTAGAGAATATGGCTGGCATTCATGGATTCACCTAACACCAGATATTGTCAAATTTGGTATGAATGAATTTCACTACCATTCTTTATTAGAAGATTCCAAAACCCAATCGAGTATGCCTGCTGCAGAAAACGAATTAAGTCTAATTTGGCAGATGGCAAGTCACTTGGGTTATGGAGTTTCAAAGAAAAAACCTAAAGCTAAAAAATAAACGATTCAATTTTTAATGTTTTGGCTGGGTTAGTTTATCATCAATCGATCCAGCCATTTTTTCTGCAAAAACCGACGAAAATAAAGAATTCCTAAACAAAGTACCATCGCAGTGAGTGCCCACCAACTGATTAGTGGACCAAAACCATAATTATTTTTTAGATGATAAACAAAAATAGCACATGCCCACATCATAATATTAGAAATAAACATTGGCCAAATTGTATCCCCAGAACCTTTTAATATACCACCCAAGATGCTATAAGTAGAATCAAATAAAAAGTAGAGACATGAAATTTTTAACATTGCTTCCGCATAAACCGCAACATTTTGAAAAGAATAAACCCCTCCCAATGGCATAAACAATTTCACCAAATAGTAGTTTAATGTAAAATAGGTGATAGTTATACAAATTGAATAAATCCAACCAAAACACAAAGCAGAATATGCCGAACGGAGTGCTGATTGCCTATTTTTCTCACCGAGGTATTTCCCAACCTGCCCGGATACCGCCTGACCTATCCCAAGTAGTGGAACAAAACATACCATATCCCAATTGAGTACAATTGTTGTTGCAGCCGCAACATCTCCAGAATACGAATACATTACCATCGTAAAAAACAAAAAACCCGATACATTGGCTGACATTTCAATACCAGAGGGGAGGCCATATCTCAGTAATTTATACATTATATCAGTTTTAAGTTTAATGATTGTATTTGTTTTGAATTTTATTCTAAATTCTTTAGAATAAAATTTTATTGTTAGTATGATTATCGGAAACAATCCAGCTACAACGGTACCTAATGCCGCACCTTGGATTCCTAGTTTTGGAAATCCAAATTCTCCAAATACCAAAACATATGTTAACGGCAGGTTGATAACAACGGCTACAAAAGCAGCTAAGGTTACAATTTTAGTGCGTTCAACACCAACAAAAAAACTCGCAAGGCTTGTTCTGATTGATACAGTCACAATACTAAAAGAAAGTATTGAATAATATTCTAATTCCTTTGTTGATAAACTAAGCTCATGTCCAAAAAAATCTAAAAGCAGTGGTGCAAACTCTTTACTAAAGAAAACAAATAAAAAACCGATCACGATCGAAATAAATATTCCTTGGTGTACTGTTTGTATAGCTTTGTGCATAAATCCAGCACCTCGGTATTGTCCTACGAGCGATGTAATTTGACCAAGCATTCCAACAATGAGAGTAGAAAATACATACAATATCATTCCGCCGCTCAAAGTGGCTGCCAACTCTTCCTTTCCCAATTGGGCGAGGAAAAATCGATCCGAAAATACCATGACGACATCAATGGCTTGTGAAATAAAGATTGGTAGAGCAATGGGCAATAATTCTTTGAGACCCACTTTTAAATTCAAAATTTGAGTTAATATTTTATCTTTCATAGAGATATATGTCCCCTAGGACATCAGAAGTTTTTTACGTACAACGAGAATGTATTTGTTCTCTTTTAGAGGAGAAACCAAGGATTGGTTGTTTCGGTGGGGGCTTATAAACTCATGGGTTTGGTAAAATCCAGTTCCCTATTGTTGTAATATTTTAATATTTTGTAAATTATTTTTTTCGTTCAAATTGAACGGTATTTGGCCAAAAGATGGTTTTCTGTAGTTAGTACTAGTTCGCATGATACCACCTAATTACTAAGGAAGAACACTACAAACTTCGTTTTTGTATTATTTAATATTCTTTGTATAAAAAAATGCTATCATTTTTTCCGCTCAGATCTAAACACTGAGTCATTCTTTTTTAGAGGTGATTTAGTGAATATTAACAAATCTGTCGTCAAAGCATATGAATCGAAAACGTTGAAAGAAATTGCAAACTCCCCTGTGGACGCACTCGAAGGTGTGAGTGCAGGTGATGCAAAACTTTTACAAGAAGCTTTTAATGTAAAAACAGTAAAAGACCTTGCTAACCTAAAATATGTTAAGTGGGCACAAGCAATTGTAACTTTGGCAGAAACGGAAGAATAAATTTTCACCACCCTAGAGTTTCCATTGTAAAAACCGTAAGTACCTTCCATACTTACAATTGTTTTTACCCATTTCTTTGGGGTGGTTTTTTATGTTTCTTTTTTTAATTCCTAATACGCAAAGACACCGATATCTCTTCAATACCTCGAACAAATTTCTCTTTTTCCCTTTCGTAGTTTCCCCAAATAGAGGATTCATGGGGATTGTCCAGAAAAAGAATCATGCTTTACATTTATATACTACTCATATATATAGTATATATGAGTCTACCCACAACCAATGTCCACGAGCCAATGCGTTACTGGAATCGAAGGGATCTCTCCCTACTCACAGGAGACAGGGGAATGTACAAACTTGCCATTGGTTGGCAATTTGCCCTCGCCAACTCAGGTTTCAAAATTTTTAATTTAGACTGCGCCATTCGTTTTAATCCCTTTATCATCACAAGCGAAACCAGAAAAAACAATTTAATGCCTGAGCCTATCCTGGAACAAATTTTAATCCAAAGGGCTTTCACTCCTTATCAAATTTTGGACTCATTACAAACGATTTTGCATTCAAACGAAAAAAACACAATTTACTTCCTTCTATCTCCCACCAAACAATTTTTAGATGCCGATGTCAAAGAAGACGAAGGTCTTTATTTATTACATAAAATGTTAAATATTCTAAAGGAATACCCAAAATACAATCGTCCACTTCTCATCGTTGAATCCTGGACATACAAACATAAAAATTTTCAAATCTTTTTTCCCAAACTACTCAGAATGGCGGAAAACTTATGGGAATTGCAAGTTGAAAATGGTCTTTCTCAAATCAAAACCAGAAAAAGAAGTCTTCTTAGGTAAACAAAATGGGCAGAACGATATCTCCTTATTCCAGACAAATTTTACAGATTGAGGATTCTCTTTCAGAGTTTCGCAGAGCACTCCGAAAATCCGATAAACTCATATTTGATGATCTAATGCGTAATGCAAAGTTGCAAGTCCAAGCAGGTGTGATGGCAGCACACCCCTATCCAATTGATTCAATGTTACTCACAATGATGATTGAATTGAAAAAAGAAATTTCAGAATTAAAATCCAAAATGAAATAAAAACCATCATGCCAAACTTCCGTGGATATTTATTTGATATATACCATACGGAAAACAAAATATTTCTTTGGGTAAAAAGCGAAGATGGGGAAACCAAACTATTCTACGACCACCACCACCCAATAATATACATAAGAGCAGACACCGACATATACAAAAGGCTTGTTAAACGATTTTATGAACTTGATGCACTACTTGAAATCCCAAAAATCGAACAAAAAAGATTATTTTATGAAAACAAATTCGTATCTGTTTTAAAACTTGTCATATCAAAACCAAGTTTACTTCCTAAAATCACAAACAATCTTTTTAAACTTTATGGAAAGTATGATATATACCATTCAGATGTTGAAGTTACAACCAGTTACATGATCGAAAAAGAAATTTTCCCATTGGTTGATTTAACAATAGAATACGAAAAAACTGGAATAGAAAATAAAGTTTTAAATTCAAATACACATTCAAAAATTTCGGATTTGGAGTATTCCATCCCTGAGTTTAACTTTTTAAGTTTAGAATTGGAAAAAAGCCACAGAATCCCCATTATAGACAATAATTTACTGATCAAAACAAAATCAGAAACATACAAATTGCCTGGCAAAGATCCCATCCAACTCATCCACAGCCTAAACCAAATATTAAAAATAGAAGATCCCGATATCATACTATCATCTTACGGAGACCAGGTGATCTTTCCATTTTTATTTTTAGTCTCCCAAAAAAACAAAATCAAAAACGAATTGGATAGAGACAAAATTAGTACAATCAAACGGGTGATCAAAACGGAGGGAACTAGTTTTAACACATACGGAACCATTGTTTACCGAGCACCATCCTATCCATTATTTGGGAGGTGGCATATCGATTCAAAAAATAGTTTTGTATTTAAAGAATCAGATCTATTTGGAATCATCGAATTGTCTCGTATATCCAGGTTACCCATTCAAAAAATGACGAGGGCGTCCACAGGCAAAGCTTTGACCTATATAGAAGTGGATGTTGCCTTAAAGTTAAAATACCTTGTTCCTTGGCAAAAAAGTGCTGTTGAATCACCGAAAACCGCACTTGAACTACTCATCTCAGATCGAGGTGGGCTCGTTTTCCAACCCGATATTTCCTCTGGTATTTCCATGGAAAATGTTGCCCAACTTGATTTTGCTCAAATGTATCCAACCATCATGGTTTTGCACAATATATCACCAGAAACCGTCAATTGTTTATGTTGTGTAGATGACCCTGAGGTTCCACTAGTTCCAAGGTTAGGTTATCGAATTTGCAATAAACGAAAAGGAATTGTTTCGGAAGCCCTCGCCCATGTTTTGGAAAGAAGATCCCATTATAAAAAGAAGAAAAAAGAAACTGAGGGAATAGAATACGAATCATACAACCAAAAACAAGCCAGCCTAAAATGGATGCTCGTAACATCATTTGGCTATTTGGGTTATCGAAATGCGAAGTTTGGAAAATTAGAAAGCCACGAAGCAGTCAGTGCTTTCGGTAGGGATAAAATTTTAACAGCGAAAGAAATAGCAGAGGATCATGGTTATGATCTTGTTCATGCAATCACAGACAGTATATTTATCAAAAAATCAAATAATGAAAAAATTTCGGAAGAAGAATTGAAAAATTTATGCTTAGAAATTCAAAATAAAACACTCATCAAAATGGAAATCGAAGGTATTTATTCTTGGTTGGTTTTTCCTACATCCACCAGAGACAATAAAATGCCAGTTGCGAATCGTTATATGGGAAAATTTACCACAGGAGAATTTAAATCGAGAGCCATTGTTTCCCGTAGAAAGGACGTTCCTATTTATATAAAAAAAGCACAATTGAAGATGCTTGAATGGATGCAAAAATTTGACTCATTGGAACTGTTAAAATCAAATGAAAAAAAAATATTAGATATCCATTCATTTTTCGATACAAAAATCAAAAACGAAGAAGTGCCATGGGAAGAGTTATTGATTCAAAAATCGACCTCTCAAGACCCAGAAGATTACCAAGTAGACGGAGCCACATCACTTTCGTTAAAAGAGCTAACAGAAATGGGAATCCAAGTGCAGGCAGGTGAAAAAATCAGATACCTTGTGGTCAAACAAAAATCAAAATCCAAAGACAAACGATACAAGACAGAAGAAAGTATCCAAAAGCAAAAAAATAATAAAATCATCCAATACGATGTAGAATATTATAGAAAACTTTTATTGTCTAGTTTCAAAGAAATTTGGATGGGTTTTGCTAGTTTTGAATCATTTGAGGATCTTATCAGTAACGAACAAAAACTCCCGTTCTAAATTGAATCCACATCATCATCCATAAGATCAAAAGTACTAAACCCCAAAATAAAGTCTGTGAATTCGCTCAAATTGAATCCCGCACGAACTCCTAGATATAAACCCAAAGATACTTCAAAATTAACGGGGTTTTCACAGTATCCCTTTCCATTTTGTTTTTTGCCAGTATAACTCACAAGAAAAAGCACGTTGGATGCATCGTATGATTTATCACGGCTTCGTCTGGTGTCAGGATACAAAGCTCTATGTTGGTTCGAGTTGATCACTAAAAATGAATTTCCCATTTGGTTTGTGATGGCATCACTCGATTTTTGTCCAAAAATCTCCATCCTACCAGAACCACCAGCTTGGTATAAACCGTAGTGACCATTGCGCATTCCAAAACCCTTCGCATCTTGGTTGAATTGTAAACCACCGCCCAAACACCACAACCATACACCCGCACCATAATGATCGGATTCCAAACCAATTGTAAATGAATCACCGAAGTCAACTGCACGATTTTTAGCATAATTACCAATGGATTGGCAATGGGCAAAAACGAAGAGAATGATCAAAGAACACAATCTATAAAAATATTTCATGAAACAAACAAAGGTTCAAAAATAAAAAAGTTTTGTCCAGAAAAGAAACAAAAATCCTATTTATTATTGGTTCACCTAGCATAGGCTAGGAGGATATACCCCCAATCCCTTCCTTGCGGTAGTTCTCTTTGTACTTTGTGTAATTATTTGCAGTGCGGGTGATGATCTCTCGGTCCTTGTCTGTAATGTCTCTGATGATTTTGGCAGGGCTACCCATCACTAGAACTCCTGGAGGGATTTTTTTACCAGGAGGGATAAGACTCCCCGCTCCCACAAAACTCCATTCCCCGATCTCCACATCGTCCATGAGCATAGCTCCCATCCCCACAAAACTATGATCGCGGAGAGTACAACCATGGATGGTGGCATGGTGGCCTATGGATACATAATCCCCAATAAAAACGGGGTAAAGATCACGGGCAACATGGACAAGTGTCATGTCCTGGATGTTCACATATTTGCCAATTGTGATGGAATTGACATCGCCACGGAGCACACATTGGAACCAGATGGAAGACTCCTCACCAATCGTCACTTTGCCTAGAACATCGGCACTGGGTGCCACCCAAGCCGTCGGGTGAATTTGGGGGGAAATTCCTTGGAAACTTTGGATCATACGTGTAAATCACAAGAGAGAACCTGAAACTCAAGTCTTTTCGTTTTTTTAATTGCGTTTTTACCTTCCGACAGGTTACGGTAGTCTTAGATTCGATGGGAATCCCAATCCTCACAACGCTATCTTTCGCAAAATCCCTGTATAGGAATACCGCATGCCAATAGAAATCAAAGTTCCCGAAATGGGAGAATCCGTAACCGAAGCCACTATCAGTGCTTGGACAAAAAAAGAAGGGGACGCAGTCAAAACCGACGAAGTCCTTGCTATCCTCGAAACAGACAAGGTGTCTTTAGAGATCCCGTCTCCTGTAACGGGAGTTCTCAAATCCATCGCCAAAAATGTGGGGGATGTGGTTCATGTACGAGACGTACTCGGTTCCATTGAAGAAGGTGCGGTGGCAGCCGTTACCGCAAGTACCCCAGCTCCCGCAAAACAAGAAGCAGTTGCAACGGCACCAAATAATGGAAAAATCAATGATGAACTCCCACCAGCCGTCCGCAAGATGGTGGAAGAAAACAAACTTGATATCACAAAAATTGCAGGCACAGGCCGAAACGGCCAAATCACCAAAGAGGACGTAGTGCTTTTTATGGAGAAAGGTAGTGCTTCTACAGGGGCTCCTAAACAAACACCAAGCCCTGAAATTCCGAAAGCAGTTGTCCAAAACACAAATGCTGGACCAAGGGAAACGGTGGTGCCAATGACGAAACTCCGTCAAACCATCGCTAGCCGACTTGTTCAGGCACAACATACAGCTGCCATTCTTACTACTTTCAACGAAGTGGATATGAGCCCCATCATGGAACTCCGCTCCAAATACAAAGATAAGTTCAAAGACACGCATGGTGTGGGTCTTGGGTTTATGTCTTTGTTCACAAAGGCAGTTGTGGCCGCACTGAAAACCTACCCTGCCATCAATGCAGAAATCAGAGGGACAGACATTGTTTATAAAAACTACTACGACATAGGAGTTGCTGTTGGTGGTCCGAAAGGCCTCGTGGTTCCGATTGTCAGAAGCGCAGACCTACTCAGTTTTGCAGGCATCGAACAAGAAATCGCAAGGCTTGCAGGCAAAGTGAAGGACGGAAAGATTTCTTTGGAAGATATGGAAGGAGGAACGTTCTCTATCTCCAACGGTGGTGTGTATGGATCAATGATGTCAACTCCCATCCTCAACCCTCCTCAATCAGGAATTTTGGGAATGCACAATATCGTCAAACGAGCTGTAGTTGTGAACGACCAAATTGTAATCCGACCGATGATGTATTTAGCTCTCTCTTACGACCACAGAATTGTGGATGGAAAGGAAGCTGTACAATTTCTCGTCAAAATTAAAGAAATGGTAGAGGATCCAGCAAGACTCCTCTTTGAAGTATAAGGAAATTATGGAAAATTACGATGTCATCGTCATCGGGGCAGGACCTGGTGGGTATGTTGCGGCCATTCGCGCCGCACAACTTGGCAAAAAAGTTGCCATCATTGAAAAGAGAAAAACATTGGGAGGCACTTGCCTCAACGTAGGTTGTATTCCATCGAAAGCACTTTTGGATTCTTCAGAAGAGTATCACAAAACAAAACACAAACTCGCAGACCATGGAATTACGGTTAAGGATGTCAAAATCGACATAGCCAAAATGATGGCACGTAAAGACAAAGTGGTGGGTGAAGTGACATCAGGTGTAGATTACCTGATGAAAAAAAACAAAATCACCCGGTATTTGGGTCATGCGAGTTTCGTATCCAAAACAGAAATTAGCATCACATCCGAAGACGGAAAAAAAGAAACCATCTCTGGTACAAATACCATCATCGCCACAGGTTCCACTCCCATTGAAATCCCCCCACTCCCTGTGGATGGGAAAAACATCATCACCTCAGACCACGCCATTGCTTTGGATTCTGTGCCAGACCACCTCATCATCGTGGGCGCTGGCGTCATAGGGCTTGAACTTGGGTCGGTATGGCTTAGGCTCGGAGCCAAGGTAACGGTTGTGGAACTCATGCCAAGGTTACTCGGAACAGCCGACGGGGCCATGGCAAGCCTCGCAGAACGTTTGTTAAAAAGCCAAGGGATCGAATTTTTATTTGAAACCAAAGTGCTTGGTGCAAAAACCAAGGGTAAAAAAGTAGAAGTCGAAATCGAAGGCAAAGACGGCAAAAAATCCACCCTCGAAGGCGACAAAGTCCTCGTTTCCATTGGCCGCAGACCCAATACAGATTCACTCGGTGCAAAAGAAATTGGTGTCGAATTCACTGACCGTGGCCGCATCAAAGTGAAACCCAATCATTTCCAAACCAACATTCCCAATGTTTATGCGATTGGGGATGTGGTGGACGGACCTATGCTTGCCCACAAAGCCGAAGACGAAGGCATAGCCTGTGCGGAACTCATTTGTGGGAAGTATGGCCATGTGAACTACAAAGCCATTCCTTGGATCGTTTATACTTGGCCAGAAATTGCTTGGGTGGGTCAGGGCGAAGAAGAACTAAAAAGCCAAGGCATAGAATACAAAGTTGGGAAGTATATGTTCAAACCCAATGCCCGCGCCAAAGCCATGAACGAAACCGAAGGCCAAGTGAAGGTGATTGCGGATAAAAAAACCGATAAACTTTTGGGTGTATACATCATTGGACCTCGTGCGAGCGACATGATTGCCGAAGCAGCCGTGGCCTTTGAATTTGGTGCCAGTGCGGAAGACATTGCTCGTTCCACACATGCCCACCCCACTCTCTCTGAAGTGATGAGAGAGGCCGCTATGGATGCCGACGCAAAATGGTCCATCCACTCGTAATGATGACAGTGAATTGTTTCTTAGGGAGAAAACAATGACAACAGACCAGATGATGAGTTTGTACGGTGATAACGTCGTACTTTTGGAAGAATACTATAAACAATACAAAGATGATCCCAATTCTTTAGAACCAGACTGGATCCATTTTTTCCAAGAACTCGATCGCAGTTCAATGGAGGTGGGTGTACTCGGAAATGGATTCAATGGAAATGGGTATGTCAACTACTCCTCCACTGAACACAGAAAGGATTCCTCCCTCAGTGATTTTGGTATCATCAACCTTCTCAATGCCTATAGAAGGCAAGGCCACCTTGCTGCAAACCTCGACCCACTTGGAATCAACAAACCCAACCGTGAGTTCATCGATCTCAAAGTGGGTGCTCTCAAATCTTCTGATTTAGAAACAGAAGTGGATTCTGGTGTTGCGAACCTAGGCAAAACAAAACTAAAAAATGTGATTGATTGGTTTGAAAAAACTTACTGCGGCTCCATTGGTTGCGAACACTACTACCTGGTAAATGACGAAGAACGTGAGTGGTTACAAAACAGGATGGAGCCACTTGCAAATAACGAACCCATCCCCAAGAAGACCGCCTTACGCCTGTTTGAAAAACTTTACCAAGCGGATAGTTTTGAAAACTTCCTCGCTAAAAAATTCGTGGGTAAAAAACGATTTTCCCTCGAAGGTGGAGAAACAATGATCCCTATGCTTGACACCCTTGTGGAAGAAGCAGGAGTTCATAAGATGGATGCCCTTGTCATTGGGATGGCACACCGTGGGCGTTTGAATGTTCTCGTCAATGTCATCCGTAAACCAGCAGGACTTATCTTTGCTGAATTTGAAGAAAAACTAAACCCTGGCCAATTGGGTTATGCCGATGTGAAGTACCACCTCGGTTATTCGAATAATGTGATGACCCATTCGGGTAAGGAAGTGAAACTTTCTCTTGCCTTCAACCCCTCCCATTTGGAAGCCGTTGACCCCGTCATTTTTGGATCTGTGCGAGCCCGCCAAGAAATGGCAAAGGATATGGATCGAAATAAATACATGCCTGTTGCCATCCATGGGGATGCTGCTTTTGCTGGGCAAGGGGTGGTGGCCGAAACTCTCAACATGATGAATTTGGACGGCTACACCGTGGGTGGAACCTTTCATATCGTCATCAACAACCAAATTGGTTTCACTACTTTACCGAGCGAATCCAGATCCACACTTTATGCAACAGATCTAGCCAAAGGTTTCCAGGTTCCAATATTTCATGTCAATGGAGACGACCCAGAAGCCACTTACAGAGTCACAAAACTTGCGTTAGAATACAGACAAAAATTCAAAAAAGATGTAATCATTGATCTTATCTGTTACAGAAGGCTTGGTCATAATGAAACGGATGAACCAACATTCACACAACCACAGATGTATGATATCATCAAAAAACATCCAAAAACTGTGACCCTTTATGAAGAGTCCTTACTCAAACGTGGTGATATCACAAAAGATGAAATCCAATTTATCAAGGATGGGATTTCAGAAGGGCTTGAACTTTCCTTCAAACAAGCAAAGGAAAAAGACACTCGCATCACAGTGGACACACTTGGTGGGGTTTGGTCAAAGTATTCCAAAGAACCACTCGACTCCGATGTCCACACACAACTCCTGCAACAACAATTGGGTGGGATTGTAAAAACAGTAACAACCATCCCAGAAGGTTTTTCGGCCAATCCAAAACATATTAAGGTTTTGGAAGACCGCCGCAAAATGGGTGCAGGAGAACTTCCGATCGATTGGGGTTTTGCAGAATCCTTATCTTTTGGTTCCATTTTGGAAAATGGTTTCCCCATTCGTTTGGGTGGACAAGATGCACAACGGGGAACATTTTCACATAGACATGCTGTCCTTTCCGATACCAAAAACGGAAAAAAAATCACTCTTCTCAACCATATCAGCGACAAACAAGCAAAGATAGAAATTGTGAATTCATCATTGTCTGAATATTCCTGCCTTGGTTTTGAATATGGTTATTCACTTGCGGATCCGAGTAGCCTAGTCATCTGGGAAGCACAGTTTGGCGACTTCGCAAACAATGCCCAGGTAATTTTTGATCAGTTCATTTCTAGCTCAGAAATCAAATGGCAAAGGATGAGTGGTCTTGTTTGTTTATTGCCACATGGTTATGAAGGTCAGGGTCCAGAACACTCTTCTGCAAGGCTTGAGCGTTTTTTACAACTCTGCGCTCTGGACAATATCCAGGTAGCAAACCTAACGACCCCTGCCCAGTACTTCCATATCCTCCGTAGACAAATTTTGCAGAGTTTCCGAAAACCCCTCATCATCATGACACCCAAGTCGCTCCTCCGTTTGAAGGACGCAGCTTCGAGTCTTGATGAAATCACCACGGGGGCTTTCAAAAAAATTCTTCCAGACCCAACAGCGAATCCAGAAAAGGTCGAAAAACTTTTGTTTTGTTCTGGCAAAGTGTATTACGATTTGCGAAGGGCAATTGATGCACAAAAGCTAGAGAACGTAGCAGTCGTTCGGATCGAACAGCTTTATCCTTTCCCTGAACCCCATATCAGACAGATGATCACAAGTTATGGCAAATTGAAAAAGTTTGTATGGGTGCAGGAAGAACCGAAAAACCAAGGTGCATGGTTTTTTGTCCGCGATCGGCTCGAAGCAGTGATGCCAGAAAACAAACGCCTGCACTATGCGGGAAGGTCTGAATTTCCGAGCCCAGCTTGCGGTCATGTGGTCACACACCTAAAAGAACAGGAAGACTTAGTTCGGGATGCTCTTAGCTGAATCGTAAGCAAACACATTGCGAAATTAAAAAAAGGCCGGACTTTGGTTCGGCCTTTTTATTCCAAACTGCCGCTTAAAATTCCTTTTGCAGTATTGGTATCATAATCGTATAAATGTTGGCTCACTTGCAAATCAACTAACCTTCGCTTGCGATCCGACTGTATCACTGGGTTTTTACCAAGTATCATAGAGATATGATTCTTTTGAGAATTGTATAAGAGTTTACGAAAATGATAACCTTCTGGAAGGATTTTTTCCAATTTGGCAGAGTCTGGCTCAAATAAAAATAATTGTTTATAGTCTTTATGATTGAGAACGCCGTCCAAATTACTATCTTCCGTAACTGCCAAAATGACGAGTTTCTTATCGAGTGACAGCATATCTTCCTTTGGCTCATCTATGTTGTTTGCAATTGTTTTTTTGGCAAATTCACCCACAAAAAAATCCCAAATATAAACATCCCTTTGGAATAGTTTTTGAACGTTTCCGTTCTTTAAATTGATCGAATATATATTCCTAGCGTGGGATAAAATTCCATCTGGACCGAAACCACCTTGTTCAGTTACGAGCCCATGCGGATAGATAAAAAACTGTTTCCAATGTATTTTACCATTACCATCTTCCAAATCCAATTGATCGGATGGTTCAGGCAGGTAGTCTTTTTCTTTTGCATCGGGTTGTTCCACACTCACTTCATACCCTCCGTCCATAAACCGCCAACTCTTAGTTAAACTAAAAGTCAGTACAGCAAGAACGAGTAGAAAAAAGAGGAACACACCCGTGCGAAGTTTTTCCATACTACTTAGTTTGGTTGTATTCCTTAATTGCGGCAAATACTTCTTCTAATTCAGAATCCTTCATGTAGGCAAAAAGTGGAAAATTTAAGACTGACTTTGAGATACGCCTTGCGTTAAAATCACTTCCAAACCTCTCAATCAGGTGGGGTTTGGCTCCAGGTTGGTCGGACATAGCCCCAGGATAAATATTTCCAAACCCAATTCCTTTCGTTTTCAAAACCGCTTCTATTTTTGGTCGATCTTCTGGGTTAACAAGAGTTACGTTGCAATATCCGTTTTCAGTATAATCGGCAGGAGGTTTGATTGGCTGGATTCCAAGACTTGGCAATTCTTTGTAATACACCGCTTGGGATTTGATTCGAGAATCGATCCGATCCTTTAAGTGTTCCAAAGACAAATTTAAAAATGCTGCCTGTAAAGAATCCATACGAGAATTCCAACCCACAATTCCATGTTCGTAATGAGAAGTCCGACCATGATTTGCAAGTCGCCTCGTCAGAATTGATAACTCTTCCTCATTCGTAAACACAGCACCACCGTCTCCCGCAGCACCAAGAACTTTTGCAGGATAAAAGGACGTGGTTGAAATGAGGGCGTCTTTATAAAGGGAATGGCCTTTCCACTTCACACCAAAACATTGTGCACCATCTTCTATGAGAGAAATGGATTCATCCTTACAAAATTTCCGAAGTGCTCCAATGTCTTTTGTACCCCAACCATACAGGTGTACGACGATGGCAGCTTTGGGTTTCACTTTGAGAGCAGCCTCTTTGAATGTTTCAAAATCCATTTGTAAATCAACTGGGTTTGTATCCACAGTGTATGGGTCGGCACCCACATTCACAACGGCTTCAAAAGTTGCCCAAAAGGTAGAGTCTGGAAGTAAAACCTTATCACCACGGTTCACACCCACTGCCCGGAGAGCCAATTGGATAGCATCAGTTCCATTGGCACATCCTATGGCATACTTTGTTTCCGCCCAACTTGCCAATGTGGCTTCTAGTTTTTCGGCTTCTGCCCCACCAATGAATTGGGCATTTTCAGACATTGTTTTAACTTTTTCATTCCAAGAATTTAAGAATCCTGGTTCAAATCTTTTGATATCTATAAATGGAACTGACATTTTTTTCCTTCTTCGTTATTTGAGTATAATTTGATGAAGCCAATCATTGAACTCTTTGCTGTAATAAGTCCAAAGAAAAAACAAGGCCCAATAAATGACCGTTCCATACGCCATGGCTGGAATTAAACTTTTACTTAGGTTGTTTGAAGCAGAATAATAAATGCGAATCAGAACAAGGGGCCATAAAAAAAATAAAAAGACATAGGTTGTATTTGCCAAAGCTGAAATCCAACCAAGTAACTCTTGTTTGGGGTTCAGTTTGAATCGACCAACTCCTTCCCAAAACTCAGGAAAAAATTGTACCATATAAAAACAAAACACCAAAAAGAAAAAGAACTTCCAGTGCGGCTCTAGGTCTTTACGAAAGAGTGAAAGGAGAAGCCCCACAAACCATATAAAAAGCACAGGGAGAGCTAAAGTTTCAATTAGGTTCATTCGGAGTCGTTAACCACCATTTTCAAACAAGAGACAAAACCAGTATTGTCGGCCTTTTTTTTGCCTGCAATGCCGAATGCAGTTCCATGATCGGGAGATACTCGTAAAAAAGGAAGACCCAATGTTACATTGACACCTTTTTTTCCTTCAAGCATTTTAAACGGAATCAGTCCTTGGTCGTGGTAACAAGCCAGATACAAATCATATTTTTTGGCACCAGGCAGAAAGGCGGAATCCGCAGGAAAAGGACCATCCACAGCCAACCTTTCCTTTTTTAAAATCTCCATTCCCTTTCGAAGGATAGTGATTTCCTCATCCCCAATTTGCCCCCCTTCCCCCGCATGTGGATTGAGACCCAGGAGTAAAATCTTGGGACGTTTTAAAAATTTTGACATCTTTATGGCTTTGGCTAAATCCCACCAAGGAAATTGGGAAAGTTCGGTCGGCACGGAAGAAATGGGGGTATGGGTTGTGAGGGGAATGACTTTATAATGAGAACCTGACATCATCATAAAGGTTTTGGTTTGGAAAAAATCAGCAAGTGTTTCTGTGTGGCCACGAAACCCATCCACCCCTGATTTTTTCACCCACTCTTTGGAAAGTGGGAGGGTGATGAGATCCGCTTTCAGTTCTTTTTGCCATTCCATAGCGGAAACCAATGAAGCATAGGCCATAGCACCAGAAGCAAGGGAAGGTTTTCCCAACTGGAATTTTCCTTTGAGGGAGTGTTCCAAACAAAAAAGACCTGGGATTTTTGGGATACTCTCCACTCTGCCAAATCCAGAAAAGGTCTGGTTATGATCCCCACGTACGAGGAAAATTCGGTGGTGTTTCCCGAGTCGTTTTAACAGGGGAAACGTGGATGCGAGGAGTTCGTAATTGATACTGGTCGGATCACCCTCCGAAATCAGAATGGTTTTCAATTATTCTTTGGAATTGGGCTGTTTTCCAAAGATTTTTTCTACACTCAATGAATCTTTAGAGTATTCCAATTCAATGAGGTCTTTGGCACTGTGTTTGAGGTCATTGGAGATCATACAGCGTCCTTCCAAAATCACTCCATTTTGGATGATGAGTTCGGGGGTTTTGATATCTCCCAAGATTTTGGACGTGGGGAGTAACATCACCCGGTTGCGAGCCGTGACGTTCCCAACCACAATGCCTTCCACAATCACGCTTGCCGCAGTGATATTGGTTTTGACTTTGCCTGTGACACCAATGTAGAGGTGTTCCGCTTGGAGGGATTTCCCTTCGAATTTTCCGTCAATCTTTAGTGAGCCGTTGATGAAAAACTTCCCGTTGAAGTAGGAGTTTTCCCCGATTGTAGAGTTTGTAACTTCGGTTTGATTTTTGACTAAAGCCATGCCGTTAAGGGTCCGTGTGTGTGATTTTTCACAGAATGACGGAATGCCCAGGGTTGAAAAGGTTTTTTTAATTCTTAAACGACGGCAGTTTGATCAAATCGCAGGATTCATCCACAAACTCCTGGAATTCACGTAGACACTCCATAATGGACTTTCCTTCCAAAACAGTGGCCTTTTCGAACCTAGGGTTGAACTTCATGGGATCTTCCATGTTCATGATCACATTATTGCCGTCTTTGATCTCTTTGTTCACTGCCGTTAAAAAATCCTGAAATTTGGTAAAGGTTTCAAATGCCTCCGCAATGAAGATACGCGATTGTTTATTTTTCATCCGAGACAACTGTTCACGAAACTCTTGTTTATCGGCCGCAGCATATTCTTCAATGGTTTCCACTAAAATTTTCATATTACGCCTGAGATTTTCCATATATTTCAAAACGGAGTCTCTTTCTGTGGCATGGGAATAATCAAATTTGATATGTGCATCTCCCAAAATGGGAATGTATTCCAAATCGATGATATTCACTAGCGTTCCAATTTGGTTGATTTCACTGTCATTGGAATTGGGAGAGATCTTCATGACTGGGTATTGTGAAATGATTTTATGTTTTAGATTTTCTGGATTTTCTGCTCGCACTTTGGCGGTGCGCATAGTTTGCTCCAAATTGTCAGGAATTCCTTCAGGTGAAACCTCTTGCATGCGTTTACGATACCTTTCGATATCATATGCTACCCTTTCTTTTTGGAGGTCATTTTTAGCGTTTCGTTCGATTTTCTCCAAATTGCGTAACATCTTCTGCAATTTGGAAAGCTCCATGATTTGTTCTTGGCTTAGCGGCATCTCTCACTCCCAACCATTGGGCAAAGAAATTTTTTGTCCATACTTTGATAGAGTTTTTTCTATCATTTGTGCAAGGTCTTTTTTATCCATTCGATTCAATACATTAGCATACAAAGTCAAACTTAAGGGTAAGTATTGTAATTTGCCAGATTTTTTATAATAATCTAAAAAGGTTTGGTCCTCTTTTTTTGCATAATGAACCAAGGCCAATTGTAAGTTTATAAAATAAGAATACGGTTTTAGTTTTAAATTGGATTTTAATTCGTTAAAAAATAGATCTCCATCGGCATTATACCTTTCCATTGTTTCCCGGAGTGGATCAATATTAAACTTTAGTTCATAACCAAATTCGGTTTCTTCCTGCCACTCTCCCCGATAAACAGTTTCAATTTCCATTAAATAATCAGGAAATTCTGAATTTGATATATACTTTTTTGCATACCTCACAAGTGAAAACGCAGGAATTTTACCGAGTGCTACCGATAAAAATTTTTGTTTTTCCCAATCCTTCCATTCATCAAAAAAACCAACCAAAAATTTCCAAAATACAAAACTTGATGGATCGGAATAAATTCCCTTCGTTATCAAATCAAAAATTATACCTGACAATTGCCAATGACTCTCATTGACTACAGAATTCACCAACGAAACAAAATCTACATTTTGGAAATTTCCATTTTGCAATTCAACTAACAAATGCAACGTATTGTGTTCTTTTGGAACTGTGTTTTTTTCCCACCCGAGTAAATGTAAAAACCGTTTACAATCATCGGTGAGACCAAAATTAAATTTTGTAAACTCAACCCATTTACCAAATAAATCGATTTGTGAAGTGTATAAAAATCCGAAACCAACAAGTTCCAGGTCTTCTCTATCCAACTCGTCAAACTTTTTTCCAGAACATTGTTCCCAAATTGACAAAAGAGTTTCTTCTGGAAACTCAGAAGGTTTTTTCAAAACTGGATCTCTGAAGGGACCAGCGGAGATATTTTCTCCCATAACGGAACAAAGATTGATTCCACCAGAAAAATCAGTCGATAGATAAAATAGGTAGTTTGCAAAACGAACTTGTTCTCCAGAGAAGAATTTCCGCAATTCTGGCCATAGTTCATCCAATGGAATGGGTTGGGGGACGGTTCTTGTTGGAAAATATTCCAAGCGAATTTCAGGCCAAGGAAGTTTGATTTCTGTTTGTAAGCTCATAAGGAGAGGAACCTTCCCTCTCAAAATCGTATCACTAGGAAGTATGCATGAGGCATTTTTGGATAGCAAGTAGAATTCTTTTCATTTCATTCTCACCTGTCATTGCCCAAACCACAGACCTACAATATTTGGTAAAATCTCACCAGTGGCAACAAATTGAAAATCATTTCAGAAACATATCTCCATCCAAAGAGAGCGAAGTATATAGCCTCATCGAATACCACGAAAAATCACCTAACGGAAATAAAGAAACCAGGTTTCGGTATTTGATTTCTCTCATCCGAGGGGTTTTTGTAACAGAAGCAACAAAAGAAGAGGTTGAAAAGATCCTCACCCAGACCATGCCCTTCCAAACCACAATTTTTAAATTGAGTTTTTGGAAACTCTATACGGAGATCACACAAAGGAACCTACTCACAACGGAACAAAAAATCCAATACTTAAATCGACTCAATCTGGAAGAAGACCCAATTTGTAGAAGGGTATTGGATGAGCTGGTTCGTCTCTATTCCATAAACAACCAATGGCAAGAAATCCATGATAAACTAAGCCAGGTTCCAGAACCATCAAGATTGTATGTTTTTACACCTGACACAGCATATAGGTTCGGAAAATCAAAACTTATGCTCGGCGATGAAAAAGGAGCCATTTACGAATGGCTATTGTGTTTACAGAGAGAGGGGCTACCCGATTACACAATCCAATACATAGCAGCCGATTGGTCAAAATACAAAGGTAATGGAAATATCCACCAGTTACCCGTGAGTGAGCTCACCCTCCTACTCCCTTCACAAAACAATAAAGACAAAGAAGCAATTTTTCGATCGAGACCAGAATTATTTTCTACTCGTTTGAATTATTATGAAGGATTCAAACACCTTACACTACAACTAGCCAAAGCAGACAAAACTGATGAATTATATCGCGTATTACGTACGAATCGTAGTTTTGTGGATTTAAACTCAGCTTGGATAGTGAGTTTGGCTGATGTTTTATATGCACAAAACAAATTCGAGAAGACAATTGATCTTTTAAAAAATTTTCCAGGAAGTGACCCAGGATACAATAGGATTCTTGCAGCCACCTACGATAGACTTGGAGACAAAGAATTATATTTTGAAAACTTAATATTATATTTAAGTAAATATCCGTTCAATCTCTTTTACCAAGACAGGCTCATCGATATTTTAGTCATCAGGAACAATGGAAAAATATCCTACGCTCCACAATCAAAATTTGAAAAAGCAATACTTGAAATTCCCAACTTACCAGTCAAAGGAAGATTGGTATATTGGTATCTTCGTTCTTTAAAAGAAAACGGAGAAACTGACAAATTAAAAAGGGAACTAAAACGATATTATGTTTTTTGCCCAGGTTCATACTACACAAGAGTCATTCGTGAAGAATTTTTAGCCTATATCAAAGAGTTTAACCGACCAGATAACCCAACTTACAATAAAGATAATTTATTCGAATACCTTTCCTATACAGCCGGCATTCCGGAAGAATCAGGTTCCATCCTAGGAAGAAATTTAGGTTTCGCATTTCCTAAAAATTCATACGAACTCGGAAACCGTTTAGCGAATATGGGATCTAAAATTCAAGGAAATAAGATACTAAATCTCGCAAAAGATTACTTCCGAATTGGAGAAGATAGTTTGGGAATGTCTCTTGTACAATACCATGTCAAAAAAGAAAATTTAAATGAAATAGAAAAAGATGAAATATTAGTTGGTATTGGCGACTTAGCATATAACACATACTACACTGCATTTCACACAAGGTCACTACTCAAACGTTATATGATCCCAGATGATCCTATTTTACTCCCCATCTCAGTTTCCGCACGTATCTTTCCCAGACCACACCGCAACTTAGTACAAACCTACGCAAATGAAAATGGAATTTCTGAGGACAAAGTGTATGCGTTGATGCGGCAGGAATCGTTTTTTAAAGAAACTGCCACCTCCAGATCCAATGCGCGTGGCCTCATGCAAATCATGCCTGCAACGGGCAAGGAGCTTGCAAACCGAATGGGGATCACTACTTACTCATTGTATGAACCCAATACTTCCATAAAACTTGGTACGAAATTTTTAGCCTACCTACTCAAATCAAATGAAAATGAGCTCAAATGGGCATCCATCGCATACAACGGTGGACCAGGAAATCTAAGAAAGTGGAAAAAGCAGGTTTACCAAGGGGATTTTAATCATTTCCTAGAAGATTTGCCTTACAAAGAATCACGCGACTACTGCCGGATCGTTGTCTCGAATTATTATGCCTACGATATTATGAAAAAATACCACAAGCTTTAAAAAAATGGCTTTTCCTATGATTTTCCTCTGTCTACTCTATGATTTAGACAGTGAAAACAGGAGAAGATATGTCCGAAAAGGCAATTCTGAAAGTGGATGGGAAGGAATATGAACTCCCAATTTTAGTTGGCAGTGAAAATGAAAAAGCCATTGATATTACAAAATTAAGACAGCTCAGCAGTTATGTTACCATTGATTCCGGTTACCTTAACACCGGTGCCTGTACAAGTGCCATCACATTTCTCGATGGTGAAAAAGGAATCCTACGTTACCGAGGCATCCCCATTGAAGATTTGGCAGCAAAGTCAACCTTTACAGAAGTTGCTTATCTTCTCATATACGGAAAACTACCGAGCGATAGTCAGCTCAAAGAATGGAATAGTTCGATCACCAAACACACAATGATCCACGAGGATCTAAAACGTTTGTTCAATGGTTTTCCTAAGGATGGACATCCTATGGCGATCATGTCTTGTATGATGGGATGCCTTTCTACGTATTACCAAGATTCTTACGATCCAATGAATGAGGAACACCGAGAAATCTCCATCATTCGATTGTTAGCAAAATTTCCTACCATTGCTGCTTATGCTTATAAAAAGTCAATCGGCCAACCCATCATCCATCCATTGAATGAACTAGACTATGCAAGCAATTTTATGAATATGATGTTTGCGGTTCCAGCAGAAGACTATAATGTAGATCCAGAAATTGTTTCGGCTCTCAATCTGCTTCTTATTTTACACGCAGACCACGAACAAAATTGTTCTACATCTACTGTTCGTTTGGTGGGTTCTTCACTCGCCAATCTTTATGGAGCAATTTCGGCTGGGATACTAGCACTTTGGGGCCCTCGTCATGGCGGAGCCAACCAAGAAGTTTTAGAAATGCTCGAAGGTATCAAAAAGAGCGGCCTATCCGTTAAAAAAATTGTAGAACAGGCAAAAGACAAAAACTCTAGTTTCCGTTTGAATGGTTTTGGTCATAGGGTTTATAAAAACTTCGACCCACGTGCCAAAATCATCAAAGTGGCCTGTGATAAAGTTCTCAATAAATTAGGGATAAAAGATCCACTCCTCGACATTGCAAAAGAACTCGAAGAAGCTGCCTTAAACGATCCTTACTTTGTTGAACGTAAACTTTATCCGAATGTGGATTTTTATTCAGGAATCATTTACCGTGCACTTGGAATACCTACCAATATGTTTACGGTCATGTTTGCAATGGGCAGGCTTCCTGGTTGGATTGCACAATGGAAAGAAATGATCGAAGATCCAAACTTAAAGATTGGTCGTCCAAGACAAATTTATACAGGACAAACAGAAATTTCTTACGAAGCAGCAAAAAAACAAGCATAAGGCGAACAAACAAAAGGCAGGGTTTTATGCTCTGTCTTTTGTTAATAAAAAGTGAATCAATTACACATCATTTGGGCGCTCCTAGTTTTTCCCTATTTTGCAATTTCTGCCAATTCCGATCACTTCTCTGAAATAAACCTCACTCCATTCATCGAAAGTTTAGAAACAAAAAACCCAAATACGAATTTTGAATTAATTGAAAATTCGAAAGATTTCCAAAACAAAAATTTAGAATATTTTAATTTTGGATTTGTAAAAAATGACATTTGGCTCAAAGTCTCATCAAAACATATACCCAATTCGAATGTGAACAAACAGTTTTTATGGATAAAAGCGCATAATATTGATTCTATTGATTTTTATTATTATCAAGACGGAAATTTAATATCAGAATTCTCAGGACACAAAACACCAAATTCACTGAAAAAACTTCCCCACCGAAATTATATTTTTGAACTCCCAAACTTCGACCCGAACTCTGAACTATATTTTAAAATTCATTCCGAAATATCATTGCAGTTTTCCATATCACTAACAAACGAACTAAACTTACGATCATCAGATTATTTTTGGCAATGGATTTATGGGCTTTTTTTTGGAAGTTTGGCCATGATCATTATTTATAATTTTGCCATTTCCCTATTTGTCCGCGACATAAACTATATCTATTATATTGGTTATGTGATATTTTTCGGACTTGGTCAATTATCCTTACTCGGGTTTTGGAGTTATTTTTTTGTATCTGATTCGTATCATTGGAAGCGGATAGGTATTTCCTTATTTTTCAGCATATGTCTCGTTTTTTTTATCAATTTTGCAAACAGTTTTTTGAAATTAAAAAAGAGAATGCCTTGGTTCTATAGATACTCAATCGTACTCACAGGATTGTGTATTGGGAATATCCTCTTATCTTTATTCGGTGGCATTCGTTACGCATCGATCGGTGTTACATGGCTTTCCATTATTATCTGCATTAGTTTAGTGGGAGTTTTGATTTGGGGTGTAAAACATAAGATCAGGTCATTTTACTATTTTACCTTGGCATTCATTCTCCTATTACTAAGCGCTATTGTATACAGCTTATTGAAATTTGGAATTCTGCCATCCAATGTATTTTTAGAAGAGATGCTTTTCCCAGTTGTTTCACTGGCAGACATCACAGTTTTTTCTTTTGCCTTAGCAGAAAGAATACATATCCTCCGCCAAGAAAAGGACAATGCGATGGCACAAGTTGCCAATTTATACCGTGAGAGAAAAATATCGCGGGACATTCTCATGCAGTCTTTACCAAAATCAGTACCTAGGATTGACGGCCTTTATGTTCAAATATTCATTTTACCAATGAAGGATGTAGGTGGAGATTTTTACGAGTTTCACTCACCAAACGCCCGTGAGCTTGGTATGGTTTTATGCGATGTATCAGGTCATGGAATACCTGCCTCACTTATCTCTGCGATGGGAAAAGTTGCATTCACTACTCAAAAAGAAAATGTTTTTTCACCCAAGCGCGTGCTCGAAGGAATGAACCGTGTCTTATTTGGTAACTGTAATCCCCAATATTTAACTGCATCCTATTTATATCTCAATGCTTCGTCGAAAGTTTGGAGGTTTGGAAGGGCGGGACACCCCAGCGCGTATTTACAACGCCAAACGGGTGAAATCATCAAAGTTCACCCGAAAGGAAAAATTATGGGAGCATTCCCTGAAATTCAGATTGAAGAATTGACTTACCCTGTTGAACCAAAGGATCGTGTGTTACTTCTTAGCGATGGGGTTTTGGAATCCTTCGATCCGAATGGTCTCATGTATGGAGAACAACGCATTTTAGAGTTCTTAAGGGTCAACCAACACCTTCCAACTTACCTATTCAAACAAGCCCTCATTCAAGATTTAGAGTCGTTCTCTAAACGAGATATAAAAGAGTGGGATGACGATATTACATTTATATTTTTGGAATTATTATGACAACGTACGAACTGCTTGACTCAGGAGATTTTTCAAAATTAGAAATAGTGGGAGGGTATAAACTCATTAGGTCATCACCTTCTTCCGCTTACGGAAAAGAAAAACCTTCCATATGGGAAGATGCGCACGCAAAATACAATAAAAATGATACTGGATCTGGCAGTTGGCAATTTAATAAAAAAATCCCCGAAGCTTTTAACATCCGCTTTGCGGAACTAAGTTTCAAAATCAAACTCACACCTTTTGGTCATATCGGACTTTTTCCTGAACAAAAAACAAATTGGGATAGAATTAGAGAGATTGGTAAAAAAAAATCTGGGTTAGAAGTTTTGAATCTATTTGCATATTCAGGCGGATCAACACTCGCTTGCCTAGCATCGGGAATGAGTGTTTGTCATGTTGACGCATCCAAAGGAATGGTTGACTGGGCTCGTGAAAATTCTAAACTATCTGACCTTGATACAAAACCAGTACGATGGATTGTCGATGATGTATTAAAATTTATCAGACGGGAAATCAAACGTGGAAAAAAATACCAAGGCCTTATCCTCGACCCGCCAAGTTTTGGACGAGGGAATAAAGGAGAAATTTGGAAAATTGAAGAACACCTACCAGAACTAATGGATGCACTGATGGAACTTTGTAATCATAAACCTGAATTTGTTATCTTAAGTTGCCATAGCCAAGGTTATAGCCCTCTCACTTTGGAAAGGATACTATCAAGCCGAATCAAACAACCAGGCAATTATCAAACATCGGAATTGTTCATACCCGAAACTTCTGGGAAAAAATACCCTTCAGGATTTTGCAGTTTTTATTCCAAATAAGATGCCAAATAAAAGACAGTACATTACTAGTTTTTCAAACCCAAAAGTCAAATGGGTCGCAAGCCTAAAGGAAAAACGTCACAGGGATGCAGAAAACCAATTTTTTATCGAAGGTTACCGAGAAATTCAAAAAATCATTTCGCAATCAAGCATTCCTTCGCGATCACCAATCCCTTGTTTTACGGTCAAAATCAATTCCTTATTTATATCACCAGAATGTTTTTTGGGTGAAAATGAAAATAAACTTATCGAAAGAGCAAACTGTCCAGTCTATGAACTTCCGCGAAAAATTTTTGAAAAAATTTCTTATCGAGACAGACCTGATGGCCTCATCGCCATTGCAGAAATTCCCAAATCAGATTTTCCTTGGACAAACTACCCTGAAATTGTCACAAACCCCATCCTTATCATTGAAGGTGTTGAAAAACCCGGCAATTTAGGCACCATCCTCCGTACAGCAGAAGGCGCTGGTGTAGGTTTAGTTCTTATCACTGACCCAAGGATCGATTTGTTCAACCCAAATGTTGTACGAGCAAGTACGGGCACACTCTTCACTCTTCCCACGTACACTTCCACAATCCAGGATGCAATACGCGAGTTAAAAACGAGAGGATACCACCTGTATGCTGTTACGCCAGAAGGTCAAACTCTTTACACATCCATCAACCTAACAGAAAAATCGGTTCTATTATTTGGAAGCGAACAATATGGTCTTACTGATGAAGCAAAAAAAGGATCCGATACCACGGTTTTTCTCCCCATGTATGGTGAAGCCGATTCGCTAAATTTAGCAATGTCTTGCGGGATCGTATTGTATGAGTCTATACGACAAAGAAAGGCAACCTAATTTGTGAAAATATATTATTATGTTTCAGGCCATGGTTTCGGTCATATAAGTCGAACATCAGAAATTTTAAAAAAATTATTACTACAAGATTTTATTGAAGAAATTTGGGTTGTGAGTCCAAGATCCGAATTTTTGGATTTCACACACCACAAATTAAAACTTAGATCGGAAACCTTAGATGTGGGAGTGATACAAAAAGACTCACTTTCTATCGACCTTACATCCACAAAACAAAAGTTAATTAGTTTTGAAAAAGAAAAGAACAATTTAATCAAAACTGAAAGTGCATTCATTAAGGATAAAAAACTGTCCATTGTACTGACGGACAGCGGTTCTCTCCCAATTTCCATTGCCATGGAAGCAAATATCCCTTCCATCTTTATTGGCAATTTCACTTGGGACTTTATCTACCGAAATTATAAATCCTCAGATGTTTATTTTGGAGAAATTGCAGATCTTATAGAAGTTGAATATGGTTTTGCCACAGAGGCACTAACCCTACCCTTCCAATGTCCAATGCCATCTTTTTTGGAGATAAATCAAATTGGTCTTGTGGGGAGGAAACCAACAAAATCAAAAAAAGAATGCCGCAAACAGTTTGGTTTTTTGGACAATGTACAATACATACTTTTATCTTTTGGGGCATATGGATTAGAAGGAACCAATTTGAAAACAGACCAATTACAATCAAATATCCAGCTTGTTGCCCACGGTGTTCCTGGTTTGGAAAACAAAGATATTTTAAGTCCAAACGTAGATCACTATCCAAATCTAGTTGCCGCTGCGGATTTTGTTTGTACCAAACCAGGTTACGGAATTTTATCCGAATGTTATTATGCCCAAACCCCTATATTGTACACAGATCGTGGCGATTTTTCTGAATACCCATACCTTGTTTCTGCTTTAGAAAAATACTTTATAGCAAGTTATATGGACAGGTCAGAAATAATCGCTTGTGCTTTTGAGCGCGTGATATCAGCAATGAAACAATATGACCAAATGACAAATAGGTCTCAAGTTTTGCTCGACGGTGAAACAGATGTCGTAAATCATTTGTTAGAGTACATATAAATGCCAGGTCCAGAATCTTACACCGAACGAATTTTATTAGACCTAGAAAATTCTGAAAATGGATTTTTCCAAATCGAAAGTTTAAAAGGCAAGGCTGTACTCAAAGTTACCAAACCTGGCTCCAAAGGGCAAAAAGTTGATTTTAAAGATGTAATCGCACGAATTAAACTTTTTGGTGTTGAAAACTACGATGTTGAATTTATCAAAAAAATTGTAAATTTTGCGGAAGGTAAATCCATAGAAATTGGAACTTGGTCAAAAGGAAATCCTGTTGATTCTTACGCTGACATCACTGTCTCAGAAGACCAAATGGAAGCAAAACTCATCCTCCACCCACCCAAACATGGAGGTTCGCTCATCACCGAATACAAACTTAGAGAACAGATTGCAAATACTGGAATCTCAGTCGGAATCATCGACCCCATAATCCAACAACTCATTAAAAATCCTGAATTTTTGATCCCCATCATTTTTGCCAAAGGAGTCCAACCAATGCCAGGAAAAGATGGTGAGATCAAAATTCACTTCCGCTCTGACAACAAACCACAGTTAGAAGAAGATGAGTATGGAAGAATTGATTATAAAAACATATCCATTATCCAATCGGTCAAACCTGGAGATCTGATTGCGGAAAAGATACCTCCCGAGAAGGGTGAATATGGAAAAACGGTAACGGGAACCATCCTACCTTACTCAGAAGAAAAAACAATTGAATGGAAATTAGGCCCAAATGTAGAAGCCAATGGGGACAAACTGTACGCTAAAATTGCTGGCAGACCAGTTCTAAGTTCATTTGGCGAAATTAAGGTTGATGAAGTGATCCAATTGGAAGCTGTTGATTATTCCACAGGAAATATTGATTTCCCTGGAACCATTATCGTTGAAGAAAAAATTGGTGATGGTTTTTCACTCACCACAAATGGAAGTATCATTATCAAAAATTCTGTCGGTAAAGCATTTCTCAAAGCCAAAGGTGACATTATCTTATCTGGTGGGTTTATGGGTCGGGGTGAAGGTTACATCGAATCAGAAGGAAATATATATGCAAAGTTTGTAGAACAAGGCAAACTCACTGCCCATGGTTCCATTTTTGTAGAAGAAGCGGTGATGCATTCAGAAATTTCGGCGAAGGATTTTATCAGAGTCATAGGGGGGCGTGGGGAAGTGATCGGTGGCATTACCATTGCTGGTAACTCTCTCACTTGCGCCAAACTCGGTGCAGTAGTCGAAACCAAAACAAAA
Organism: Leptospira sp. 96542; assembly: GCA_029310945.1. Lineage (GTDB taxonomy): Bacteria > Spirochaetota > Leptospiria > Leptospirales > Leptospiraceae > Leptospira_A. The sequence goes on from JARJFC010000001.1 coordinate 44,964, forward strand.
CTGGCCGTAGGAACTCCACCTGAACTGCTCGATGAACTCAATCGAATGAAAAAAGACATCACTGAAAAAGAAATTACGTTACATAAAGTACAACTCACTCTCACAAAACTTGTGGAAAAAGGACAAAAAAAAGAGCTCACTCTCGAAGAAAAGGAAACCATCACCAAACTGAAAGATGCGAACGAAAAATTTTCGGTTCTACTCGAAACACAAATCAAACAATTTGACACAGCACTCGGTTCTTACGAACCAAACAAAGATTCTTTTGTGGAAGTGGAAAGAGAAGTATTTCCTGGAGTGGATTTGAGTTTTGGCGCAGGCAAAACATTTAAAATACCAATGAATTCACTTGTGGGAAAAACTGTATTTTTTATCGGACAGGACGGATCCATCCAAACAGAACGAAACGTAATCCGAAGGGATACTTAATGACTGATTGAAAATCAGTCGTTTAATAATTCGTCGTCTTCTTTTGTGATTTTCTGATTTGGATTCACATCTTTTTCCACATCGGTGGAAATTTCTTTAGTTTTAGATTTTCGTTTTTCAAATTTCAATCGTTCCAAATCTTTCTTATTGAACTCTAACCATCGTTTGTTTTTAAAACCAGAAACTTTTTTGAATTGAAAACCATTGCCTGGTAAAATATAATCTGGCTCAGGAACATGGTCAAACGAGATATCAGGAATGTTTGACCAATCATAATAATTGCCTTGTTCTTCGTAAGTCACTTCACGTTGCAATTCACCAAAAACAATTTCGATTGTGTTTTCTGTACTCCAAATATAAAAACTAGTTCGAGAGTAATGCGAAACAACTGACTTTATTGGATTGTATTTGGATACGATGAGTAAAATTTGATCTGGTTTTACTTTTTGTAACCCATCCACAAGATCAGAAGCGAATTCTTTGATCTCGTCTTCTTCAAATACAAATAAGTTTACATTGCCATAAGAACTTTCCTCGCGAAAACGAATGTTTCCAAGTAAATCCAAAACTTTATCTTCCGTAATTTCTACAGGGTGATTTAATTTTTGAGGGAGAAGCTCCTCAGATTTCAATTTGATGCTGTTTCGACTGACAACGTAGACCGCAAACGCATTGTCGCGGAATAAAAGTGACCTAGACCTCACACCAGTCGCACAAGAGAATAGAAATAAACCAACCAAAAACACAGACAAAAAACGAAACTTAAACATGGTATTAAACCTCGAGAGTTTTGGAAAACTCGGGAAACTTGGAAAGGTATTCATCCAAAGTGAGAATGGATAAGATATGATTGAGACCAGACAAACGAAAAACAGAATTTAAGTTTTTATTGAGATTGGTAACAAAAATTTCGACACCACGGTTGTGGAGGGCAGAAGATGCTTTGATCACAGCACCAATGCCACTGCTATCTAAAAATTTAACTGCCACAAAATCGAGAGTGAGTTTACCGAAATTTTGACCTTCAATAGCCTTTTCAAACTCATGGTAGAATTCTCTGGAATTTTCCATCAAAACGTCTCTTCTGATGGAAAGTAAAAGGTGGTTTTCCTTGCGATGGCTTTGGATCAACATGATTGGATTAACAATAGATTAGGATTCCAAAGATTTGTGTCAAGAAAATCGGGTAGATTATGTGAGAGGAGCCAAATCAGTTGGCAACATTTGCAAATCGTGAGGATAACCCTCTTTGTCGTTATAAACAACCACCACCGCACTAGAAAGCACTTCCTTTACCTCAACTACAGCACCAGTGAAAATAAATATCCCCTGGTGTAAGAACGTAGGTTTGGTAATTTTTGCTTTGTCTCCCGATTTAAACAGAACTTTCTTCCTCTTTTTGTAAGTATAGATCTTTACCTGCTTTTTTCATTACATCAAAGATATACATTTGTTTTTGGTCGACACGAGTTCCAATATCATAAATAGCATCAGTAAAATCAGCCCCTTCGATATTGGCTGATGCAAGTTTTGCAAACCGAAGATCTGCTCCGCGAAAATTTGCATTCCTCAAATCAGCACCATTGAAAAAAGAAGCCTTGAGGTTGGCACCACTGAAATTTGCTCCCACAAAACTAGAATTTTGCAGAAACGCATTATGGAGATCGGCACCACTAAAATCAACTCCATTCAAATTCTCTTTTTCTAACATCACACTAGAAAGGGACGCGCTACGCAAATGCCCTTGTTTTGTGAGAAGTTCCATGGTTTGCGTCTTAGTGACACGTTTTTCTTTTGGAACTCCTTGTCCTGATTCGTAGTCTTCAACCGCTTTTTTTAAGGCAGCCACAGCAGACTCAGGGTAGTTTTTCCTTCTTTCTGGAAATTCAAAAAGTGTTTCTAAAATTTCTGGGGTGAGGTTCTTTAAATCGGCTATGGATTTACCTTTGGCATATTCAGTTGCCATGGCAAGAGCCACAACACCAAACCCACAACCGGTGGTCGTATAACTTGCGTCAGATACAACTTGGTTTTGGTCAAGCCTAAGATAAATACGGTATCCATCTCCGCAACCCGTATTTCTGTAATAAGAAACTACGGATGCATCATCCATTTCACGATAGTTCAACCTTTGGTCGTTGATTTCTTTATACCGAGCAAAGTCCATTACTGCCATGAAAATCTCCTAGGGTTATATCCCTTAGACGGATGCAAGTGGGCAAACACCCTACTTCATTTTGTATTTTTTCTTAAATTTGTCAACACGTCCAGTTGTATCGACCAATTTGGATTTTCCTGTAAAAAATGGGTGGCAGTTGGAACAAATTTCCACACTGATGTCGCCCGCATAGGATCTAGTTTCGATCACATTACCACAAGCGCATTTGATTTTTGCAGGAACATATTTAGGATGGATATCAGTTTTCATTGGGGTCCCTTCAGTTTGTATTCATGCTGGCGAGAAATTGATCGTTGGTCTTCGCGCCACGCATTTTTTCGATCAATAGTTCCATACTTTCGGTGATGCTCATAGGAGAAAGTACTTTTCGGAGGATAAAAACACGCATGAGCACATCGGAAGGCAAGAGGAGTTCCTCCTTCCTCGTTCCAGACCGGTTGATGTCGATGGCAGGGAAAATCCGTTTGTCAGCGAGCTTACGATCGAGGTGGATTTCCATATTCCCTGTCCCTTTGAACTCCTCAAAAATCACCTCGTCCATCCGAGAACCTGTGTCAATGAGGGCAGTGGCGATGATGGTGAGGGAACCACCCTCTTCGATATTCCGAGCCGCCCCAAAAAACCGTTTTGGTTTGTGTAAGGCGTTGGAATCCACACCACCAGAAAGGATTTTGCCCGAAGTTGGAACCACTTGGTTGTAAGCCCGTGCAAGCCTCGTGATGGAATCAAGTAAGATGACAACGTCTTTACCATGTTCTACGAGGCGTTTTGCTTTTTCGATGACCATTTCAGCAACTTGTACGTGCCTTTGTGCGGGTTCATCAAATGTGGAACTCACCACCTCACCTTTTACATGTCTTGCCATGTCCGTCACTTCTTCTGGACGTTCATCGATAAGAAGAACAATGAGAAAAATTTCTGGGTGGTTCCTTGTGATCGCATTGGCGATGGATTGCATTAGTACTGTTTTTCCAGTCCTAGGTGGAGCCACGATGAGTGCCCTTTGTCCCTTGCCGATGGGACACATTAGATCAATGACCCTTGTATCTAAGTGGCTTGGATCAAACTCCATATTGATTTTTTCGTCAGGATAGAGTGGAGTTAGGTTATCGAATAAATTTCTTTTTTGCGCCACTTCGACAGGAAAACCATTAATCGATTCCACTCGTAACATGGCAAAAAAACGTTCTGCTTCTTTTGGTGGGCGGATGAGGCCAGTGACCGTATCACCCGTACGCAAACCAAACAATTTGATTTGTGATGGAGAAACATAAATATCATCTGGACCTGGCACATAATTATAGTCAGGCGAACGTAGGAATCCATACCCATCCGGCAATCGTTCCATAACACCAGCAGCATGGACTTGACCATCTTTCTCTGTTTGGGCTTGCAGGAGAGCAAACATCAAATTTTGTTTCTTTAACCCGTGAGTGTTTTCTACACCCAAACCTTTTGCAAGGTCAGCTAGTTCATTGATGTTTTTCTTTTTTAATTCAACTAAATCAAGTGGTGGTGGGATTGGACCTTCATACCGATTCTTTTTTTTCTTAAACTGTTTTGGTGGTTCGGAACTTTCCTCTTGGTCCATAATTCCGTTTGTGTATTCAGGTTGTTCTTCAGTGGTAGGATTGACTTGGATTTCTTCTTGTTTGCGTGATGCCATAAAATAGTTTACATTGGTTATTTAAGATTTTGATTAAATTTGGGAACCCATTTGTGCAAGTAGTGTATGCAAGTTAAACAGCGAGGTTAGAGGATGTTCTTTTCAAATGGTAATAAAAAAATCAATTCTCTACTAAATCCGTCAACGTCTTTTTTTTGACTTTTTGGCCGATTGGGCTTTCTTTCCTGGTATTTTCTCGTTTTTCTTAACTTTTTCTTTGGTCTTTGCTTTTTTTTTGGGTGCCAATTTTTGTTTTGGAGCCAGTTCTTTTTTGACCTTCTCTTTTTTATCCGATCGCTTCCGAGGAATTACTTTTTTTGCAGGGTTCTCTTCTTTGAATCTTTCATTCAAATTCAAGTATTTGATTCTGTTTTGGAGAGTCGTACGAGGGATACCAAGCTCCGATGCTGCATGTGAAATATTATTTTGATTTTTTTTGAGAGATTCATGGATATAGGCAGATTCCATTTCTTCCAAAACTTTTTCCAAAGGGAATTTTGCCAAAAATGCATCTTCCAAACTCGGAAACCGAATGCCCGTTTTGTGGTGTTTTTTGACCCCATCCCCAAGTTCAGTAAAATGGTATAAAAAACCCACAATCTTTTTGTCTTTCCTAAGAGTGATGATACGAAGGAACATATCCAAGGCAAACACGGGGGTTTGTAAAGACGATATATTTGTTTCCTTAGTCAAATCCAAATCATGTTCTTTTAGGTAATTGGCAAACACTTCGCGGTTTAAGTCTCTCAAATAATCTTCTGCCTTTTTTAGAGAATCTCCAAGTGCTGGTTTTGGCAGAATTTTCGTTTCAAAACTTTCATTATAAAATATAGAATTGCCTGAAACATCGGTGGCAAACAATCCATCCGGAAAATGACTCAGAATCATTTCCATAAACCAATGGATTGTATCTTTACTTTCTTTCTGTTTTTCGATTTTTGTTTGGATGGACGTTAAATTCGGATCTCTGTTTGTTTTGGCATCTAACTTAGTGAATGCGGCAAGGAACCTAGGTTTATCCCAATAATCCACACGTTCACCCAAATGCCCTATCACTGGAATTTCTTGAGATTCTTTAAAAAACAAAAGTAAGTTTGGACTGAGTTCTAATTCTAAAATTTCCGTTGGGATTGATTCGTAATCCGTTCGCTCTGCACCCAAATCGGATAGTTCACGGTGCACGCGGTCTTTGGAGAGTAAACCCAGTAGCTCGCCCGTTTCCGAAACTACAGGCAAATGGCTTGCTTTGGTCATTAAAAAATGACGATACAGAGACTCGATCTTCACTACCGAGTCATATTCATAGAAAGAGAATCAGTGAAAATCTAAATTTTTTAGTTTTCTCGGATCGAACTTGGCTTTTGCCTATTGGCCGATTGCCAAATAGGATCCACCCAAACTTGGTCGGCGACTGTATATTCTTCAGGGATATCCGTTTTTTGTGTCCTCATAGACATAAGTGAGTAAACAATCGAACGTTTGTATGTGTGGAGGGAAAGATGATAATTTCCAGAAAGATAAAAATCCCGGGCATGGTCTTTTTCACTTTTTGCCATTGAGAGGTAACGTTGGATTTTTTCTTTGGTGTCCCACTCTAATTTTTTATTCGAAGCCTTATCTTCCCCTTCGATGAGTATCCATTGTCCCATTGCCTTTTGGTAAAGGTTTGTTGCAATTTCTTCCAAAGGAGTGCAGAGTTTTCTTTGGGAAAATAACACCTCACCTTCGGCAATGTTCAGAGCCTTCTCAATCTCTGGTCTTTTGCCTTGTCGGTAAGTCTCTTCTAAATCTTTTTTTAAGGATTCGATGGAAACTTTACCACTGTCAGTTTCTAATTTCAATTGATCGTTGATATCAAGCACAAGAGAAATCTTTCCATCCAATTGTTTTTTACGTTCCCTGTAGGAAAGGGTAGTCTTTCCCATTAGGGTAGTTACAAACACAAGGATTAATAAACTAACAGCAGTCTTCATTACGGTGTTTTCTTATCCTCTGGATAGGTTGCCTTTCCGTTTGCATCAAATTTTGGTGCTGGCGGAACCGATTCTCTTTTGGCACCTTCGGTTTCTTTGATTAACAAATTGGCTTCTTGTAAGAGGTCTAGTTTTTTGGAAGTGATGAAACCGTAATTGTCATCGTGTTGTTCCAAAAGATCCAAAGGTTTTGCATCTGGATTTCCTGGAGGAACCACGGTTCTTTCCATCCTCTTGTTTTCGATGAAGTTGATGAGAGTGTCCCTTACCTTTTCATAATTGCGTTGTTTTTCTTCGTTACGCGCTTCTTTTAGATCCTCGTTGGAACGGTATTGGTATTCTGGTTTGTCCTCATCAGGAGTTTTGGAATAAATCATTGCAAGGATGGCAAAACGTTTTGCTCTCCTGAGTGTCAAAATTCCTTCTTTGTAAAGAGTGAGTTTGTAACGGTATTGGTGTGGACTTGAATTGAGTCCTGTTGTGTACAAATCTTCTGCTGACCTAAGATCACGGAAACCCAAACGAAGTAGTGCCTTCGCATTGTTATCGTTCGAGCGGATGATGGCAGGGGCTGCCGATTCAAGCAAGGAACGAGCATCCTCAATGTATTTTTGCAAAACGATTTCAAAGATGGCCTTCAATTCCCCTTGGGCACCTCGGAGTTGGCGGAATGCATAGGTATAATTACTCTGTAAATACCACATATTTCCACTGAAATCAGATTGGTTGGCTGCCTTTAGGAGTTTGAAAAAATCAAAATCCAAATTCTTTTTGGCAGGTTCTGCCGCTGGCGCACCTGGTTGTGATGTTCCCTGTGCCACCTCTTCTTGGGACGGGGCAAGATTACTCAAGGCCACGTTGATAAAATTTAAGTTTTCTTTATTTTCAAAGATCAGAATCCCCAAATTCGTTTGTTCTGGAGATACAGCGCTTATATGTGAGATATGCCCCACAGTGAACGCCAAAAAGAGGATGATTTTCCATTTTCCCATAGCTCTACCTTGTTTTATATATCGGAGCTATGAGAATTTCCAGGACTAAATTTTACATTTTTTGGATGCGTTCGATGGCAGAAAGTACATCTTCTCGTTTCCCAAAGGCCGAAAGTCGAAAATACCCCTCTCCAGCCGGTCCAAAACCGGAACCTGGTGTGCCCACAACTTGTGCCTTTGAGAGGAGTTCATCAAAAAATTCCCAAGATTTGAGATTCCGAGGGGTTTTTAGCCAAATATAGGGTGCATTTGTCCCACCAAAAACTTTGTATCCTGCCTTATCCAAACCTTCACGAATGAGTTTTGCATTTTCCATATAATAGGAAATTTGTTCTTTGATTTCTTTTTGGCCTTGTTCGGAAAACACTGCCTCTGCCCCTTTTTGGGTCACATAGGAAACACCATTGAATTTTGTGGTGTGGCGACGGCTCCAGAGTGAATTGAAACTCACATCTTCCCCTGCTTTTGTTTTACCTTTCAGTTCTTTTGGAATCACAAGGTAGGCACAACGCATACCCGTAAACCCAGCCGTTTTGGAAAAGGAACGAAATTCCATGGCCACTTCCTTTGCTCCAGGAATTTCATAAATTGATTTTGGAATTTCTTTGTCTTGGATAAAAGACTCATAGGCAGAATCATACAAAATGATACTTCCCATTTTTTTTGCATATGCCACCCATTCCGCCAAACGAGTTTTTGTTGCCACCATACCTGTTGGGTTGTTCGGATAACAAAGGTAAATGATATCCGGTTTTTCTTTTGGAAAATCTGGTTCAAAATTATTTTCTTCCGTGGCAGGCATGTAGATGATATTGTCATAACGACCGTCTGGTCCGACCTCACCTGTTCGCCCCGCCATCACGTTGGTATCAACATACACTGGGTAGACGGGATCAACCACAGCCACTTTACTATCCAAAGAAAAAATTTCTTGGATGTTTCCGCAGTCACATTTCGAACCGTCTGATACAAAAACTTCGTCTTCCGACAAACTCACTCCCCGTGCCGTATAATCGTTTTGGATGATTTTTTGGATAAGAAAACTATAACCTTGTTCAGGACCATATCCATGGAAACCACTGGCAGTTCCCATCTCTTTCGCAGCATCTACCATCGCATTCACAATGCTTGGTGCCAAAGGAAGTGTCACATCCCCAATCCCCAATCGAATGATTTTTTGCGTAGGATTTTGTTCTGAATAAACCTTTACCCTTCTTCCGATTTCAGGGAATAAATACCCTGCTTTTAATTTTAAATAGTGTTCATTGATTTGAGTCATTTTCCTTATCCTCTATGAGTTTGCGTGATCTAAATCCTTCGTTGTATCCATGTTCATACAGTACGTCTTCTTCGCCCCAGGTCCAACAATAGTACCCAGAACCATTGTCAAAGTCCACAAGCCAAAGGCCTTTGACATCAATCCCCATTGCCAAAATTTCATTTGACCAATGTTTGACAAGGTTTGAAATTTCTTCTTCCTTCGCTTCTAGAATATTTTCGGGAAAAACTTGTTTTCTGATTTCAGAAGCAAGAACACTCGATTTGAGATAATACTCTTTTGTGATTTCTCGAACCAAGGGAAGAACTTCTTTTGCTTCCACCAAAGTCCAAATTTTTTTATTCAAAATCCACTCCCAAACTCAAACACAGAAGTGCCATTCTCACAACAACACCATATTTCGCCTGACGGAAGTAAGCTGCATTTGGCAAATCATCCACATCTGTCGAAAGTTCATTCACCCTTGGGAGTGGATGGAGGATGGTTGTATTTTTTTTGGATGCGAGCACTAATTCCTTATTCACTTTATAAATATCTTTTAATTTTTCGTATTCTCTATGATCAGGGAACCTTTCTTCTTGGATGCGAGTAACATAAGCCACATCTGCATCCCAAAATGCTTTCACATCATTAGTTTCTTCCCAAGTCATGGGAAACCCTTCCAGGTTTTTTTTGTAGGATGCGGGTAATCGTAATTCGTCAGGGGATATCAAATAAAGATGAACTGGAAAATGTCGCAAAAGGTTGATGAGGGAATGAATTGTTCGACCATACTTTAAATCGCCAATGAAAGCAATGTTCAGACCATCAATTTTTCCCTTTTCAGAAATGATGGTGTACAAATCAAGAAGTGCCTGGGTGGGGTGCTGGCCTGCTCCGTCCCCTGCGTTGATGACAGGGATGTTCACGGCACCAGCGGCAATCCTTGAGGAACCTTCGACAGGGTGGCGGATGACGGCAATGTCCACGTAGGCCTCTATCATCTTCATTGTATCGTAAAGGGTTTCACCTTTCGAAATAGAAGAAAATTGAAACCCGACCGTTGAAATAAGCCTTCCACCTAACCTTTCCATGGCGGCTTCAAATGACAAACGGGTGCGAGTGGAGGCTTCAAAAAACAAGGAAGCGAGGAGTTTACCATTTAAAATTCCAAAGGCTTTGCCTGACTCATGGAGAGCATGCATCCGGTGTGTTTTGTCTACGATGAATTCCAAATCAGATTTGGAAAATTGGAGGGTGTCTAGGATGTTTTTATGGGAGTAGGATGGCATAAATCGCAAATCTTTTACCAAGGGTTTTTGGTATCGAAGAAATCGAAAACAAAATTTTCTGGTTTATATGTCTGATTCTATCCGAAACAAAATCAGTGAAATGGAACTTGTCACACAACATCTGGTGCAACCTGACGATTTGAACTACCATAACAATCTTTTTGGGGGCAAAATGTTATCCTGGATCGACGAAGGGATGGCCATGTTTGTCATGACGAAAATCCAATACACGAACATCGTCACCATCAGTATGGACAATGTTGTGTTCCGGAACCCTGCTCGTGCGGGCGACATCATTCAAATTTTTGGAAAAATCGTGAAGTATGGCCGCTCATCGGTAACAAGCCGAACTCTCGCCATCACAAACAACCCACAAACCAGAAAACTGTCAGAAGTGATCGAAAGCGAGATCACCTACGTATGTTTAGGCGAAAATGGCAAACCTACAGCATATTTTCGAAATTTCACCCCTCCCACTTAGGGAAGAGAGAATGTGGCTTTCCGAGCAAACTAAAAATTCGGCCTGCTAAAAAATCACCCAAATCATCTAAAGTTTTTGGCATTTGGTAAAACCCGGGAGATGCGGGCAGTAAAATTGCCCCCGCCTCATCGAGAGCCAACATATTCTTTAAATGCATTCGGTTGTATGGAGTTTCTCTCGGAACAATGATGAGCCTTCTGCGTTCCTTGAGGCTCACGTCTGCAGCACGTTCAATTAAATTTTCTGTGAGCCCCATGGACATAGAAGCCACGGTTTTCATACTGCAAGGTATAACAACCATTGCATCCCAAGGGTTTGATCCACTGGCAATATCAGAACCAATATCAAAAAAATTACGAATATGAAATTTATGTTTAGCGGAAGGATTCCATTTTTTTTTTACAAACTCCAAAATATCTTCTGCAGTTTTTACGGACACTTCGTACTCTTCTGAAAAAATCCGAAGTGCTGCAGGACTTGCAGTTAAATAGGTTTCGCCTTCAACTTCATACAAAGCCCTAAGGAACCTAGCAGCGTAAATGCTACCACTGGCACCCGCAAGACCCACAACCAATTTCATAAGCCAGAAATACCTGACGATATCTTTATAAAAAACTCACTCCATTTGTCTATGAGTATGGCAAAAAACAAAACCACACTGATCCAAGAATTGATTTGGTAAAATTTTAATGGGAGATTTTTACCGCGGTACACATAAGAAATTTTATGTTCATACAAAACGAGAACAACGATGACAGAAAGGATTAAAAAGTATAATATCCCAAGACCTGCAGTGTAACCGGCAAAGATAAAAAACCCAAAACATAAAATATGTAATAATACGGCAATGATCCGAGAATTCAATTCACCAAGCTTAGAGGGGATCGAATGGAGATTTTCTTTTTTGTCAAAATCCATATCCTGAATTGCATACAATACATCAAAGGCGGAAATATGAAATAACAACCCAGCAGAGAATAGAATGGGAATGAGACTAATGGTTTCTGTGACGGCAACCCAGGCACCAAGTGGTGCAAGAGCAATGGCCAAACCCAAAACCAGATGACAAAATAGAGTGAACCGTTTGGTGAGAGAGTATAAAAATAAAACGAATAGTGCCGGAAACGAAAGTAAAAAGGCGAGTTTATTCACAAAAAAACTGGCAAATATAAAAACAAAGGAAGAAAGCCCAATGAATAAGAGCGCCGAAAGTTTGGAAATTTTACCCGCAGGGATCTCCCGCATTTCTGTCCGAGGGTTCTTTTCATCAATCTCCGCATCCACATAACGATTGAAACCCATGGCCGCAGACCGAGCCGAAACCAAACATACAAGGCAGAGAAGCGCAATCCGGAGTAAATCGCCCGATTCTAAGGGAGATTCCAAGTAGGCCAAGAGAAAACATATACCCGCAAAGGGCATGGCGAAAAGAGTGTGGGAGAATTTTACCATTTGACCGTACAAAACTAAGTTTTTGAAGAATTTCATGGGATCCTGACTGCCCTCTCTTTAGACAGGGTGATATATTTTTGGTTCATTAAAGATACAATTTTGACCGTTCTTTAAACCAAGGAATCATACCATGGTCATTCGTCTTTCTTTTCTTCTCTTATTTACAATCTCTCTTTTGGCCCACACAAGTGTAAAGGATCGCCCCATCCAAATTTACTTCCATTGCGGGAGTGAAGTTTTTACAAAAATGGACGACGAGGGACGGGGGGGTCTCAGTGCCTTACTTGGGTTTGTGGAACGAGAAAAAATGAATTTGGATCTGAAACAAGGCAAAGGATATCTCCTCTTTCCATTTGGATCCAAAGAAAACCAAAAAGAATTTCCCTTTGATGGTTTGGAGATCGGAAAGGACAACCAATTGGAACATGGCTCTGTTAAACTTGGACTTGGCAATTTGAAACAATTGTCAAAACAAAAGGATTTGGATGATTTTGATTCCTGGATTTTGTTTGCTGAAGAAAAAGACAATCAGGATTTGGAAAACTTTTCCTGGTCGGACACGAGCGAACTTCCCATCTTTATTTTTGGTTCTTACAAAGACTCTGCTAGCTTTCGTTTCCTATCCAATGTCCACCAAATTGAGTGTCCCAAAGATTATGGAAGGCTTGGAATTCTATCTTTGTATTTTAGAAAACGCGACCTAATCCGTTTGGATTACCGTGTGGAAGCAATCAACCTTGTTGACAGAAACAGATCCTGGAAACCAAAACACGAAGGTCATCCAGAAGATAAATTAAAAAACCCTACTCCGAATAGGAAGGACAAAGATCCGAAAGTGGGCAAGATGGACAATCCGTACGCCTTGCCGCACACTGTTTACGACCGAGAAATATTAGGTAAAGAGATAGGTTTCGGCAAAACGCGGTAGGTGTGATTTTTAACATATCTTTTTCGATTTTGATTGGGTCTGTGTTTTTGGTAAACCCAAGTCGTTTGGTGATACGTTTGACATGGGTATCCACAACAAATCCCTCCACCACACCATAAAGCTCAGCAAGAACCACATTGGCAGTTTTACGTCCAAATCCAGGAAGTTTGATCGCATCTTCCATTTTATTCGGGATGATACCACCAAATTCGTTTAACACCATCTTGGCGAAACCTTGGATGTTTTTTGCTTTGTTCTTATAAAACCCAGTAGAAAAAACTTTTTTCTCAATTTGAGACAATTCGGCATTTGCAAAGGATGCAAGTGTGGGAAAAGTTCGAAACAGTTCGGGTGAGATTTGGTTTACACGTTCGTCCGTACACTGTGCACTCAAAATGACAGCAATGGCAAGTTCATGTGGTTGTTTGTAGTGGAGGGGGGTTTCCACCTCACCGAATTCTTTTTTTAAACGAGAATAAACTTCGGTGAGGGAAGGTGTTTTTCTGGTTCGGTTCACGCAAACCAGAGTCAAAACCTGAGTTAAACCGCCGGTTTTGCCTTGGGAACGATCCCTACGTATTTTTTTGGTTCGATGGATTGGATGTCACCACCGTGGTCTTTGATGGCCACTTTCAAACCTTTTTTACGGAGAGTTCGTAAGGCACGAGTGGAGATCTTAACGCGAACCCAACGGTTCTCATCTTCCAAAAAGATTTTCTTTGTGATCACATTCACTTTCCAGATACGACGATTTTTTTTATGAGAATGGGCAACATTGTTCCCCGCAGTCGTTCCCTTTCCAGTTACTACACATCTTCTAGCCATAATATTTACCTGTTTCGCTATGTTTTTGTACCGTGAGATGGGGTCAATTCGAAACGGGAGTTTTTTCGGAAGAATTGGATTGCCTCTTCAGGGTCATCGGCAAAACCAAACAATTCCAGGTCTCCATCGGAAATAAGACCCATTTCTGCCAATTTTTGAAAATTCACAACGGATGTCCAAAATTCCTTTCCATACAAGAGGATGGGGATTTTGGATTTTTTTCCAGTTTGTACCAAAGTCAATGTTTCAAACAATTCATCGAAGGTTCCAAACCCACCAGGAAATGCCACAATCCCCCGACAATGTTTCATGAACCAGAGTTTGCGCATAAAAAAATAATGGAATTCAAATGATAAATCCAGATCTGCATAAGGATTCACATGTTGTTCCTTCGGAAGGACGATATTGAGCGCAATCGACCTTCCCCCTGCCTCTTTGGCGCCTCGGTTCCCTGCTTCCATGATCCCAGGTCCACCACCTGTGCAAATATGGAGATTGATACTGGGATTGGATTTTCGGATTTCGCCCGCCCAAAGGGTCGTGAGCCTCGCAAATTCTGCCGCTTCGAGATAGTATTTACGGAGGGATTTTAAATTCGGATTTTCCAAATTGGAATTTGTTTCTGGGGATGGGATCCTTGCCGAACCAAACACGACGATGGTATCTGTGATGTTTTGATCGAGAAGTTCTGTTTTGGGGTGGAGGTATTCCGATAGAATGCGGATGGGGCCTGCATCCTTCCCCCATAAAAAATCTTTATTTTCAAACGCTAAATCTGTCATTCTGCTCTTTAGATCGACCAACTGGTAAAAAAAATGCGGAAATTCCCAAAAACCATACCCATCGAATTGGAATACGACCACCTCTCGCAAACAGAGACAAAAACAATGACCATGCTAAAAGATTGGGAAAATAGACGTACACCATTCCTTGGGGAGATCGGAATGGATTGGGAAACCTCACCCTTACCATTGCTACACTCACGGTGTACCATTTTCATCCAGAAACAATTGGGTATTTTTTCTCGGATCTTATTTGGTTTTTTTCCCCATTGGTACGAGAATCTTGAAAAAACCAAAATCAAAACCCAAATCGACCGAGAGCTTGGCACAAACATAGATCCAACTTCTCCCAAAATCAAGTTTTGGAAGGTTGCAAAAAAGATTTATTTATGGAACGTCACAGAGTTTAGAGCGAATCTAAACCACAAAGACCCAATCTCCATCGATGGGGTGGAAGCTCTCAATTTTAACGATCATTGGAAACTTCATATCCGACTTGGTTTTTTAGATCGAATCGAGTATTTGTTTTCTGTACGCAAATTCAACCATCCCTGTCCAAAACTCGCAGAATGTTACATTCTTAGAAAAGAAAATTTAAAAACTGGATACGGCGAAAGTATATACCAATTTGTTGGTTTTCTTTTTGAAAGACAGGAAGATGAATATCTATTAGAATATTATGGTATACTACAAAAACTCCCAAAAAACTTCAGAGAACAAATACCAGCAGATATTTGGAGTTTACTAAGATACCCTGTCGAATTAAAATCTGTACTTTACCTTACTACGGAAACTAATTTAAAATTTAGGCCTGTCGACCTGGTTTCCACTTCTTCGCTAGATCATCCAAAATGATAAAACGAGAATTTTTTCCAATGACTACTTCATTGATTTTTTGATCTTGTAAGGCTCGGTAAACAGAAGTTCTGCTAGTATTCTTTTTCTCAGCAAAATATTTTATCTCGAGTAAACTTTTACTGATCTGTTTACATGTGTTTACAAGTTTGTTTGACATTGCCTAACCTCGTATACTTAGACAGTTTGTTCGCTATTCTGTTTTCAAAAACAATGCAATCGTATCAAAAATTCTATTTTTTTTTCTTCATTTGGCATTAGCACATTAGGATTTCCACCAGTAAAATGCAAAAAATTTCCAGTACCTGTCATTGGTTCAATCGCAATTGATTTTCTATCTTGTGGTGTATATATTTGATAATATTCACCACCTTGTATGATCAATGTTTCTTTACGATTCATCGACATGAGTCCAATAAAACTTGTAGATTCGCCCGCTTTTTTGTACAAATCGTCCAAATTTTTTCCATTCAAGGTTTCTTCTGTAATAAAATAAAGTGAGTCAGTATTCACTCGCTCTGGGAGAAGATAATCACCTAACTTAATTTTATAAAATCCAGAACCAAATAAAAACAAATCATCAATACGATTGTCATCATTCCATCGAAAATAAGGATGAATCCCCAAGGCAAAGGGAAATTCATCGTTTGAATTATTTTTTAATTTGTATTGGATGATGAGTTCATTCTCATGCAGAACATAACACTCTCTGATTTGGATTTTGGAGAGTAAACTTCCTTTCCAAGATTCAGGTATTTCGATGGAAAATTCTGCATAAGATTCCGTGTCGGAAAGAATTTCTTTTTCGATAAAACGAGGGAGATTGTGGTACAATCCATGTAGCGATATTCCATTGCCATCGGTCAGCCAGTGGGTACTCGGATAGAATGGTTCTCTTGCCCAAGGATTTGGTTCCAAACGGTTCACCCAAGGAAACATCAAAAAAGAACCAGAGGCAAAAAATGGATCCGGGGCTTTGTGTCCAGCCACTACAGAAATTGGTTTTCCATCCACAGGAGAAGCGAGCACTAAGCCAAGCCATTGCCCACCTGCGGAAGGATGGATCTCAAAACAGGCTGTTTTTGTTTTTAATTTGTACAACGATGATGCCCCCAAAAATGATTGAATCCATAGTTTGTGATCTTAGAAAGGTTTCTATGCCATTCAAAAAATTGTCTCTGCTCTTTTTCAGTCTTTTATCCCTCATCTTCACAACCCAATTTTGTTTGGTTGTTGGGAATACCCTAAGTCCTTTCCCCACAGGGGGAAAACCTGATTTTGAGGAAAAACTCATTGGAGGATCTGATAGAGACAAAATCCTCATCCTCTCCATCGAAGGAACGATTTCTGATGAATCAAAGGAATCCTTCTTTGGTCAGTCCACAGAATCCATGGTGGCAAGGATCAAAGAATCCTTAAAGTATGCAGAAAGAGACCCAGATGTCAAGGGAGTCATTTTAAAAATCAACTCTCCTGGTGGGACTGTCACTGCAAGTGACATCATTTACCAAGAAATTTTAAAGTTTCGGGCAAAAAAACAAATTCCAGTGTTTGCAGGATTTATGGATACAGCTGCGAGTGGAGCTTATTACATTGCGATGGCAACAGATGCCATTGGTGCTCACCCAACAACCGTTACTGGATCGGTAGGGGTTATACTTTCTGGATTTAACGTAAAAGAAGGTTTGGATAAAATTGGTGTTAAGGATCAGTCCATCACTTCAGGGGCAAACAAAGCCATTGGATCTCCGCTGACAGAAATGAGCCCAGAACAACGAAAAATTTTACAATCCATAGTAGACAATTTATTCCAACGATTTTTCCAAGTGGTAAAACGAGGACGTCCCGACGTTTCCGAATCCAAACTCAAAGAAATTTGTGATGGAAGGGTTTTCACAGCAGAACAGGCCAAAAAAGATGGAATGATTGATTTTATCGGTTACTTCGATGACTTCATCATCCAACTCATGAGCCACCCCAAATATGCGGGTGAACGTAAGGGCAATCCACGGATCATCACTTACCAAAGAGGCAAAGGCCGAGTGGAAAATATTTACCAAACCAAGGATCAAAATTTACAATTTTTCCAAAATGGACTTGTTGATAAATTTTTAGGAACTGGATCCAATGCAAAATTTTTATATCTTTGGGATCTATAATTAGGCCAACGCAAAAATGCTCTTTAACTCAATACCGTATTTACTTTTATTTTCGTTTACCTATTTAATTTATTGGAACATACCACAAAAAGGAAGAAAACCTCTTTTACTCGTTTCTTCCATTTTATTTTATGCCTTTTTTAGTTTTCCATTTTTGTTTCATTTTCTTGCCGTAGTTGTTATCAATTACTGGTTTAGCCAATGGATCTTTCAAAAAAAAGAAAATGGAAAACCATACCAATCAATCCTCACAACCATCATAATTTTGAATGTAATCAATTTAGCTTTTTTTAAATATTTCTACTTTGTCACCGATTCAATTTATGCCATCACAGGATACACGGATTTAAAATCTCTTTCTGAGTCATGGAGTATCTTTTTACCACTGGCCATCAGTTTTTATACATTCCAAATCATTGCGGTGCAGGTGGACATCCACAGAGGCATCATCACCAAAAGAATTGGGTTTATCGACTACACTCTTTTCATTTTATTTTTTCCCCAATTGATTGCAGGACCAATCATGCGATCGGATAATTTTTTACCACAAATGGATCGTCCCACCATTGATGATGACAAAATGAAAAAGGGGCTTTTTCTCATCCTTGGTGGACTCTTCAAAAAAGTGGTCATTGCCGAAAACATTGCCCCTATCATCGCACCCATTTTTATGGATCCGGGCAAATACGATAGTTTTTCGTTGTTTTTTTCTGCCCTATCCTTTGCCGTACAAGTGTACTGCGATTTTTCGGGTTATACGGACATGGCTCGTGGTTCCGCCAATCTCCTTGGGTATGAAATCCCCGAAAATTTTAAAGGGCCATTTTTGTCCCAATCCTTCCGTGAACTTTGGAGTAAATGGCATGTGACCCTTTCCTCATGGCTTAGGGATTATTTGTACATTCCCCTTGGCGGGAGCAAAGGATCTGTTTTTCGTTCCAATTTGAATATGTTCATCACCATGTGTTTGGGCGGGCTTTGGCACGGTGCCAATTGGGCCTTTGTTGCCTGGGGTGCCTACTTGGGAGCCTTTCTTTGGGTCGAACGTTCCATCTACTTATACCGAGGTAAAAAAAAGTTACTCCCAGACACAATGCCCCTTGTGGGTTTTGTGCGTGCCGTTGTGATTTTCGTCATATTTGCTTTTTCTGGAGTGTTCTTCCGGGCAGCTGCCAGGGGAGACGAATCGATGAATGTAGCATACGAAATTTTTAAAGGGGTTCTCACATTCCGTAATACTGGTGACACACTTTCCCGTGTGGATGAACTCCCCCTCTTTATCGTTTTGGGCATTCTATTCAATTGGTTCCAACACTCCGACTTTGTGTACACAAAACTAAAACCAATCCAAAACATTTTATTACCAATCCTCGCAGTGGCCATGTTGTTACTCCTCGGAATTTTTGGTGATGGCGGACAAGATTTTATCTACTTCCAATTTTAATTCCAATACAAAACAGAACACAACCCGAAATCTTTTGGTTTTTGGGTTGTTTGCAATTTTACATTGTACACCCAAAGTACAGTGGATTCGTTCCCTCCCAGAAACTTTCATTCGTGATACAAATTTGCCAAAAGGATTGTATCTGAGACCGACGGAAAAAAAATCCCCCATTGGTTCCAAAACATATAGTCTCGACTGGAAGGAAGAAATCCAAATTTTTTCCAACGGAACCTTTGAAAAAACATGGGTAGAATGGAAAAAAACTGAATCGAAAAGTTCCGCCAAACAGGCTATAGGTTTTGGTATTTGGGTAAAATCAGGAGCCTGGGTTTTACTCAAAACAGAAATGAAAGAATTTTCAGAATGTGACTTAGATAAAAAAAACAAAACCCCTAAAGGTAAAGATTGGAAAAAAATTCTTCCTTGCCCACGGAGTGAAAAACAAAATTTTTCGCACAAACTTGTCTACCATTTTGAAAGAATGAGCCTTGTGCCAATGCAGTATGAATCTGGTTACGTGGAATCTAATTTTGGAGTGGCTTGGGAAACGGATATTGCTTACACCGAATCAAAGTTATTTGGAATTGCTAGGCTTAAGTTTTCAAAAAAAGAATTCCAACCCCACGTGTATTACCACGTGAAGTTGGATTGATTCGAAGAGAGAATCAAGAGGGTAACCATCTCTAGAAAGAATTAAATCAAAACTTATTTATAGGCGAGCACCGCACATGCTTTTGCATATTCCTGCATGTCTTGGTTCGCCTTAACCATATATTTTTGGATTCCATGTTGTTGAAAGGACTCACTTGCTTTTTTGGCATGTTTGGTGGCTTCACAATAATTGCCCGCTTTTGAATGAGCAATGCTCGCTAAGTATAAAATCGACGCATAACTTTTGTGTTGGTCAAGCCCAACTGCTTCTCTGATTTTGAGAGCTCGTGTGTAATGCCCACTTGCCAGTTCGAATTCCCCACTTGCCTCTTCTTCACTCGCAATTTTTACGAGTTCGTTCGAAATGGAAGTAAGTGTGTCTTTGTCATATTTTGATAACAAACTGTCGGTGTCTTCGGAATCGATCTCCCAAGCATGGAGTGATATTGTAAAACCCAAAACGGCCATGGTTACAAAGATAATTTTTTTCATCGAATCCTCCAGTCGTACTGTCTGGATAGAAAGATGCAAATATCATGCCAACTGGGTTACTTGCGTAAATCTGCCAAACACGGCAGAATCCACAACACCTCAACGAAAATTCTGTTTAGATATTAAGCAAAATGCAAAATTAACAACGAACTTGGGCAAGAACAGAGGCAGATGCAAAAGGATCACTGGCCCAATTCGTCGTCGGTAATTTCCAATTCTCTCTGTAAAAAATCATTTAGATCCATAGAACGGAAATGATCTCTTTCTCCATCGCATTGGCGGCCATAAGGAACGGCAAGGGTTCGGCCTGCAATGGTGATGGGTTTTAAGAATAGATTTCCTGTGAGTGGGCAGTTGGGGCCTGGGCTCAAACCATTGAATGCACAAGTTGCACCCTTGACCACCTCGTCGGGGATTTCTTCTGCACGGCCATTGGGATAAAATTGTGGGTATGGACCTCCGTTGTAAAAACGCGAGTACATCTTTCCCCAAATGGGGGCGGCAACCCCTGCGGCGGTCACACCCTTGCCCAAAGAAAGAGACGATTTATCAAAACCCATCCAAACGATACTTGTGTATTTAGGATCAAAACCTGCATACCAGACATTGGTATAAGAAGAAGTAGAGCCAGTCTTTCCACCAGATTCTCCCTTATAATTTCCTTTGTCCGCCGCACGGAGTGCCTGTGTTGGTGTTCCACCCATCGCAACACCAATGAGCATTTGTTTAATGATATAGGCTGTGGACTCAGGGATGATTTGGATCGAACCATTCCTTGCTTCTTCTGCCAATACATCCTGCACTTCTTTTTCTTTATTATAAATGACAGTGCCACTTTGATTCAACACATAACGAACACTAAATGGTATAACATCCTTTCCTTTGTTTGCCATGATCGAATAAGCAAGTGCCATCTCATAAGGGGTGAGTTCGGCAACTCCCAGTGCAAGGGCGGGACCTGTCGGGAACCTCAACTTATTTGTTTTTGTTACTTTGGAAGCAAAGTCAATGACGGAGTCGGTTCCTGTTCGCATAAGTACTTGGACAGAAACGATATTGAGTGAAAGGGAAAGCGCTCTGGATAATGGAACCATCCCACGGAAATCTCCCGAAATATCTTGGGGAGAATAACCTTCTCCTTCTTCTGTGATGGTGGTGAGTGGAGCATCCATAATGCCCGTACCAGAACCCACAGCACGGTTTTGTATGGCGGCAGCATACACCATGGGTTTAAAAGCAGAACCTGTCTGTCTACGAGCTTGCATCGCCCGATTGAATTGATTTTTGGGAGTGAACCGAGAACCTCCCACCATGGTTTGGATATAACCTGTTTGGTGGTCGATAGTGATAACGGCACCTTCTACGTGTAAGTTGGAAGAAAAAACTAGGCTTGATTTTCTAAATTCTTTGATGGCAGCATTTTCATTTTCTGATGGAACAAAGTCTGTCAAAAGTTCCAAGGCGGGAGCCATTTCTTTTTCTAGGTGCAAACGAAACACCTGCCTTTCATCCAAACTTGTGATGTATGGGGATCCTACAGGAAAAATAGACCCAAACAGACCGTATAAGGAAATAAGACCTCGGTCGGCTCTACCCGCATAACGAAAGTTTGCACCAAACGCATATTTATCTTGTTCGATAAGACCTTTGCGTAGTTCCTCTTCGGCAATTTCTTGTTTTCTGACATCGAGTGTTGTGTAAACCCTAAGCCCACCCGTGTAGAGTGCTTCCTCGCCCACCTCTTTTTCCAAAATTTGGCGAACCCATTCTGTAAAATGCGGAGCTCGGTTGAGTTTTGTGCCCCAAGTGGAACGAGACGGGGATTGTGTGATGACAACTGGCCAATACTTTTCCCAAAACTCATTGTGGATGGATTCCACTTGTGATTTTGGAATGAATCCATTCTTTGCCATGAGGCCAAGCACCACTTTATGTGCCTGTTTGGCTTCTTTCGGATTTTTGTAAGGAGAGTATGTTACAGGTGCCTTCGGAAGCCTTGCTAGGAGGGCAGCTTCCGCAATGCTCAAATCACGCACATCTTTTTGGAAGTAGACATTGGCCGCAGAAGAAAGACCTGTTGTTCCATGACCAAGGTAAATGAGATTGAAATAAATTTCTAGGATTTCTTCTTTGGTGTATTCCTGTTCGATTTGGAGGGTAAGTAAGGCCTCTAAGAATTTACGTCCGAAGGTTTTTTTCCTCTGCTGGAGGATGGTTTTTGCCAACTGCTGTGTGAGGGTAGAACCACCCTGAACAATCCGTCCGGCCAAAATATTTTTGATCGATGCCCGAACAATGGCCAAAAAATCGATTCCAAAATGATTGAAAAAATTATCATCCTCCACGGACAAAAATGCGTGGATCACATGGGGGGGGATGTCACTGTATTTTAGCAATTCTTGTTTGTGACGGTACAACTCCGCAAACAAAACTCCATTGGAATCGTAGAGTTTGGTTGGGGTGGTTGGTTGGTAGGAGGCAAGTTTTTGGAGCTCTTTGCCTTTGTTCACTTCCGAGAGTATGTATCCGAAAAACAAACCTCCCAAAACAGCAATGGTAAAAAAAGTTGTGATTGTGATTCTAAGAGTTCTAACTTGGTTCATAAACTTTATAAATGAAAGCGCATTCCTTCACGAGCGAGGTGGATTTTTAGTTTTTGGTTTCCCAATTGTTTTTTATGCAATTTTGCATCTTTAAAAATTTCGTAAATTTTTTCATCGGAATAACTTGGTTCGTGGTGGGTGAGCACAAGGTTTTTGATCCCCCAGGATGTGGCACAATTGACGGCCATGGTGTAAGAAGTATGCCCCCAGTCAAATTTGGAAAAGGATTCATCCAAAGTGTACTGTGTGTCCATTACGAGTAAGTCTGCATTTTGGAAAAAAGGAAGGGAACCTTGGATGGTGTCCATATCCGCTCCGGTGAATTCCGCATCAGTTGCAAAGATAAAAATTTTGCCCTCTTTGTTTGTGAACTTGTAGGCATAAGAGCCACCTGGGTGTTTTAAGGGGTGGCACTCAACTTTCATCCCTGTTTCTGTTTCCAAAACATCTCCCGGAAAGAAAGAATTGTATTCTTTTTTGGACCCAGTGGAGGCAAGTGGAACAGGAAAGAATTCAGGAATTTGTTGTTTTTCGAGCCTTTCTTCCAAATTCGGATAGGGAGAGTAAAATTTTAGCTTAAAATTGGGAAAATAAATGGGTTTGAAGAACGGAAGCCCTTGGATATGATCCCAATGGGTGTGGGTGATGAAAAACGAGACGTCCTTTTCTGACTTTAAGAACTCTGGGTTTTTTATCAACGCATCTCCCAAATTCCGAAGCCCAGTGCCCATGTCCAAAACGAACAAATTCCCGTCTTCGTCTGTAACACTGAGGCAGGTCGTGTCAGAGCCAGTTACGTATTTCAGATGGTATGGTAGTGACTTCCAGAATGCTTCTGGGGACAAACCACCCCCTTCTTTCCCAAAAAGGTGAAGGATGTCTGTGATTTTTTTACGATAGTCTTGGTTTTGGAGGGGGCTTGCAATGGACCCACGAACCCCGTAGAGTTGAACAATCACTTCCTCGATCTTCGGAAATCGACTTTCCTTGTCACTCAAGATTTGCGACCTTGAATTTATGGCACCTCGTTACCCAGGATACGAACTCCGATTTGGACCACCCGTGGTTCCCATTGTCCGCACTCTGATGATTGCCAATGGCATCGTTTTTTTGCTGCAATTGGCCACGAGTGCCCTACTGAAAGCACCCGTTCTCGAAACATCCCTCGGCCTTACCCCACAACTGGTTCTTTCTGGTTGGGTTTGGCAACTATTCACCTACGCTTTTTTGCATGGGAGTTTTATGCACATCCTATTCAATATGCTCAGCTTATGGATGTTTGGTTCTGAGCTGGCTGGACTTTGGGGCGAAAGAGCATTTCTAAAATTCTATGCCATCACTGCCATTTTTGGGGGGATTTTCACCCTGGCTGCGAGTCTAATTGGGTTTCCACAAGGGATTGTTGTGGGAGCAAGTGCGAGTGTTTATGGTTTACTTGTAGCTTATGGATTCACATGGCCAAACCGCGAGCTCCTCGTTTTTTTTATCTTTCCCATGCGCGCCAAATATTTTGTCATCATAGCCATGCTTATGGTTTTATTTGCCCAAGGAGAGAGAGTTGCTCACGCTGCCCATTTGGGTGGAGCCGTTGCAGGATTTTTTCTCCTTAAAATCTACACTGGTTGGAAATCGGGGAAATCTGCCCAAACCACATGGTCTCTCTCTCGCTATCTGCAAAAACGTAGGTTTATGCGGTACCAAAAAGAAATGGCCGCACGCGAAAATGCCAAGGTCAAAGTAGATGAATTATTAGAAAAAATTTCGAAACAAGGTATGGATTCGCTATCCAGGAGTGAGAAAAAATTCTTAAACGAAGCTTCGCAAAAATATTTTAACAAGTGAAAGAAACTGTATTCTATTTTCCCATTACCCCTCTCAGGTCTCCGTACTACCAACTTGCTGTTGAGGAGGCCATTTCTTTGCATCTGGTTTCCGAGGGACTGACGGCAGGAGTTCGGTTTTGGAAAAATCCTGAATCCATCATCCTCGGCCTATCCGAAAACCCATATAGAAACATCAAAGATACTGTTGTGGCAAATTTTGAGAAATTTGTGGAAACAAATTCCTTCCACAAGAAACCAGAACCTAATTTATGTTATATTGCCCGAAGGGCTTCGGGTGGGGGCACAGTTTATCATTCACCCACAGGAAATGTTAATTATTCGATCTACATCAACCTGAATGAAAGAAAGGAATTTTTTCCTGTACGCGAATCTTACGAACTTTTACTTGGGTTTGTCAAAGATTCTCTTGCCAAACAAAACCTGAACGTGGAAAAAAAAGGAAAATCCGACTTGGTGTTTGAACTGGACGGAGAAACAAAAAAAATTTCAGGCAACGCACAATTTCGAAAACGAAACTGCATCGTACAACATGGAACCCTCATTCTAGAACCGGAACTCATCCAAACAGTCACCAATGTTTTGAACCACCCACCAGAAGAACCAGACTACCGCAAAGAAAGACCGCACAAAGATTTTTTAACCTCGCTCCCAAAACAGTTTTCTCTATCCAAATGGGAAGTTGACCTCACAAACACATTGCGTTCTTATTTGGGCCTCGAACCACTTGCAGAAATTTCGGAAATTTCCTTCTTTGGGAAGGGGTTTTCTACTTTTCGGAAACGGGTCTTCCAAGAATCTGAAATTATTCGGAAATCAAAATACCAGAATCCAAACTATACCCTACACAGAGAAATCACAACATGAGTCATTTACAAAAACTAGATCCAGAAGTTTACTCCGCTCTTAAAAAAGAAGACGAACGCCAGGAAAACTCACTCGAAATGATTGCGAGTGAAAACTTCGTATCCAAAGCAGTTTTGGAAGCTTATCATTCCACACTCACAAATAAATATGCAGAAGGTTATCCTGGTAAACGTTATTACAACGGTTGTGAAAATGCAGATACCATTGAACAATTAGCAATCGATAGAGCAAAGCAAATGTTTGGTGCCGAATATGCAAACGTTCAACCTCATAGTGGAGCCCAAGCAAACATGGCAGTGTTTTTGGCAACACTCGAACCAGGTGATAGTTTTTTAGGTATGAATTTGGCACATGGTGGTCACCTAACACATGGGAGTGCGGTAAACATCAGTGGTAAGTATTTCAAACCCATTCCTTACGGTGTGGATGAAAAAACAGAAACAATCGATTATGCAGAAGTGGCAAAACTTGCCAAAGAACACAAACCAAAACTCATCGTTGTGGGGGCGTCCGCTTATCCGAGGATCATTCATTTTGATAAGTTCAAAGAAATTGCCGACAGTATTGGTGCTAAACTCATGGCTGACATCGCACATATCGCAGGGCTAGTTGTGGGTGGCAACCACCCAAGCCCCATTGGGATCTGTGACTTTGTAACCACAACAACCCACAAAACCCTTAGAGGGCCAAGGGGTGGACTCATCCTTTCTTCTGCCGAAAACGAAAAAATTCTCAACTCACGAGTTTTTCCAGGGATCCAAGGTGGACCACTCATGCATGTGATCGCTGCCAAGGCCGTCGCCTTTGGAGAAGCACTCAAACCAGGCTTCAAAGATTACACAAAACAAATGGTTCTGAATGCAAAAGTTCTGGCAGAAACCTTTCAAAAACGTGGCTACCGAGTGATTTCCGGAGGAACTGACAACCATTTGGTGCTTTTGGATGTTTCCGTCAAAGGCCTAACAGGAAGAGACGCAAGCGATGGGTTGGATCATATTGGTGTGACTGTGAATAAAAACGCCATACCTTTTGACAAAAACCCACCAGCAGTGGCTTCGGGCATTCGATTGGGAACCCCTGCCCTCACCACTCGCGGCCTAAAAGAAAAAGAAATTGAAGCTGTTGGAAATTTGATTTCAGACTACCTCGACCATTTTGGTGACAAATCATACGAATCCAAAGTCAAAGCAGCTGTGAAAGAAATCACTTCCGCATTCCCCATGTCTGAATTTCGATTGGATTAGCTAGAGATTTGGTAGACTAAGGTTTTGTCGGAAACGGAAACATCGGGTGGAGCCTTAAAACTCCGCTCGGCAATTTTCACTTCCCTTTCCTTATAAAATACTACCGTTGATGCCCTCGTCCCATACTGGGGTGTCACGATCCGAACAGAAGATAACGCTTGTTCTCTGGCTACACCAAGCCCAGTGTCTGGCAAACTGTTTGGATCTTTTACGACATCGGTATCATCCATTATGCCAAAAAAATCAGCTTCACTGAAACTCGCTTTTGAATCTAGTATCTTTGTCACAGCGGAGCTCGCTTTTTTTGTTTTTGGCCAATCCGTGTTCCAACTTGCATTGCTCACTGAATGGATGCCAGGTTCTATCCTGAAGATTTGTTTTGGATCAGACCCCACAAAATAAAACTCACCGCCATCAAACACTGCTAAATTGAAACCTTCATACAAATTGGCAGTATCCAAAACCATTTCAGAATAAGTTTTGGCACTCAATCCAGAAATAAGGAAGTTTTTGACCAAAGCCCCACGCGATTTTGGTGATGGGTGCGGAGTTTTTTTTAAATTTCGCACATTGGTGAGGAATGCGAGCCTCCCAGAAGCACTGCCACCTAACCAAGTGCCACCTGCCTTTAGATCCCTGCCCGCATAAATGCCTGGGTGGTCTGACCATTCCGAAAGTGGTGCCGTTTGTCTTTCAAAAAATTCGTCTCGATTGGACACGATGAGAACTGGAAATTGGGGAGAAACTTTATAAGCAAGAACAACAAGGCACATCTCTTCCATTGGACATAAAAAATTTATAGGAAAGAAAGCAAAAATCTGACTAAATATTTGGATTGAACCCCAAAATAGATATAAAAACATGAATTGCACCGACCTATGAATACTTTGGAAGCAAACAAAGCAGTCTCAATTTTCCAAGAATCCGTCCTTGATTGGCACAAAAACGAATCCCCCCATAAAAATCCTTACCCTGATGGGAGTTTGGAAGCCACTTTGTACCAAAAAAACCATATCGATACCATCCAATGGCATATTGAGGACGAAATCCGTAGACCAGACATTGCCTTGGAAGATGTTGTGAACTTAAAACGAAAGATCGATAAACTCAACCAAGACCGAACCGACATGGTCGAAAAACTGGACGATTTCATCATTGAGATGTTTCGATCCGCATCTCCCAAGCCGGACGCCAGGCTCAATTCAGAATCCCCTGCTTGGTTACTTGACCGAATGAGTATTTTGGAATTGAAAATCTACCATATGGAAGAGCAGGTTCGCCGCACAGACAAAGGTGCGTCAATAGAACATATCCAAAAATGCCAAAACAAATTGGACGTCTTACTTGACCAAAGGTTAGATTTAATACGATGTTTGGATGAACTATTTGATGATTATGCACGAGGTATAAAAAAAGTAAAAGTGTATCGTCAAATGAAGATGTACAACGACGAGAATCTAAACCCATCTTTGTACAAAAACCAAAAATGATAAACCTTCTCGTTCTTAGATTTTCTGCCATGGGAGATGTGGCACTCATGACTCCCGCCCTCATTGCCATTGCAGCAAAATATTCGAATATACAGCTAACAGTAGTAACAAGAGGAAACTTCTCACCTTTCTTCTATAATATTCCCAACTTGAATGTCATTGGAATGAATTTAAAAAAATACAAAGGACTTATGGGTCTTTGGAGAATGTACAGAGACATTTCCAAACTAGGTCCCTTTGGGCATGTGATCGATTTACACGGATCAGTCAGATCGCGGCTCATTTCATTTTTTTTCCGTTGGAAGGGAGTTCCTTATGCAAAGATCATCAAAGGTCGTAGGGAAAAATTAAAACAAACGAGAAAATACAATAAAAAACTAAACAAACTCCCACACACAGTAGAACGTTATCTCAATGTTTTTCGCAAAGCAGGTTACGATGCTCCCATTCGCAAAGGCCCGTGGTTAAATGTGGATGGTGAGTCCAAAGTGTATGCGAAAGATTTTTTTAAATCCGTAGGAATTGATAAAAAAGAGGGGCAATGGTTTGGGTTTGCACCTTTTGCAGGCCATGAACTGAAAGAATGGGGGTTTGAAAAATCCAAAAGACTAGTTGAAATTTTACTCGAAGAATTTCCCGAATCCAACATATTTTTGTTTGGTGGAAGAGATGAGTCCAAAGAATTAGAGATTTTAAAAAATTCCTATAAAAAAGTACATATTGTACAAGGTGGGAATTTAGGGATCAGAGGAGAACTTGGAATTATGGATAGGTTAGATGTGATGATCGGTATGGATAGTTCCAACGTTCATATTGCCGCCCTACTCAAAAAACCAGTGATTGGAATTTATGGAACCACCCACCCCATTTCAGGTTTTGGCCCCTTCGCCCAAGAAGATTCTGGCGTTTTACAAGTGGACTTACCCTGCAGACCATGTTCTATCTATGGAAACACAAAATGTTACCGAGGTGACCACGCCTGCATGGAGATGATAGATCCACTCGATGTTGTGCGTAGAATTCGATTTTTACAAAATGTAAACACGTTATGGTGAAAATTACTTTCAGAAAGGTTCTATTTTTTAGTATTCCATTTCTTATTTTTATTTTTTTTCTCCCAACTCTTTCTTCTGAAGATTTTGATTCTGAATTTGTTCCAGTTTTCGTTCCATCGCCAAACAAAGAAAAATACGAAGAACAAATCAAATGTAATCCTTCCGATTGTACAGTCATCCCATATGATGATGATGGAAAGTATTACGATTTAGTTTGGTCGAACCTTGGTAAAAACGGCGGAAAGGTAATGGTCGATTTATTACAATCTCCGAAAGAAATCCATGACCCTAAGATGGAAGATTTGGTTGAACTAATGCGAGAGATGGTAAAACGAGATGGACATTTGGGTTTTGAACCCTACTACATTGCCGCTAGGGGTATAGGTTTCACTGATTTTCCCATTGTAAAAGATATTTTCGGCGTAAGTTATAATGTTTTCAAACGGATGCGTTCTTATTTTAAATTTGGTCGGATGGAAAATTATAATGCGAAAATACTATACCATCCAGCAAACAAACAGATTTTAGCTGTTTATTTTTTTCATAAAAACTATGGACAATTATGCGACACAGTGTACTCATCCTGTGATAGCATCGAATACATGGATGATGATTTGTTCGACAAACAACTTTCTCTTAAATTGAGTAACGCACTGAATAATGGGATCGAAATTAAATTTAACCACAACAGAGCCGTTTTGCCCACAACCAAACTAGACATCGGAAATTTATTGGATACAAATCGTTCTGCAAGACTATACAAATGGTTAATCATCGCAAAAAAAACAGAAACCAAAACGATCGCAAAAGAAAGGTTTTTGGGATTACAATTGGCAATTACGGTTCTTGATTATTCCCTCACCGCATACGAACTTATAGAAGCCATTCAATTGTATAGCCCTGCTCGGTATAAAAAAGCAGAAATCATTTTTGAAAACACCGAAGAAGGTAAACAAATCAAATCAGTGGTTTTTTACCCCTTGCCTCCTGAATACGATGAGGTTAACGACAAATAAACAGACTACGGCAATGGAAGCTGGAAACAAAACTGTTGTGAGGTTTTTATCTTCCAGGGCAAAACAAACAACGATATTGCGAACCATAAAAATAATATAAAACCAAAGATTTTCAGAAAAGGGATCGTGGTATATTTTTTTGATTGTTGGTAAAAAACCAAGTATATCCGCCACTGTCAGGATGATGACAGCATACAATGGCGAGGAAAAAAAGAACCATAACGGCAATGATAAAATTGCAGTTAAGAAGAAAAACCAGTCTGCTTTTGTGATATTGATTTTTCCACGTTTTAAATAAGCAACAAGAGCAATGTAACAGGTAACCAGTGCAGACACCAAAATAGACAAGGCTCCAGCACCACCACCTGATACCCATTGTGCAAAAAAAACAATGAAAGTTGTGAGAGCCCAAATAACCCACGAGAACACATGAGGTTTTACATCTCCCTTGTGAATGGAACGAATGTATGGGATAAAACCATAAAATGTGAGGGTTACCGCAATGAACCCCAAACTGTATTGTAAAACTAACATTGAATAATGGACTATAAAAAAACGATAGAATTGAATTTAGAAATTCATTGCATCAGATCAAAAAATAAATCGAAAATATTTGATTTTTTAACCTTTCCCTTCATCGCTTCAATCACTTTCGAATATACGTCTTCCATTAAATCAACACATTTTTCCATTTCATGTCCACTGGCCACCTGGATGGAATTTTTTGAAAACTTAGAGTAGAGTTCTGGATTTTTTAAAATTTCAAGTGCAGCAAGTGCTATCCCATTGGAATCGAATGATTTGGCGATAAAACCATTTTCGGCATGCTTAATGAGTTCGGGTAGAGCAAATGCATCCACTCCCACAGCTGGTAGACCACAAGCAATGGCTTCGAGTACAACAAGCCCTTGTGTTTCCATTGTGGAAGCTGTTAAAAACACATCGTATTTCGGATATTCTTCATGCAAAACAGCATTGGGAATAAAACCCAAAAACTTTACAGAATCTTTCATTTCTAGATGTTCCGCTTGTCTTTCTAAGGAAGGAATGGCTGGCCCCTCGCCAATGATGGTGAGGGTTGCCTTAGGGTATTGGTTTAAAATTTGGCGGAATGCTGTGATGACAACGTCACAATTTTTTTCATAAGAGATCCGACCCACATGTAAAAACTTGGGGGAGTCTCCTGCAAATGTTTTGGGAATTCCTTGGAAACGTTTCAAATCCATCCCATTAGAAACAACAGTGATTGGCCTTGTGATCCCATACTCCAAAAGTTGTTGTTTAATGAGGTGACTCGGTGAAATCACAACATCACACCTGTTATAGATATCATTACAGATTTTTAGGATGATTTTTTTTCGAATATTAAAATTGTCAAATTTAACAATTTTATCTAATTCTTCTAAATCGAGTTTCTTTTTGAATTTTCCTACTTTGAAAAAAAGTTTATCCAATTTGAATAATCGATAAAATGAAACGTACATCTCCTGTTCTGCCATGAGAGTGTGGTAGGTTCCTATGGTCGGAATTCCAAACCGTTCAGCTGCGTTTATAGCATACAAACCCATAAGACCTGGTGTGTGGATATGGATTAAATCGGGTTTAAAGTCTTCGATGATTTTTTTGATTTTGCCAGGCGATGGTAATACCACCTTGATATCAGGATAACTTGGTAAATACCCAGATCGAAATCGCACCACTTGAATTTTGTCCGTCATCCGGTCAAAATCACCATCCCCATATTTTGGGGCACAAATCAAAAATTCATGGCCACGTAGAGCCAAAAGTTCGGAAAAATTTTTAATAGAAACAGCGACACCATCTGTTTTGGGTAAAAAAGTATCCGAAAAATATAAAACCCGCACTTGTTACCTCTTTACAAATTGGAGAAAAGGATTAGTCTCATCCAAAGTTATGTATTACCGAATCTATCGTTCGTTTCTTGCCTTGTCTATCATTTCCTGCGCAATTTCAGTTTCCCTAAGCCAACTTTTTTTGGTCATCTCTTTTGTACTATTTCTCTTTTTGGATCACAAACCCAAGTTCAATTCATCCATTTCAAAAGCACTTTTCCTATTTTACCTCTGGCAAATTGTGACAGTTTTGTTTCATTATTTTTCCTCTGGTTTTGAGTGGATCACATTACAAAATGCCTTTAAAAACGAAATGAAGGATATGTTCCTCGTTTCTGCATTCTTTGCGATCCAAGGTATCAAAAAGGAAGATTATAACTTTTTATACAAAACCTTATTTATATTTGCTCTCGTTGTCCTTGTTTCTGGTTTTATTTCTATATTTTCAATGACAAGGCTTGCCCGGCTCATCTCTGATATGTACAAAATGTCCGCATCTTGGCCCTACCAACACCATTATGGAAAAATCTTAGGTCTGAATATTTACCTCCCGATTGGTTTAATGAATACACATTTGACTTTTGGTGGCCTCCTTGCATTTGTTTACCCTCTATTTTTCTTCCGAACTTACGATTCTTGGTTTCATAAAGAACCTAAAAAACAACTTTTCATCAATTTTTTACTATTGGTTTTCATATCCATAGTGTTTTTATTCAATAATGCAAGGTCTTCCCTACTTGGGATGTTTCTAAGTGTTTCATTCGGATTGTACATTATTATTTTCGTAGATAGAGAAATTTCCAAAAAGATCATCAAACGATTTTTTTTGATTACAACAATGATGTTTTTAGTCATTTTTATTTCCTACCAATCTACAAATGCCGTTAAACGAGTGATAGATCCTCTTTTTGGAGGTGAAAAACACACCGACTCAGGGAGAACCTTTATTTGGGATTCAACATTTCCTCTCATACAAAACAATTTTATATTTGGGATTGGTGCAGGGAATTACCAAAAAGAAATTGAAATTTCAAGAAAAGAACGATCGAAAGAAAACAAAGACCTCAGTTTTTTCTATGAAGTCACTCAACGCGGACATGCACACAACGATTATTTTCACCTAGCAAGTGTTTTTGGAATACCACAAGTATTTTTCTATTTTTTGCTTATGTTCACAATTCTGCATGCACATCTAAATGGTATAGTACCCAGGAAAAATAGGTATGTGACTTATGGTCTCACTGGATTTTTCTTTTCTGGTTTACTACAGTGTTATTTTCAAGACGATGAGGTTTTGATCGTATTTATGTTTTTACTCGGATATCTAAATTTATTTTTAAACAAGGATGAATATGGGAAAATTAACTAGTGTCGGCGAATGGTTTATTGACAAATCAGGAAGAAAGGTAATTTTACGTGGGGTCAATTTGGGTGGAGATACAAAAGTCCCCTATCCAAATGGAGGAACACAATTCCCCACCGATTTTTCTGACCATAAAGAAGTCAGTTTTGTAGGTCGACCTTTCCCACTATCTGAAGCTCACACCCATTTCACTCGTTTACAAAAATGGGGGTTTAATGTACTGCGCCTTCTCACCACTTGGGAGGCCGTGGAACATAAAGGCCCAAATGAATATGATAACGAATACTTAGATTATTTAACTGAAATTACACGCACTGCAGGTGAGTATGGTTTTTATGTTTTTATCGACTTCCACCAAGATGTTTGGTCAAGGATGACCGGGGGCGACGGCGCACCTGCATGGATATTCGAAAAAATTGGAATTGACTATACTAAAATAGCAAAAGCAGACGCAGCCCTTGTTATGCAAGGGGCCTACGATTACTCTAAACCTGGGATCCGCCAAGAGAATAACTACCCTACCATGTGTTGGTCTGAAAATTATAGATATGCAGCCAATGGCATTATGTGGACTCTCTTTTTCGGTGGCAAAGATTTTGCACATAACTTCATGATAGATGGTAAAAATGTTCAAGACTATCTACAAGACCACTACCTAGGCTGTATGGTAGCAGTTGCCGAAAGAGTAAAAGATTTTGACTTTGTGATCGGATTCGATTCGTTAAACGAACCAGGGAAAGGTTTCATTGGCCGTGCAATGAACGACAGACATCTGAAAGACAAAGAAGATGACCCCGCGCACCCAGGACTCGCCTTTTCTCCGATAGATGCTTTGTATTCCTCGCATGGCCATACCGTTGATTTGCCCTACCTCAGCCTCAGTGTGATGAAAGGAGGATTTGTTCCGACAAAAACTGTTGCTGTTAATAAAAATAAAATTTCCATTTGGTTACCCAATACACCAGGCGATCCCTTCCAATTGGAAGGTGCATACAAAATTACAAAGGATGATACACCTTTCATCGAAAAGAATGATTTTTTCCAAGTGGTGAATGGAAAAAAAATAGACTTTGACAGAGATTACCTTCTCCCGTTCGCACGTAGGGTGGGCGAAAGAATCCAATCAATCAGAGAAGATTGGATGGTCTTCATTGAGAGAGAAGCTGTGGATGCCTTCACAAAACCTTATTTAAATGGCACCGTGCCAAAAAATTCAGTCAACGCTGCGCATTGGTATGATACCCTCACACTCTTATTCAAAAGGTTTTTATTTCCTATCTCTATTGATACCTTAACCAAAAAATTTGTTTTTGGTAAAAAAGGAATTGAAGACATGTATGTAAGACAATTAACAGAAATTAAAGGAACAGCGAATTCAGTCCCTGGTCAAGTGCCAAGTCTAATTGGCGAGTTCGGGATCCCCTTTGATCTAAAAGGTGGGAAAGCATACAAACAGTGGAAAACCGGGAACAAATCTCCCAAAATTTGGAAACACCATATCATGGCTCTTGATTGTATGTACAATGCAATGGATAGATTATTTTTGTCTAGTACCCTATGGAACTACACTGCCTCAAACCAAAATGATTTAATGGTAGGAGACGGTTGGAATCAAGAAGATCTAAGCATATTCTCCTTAGACCAAATCATTGCGGGCTCCGAACCAGATCTATACGGAGGCGGAGGGAGAGCCATCGAGGGTTTTGCAAGACCTTATGCTTGTTATATCCAAGGTTATCCCAAAAAAATGAATTATGATCTAGGAACAAAAACTTTTTTACTAGATTGGATATCAGACGCAAATATAGATGAACCAACTGTGATCAAAATTCCTCGTTTTGTGTATCCTGATGGTGTCAATATCGAACTTACAAATTCTGAAATTTTTGCAAACAAAAAAGGAGAACTCTCAGTCAAAGGATTTGGTGGACCATCGAGTGTCCGAATATTTCCCAAATGATTGATCTGAAAACCGTACTAATTAAGTATCCTTGGGACGAAATGTTTACAAAAAAATATCAAACCCTCGATTATCTATGGGAATTTGATCTAACAGTAACACGCGAAGAAATTTGGCCGTATCTGATTGATACTTCCTCTTTCAATCGAAGGCTTGGTTTTCCTAAGTTTGAATACAAAGAAACTGATGGTAAACTTTTTGGCAAAACCAAACAAGCAGGGTTCCGTTTGGAGTGGGAAGAAATCCCTTGGGAATGGGATTACCTGAAAGAAATTGGAAATGCACGCAAATACACCAAAGGTTTTGCACGTTTTCTCAGAATCCGATTCATCTTAGAAACATTAGGTGAATCAAGATCAAAACTTTATATTTATTTCGGTTGGATCCCAAGTGGTTTTTTTACGAAAAAAATCTTACAGTATGCGATGCCAAGAATGTTCGAAACCTTCCAGAAAGGTCTGACTGAGATTCAAAATGAAATTAAAACAAAATCGCTATCAAACCGAGTATCTGGGCAGATTACGAGTTCCTTCAAACCCGAAGCCCAATGGGTCAACGAATCCAAGTTAGATTCTCAAATTCCAATACTCATACAAAGAGGAATCAAAAAAGAGACAATTGAACCAATCTTTTCATGGATCAAATCCGCAGATGATAATGAATTGGATCGAATCCGCATCAAAGAGTTATCCAATCGTTTCCAAAAAGACCAAGATGAAGTGCTATTTTTATTTTTGCATGGTTGCCGACTTGGAATTTTTACACTCAGTTGGGATGTGATTTGCCCACACTGCCGTGGTGTTCGAACTTCGTTACAAAAATTAGGAGACCTACCGGAGAAAGATGAATGTGATGTTTGCGAAATAGGATTTGAAACATCAGGAATCAATTCCATAGAAGTTACATTCCACTTACATCCATCTGTTCGAATTGTCCAAAAACAAATTTATTGTGCAGCAGAACCTGCCACAAAACAACATATATTACTGACAAAAGTAGTACCTGCCAAAAAATCCTACTCTTCTAACTTATTATTGAATTCTGGTATTTATCGCCTAAGAAAGAAAGGTGAAAAGAAATACCAGTTGGTTGACATAAAAGACAACTACAGCCAAACGGACATTTTGTGGCTTAAAGAAACGGACGATACTGAAATCAAAGTAGCTCCAAAACCAAATTTGGTTTTTGAGAATATTTCTGACGAAGACACAACGATTGTCATTGAGGAAAGGTCGGAAGATAAAACAAGCTTACGCCCAACCGAAATTTTTGATTACCAGGAATTTAGAGATCTATTTTCAGAGGAAGCAATTGCCACCAATTTGCAATTGGACATTGGTATCAAAACAATTCTATTCACAGACATAGTTGGATCCACAAAGTTTTATGAGCTTGCAGGTGACCACGGAGCATTTTTACAAGTCAGAGAACATTTTATAAAAACCCACCAAATCATCCAGATGTATAAGGGTGTTGTTGTGAAAACAATTGGAGATGCTGTGATGGCAAGTTTTTCCTCTCCTATCCAAGCACTTAAAGCAAGCAAAGAAATGCAGGAATGGTTTCATCCAGAGAACAAACATACACCTGTTAGAATTAGAATTTCCATTCATTCTGGAAATTGTTTAGCTGTGAATTTAAACAGCAATATCGACTATTTTGGAAACACTGTTAATTATACTGCTAAATTACAAACACTCGTTGGATCGGGCGAAATCATAATCAGTGAAACTATATTTCGAGACCAAGAAATTCGCGATTATCTCAGATCAAATTCTATTAAACTAAGGAAAGTTCCCTTCCAACTCACCTGGACGGATCGAACGGATTCAACGTATATCTGGCAAGTGTAATTTAAAAGTTCGTATTCCATTCTAATTCCCCCTCTTTTATTGTGAGTTTTTTTAATACTTAGGTGTTGACCTAAGTATTAACTTTAATAAATTTGACCCATGGTACAAAGAAAATATGATATAGACCTTGTATTTTCGGCTTTGGCTGACCCCACGCGGAGAAAGGTGATCGAAATGCTTTGTAAGGAACCTGCCAGTGTTAGCGAACTTTCCAGTCACTTCGGGATGGCCATGCCCTCTTTTATGCAACATTTGAATATATTAGAAAATTCAGGAATTATAACTTCCGAAAAAAAGGGAAGAGTTCGCATTTGTTACTTAAATAGTAAGGCACTATTGCCAATGGAACACTGGTTATCTGAACAAAAAAACCTATGGGAAAAGCGACTCAACCAACTGGATTCATATTTAGAAAGAATGAAAAGGATGTAAGAAGATGGAAAGTATAGACCCAAACTTAGACTTAGTTCTAAAAAGAGAAGTCGATGTGCCAGTTGAGCTAGTGTGGCAAGCCTGGACAGAACCCAAACATGTAGTGGAATGGTTTACGCCTGCACCTTGGAAAACTACAGATTGTAGAATTAACCTCGTACCAGGTGGCGAATTTTTTACCAATATGTTGTCACCTGATGGACAAAGTATGCCAAACTTAGGTTGTTTTTTGGAAGTAATTCCCTTTCAAAGATTGGTTTTCACCGACACACTTTTGCCTGGGTATAGGCCATCAGCAAACCCTTTTATGACAGCGATCATACTCTTTGAAAAAAAAGGGAATGGTACATTGTACACTGCAATCGCAAAACACAAAGACTCAGAAACAAAATCGCAACATGAATCGATGGGGTTCACCGATGGCTGGGGGACTGCACTCGACCAATTGGTAACCTATGCAAAAAAGAACCTAATGTAATTTTAATCCTCCATAGATTTTGATTGAAATAACTGAATGTTTGATTAAAATTTATGGGGGAGAATTACTTTGATCCAACTAACATTACTTTTACCTGTTGCTGTCGTTTTAGCCTTTTTTATCCATTGGGTAACTATTTCGAATTTCAGAGACCCCGAAGTTAGGATGAACCATTCGAGGGGAACTTACCTGGGTCTTTCATTCCAATTGGTATTGTATTCTATTGTTTTGTGGAAACTTACACCAAATCAGTTTTTATTCCCAGCACTTGCAATGTTATTTTCCTTTTTTGGTGACTATTTCAATTTACAATTCCCTTCCACTAAAAAGAAAATAAAACACCCGATACTTGGTGGAATTATCAGTTTTGCGATCGCTCAAATATTTTTTATATATACAATATTAGCTAAAAATTCTTGGGGAACATATTTCAATTCTGCGCTTTCTTACGCAATTTTGATTTTGTTTCTTGTGATACCAGCAGTAATATTTTTCTTTCGAGTGTATAATCCAGCCCAACCGAAAATCATTATGTTCAGCGCTTTGATTTACGGCTTCATACTGTGTTGTTTTGTTGCCATCGTAACTAATGCATTCTTACAATTTGGCGGATATTACATCTATTTATTGATAGGTGGTCTATTTTTTCTTTTATCTGATGCCGTTATGGGTGAAACAACCATCAATGGTGGGCGCCACCCTAGTTGGGAATACCAAGTTCCTTGGGTTACATACCTCATAGCGCAAGGCTTTCTACTATATGGATTTTTTGCAATTGCACATACAAGCCACTAAAAAGAACTCAGGCTCTGCAGATAAAAATCGATCTTACTTCAACTTCAATTCGATACTCTCTAATTCTTTTTTGTTTTTGACCATTAGAGTTTGGGCAGCGGACAGATATGAATCAAAATCGCTGAAATCCTTTGCTTTGATTGTTCCACAATAACGAAAGTAAACGATTCTATTCTTTGTTAAATGACTGTACTGAGGTAAATTAGAATAACCCATCATACCACTCACAACGAATA
This sequence comes from Leptospira sp. 96542, assembly GCA_029310945.1. Classification (GTDB taxonomy): domain Bacteria; phylum Spirochaetota; class Leptospiria; order Leptospirales; family Leptospiraceae; genus Leptospira_A. Next base: position 83,908 of record JARJFC010000001.1, read on the forward strand.
CATCTAAGTCTACCTCAAACTTATATGCAATTTTCATTACTCCTGTTTGGAAAGGTTGGATATCTTCCTTGAAAGTTCTTTCTCCTTCGGGGTATAAAAAAATTGACCGTTTGGATAATACTCTCAATACATCTGATTTAAAATTTCGGAAGTTCGGTTTTTTTTCAGAATACACAACAGCTTCAACAATGGTTGCATGCATCATTAGCGGGATAATTTTATAGCGTTGGATGATATCGCTCCCCAAATATGATAAATTTGCATTTTTATTGGATGCTAAGTAAGGCAATGAAACTACCAAAGGAACTTCAAGAGAGTTTGTATGATTTGAGATGATAAATCGCTTTGTTCCGTCAGATTTCCAATTTCCTTGTTCAAAAACTAGTTTTCGCCCAGTCAAAATAAAAAAAGAACGCATCCAAAAATAGGCTAAAAAATTATTGATACGATTGGATACGATATCCACCTTGCAAATTTTTAGAAGGTAAGACAGAGTGAGACCAATCGGAAATATGATAACTAAAACTGGGATTGCATAACATAACACAACATAAAACTGAAGCTTTTTCATTTTAACCTAAAAACCCTTTTCAGAAAGTATCCATAAATGGCCTTCTTAAATCGAGTCTTTTCGGTTTTCTTTTCTTATTAAATGTTTATATTATATCAAAATTCGTCGATCCCAATCTTACCACTACCAAAACTAATATAGTTAATTAAGGTTGAATCCACTTTGCCTTTATCGAACTGCGTTATATTCTGGTTGTTTCATCTCAAGTTACCATTGTTTCCAAGCGAAAGACCCGCATTGCAGGAAGACGGATGCTCCGTTAAGAAACAATCCTCCGAATTATTCTGAATAGAAGTAAGCAAAAAATAGCTTCCGTTAGTTGAATAAAAAAACTTTCGAATTTATATAATAAATCCAAAAATAGGACGATTTTAATACAAAGCAGATTCAAACAAAATAACTATAATCGGTTATTTTGATGTTCGAGTGTAAACTCCATCCCAATTTGCGCCAGGCGATTCTGCAGATAAGTGCGAACACCTTTCTAATAACATTTGAATCGTCGCGAAAGGAAACACACCTAGTTCTTTTATTTCCGTTAGTGTGGATTTGGCTTTTGCCCAATTTTGTTCTGTATAATATTGGAATGCTTCTCTAAATTTATGATCCGCAACCAATTGTTCGTTTGAAACATTCAAATTATCACATACCAAAGTATAAATGTTCACAGGTTGATCTTTTCCCTTTACTCTGATGCGATCTAAGAAAAAGAAGAAAAACTGATCTGCGCACGACTTCTGAATATTCTCAGAAACCAAAATGGAAACTCCATAATCTTTAGCGGCTGCCTCTAAACGAGAAGCCAAGTTGACAGTATCTCCCATCATTGTATATGAAGCCAAACTTTCAGTGCCCATAAAACCAACCTTAGCTGGTCCACAATTGAGACCAATGCGAAAATTCATTTGTCTCGCAGATTCAGTATAGTCTCCAATTTTTCTCCATTTTTGTCGTAACGATTCCATTGCGAAAACCATCTCAAGCGAGGCTGTGCAAGCTAGTTTCGAATGGAGATTGTTTTGCACTGGTGCACCGAAAATACCTACAATGGCATCTCCGATGTATTTATCGAGCGTCCCAGAGTTCGCCTTTAAAACAGTTGTCATAGCAGATAGATATTCATTTAATAACCGTGCAAGATCACTCGCACTCAATTCTTCGCTGATCGATGAAAAGCCTGCCACATCCGAAAAGAATGCTGTTATCTCCCATTCACCACCTTTCTTTAAAGCATCCAAGTCTTCCAGAGCATGAGTAACAACCCCAGGATCCACCAGGTTTCGTAGAATATTATTAAACTTTCTTTTTTCTTTTCCCTCAGTGTATGTTAAATATGCAAATCCCATCATATATGAAATTGGAAATGATAATATAAATGAGGATGTAGGCAGGATAGAATCATTTCTATATAAAAAATAAAATGCTGCAAAATAAATAAACACTGCAATGATCGGATATAAATTTTTTAATAAAACAATTTGGTTAACAAAAAGTATATAACACCCGATTAGAAGTAACAAAAACGACAAAAAGATACCCCAATACTCAGAAATTTCTGTCAAAAAATGGCCTTCTACCATATTGGATGAAAATATTGCCTGCCCAATAACACCAGGATACAGTCCGTACGGTAATACTACATCATCATGTGTAGCAGCTGCTGAGGAACCAATGAGTATAATTTTATTCTCAAATAAAGTTGGTGGAACCAAAAGTTTTTCTGGATCATCAACTTCATTTTGGTTCAACTGATTCATAGATTCAAAAATTCCGGCAACTGAATAACGTGGAATATTTCGAATTTCTTCCTCTGAATAAAAATAGGCACGTACCAAACCTTTTTCTCCAAGTGGAACATTTTTTACTTCTTTACCTCTAACCACAACCAAAATATCATCTAACAATCGCACTTCGATATTTTGGCCTTCCGCAAAAGATTGGAGGGCGAGTGAAGGGAAATGTTTTTTTCTCCATTGCAAAAGTGGAGAAAATCGCCTTAAAACACCATCGGAATCGGGTATAACATTGACTACGTGAATACTTGGGCTTGTTTCGCCAATCCGACCAATAGGAAAAGCTACATCTTCATACGAAGGGAACGGAGATTTCCCAGCTAACGAAATTCTGTATCGATCAAATTCTTTATTCTCACTTATTAAGGTTTCAAACTTTTGACTGTCTCTAAAATTTGCTGCATGAGAAAGATTCGCATAAGTAAGATTTGCATTGGCTAATGATTCATCGAAGTCGGATCTTTCTGTAAAGAGAACATCCACTAATGTCATTTTTGGTGGCGTCAACAAATGAATATAACTCAGTATTGTCGAATAGACATTTCTTTTCCAAGGCCATTGTCCAAATTCTGGATGGTCAGCAAATTTTGCTATGCTGTTCTCATCAATATCAATGATCACGATGTTATCAGAAAATTTATAATGTGAAGGGAGTAATCCGAACATAACATCCGAAAATTTACGATCAAATGTTTTCCCATACCCTAAAATAGCGAGTAACGCAATGATCATTGTGGGCATTACAACGGTCAAAATTACAGAAACTGGAATTTTAAATATTTTCGATTTCATTCTGCTATTCTAGTTTTAAATACATGCCAACGATCGGTAAACGAGGAAGAAGCTTCAACATTGGTTTGTGCTTCAATATATACTAATTTTGCAATTCGGATCGTTGTTTCAGGATGAGTTCGTTTCAACCCGTCCGTTTTACTTATTTTAGATATTGAATTAAGATAATTACCCAAACCATTAGGGGAATAACCCGCAGCCGTTGCGAGTCCAACCGCTGCCTCATCTGCCTGAAGCTCTTTCTCAGAATCGCGACCAGTCTCAAACAATTGTTTCTCAAATTCAGATAACAAAGCAGATGTGGCTGAATTGATAACTTCGCCACCTGAGGGATTTAATAAATTTGCAACAACATCAATATAAATATTATTCTCTTTAAATTCTCCATTATGGAATAGTACAATATGTCCTACTTCATGAGAAATAACTCCTGCTAACTCAGATTCACTATGAACTTTTTGTAACGCGCCTTTCGTTATAAAAATAAAACCACCTGGACAAGCAAAAGCATTTATCTCATCCGAATCTAAAACCCCAACTTTAAAATCCAGATCTGGTCTTGATGAAACCAAAACAATTCTACTGGTTACTTCGTTTAAATATTTTGTTAATTCATCGTCCTTTATTAAAACATACTTTTTTAGTATACGTGCGGCGAGTGCCCTTCCTAGTTTTACTTCTGCCTTAGTTTCTGGTAAAACTTCTAGTGGATAAGTTATTTCCTTAGCTGGAATTTTGTTTTGCACCTTATCCCGCCTATAGGGAATCGACTCAAGCCAACGCAAAGAATCAAAATCATATATTTCACCTTCTCCGCGGATTCGCATCTTTTGAGATTCCGATAAACCCCTTGCAGCTGCAGTTTTTGTAAATTCAGAAGCACGTTGTCTTGCTAAAACCGCTTCTGTTGATTTAGAGGTAACACCCAACTGGATTTGGTTGCCTGGTGGCAAAGGAGATACAAATAACTTTGACACCCAACCCGTTTGCTCTCCGTACCTTACCTGAACAAAAAGCCCCTGTTCCGTTATTGGACTTAAAACTTCACCTAATTGCAAATTAGCACCGTCAACCGAGAGTTTTGGTTGAGATAATAACCGAGCCTTTGTGCTTTGTACGTATAAATTACCCCTAGCCAATATTGAAAAAAGAAATAAAGCGGATAAAACGTACAGAAACATGGCAACTCTCATCCCGCAAGAATTTGACTAACCTATATTCTTTGGAAACTCTTTTTTATTTTAGGCATTCGAATTGACAGGAAACTGGCAACAACCGAAATGATCGTCAAATGAAATCAGTCAATTTATTACTCTTCATATTCATATTGGGCTTTGTGAGTTGCAAAAAAGAAAAAGATGAAAGTAATTCATTAGAAGCTTTATTAACTCGATTTTTGATTCGATCATTTCTAACGTCATCGATCAATTCAGAACTGCCGTCCAATCTTTCTGTTGCAGTTCCAAGATCGATACGAAAATCCAACCAAGATGTCAATACTTCAATTCTATCCTTACAGGTGATTCCATTTCCACCTACGTTTAGTTTTGCGCAAGATACTCTTGATTCCGGATTTACAGGGCAGTCTTTTTTGCAAGAGGGAACAGATATTGTTGCAGAAATCTTACAAGAATCGAAGAGGGATTTAATCCTCATTAGCGGAGCCTTCAATGAAGCAAAAGCTTCGCAAGGAGTTTGTATTCCAGGTGGGCTTAAGACTGTTCGAATTAGTTTGGATATGGAATCAGAATTTATAGAAGGCATGCGACGGTTAGGTCTTTCTGAAACAGAAGCAAGGAGTGAAGTGATTTCTCTCCAAAACCAAGGAATTTTACCATCAATCGGCGAAGCGGTTCCAACACCCGCGATGGTGTATAAAGAATTAACCTCTGGCGAATATGATATAGAAATATCTTATTCATTTTCAGAATCGATCGGAACACCTTTGGCATGCCCATCCAATAGTAAATTCCAAAAAACAATAAAATTCAAAAGAGACAAATCAAAAATTTCTAGCTCTATCTCCAAATCGCTAAAGTTATTCGGAGTGTCTCTTGATATCTCGGCATCAATCATCTACACAACCTTAGATGGGAAAAAAGATAAAGCGATACTCAATATCAAAAAAGCAACATCGGCTGGGAAAGGTGATAAATCACAATCTACCACTCGGTTTACTTTTGAAGAATGTTCTAACGATTCGGAGGATAATTTGGGCAATTGTGTCACACTAAGCTACAATGCAGTGGACGACATCAATGGACAAAAAATAACCACCAAAGTCGAAGGAAGGTCGGATGATAACGGTGGCTATGTTAAAACAAATTATTTTGATGATTATAATGAAGAAGAGTATGTACTGCAAGAAACATATAATGCAAATAGAGAAATAACCTTTTTAGAGGTTACATATAACGATTACTTCAATTCCACTTCAGACTATGACTATATTGGATACCTCGATTATGATTTGTACGGTTCCTATTATGAATCTAGTTATAGTTTCGAAGGAGAAGTTTTTGTAGAATTTGCAGTTGCGCCTCCTGGCCAACAAATCGGGACGGGGGGCTTCACCGCATATGATGCTTTCGTACTAATGCCAAACGGAATCAACCCAAACATTTTCCCAGATGAATACATTGGTTGGGGAGAGTTTGATGGTACAGACTACTATATAGATTTTTACGGCACAGAAGATGATGTACCTGGCTTACAGGTTTGGAGGTATCATTTTGATGCCAGCGGAAACGAAATATATACACAATTACTTTCTGAATCTATTATTTTGGCACCTTAACATAAAATAAAAAATGAAACGACATACCACAAAATTTTATTCTTTCTTCCTTTTCTTTTCATTGCCTCTGTTTGCATCAGAGCCATTTACAAATATACATGGGTTTTATGGAGAGCGCGCAGCAGGTCTCGCTGGAGCTTTTACCGCCATTGCCGATGATCCCTCTGGTGCTTTCTATAACCCTGCTGGTCTTGGGTTCACTTACAATGATGGCATTTCTATTTCTGCGAGTAACTTCAAAGATGTGAAAAGAAGCTATATCAATATTGATACACCAGGTCAAATTTATTCGCAAACACACCAAGGTTTTGATCCAAACTTTATAGGTTTAGTAAAAAATTTTGATAAATGGAAATTTGCATTTTCTGTGGTGAATACGTATAATTTTTCTTACAATCGGGTAGACCAAGTTAATTATCCTCTTGTTTCTCCGAGTATTAATTCGACAAGAAATTACACCAAGGAGAAATACAATCAATTATTAGTCGGACCAAGCATTGCATATCTCCTTTCTGATAAACTATCGATTGGAGCAACTTTATATTACTTAAACGACACAAAGGAAAATTCAAGAACCCAATTTCAACAATTCTCCGATTTAAGTTATGTTATGCGTAGCTATGTAGATAATCGTAAAACTTCTGGCATATTACCTATAATTGGAATACAATATCAACCCGTACAAAAAATCTCACTTGGTATGAGTATGAGGCGGATATTTGTATTAGGCGGAAACAGGCTATATAATGAAGTTTATGCAGATTCTACGAGAAGACCAGGTACCGCAGCCATTGATTTCATTGAAGGAACGGGTTTAAGCTCGTCTGCAATCGAAGCTGGGGCGCTAATCCAAAAACCAAACTTGGTGACATCAATCCCTCAGACTTCGGAATTCAGATGGGGGATCGCATATTTCCCAACTTCAAGGATACTAGCTTCTTTTGATATCATTCATACTTCAGGGTATAAAGTTCATAAAAACCAAGATGAAATGAGTCTTCGCGGAAATCGCCTAACACTCACGACTACAAATTCAGAAATCAGAGAACTCACAAGGATAGCAACGACAAACTTTGCCTACGGAATGGAATACTATTTAGCAGATAACTTTGCCATACTTGGGGGAATATTCACCAATGAGCCAAATACAAAGCCAGTTTCTTGGACAGAATCCGCAGTTGATTTATATCTACAAAATACATTTGCCAACAAAAACTCACTAAATTCAGATAATGTTAGCCTCGTTTACAAAGCAGCAAGATCAGGAACTAATCCGAGAAATGAGTATTCTCGTAATCGTGGTTTGAGCCTGGGGTTTACTTGGGCAACTTCCAAATCTTCATTATCCATCACATACACAAGAGAAATAGGTAGTGGCAATTCTCGAATCGATCCGAACTCACTTTCCCAAAGTTTCGAATATAGTTCGCACGCTGTTTATTTGATGGTTAGTTCAAAAAATTAAAATATTCTACTTTTTCAAAACTATGAAGAAAAATTCCACTCCAAAATTGAAGTGACTCATGAACAACTTAATTTATGTTAGGTTGTTCCTTCGGAATTTCTTGCACAAAAAGCCAAACAATTCCATCCACCAAATATCCAAGTCCAATGTATGTGTAATAGAACGGATATCCTAGCGGACCCGGTTTGTATTCTCTTGTTACCGTAGGTTCCCATTTTTTTCGAACATACACTTGCACAGAAGAAAACTGAATGACCGACGATAAATATTTAAGCCTACCTTCAAACCTTTCGATATTCTCAGATATTTTGTTTAACTCAGCTTCTACTTTTAAGGTTTCTTCCAGATTTTTTGCGCTCTTTAAAATTTCCAACAATCGAATCCGCATTTTTTGTGCATTTTCCAATCTGATTTCCGTATCTGTAAACTCCTCAGTTACATCCTTTGCAGAAACTTCCTCGGAGTAATTTTGCGACGAATGTTTCAATGACTGCAAAAATGCCCGCAATTTATCGGCAGGGATTTTCAATTGAACATTGCCATTTGAATTGTGTTGTAAAGTATAACCGCCAAATGACTCAGCAAGCTGAATTACCTCCGTCACCTTAGGTTCAATGTCCTTCGCTTGTAAATTTACAGTCACTGAATAAACCATCATTCTTTTGACTGGCATCTGCTCAGTATTCCCCTTGGGATTTCCTGGAGCAGGAGTCGGTTCCCTACCCACCGCCGACATAGACATATTTTTAGGGCTATCCTCTGAATGCGAACGTTCCTCTTCCATTTGCATCCGAGTGGAGGTACAATTGGAAATTGAGAGAGACAAAACTAAAAAAAGGAAAGGGAGGCGGAAAATAAACATAAAGAAAAAAGTAACCGACTTACTTTTTTTTACAAAGAAATTATTTAATTCAGGAATTCTCGCCCAAATTGATGGGAGATCGGAATCGAAACTAAGTTTCAATAGTAACCCACTTACATTCGAAAGCCATGCATTATCGAAACTAAGTTTCAAAAGTATCCCACTTACATTCGAGAGCCATGCTCTATCGAAACCAAGTTTCAAAAGTATCCCACTTACATTCGAAAGCCATGCTCTATCGAAACCAAGTTTCAAAAGTATCCCACTTACATTCGAAAGCCATGCTCTATCGAAACCAAGTTTCAAAAGTATCCCACTTACATTCGAAAGCCATGCACTATCGAAACTAAGTTTCAATAGTAACCCGCTTACATTCGAAAGCCATGCTCTATCGAAACCAAGTTTCAAAAGTATCCCACTTACATTCGAAAGCCATGCATTATCGAAACCAAGTTTCAAAAGTAACCCACTTACATTCGAGAGCCATGCACTATCGAAACCAAGTTTCAATAGTATCCCGCTTACATTCGTGGGGCCCTCTGCTCGCAAATGACTGGAGTGAATTTAAAGGGAATTTAATCTAACAATAGATCGATTTGTATCTTATCTAAATTTATTTCTTCGCGTGTGGATGGGCATTTCGGTAGACTTCTTTCAATCTGTCCCGGCTCACACTCAAATAGACTTGCGTTGATGACAAGGAAGAATGACCAAGTAACTCTTGTACGGCGCGAATATCGGCCCCAGCATTGAGAAGATCTGTCGCAAAGGTATGCCGAAATTTATGTGGTGTGATCGCCTTTTCCATCCCCATCACACTCCTTCTTTCAGCCAAGATATAACGGATACCACGAGTTGTAAGTTTACCTCCACGTTGGTTTAGGAAAATCTCTGGTGGACCATTTGCCCCTCGTTCATCCAAATAATCTTGGAGCGCTTTTCTAGCTTCATCACCGATGAAAACAAATCTCTCTTTTTTCCGTTTTCCCATTACCTTTAGGCTTGTGAGCTCTTCATTCAAATCACTCATTTTAGCGCCCACAAGTTCAAACACACGAAGCCCAGTGCTGTATAAAACTTCCACTATGGCCTTGTCTCTTTTGCCAAGAACTTGTGATTTTACTTCGTCATTGTATTCTAATATATCTTCTGTTTCCAGTTGGTTGAAATTTTTAGGGAGTTTCTTTTTCGTTTTTGGGAAACTCACTTGCAAAATGGGGTTGGCGCCAATTTTTTCTTCACGGAATAAAAATTTATAAAATGTACGAAGGGAAGAGAGCTTACGGCTTTGGGTTCGTTTGTCTTGGTTTTTTGTAGATTTCAAATCCGCAAAATATGCGCGGACATCCAAAACATCAATCCCCAAAATATCAATTTCTTCTTTTAAACAAAATTCGAAAAAAAATTTTAAATCTCTGAGGTAGGCGAATAACGTATGTTCGGAGTAGTTTTTTTCAATTTTTAAATAGGTTCGGTAACTATGAAAAAGTTCGGCCATGGAGGCCGGGAAGTGTTCGGGGACTTGGACTTCAAGAACAGAATTGTTCATACAATGAAGGTATCGGCAAAAGTTTTCTAGTTCACCGCCTAAAAAAATACTATACAAGTACTTACTCCCTGTTTAGTATGGGTTCTTGTAAAAAAAGACATAATCTGTGAAAATTCCACCCAAAGTTTCCAATTTGTCCTAGTCACCTGACATAATATGGGTATTCTGGAAGAGAAAAAGAGTGGAATTCTCGGAGGTTGCACAGGCTACTTGGAAGAGTGGTTTGCAAAAGGAGGACGGGTACCAATCCCAAAAACTCCAACCTTGGTCTTTCGGAACACCGAACTTTAGGAGTTAAAACGCATTCATGAAAAAAGAGAAATCAGAAAAGGCCCAAGAAAAAGAAGCGGACCAAAGAAAACAAGCAATAGACGCAGCCCTTGGGCAAATTGAAAAACAATTTGGCAAAGGTTCTATTATGCGGTTGGGTGCCGACACTCGGATGGCAGAACTAAACGTAGTGTCCACAGGCTCACTCGATCTTGACATCGCCCTTGGCATTGGTGGTTTCCCTTCTGGCCGGATTGTCGAAATCTACGGACCAGAATCCTCTGGTAAAACCACCCTCACTCTTTCCGCCATTGCTGAAACCCAAAAGAAAGGTGGCATTGCTGCTTTCATTGATGCAGAACACGCCCTTGATCCATCCTACGCCAAAAAACTTGGTGTCAACGTAGACGACCTCCTCGTGGCGCAGCCTGACAATGGAGAGGAGGCTCTCGAAATCTGTGAATCCTTGGTAAGATCCAATGCGATCGACCTTATCGTCATCGACTCTGTAGCCGCTCTCGTTCCCAAAGCCGAAATTGAGGGCGATATGGGAGATTCCCATATGGGATTGCAAGCAAGGCTCATGTCCCAAGCTCTACGAAAACTCACAGGGACCATTTCAAAATCAAGCACCACCGTTATTTTTATCAACCAAATCCGCATGAAGATTGGTGTGATGTTCGGAAGCCCTGAAACCACTACTGGTGGAAATGCCTTAAAGTTCTATGCTTCCATCCGTTTGGATATCCGCCGAATCGAAACTTTGAAGGATAAAGAAGAGCCAATTGGTAACCGGGTTCGAGTGAAAGTGGTCAAAAACAAATGTGCTCCCCCATTCCGCCAAGCGGAGTTTGACGTTATGTATGCAAGTGGAATCAACCGAGAAAGTTCCCTCATTGACCTGGCTGTAAAACATGATATTCTAGGAAAGGCAGGTTCGTGGTATTCTTATAATGGCGAAAAAATTGGACAAGGAAAGGAGCAGGTTCGCAATTTCTTTTTGGAAAATCCCGAAACCACTCTAAAAATTGAAAACCAAATCAGGGATCTCAATTCCCTCCCCCTTGTGGATGGGCAGGCGAAGATTGCAACACGCGAAGTGAAATCGGTGGAAAAAGAAAAAGAATCTAAATCCAAACCAGTGAGTTTCACAACAGAAGGAGAGGTTGCTGTCGGCGAATGACAAAATCAAAACGGCTTTCTTTTTAGGAACCATTGACCGGTTGGGGTTTCCCCGGCCGGTTTTTTTTTACCGAAGCGATACTCGAAAAAAGATATATCAAAACCTCATTCCAAAAACCTTTGTTTTTAAATTCCGCCAGCAGACCAAAATCCAAATACAATATGCAAAAAATTACAATTTTCCTTTCTTTCATCCTCATTCTCCATTGTGCCACTCATCCTACCACAAATCCCAATCTAAAACTTGCGAACCAATATGATGAATGGGCAGGTTTTACAGATTCCGACCCTGGTTATAAAAACGATATGGAATTACATTGGAAAAAATTAAATTCCACAAACGAATCCATTCGCGCTTATTTAAAACTGAAAAATTTTAACCCAAATCCAGACACTGTCATTTACCCATTCAGCGGGATCGACGTCTTAAATTTATTTTCTTTTTTCCCAACTAGCAAACACTACATTCTATTTGGATTGGAAGATCCAGGTTTCCCATATGATTACGATTCTCTAACAGAAAAGGAGAAAAAAATCGTTAAAACAGGAATTAAAAACTTATCGGAACATCTTGCCAACAGAAATTATTTTACTTATCGCAAAATGAAAGAGGAAACCAAAAAACCTGAGTTAAATGGTGCATTTCCAGTTTTTGTCGCCTTCCTCAAACGAATGGGCAAAGAGGTGGTTTCTGAAAAAGAAGAATCCATACAAGGTGCGGGCATCATTTATAAAGGTTGGAGTTTGGTGTTATTCGACAAAAAAAGCAAACAAACCCAAACTCTCACTTATTATAAAATTTTCCTAACAGGAAAAGAAGGTGTTCCTGGTGATGGGTTGTATGAATACTTTTCACAATTTAAGAAAGTGGGTATATTCACAAAGTCCGCCGAATACCTATTTCATGGAGAACGAAGAAAAAATTTCAGAAATTTATTATTACAAAATGCAACCACAATCGTGCAGGATGAATCAGGATTTCCCATCCGATTTTTTCCAAACCTCGAATGGGATAGGCAAATTTTCGGACGATATGAACGGTCGTGGACTCTATCGGGAGCTGTGGATCCAGAAAACCAACCGGAATTAAAAAAGTTGAGCGAATCCACAAACGATCCAATTTTACCATTCCCATTTGGTTATGGGTATTTGGGAACCAAGGACAATCGACAATCGGCAGTGCTCGTTTTCCAAAAAAAATAGTATTTGTCTCGCTTAAGGGGTGGAAGTCGGATCCCAACAAGTTCGAAAGCCCTCGTTCCAAGTAGAGATTAAGTTCATATCCGATGCCTCAATTTCAAAATCAAAGATATCGGAATTTTCTTTGATTCGGTTTTTAGATTTTGACTTTGGAATGACCGCGTTCCCATCTTGTAATGACCATCGGATTAGAATTTGTGCGTTGGATTTATTGTACTTGCGAGCAAGATCAGTAACCCGAGGGTCTTCTAATTTTTGCCCATGTGCCAACGGACTGTACGCTTCGAATATAATGCCATTCGCTTCGCAGTATTTTTTAAGTTCCAGGTCTTGTAAAAAAGGATGGTATTCTACTTGGTTCATTGCAGGGATAATGTCCGTATTTCCCAATAACTCTTGCAAATGAGACACCATAAAATTACTCACACCAATGGACTTTGTTTTACCATCTTCCTTGATTTTTTGTAATCCTCGAAAAGAATCGATTCGTTTACCCGTAACAGGAAAATGAATCAAATACATATCTATATAGTCAGTTCCCAGCTTTTTTAAGGAAACATCAATTGCCTTTAGACTAGCGTCATACCCTTGGTCAGCATTCCAAAGTTTTGTGACTAAGAAAATTTCTTCCCTTGGTATTCCACTATCTTTGATCGCCAAACCAACATCAGCTTCGTTACCATAAATGGCAGCAGTATCAATGTGCCGATAACCGATTTCCAATGCATATCGAACTGCCTCATAACATTCTTTAGGTTTGGATTTCCAAACGCCCAATCCAAATCGAGGGACGGAAATATTTTGGTTGGAATTCAGCTTTGATTCAATGGTTAGTTTCATATTCTAAGTATGAGACTGACTTACTGCCAGAATGAAGCAAAAAAACCGGCTCGATTAGGCCGGTGATTTCAGATTTTTACTGAACTAGTGAATTCCGGAAAAAGGATCCAAGCTTATTTGGGAGTCCCAATGGGGAGTTCAGGCATGGACAAAAATCGCAATCTATCCCCTTCCCAATCAGCCCTGTACTTACCTTCCAAGATTCCTCCAGCTAAAATTTCTTTGGCAAGAGGTCGATTCACAATTCGATTGAACACACTTGTAAGTGGTCTTGCACCAAACTTAGGATCAAACCCTTGTTCAGTGAGGATTCGTTCCGTACTTTCCGATAATTCGATGGAAATTCCTTTGACTTTTAAACGATCGTTGAGTTGTTTCACTTGTTTATCGATCAAACGTTCCATGATTGAAGAATCAAGTGAACGGTATGTTAAAATCGCATCCAATCGCCCAAGAACTTCAGGTTTAAAATCTGCCTCTACATTTTTTGAATTTGTCGTCAAAATCAAAATGGTATTTTTAAAGTTAATGGTGCGGCCTCTATTATCAGTTAACCTTCCTTCATCCAAAATCTGCAAAAGAATGTCTGAAAAATCGGGATGAGCCTTTTCGATTTCATCAAACAGAATCACAGAATATGGTTTTCGCCTGATTGCCTCGGTCAACACTCCACCTTCTTCATAACCAATATAACCTGCAGGTGCACCAATGAGTTTTGCAACCGAATGTTTCTCCGAGTATTCACTTAAATCCAAGCGTATTAATTGATTTTCTTGATCAAACAATAATTTGGCGATTGCTTTTGCAGTTTCTGTTTTCCCAACCCCGGTGGGTCCTTTAAGTAAAAAACTTCCCATCGGTCTAGACTCCGCAGAAATTCCCGCATAAGAAGTAAGAAGAGTATCTGCGATTTCGCGAATGGCCTCTTCTTGACCAAACACAATCGAACCTAGATCAGCTTCCAAGTGTAGTAAATTCTCCTGTTTTGTTTTGAGAATTTTTTCCACAGGAATGCCTGTTTGCCTAGATATAACTGAAGCTATATGTTCTCTATCCAATACCCAATCATTTTGAAAACTCGCAAGTTCCTTTTCAAGCTCAGGCAACACTGCATATTTCAACCTGGAAGCCTCAGTATAATCTGCTCTTTGTTGGGCAGCGTCTAAATCAAATTTTACTCTATCAATTTTATTTTTGATGGAAGCAATTTGTTTTAGCGAATTGACTTCTTTTTCCCATTCTAATTTTCCTTCACTAAACTTTCTTTCCAGTTGTTCAATGTCTTTTAGTATCTCTTCATTTTTTTTCTCCACTTGTGCGTAGATCTTTTTTGAGCGAATTTCACTTTCAAGTTCTACGAGTTCAGTTGGCATTGCTTCGGCTGACAGTTTTAATGCGGACGCTGCTTCATCGACCAAATCAATGGCCTTATCAGGAAGATTTTTATCTGTTATGTATTGATCAGACAGCATAACAGCCGCATAAACTGCCTCATCAGAAATTTTGATACCATGATGGATTTCGTGTTTATCCCGAATACCCATTAGAATTTCGATGGCATCTTCTTTATTTGGTTCATACACAGGAACAGATCGAAATCTTCGCTCCAAAGCTTGGTCACCTAAAATGTATTTTTGAAACTCATCTTGGGTAGTAGCTCCAATGCAATGCAATTCCCCCCTGGCAAGCGCAGGTTTTAGCAAATTTGCCGCATCCATCGCTCCATCTGTTTTCCCTGCCCCGACCAATTGGTGGATCTCATCAATGAAAAGAATGGCCTCTCCCGCCTGTCCCTTGATGTATTTTAGTAAGGCAGTTAACTTTTCCTCAAACTCACCCCTGTATTTTGTTCCCGCCATGAGTAGACCCATATCTAAGGAGTAGATTGTTTTTCCTTTCAACACATCGGGAACCCTTCCCTTCACGATTTGCTCAGCTAGACCTTCAACAATGGCGGTTTTTCCAACACCGGCGCTCCCCACGAGAACTGGATTGTTTTTGGACCTGCGACCCAATATTTCCATGACAGAACGTATTTCTTTGCTACGCCCAATGACTGGATCCAATTTTCCTTCTCGGGCAAGGTCGTTCAAATTTACAAGAAAATTGGGAACTTCCTCATCCGTTTCCTTAATATGTAAATCTTCATAATTGATTTTAAACTCAGGCAAAATTTGCGGCAGAAATTTTAGAAAGTCTGCCTCCCTGAGCTCGTCCCTACCATTTTCAGCGGCCCGGGACGAAGCCATCGTGAACCATTGTGATAACTTTGGTGCTGTCTTTAAAGATTCGAATGGTACTTCTCCTGCGGATTTAGGGAGTCGCTTCAGAGCCGCATCAGTCACTTCACGGTATTTTGAAAGCGACTTACCAGAAACACTCGCTGGATGAGAAAGAAATCCCCAAAACAGATGCTGTGGAGTGATTTCCGTATTTTGCCTACGAATCGCTTCTGTTTGGGCAATGTCCAAAGAGCCTTGGACGATGGTATCAAATTGTTTCATGTGGGAACCTCAAAATTAGCACTCTAACCGTTAGACTGCTAATTCGCATTCCAATCGACAAGATTTTTTTCGAATTGAGGATTTTGTCTCAAAATTTTCAAAATCTCGTTTCCAAACCGAGAGCAAAGGGAAAAAGATAGGCCGATGCGTTTTTCACTCAGTTTACTTTTATTTTGCCTTCCTTTTTCACTATTTGCAGACGAGGTGATCAATCCTCGGGCAAATGGTGGAGGCTATGTTTCTGATAATGTCGGATACCTGAAAGAATCTGGTGCCATTTCGGAAATCAATGAAATCCTCATCCAACTGGAAGCGGAAACTAGTGCTGAAATTGCCATTGTCATAATACCATCCATCGCCGACCAAAATCCCAAAGAATTTGCGAACCTGCTCTTTGCAGCCTGGGGAGTCGGGAAAAAGGGTAAGGACAATGGAGTATTATTTCTACATATAACAGATCAAAGACGGGTGGAAATAGAAATCGGGGATGGTTTGGAACACATATTAACCGATATTAAATGCAAAAGAATTTTGAACGAATTGGTTATTCCCAATTTTAAACTAGGTCATTATTCAAAGGGAGTTTACCTAGGTACGGTTGCTTTATCCAACGGAATTAAAAATCCAGAAGCCACAATCGATGAATTAGTGATCATATCCAATTCGCCAAATTACATTGACCCAAACTTAGATGAGCAGACTGCACGTATAGAAACAACTATTCTCAAAAATAAAAACGAAACTGGATTTTGGACAAAACATTTACAAAATCCTATGAAAGCTCTCTCGGATTACTATTATGTCTGGGTCATATTCTTAATTTCTATCATTTCCTTTTTGTTTGGTGAGCTATTTTGTTTAAAAAAATTTGGAACTTTTCAAGTTTATCAATTTCAAAAATATACAGGAGGAATTATAGGTTTTGTTTCGTTCTCTGTATCGTTTATCATATTCAATTATTTAGAGTATTATTATACAGAAACTTTATTCTCAATAATTCCCTTATTAACGATTCTCATTGGGCTTTTGTTTTGGAACCATTCCATTCTAAATCGGATCAGAAACAAACCGAGACAATGTTTTAAATGCAAAGCAACGAAACAGAAACTATCGGAAAAAGATGATGATCAATATTTATCAGAAGGAAACCAAGTCGAAGAGAAAATTAAATCCAGAGATTATGATGTTTGGTTATGTAAATCTTGTAATGATGTACATTCCGAAGAATATCCAGGTGAAAGATCAATCGATAAATGCCCAAAATGTCACTTCAAAACTCATGAAAACATTGCCATCAAAGTCATTCGTGTTGCAGATTACAACCGGGGAGGTGAAGAATTACATACATACAAATGCGCATACTGTTCTCATACAGAAGTAAAACGAATTTATACACCAAAACTAACTCGTTCGTCCTCAAGCGGAGGGGGTGGTAGCAGTAGTGGTGGTGGTAGTTTCGGTGGAGGAAGATCAAGCGGTGGTGGCGCAGGTGGATCGTACTAGTGTATAACTTGTCCGCAAAAATGAAAAATCTAATCTACCTATCAATACTTTTATTGGCTATGAAATCAATTGAGAGTTCTCCACTAACGCTCGAATACAAAACAAATAGTCGAGATATTGGCCAATACTTTGAATACACAATTGCTGATAAAAAAACAAATATCGAAGATATAATTTCAAAAGATGTAAATTGGATACCCAATAAAAATAAAACAATATCGTTTCCGGGAGTCACAGATTCATTATGGCTTCGCATCAATTTATTTCATAAAAGTGACTTGCCTCACAGTTATTTTTTACATTTTTCAAGCCCTGTAGTCGATTATTTTGAGTTATATTATCTTTCGCACAATCAATGGGAAAGAATGTCGTCAGGGGAACAAGTTTTACAAAGTGAAAAACCTATATATTCACACTTACCGGCTTTTCCACTCATATTTTCTCCAAACGAAGAGCGAACCATCTATGTAAAAATTACGTCAGCAAACCCAATTTTCAACTTTGTTTCCATTTATAATTCGAGTTCCTTCATCGCCTTTGCAAAAAAACAGGACATATTTTTTGCAGCTTACTTTGGTGCTGGCTTTATGATGTTTTTTTTCAGCTTATTTTTAGCACATACATTACGTTATAGGCAATTTTTCTTCTATTTTTTTTATCTGGCAACGATCCTTCTGATAAACGCCTTTTCCACTGGATTCATTCAATATATCGAAATAGGAAATAATCACCACTGGAAAAATTATCTTTTCCCAATAGCTATCTACTTAACATCTGCATTCGGCTTATTATTTACTTTAGAATTCCTGAATGTTGAAACTTATTTCAAAAAGTTAGCATCGATAACTAAATTTTTTATCATTTTATTTTTTCTTATGATCTTTATGGTCTTTTTTGTTGAATTGAGATTTTTTATTCAAATTGGCGTTTTGTTTGTTTTAATCCCCATTACATTAGGATTAACTATTTCAATCTTAGTTACAATAAAGGCAAAAAAGAAAATTGAACCATTATTGTTTTTAATGGCATTTGGTTCCGTACTAGTTGGTGGTTCAATCAATACTTTAACTGTTCAAGGATTAATAATTCCCTTCCGTATCTCAGCATACTCACTACCACTTGGTTCTGCAATTGAAGTATTCTTTTTATCGCTTGCCCTTGTATTTAAAGTTTCCGATTACAGAAAAGCAACGGAAGACAAACAAGAGTTAGATTTACAGTTAAAAATTGCTCAAAAACTTCAAAACGGTTTACTGCCAAAAAACACTGGCATAGTGAATGGATTTAAAATAGGATTCAGATACATTCCTACATCGGAAATTGGTGGCGAGTTTGTTCAAATTCTCGAAAATCCAAATGGGTTGGGTTTCTTTTTATGTGATGTTTCAGGACATGGAGTACCCGCAGCGATGATTGCAAGTATGACAAAAGTTTCCCTTCAAATTTGGAATGACCAACTAAACAATCCCGCAACGGCAGCGGAGAAAATCCGCCAATCTTTACTCAGTTCACTTTCTGGCCACTTCCTCAGCGCTTTTTTTGTTTATATTGGAATTGAAAAAAGAATTATGAGGATCGCAAATGCTGGTCATCACCCAATGATTTTTTTGGATAAACTCGGAAATCTGCAAACGATATCTTCCTATGGTAGAGCAATCAACGAATACATTCCATCAGAAATCATTGAAAGAGAAATACCATTACTACTCGATGGAACATTCATACTATACACAGACGGAGTTACAGAAGCAAGAAATCAAAATACTGGTGAGTTATTTGGAGAAGAAAGGTTATACTCTACTCTAAAAAATGCTGCCCATTTATCACCGCAATTAATTTGTGATAACGTGATTTTAGAAGTTCAAAAATTTCAAAATAGCAAACGAGCTGATGATGACATCACAATATTAGCATTTTCCACATAACCAATATACTTCTCTATTTTGTTGCAATTTAAAATTTTCAAAACTGATTTACAATTTTTTGTAGAAGATTCTGTGGATAAAATGGTTTCGAAATATAATCGTTCATGCCAACTGCCTTAATTTTTTCTTGAGTCTCTAATTGTGCGGAAGCAGTAAGGGCGATGATCGGAATTTGCTTCCAACCTTCAGTTTTTCTAATAATTTCTACAGTTTGAAAACCATCTAACACGGGCATATGAAGATCCATCAGGATCAAATCGATCGAATTCAGCTCGAGAGTTTCTAATACTTCCTCCCCGTTCTCAGCAGAAAGTGTGAGAGCCCCCCATTTATCTAAAAAGCGAATTACAATTTCACGATTTAACTTTAAATCATCAGCAACCAATACTCTTTTACCTTTGATAATCTCTAATTTTTTCTCATCTAGTAAAGTTTTGTGTCTCGTTTCGTTTTCACCTCTTGTAACCTTTAGAGTAAACACAAAACTCGTTCCAACATTCTCTTCTGAGCTAAGTATCAGTGTTCCCTCCATTAGTTCGACCAATCCTTTCGAAATTGCCAAACCAAGACCAGTCCCACCATATTTCCTAGTTGTGTCCACGTTTAGTTGCGTAAACTTTTCGAATACGTTTGCAAGCTTATTGTCTGGAATACCTATACCAGAATCTTCTACTATAAACTGAATAGAAATTTCTGAATTATTTTCATAAAGTAATTTTACGGATAACGAAACAAAACCTTTATGAGTAAATTTAATTGAGTTTGATAATAAATTATTTAAGATCTGCAGAATACGTGTCGGATCAGAAACGATCCATTCAGGTAAATTATCAGCTTTCAATAATTTAAAAATTAATAATTTTTCATCCGCTTTGAAAGAAAATGACTTCGTTACTGAAGACAATAATTCAAACAAATTGAAGTTAATTTTTTCGATACTAATCTTTTTCTGCTCAATTTTGTTAAAATCTAGAATATCATTAATGAGGGTTAATAATGTTTCACTGGAAAATTTCAAATTTTTTAAATTGGAGACTTGTTCTGGTTTTGGATTTTCATCGAGTAGTATCATTGAAAGCCCGATCACTGCATTTAGTGGTGTACGCAATTCATGACTCATACTGGCTAGAAATTCTGACTTTGCTTGGTTTGCCTCTTCTGCAGCGGATTTGGCTAACAAAAGTTCATTTTCAAATTTAACAGCCTCTGTAACGTCCACGAGCACGGCTCTCGATCGCAAAAAACTACCTGATAGATCATAAACTGCTGTTGCGGATAACACTACATACAAAAACGTTCCATCCTTCCTTAACAATTTGAATCGAACATTATAGATAGAACCAGACTCTTTAAATGATTCAAATAAACTTAAATAATCTTTCCTGCTTTCTGAGCTTAACAAATCGAATAGCCTAACTTTTCCGATTAGTTCGTTTTCATCGTAACCTAACCATTGCAATTCCGTCTGGTTAATTTTTAAAAAATATCCATTACAATCGACTGAGTGAAATCCAACTGGTGATTTTTGGTATAAATCATCAATTTCATTCAACTTAAATGAAATTTGTTCCTTCTCAGTATTAATCTTTTGATTTTTTCGCAAAATCCGCATTAACCATAAAATAAAAAAAGATAAAATTAAAAACCCTAAAGCAGATATAAATAATAGAATTGTATTTGTCTCTTTTTCCTTTGCCCAAATTTGCGATTCCTCAGTTTCTTTTTCAGAAAGTAAATCTCTAAGTTGAGATCTAATTTGATCCATCACGATTTTGCCATCTCTATTTAAGGCAATATTACCTTTGTTAATTTCTGCTCGTTTGATGGTATCCGCAATAATCTTTAGTCTTTCCCCTGACAATTTTAGAATAACTTCTAATTTTTCTTCATATTTCACTTCGCAATGATCGATTAAATATTTCTCAATTTTTGGCAATGTGCTGATCGCAGTTTGATAAGGTGCGAGATAGTCACTATCTTTTGTTAGAAGGAATCCGCGTTGACCTACTTCCGCATCCTTTAACATAGATTCATAATTTCTTAAACTTGCATTCCATAAGGTTTTATCTAATAATATAACATTTAATTTTTCTAAACGATAAAGCTGAAGAAAAAAGAAAAGTGAAAGAAAAATCAGAAAAAACAAAAGGACAGACAGCGAAAAAGAAATAATACGATCGATATTGTCCTTCGAAGTCCAAGGCATGAAACTACATAGAACATAACTAAAAAAGATTGCGAGTATTATTTATTCCAAGGAATCCCAAGCAGGAAAATACAAGAAGAAACTTGTTCCTTCACCTTCCTTGGATTCTGCTATTATGATACCATCAGATTTTCTCATAATTCCAAAAATGATAGGTAAGCCAAGCCCTGTTCCTTTTTGTCCCTTAGTAGTAAAAAATGGTTCAAAGATCTTATTCAGAATGCTTTCGGGAATCCCCGAACCATTATCTGTAAATTCCAATTCCCAATATATAGTTTTTTTCAAATAACCGATGTTTCTGATTTTTGAATCTTCATACCAAACACGCTTTAATGAAACTTGAATTTTGGGATTTTCAACATTTGAAAGCGCATAACACGCATTCTCATACAAGTTTGATATAATTTGATAAAGCTGAATTTGATCCATTTTTACAAAAGCAGGGCCATCATCAAGCGTAAGATTCAAATCAATAGAGCCAACTTTTTCCTTACCAAGATCACTAATTATAGATGAAAGTAGTTCGTGCAAATCGATTTGTTTCGATGAGGCAGATTCAATTTTTGAGTAAGTTAAAATTTGTCCTGTTAATGATTTTGCTCGATCCAAAGACTTTTGGAGCCCTTCGAGGGCAACCACCGATCTTTTAAATTCATTAGATTCTTTTTTATTGTCCCACTCTGATTTTAAAAACCCAACATAAGTCAACATCGGTGTTAATAAATTATTAAAATCATGGGCGATGCTTCCTGCAAATGTTCCAAGTGCTTCTAGTTTCTGGGCTTGTGCATATGCTCGTTCTAGGATAATTTTTTCTGTGATGTCTTTTGCCTCTAAAACTAAATATGTAATATTACCAGAAGGATCTTGCAAAGCATAGAAATCGCAGTCAAAAAATTTCTCTCGTCCATCTTTCATAGAATAACTGACAAAAATTTCAGAGTGTTGTTTTTGTAAGGCCTTTTGTAAACCGTAATTCAGTTTGCCCTTTGATTCTTCTAAAGAATGCAAAAATAATGATGAGTTAAGATCAAGACCTTGAAGATCCTTCTCGTTTCGTTCAAATATCGTCACCGCAGTGTTATTCATTCGGATGATTGAGCCATTATTATCTAATAACAAAATAGCTTGTGAAGAATTATTAAAAATACCTTTAAACAAAAATTCATTGTGTTGAATTGCAAGTTCCATTTCGGAAAAATTGGATATATCGTGAACAGTTCCAAAATAACGGTATTTACCTTCTGAAATCGGTTCCGATTCAAATGAAAAGTCGACAGTCTTTGTTTTATTCCCAATTTCCAAACGAATTCTAAAATCATAAACCTTATTTTCTGTCTTGGCCTTATCCCAAGATGAAATAATTTTCTGTCGATCAGAATCAGCAATACGATCTAAAAGTTTAGATAAATTAGGTATCTCCGCATATGAATATTCGAATATTCGATATAACTCGAGCGACCATAATACTTTCATGTCTGGATAAATAATTTCGAAATGCCCAAGTTTAGACAATTTTTGCGATCTAGTTAAAAGTTCTTCCCCATGAACGAGCATATCCCACACTTTTCTCTGCTGGCGTTTGGCAACGTAACTTTCATATTCTCTTTTTACGATCCAAACAATTTTTTTGAGTGAGCTTTTTGATAAAAAGTCTGCTGCTCCTGCTCGTAAAAATTCTTCAGCATTGTCTTCTGTGATAAATTCAGTAACGATAATGACTGGCAAATCAGGATCAAATTTTTTCACATACTCCAGAACATAACTTCCATTAAAATCTGCTAAATAAAAATCTGATATTATTAAATCCCATGTGGAACTCAAAAATATTTCTTCAAATTTCTTTTTCCATTCTACCTGTACAGCATTTACTTCCCAACCAGCTTCCTCTAATAACGAAATTATCAGACCATACGCTGTTTTAGAGTCTTCCACAACAAGTAGATTGATTTTTTTACGGTTTTGCATGAATACCTATATATTTTTAAAATGGAAAACTTGGAAATTCAATGTTACCTAAAATTTCCGCACTATGTTTATACGCAGTGCCCCTACCCTCTGCCAAAGCAAACTTACCTTGCGAAAAATCATTAGGTGATAAATAAGGAGTGTTTGTTGTGAGGCGTATCAATTTTTTACCTTTTTCTTTTGCTAGTAACGTTTTCAAATCTTCCGTTTCTTTTTCGATAATCTGCGCAGATGCATCAAACGCCCGTTTAATTTTATTTTTACTAACTGGACGATTATTATTGATTTCATGGATAACAATTCTATCGATGCTTGGGTCTAGAATCAATTCCTTGATCGGTTCCCCATCTCCAATTCCACCATCTAAAAACTCTTCGCCCTTAAATTCTTGCACTTCATACAAAAAAGGGAAGGCAATGGAAGCCATCACAGCATCCAACACATTTCCTTGCGTTAACAACTCCCTTTTATTTTTAGACAGATTTGAAACAGCTATTCCTAGCTTTATTTTCAGATCAGAAAAATTTTTATTACCTAAATAAGGATATAATAAAGCGCGAGTTGACTTACCAGTCAAAATTCCGCTATAGCCATTTAAACCTTTCTGAAGAAGCCGTGAAACTATCGTTAAAGAATTACCTTCCCAAAAATCCTTTTTTTTGAGTCCAAGGATTAGTGATTCAAACTCAATCATATCTCGGCCTGTTGCAAAAAGAGCACCAATCATTGCTCCTGAACTTGAACCCGTTACAATCGCAGGCCTAAAACCAATCTCTTGTAAACCCCTTACAAATCCAGTGTGCGCATAGAATCCAAAAAAAGCTGATTTTAAACAAAGGGCAGAATATTTTTTGGGAAAGAATAATTCGATCATTTTTAATTTGGACTGGTTGTATCCAACTCCGTGTTTTGTAGAAGTCTACGAAGGAGGACTATTTTAAGCAAATCATAAAGGAAAACTCCCAAAAAAGCTATCAGCACAGATAAAAGCCAATGTTGCCAAGATAAAACAGAAAAATGAAAAATTTCCCGTAAATATGGTACATAGATTGCTAAACAAAGTAAGGCGATTGTACCAAAAAAGACATAAGGAAGTATCAAATTTGGTTTTTGATTCGAAATCCAAATAGGCTCGAAAAAAGAACGATTCGCAAGTATCAAAAATAAATTAGAAATCACTAATGTAACAAAAGAAGTTGTTGCAACCAATTGTAAATCGTCATTGACTGAGAAAAAAAAATGATATATAACCCAATAACATAAAATTACCGATAAAAAAGAAAATAACCCCTGAACTATTGATGAGATAAACAATCTTTTATCTAATAGTGGTGACGTCCGATTTCTAGGTTTGCGTTTCATGAGATTCGCCTCAGGAGCTTCTTTTTCAAAAACCAAGGTGCAAGTAGGATCAATGACAAGTTCTAAAAATACAATTTGAACTGCAGATAAAACCAAAACTGGCCAATCAAACAATAATGGAAAAAATGTAATTCCAACGATAGGCAAATGCACTGCAATAATATAACCCAAGGCTTTTCTCAAATTATCATAAATATGCCTACCCGTTTTGATAGCTTCCAGGATTGAGGAAAATGAATCATTCATCAAAACAATATCAGAAGCTTCACGAGCAACATCAGTTCCCCGCTCCCCCATCGCAACGCCGATATGAGCAGACCGTAAAGCAGGGGCGTCATTCACTCCATCGCCAGTCATCGCAACTATTTCCGATTCCTCTTTTAATAATTTAACAATTCTCCATTTATCAAGGGGAGAGACTCGAGAATAAACATTACAGCTTAATAATATTTTTTTCAACTCATAGTCTGATAATTTGGAAATATCTTCTCCAATTACTACCTCAGTTGGATTGGTAAGTCCAATTTTAATGGCAATATTTTTGGCTGTCTCTGGATAATCTCCGGTTATCATAAGAATACGAACACCCGCCTCTCGTGCAGATTGTACATCAGCTGGAACAGAATCTCGAATCGGATCCAAAAAACCCAATAACCCAAGAAAATTATATTCGGCATCCTTTTTTGAATTTGGAAGGTTTTGAGTTTTACCACTGGCAACACCTAAAATACGATAACCGTTTTTTGCCAGAATGTTTGTTTCCTTTATCCATTGATTCTTTTCTGCTTCATCCAAATTGCATAGATCAAAAACAGCCTCGGGGGAACCTTTTGCAAAAATTTTATATTGTTCATCAGATTTATAAACTTGAACCATCGTTAAATGATCATTTGTTAACGGAAATTCCTTAACCCACTCTAATTTCAAATCATCCTTGAGATTAAAAAATTCGAATGAATTTTTTATTGCAATCTCCATAGGATCAAAAGTTGGCTGTTTACAAGCTAATAATGCTGCATGCAGGCTATCCTTTATGTCAGAAGATAGTTCGATGTCCTTATTCAATAAATGATTTATACCAATATTTGTTACTAGGTATTCGAGAGACATTTTGTTCTTTGTAATGGTTCCAGTCTTATCTGAACACAATACGGTAGCTGCACCTAATGTCTCTATGATTGAGGATTTTCTAACCAATACATTTTTTCGGCTTAATCTATAAGCACCAAATGCAAAAAAAATGGTAAGTACCAAAGGCAACTCTTCGGGTAAAAGTCCAATTGCCAATGTCAAACCAGCAAGCAAACCCTTAAGCCACTTCGATTGAGCAAAACCGAAATAAAGTGCAAGACAAACACAAAAAAACATAGAAACCAAAAAAAGCCATTTCACTAAACGTGAAACTTCCTTTTCTAAAAGGGTGCTTTCAACTTTCTCTTCATCGATTTGTTTACCTATTTTCCCGATTTCTGTCCTAGACCCTATTTCCTCTACTCGACAAACGCCACCACCACTCGCAACCAAAGCACCAGAATAAACTTTGTCGTTCATAAACTTGCTTACGGGCATAGACTCCCCAGTTAACAGAGATTCGTCGCAAAATAGCGGTTCAGCTGAGAGTATTAGTGAATCGGCAGATATTCTATCACCCTCAGACAACAATATCAAATCACCAACAACAACATCTCTTCCATCTATCCTGTAGATACTCCCATTGCGAATCACATTTGTCCTAGGTGTTGCCAGTGATCTAAGCGCAGATAAAGCGGTTTCAGTTTTCTTTTCTTGGTAAAAAGTTATAGAAATGATTACAAGCACAGAAAATAAAAGCAAAATAGCTTCGCCTCGATCTCCTAACATCAAGTAAACGAAACTAATAATCAATAAAAGCACGATCATCGGCTCAGTGACAATGCGAAGCATTAAAAACAACAAATTTGTTTTTTTTCCTTTCACTATCTCGTTCGGACCAAATTTTTTTCTATTTTGTATAACTTGCTTTTCTGTTAGTCCAGAAGCTAAGAATGATTCTATTTTATTTGACATGATGAGTGTTAGAAGATTTGAGTTGTAATTTTCTCTATTCTATTTTATCATTCTCTCATGTGTAATACTTCCCTTGCGACTGAATTTTTTACAAAATCTCAAAAAAGAGTATTTGCCAAAAATTCCGGTCGAGAACCAAACGAAGCACAGGCAATACTCCATGTACCAAGGCAAATTTTCGAAAAAAATTCCAAACTAAAAACAACATACATTGAAATTCCTCAGGTTTCACAAACCAACGAAGTTTTTCTTTGCAAACCATTCCATATCTGGGGAGCCGAAATGGGGGTGAACGAATTTGGTGTCACCATCGGTTACGAAGCTATTTTCTCAAATCTAAAAATTCCAAAAAAAAATATAGGTCTTACTGGCATGGATCTATTACGACTTGCTTTGGAGAGAACGAGTTCCGCTAGGCAGGCATTATTTTTGATCACCGAATTATTAGAAAGTTATGGCCAAGTTGCTTACGGGAGTTATGCGAACCGACCTTTTTTCTACAATAGTAGTTTCATCATTGCAGACCGCACAGATGGATATCTATTAGAAACAGCAGATAAATTCTGGGTGGCAAAAAAAATTTCGGATTTCTGTGCTATTACAAATCACCTGACAATAGATTCCGATTTTGATTTTTCATCTAAAAGTTTAGAAAATAAGTTATTAAATACAAACGATTTTTCCTTTAAAAGAACATTTTCCAATTCATTTTGCACTTATATAAACGGTAGTAAAGAAAGGCGAAAACTAAACATCAAGATGGCGAACACCTCTATTGCAAAACATAATTCATATACGGCTATGGAATCAATCCAAAACCTAAAAACACATTCAATTTCAGAGGATGAATTCGAACCTTGTAATAGCAACATGAAATCTTTATGTTTACACGCTAAAGGTTTAACAACTCCAATTCAAACAAACGGAAGTTTAGTGGTAGAATGGGATATTTCTGAATTAAACCCAGACCCAATTAGAATTTTCTACACAGGCACATCTTCTCCATGTTTAAGCGTTTTTAAACCCTTCTACTTTGGCACAAAAAACCTAGTGGAACAATCTTCATTGCTTCCAAACCAAAATTATTCGGAAACATTATGGTGGTTACACGAATCCATAAACAGAAGAGCCAACTATGATTACCAATCAGTGAGGTCAGTACTTTTGCCGACAATGATCGGATTACAAGAGTCTATTTTTTCAAATTATAAAGAATCCTTATCTTTACAAAAAAAAGAGGAAACTCAGTGGAAATTTCTAAAAGACCATGTCAATTTACTCAAAACAACTTATTCCGAGTTGAATTTACATAAATTAGGTGTATCTCGCTTACAAAACCCTTTCTTCCATATGTATTGGAAGAATCAAAATAAAAACCTAAACCTACCCGGTTTCAATGAGTAAAATTACAATAAAAGACAAATAGAAACACCAAAGAATCGCTAGATGCGAACTCTCCTTATTTTTTACTATTTACCTTCAAATTTTCATACGAAACTCAAACAAACCCAAAACCGATCTGACCCAATTCCATACATTATAACCAACCCAAGTAAAAAAAAAGTCGATAGTTTTTTCAATGTAAAAAATTTCCTACGATGATAGATATTTCCTGAAAAATCTAAAAAACCCTCTTTAGGTCGAATTCTCAATTATGTCAAATATTCGACAAACATCTAATTTTTAAAACCTAGTATTCAAAGTATCAAATTTTATTTTTTGACCTTTTAATTTTCCAAACCGCAAAACATCGGTTGGGCATAGGGAAACACAGGCCGAACACCGAACACATTGTACACTATCCATGGGAATACCTCGACTAGCATATCCCATAACATCAATACCTTGGTGACAATTTTTAGTGCATACATTACAAGATATGCATTTCTTTTTATCAGAAAAAATACGAAACTGGGAAAATCGTGCATAGATATGCATTAACGATGCAAGTGGGCAAAACATTCTGCACCAAATACGCCCAGAAAAAAGGAAATAAAATCCAACACCAACCACTCCAGCAAGGCCGATATCAACAACAAGATCGTAAATCCATTTTATAGAGTCCGCAGCATACTCTAATGATATAAAGTCTGGCAATAACGATTTTCCAAAAACACCAACTAACTTAAGCAATGTCAAAATTATAGCAAAAAACAAAATGAATTGACCAGAATGTTCAATTTTATATGCAAATTTCCCATGTGGCATTTTATGCCTGTGTTCATCACCTAAAGTTTCTGCCAAGCCCCCGCAAGAACATATCCAACCACAATACGCTCCTTTTCCATAAAAGAAGACTAAGATTGGAATAAAGCCAAATGTGAATAAAAAACCATACACAAGCCAGAAGGTAGTAAGTCCACCATCGTACAAAACTCCCATACTCAATGGCCAAGCCAAAATAAATCCGTACGCTTTCCAATATGCTTCCTTTGGAAATACTTGGGTTAATAAAAAACCATCTTGTGATCCCAAAAGTCCATACGAACCCAATTCTGGCAAAATCAATTCAGGAAGTAGAAATAAAAAGAAAATCTGAATAAATATCAATGTCAATGTTTGGTAACGAATGTATTGTGAACTACGAACAAACATTCGGCGAATTCCAAAAACGAGAATCGTCAATGAGTATAATAATGTGTAATGAAAGGATGGATATTTATCAAACAACTGAAAATCAAAATACATCGAAGACAAATATACATAACAAAAATAAAAAAAGACGAAAACCAAATAGGTATTTCTAAATAAATTCCAATTTAGTTTTGGTTTTAAGCCAAATTTAAACAATGTAAGTAATGACCAGCATAACAAAGTCAGAAACGAAAATCCTCCCATAAATGTTGCAAATGGAGCAAACCAGGAAGCGCTATAATTTGCAGCCTTACCAAAATAAGCTAAGCAGGCAAAAGACAACAAAGATAAAAAACCCACCCAATCTCGAATATTTTTTTCCGATTGAATTTTCACTCCCAATTGTTTCAAAAAAGGGATAGGAGCTTTTGATCCAATTAAAATATAAGCAGAGTTATATGAAATTTTCTTTGAACCTAATTTTGTTTTTAAAAAAAGATTTTGTTCTCCAATTTCAGTAATTTCCGTTTCAAACATGCATTCGATTTTCTTTGAGTTGATAAGTTCATTCAATAATTCAAGATTCGCTTGTTTAGGACGAACAAATTCACTCCCTCGGTAAACCAAGGTGATTGACTTTGCATATTGTGCACATGCAATGGTTGCTTCGATTGCCGTATCTCCCCCACCACAGATAACTAGGTTTTGGTCTTCAGATTCTTTTGGATCAATCAACCGATAATAAACTTGTGCTTTCTCTGCGATCGGAACGTCTAGGCGCTTCGGATCTCCTGATTTACCAATGGCAATGATAACATTATTTGTTCGGAAAATTTCACCATTAGAGGTATGGACTTCATACCCTTCGTCTTTCAAAGATAATAATTGAGTGACCCGAGTATCTAACTTAAGATTTACATTGCTAAATTCTAATAGTGAATTTAGGTATTTTAACAAAGACTCTTTGGTTCCATTTTGAATGACAACTTCGGAATCGAAATCTATTCCTTTCGGTTCGGCAAAAATCGGCTTACCTTTCGGGTAACTTAAAATAGTTTGAAACGGGACATTCGCTTCCAAAACAACATATTTTTTATTTCGTTTTTTTGCTTCAATGGCACAGGCAAATCCAGAAGGTCCTGCACCAATGATTACTGCATCCAAATTGCCATTCAAGTTATAAGAAACATAGTCCCATACTTTTTTACCACTGCCTGTTGCCAATTTCAATAGCGGAACACCCGTTAAGTCTCCAATAACGAATACTCCTGGCAAATTTGTTTCAAAACGATCCGATACATCTGGATACACTTCAACGCTACCTTGGGGAGCCTTGTTATTCAACCAATTGAAATAAGAAGATAAGAACATTGTCCAATTCTACTTAGTCTTTCTTTTTATGAAAAGTAATTAGTTACGATTGGGGAGTTGAATCGTAAATTTTGTTCCAATTCCTTTTTCACTTTGCAGAATAAAATTTCCACCCTGTTCTCGGATTAAATCCAAACTGACAACAAGTCCAAGACCCGTTCCTTTTTCGCCGGCTGTTCCATAAATAGAAACTAGTTTTTCCCTTGAAACAATTTGTTGTAACCTATCGGTATCCATGCCAATACCAAAATCTTCTATGATTAAACTCCAATGGTTTGTTTGTTTCTCATAAAAAATTTTGATCATGCCTTTATAGGGAGAGTATTTTATAGCATTCGAAATGATATTACGGAAGATCGTACTTGTCATTCTTTCATCACATACTTCATAACAATCTTCGGGAATTTGGATCTCCCAAACAATTTGTTTTTCAGAAGCTTGGATGCTCAATAAATCTCTAATATTTAGAACAATATCAGAAATATTTATTTTTTCGGGAGAAAAAATAATTTTACCAGAATCCGTACGAACCCAGTCCAAAAGATTCTCTAACACCAAAAAACCTTGTGTCGCATTTTTCCTAAGTTCTTTTAATCCAAAAACTAAATTTTTGTCATTCTGATTCGTATCAATGAGAACAGTTAAGTAAGTGCTCATAATTCCAATTGGCCCTTTTAGATCATGCGCCAAAATCGAAAATATGCGATCTTTGTGTATATTATTGCGAATCAATTCTTCCTGATTTAAATATACAATTCGCAAAAAATAAATCATTATGAGAGCTATATGAAAAATGCAAGATACAATTGACATAAATCTAAGAAGTTCCGTTGCCGCAGCTGAATAAAAATCACTTCCACTTAAATCTTTCGGCAAAGCAAAAAATTCAAAATATAAATATACGAACATGTTGATTATAAAAAAAGCAAATATAATATAACGATGATTATATGAAAAAGCAACAAAAGGCATCATTGCAAAAACAAGAAAAAAATAATGTGTGCCAGGTTCGGGACCAAGATAAAACCAAGTCGCAAAAAAAACAGGTAATGGTATTACCATCATTAGATAAATTTTCGCTGTCATATAACGGGCATTCAAATTCAATAAATAAGAAACACTAATAAGCAGAGCAAAAATGATATTTATCGTTACAATGGTTTCTTTACCTGGTGCATCAAAAAACCAAGATAAAATTGAATATTGGATATTTGCCAGAATGGCCAAAAAGGCCATCAAATTTGACATTTGAACTCTCACAGAACTGTCTATACTCAAGTGCTGCGAAACACCAACATTGAGAAGTTTTTTAAAACCAAATTTAGTAAGCAGCAATTTCATTCAATCACTCATGTTCCGAATGAATTGTTTCTTTCGAAGCCTTTGTAAATTCATTCATTCTTGCTTTCGAAATTCCGATTAAATTATGCCTTAAAGTTAGGTGATCTCCAAGAAAATCGGGCGATGTTCTAATTTCGACAACACGATACCAAAAATGTTTTGGTGGTATAAAAAAAGCATGGTTCACGCAGAGGCATTTGAATTTGAATCCAAAACTATGTTCAACTGGTAAGGCCGAATGTGGTGCCGCAAAGAAATAAATTTCCTTATCTAAATCATTTTTTGCCACAAGTAAAAACTGTTTTTTAGTGCCAGGTTTCATCAAAAACTCGCCATCTTCTATTTCTTTGCCGATTGGAGACTTTTGATCCTGCGGTATTGTTGCCGTTGTCCAAACTGTCATGGGAACAGAACCCGATAACTCATATATTTTCATTTCCAATGGAAAATTTGTGTATTCCCACTGAATGGACATACGGACAGAATTTGTTTTGATTGGCTCTTTTATTTCCGTTTTAGTTTCCACATCGATGTTCTGATCTTTACAGAAGACGATCATAAAGCAGAATAAACCAAATAACAGTTGTTTCATTTATTCTAAAACCAATTCTAAATTCGAAAAATCAAGATGTTTTTTATTTATGTTTAATAAATAGAATTTTTTACCTCGGGATTCTAAATAAACATTTTCATTGAATATTTTTTCAATATTATTCGGATCTGGATTTTTAACTAAATTACAATCCCGACCACACCCATTGCAGTCGCCTTCACCATAATCTAAAAAATTTGTAAAAGTTTGTTTTCGCAAAAATCCAAATAATCGAAGTTCCATCTTATTCGCTTTAGATGACATCACTTCGTAATTACCCATGCCATAAAAACGAAATGAACTTTCTTCACCTGCATCATAATTTGTTCTCGAAGTATTTCCTTCTAAAAAAAACGTCCCATCGGAACGCAATCGAATGGTCCAATCGCTTGAAGTTGGAGGATCTAAATTCTCAGCACCAGGTTCTGTTATAGGTTCATCCGACACGGTTTCAGTTATAATTTCTGCGACTTCTGCTCCTGTCAAACCTCGGTTTAGTACTGATTTCAAATTTGCTTTTGTAAATTCAGCATAATTATTGGAAGCTGTTGTTTTGAATTTTTCGATCGTATCCACAACAATCCAATTTTCTTTGTGTCCAAAACGTAATTCAGAAATCACAAAACCAGGATCAATAAGTCCTTTGTAAATCGAATCAACTGTGAGTTTTAGATTTTTACCTTCAAACGTTTTTTTAAGGTTTATTTCCTGGCTACCCAACGTATCTTCCAAAACTAACTTTTCGGAAAAACCATTATCTCCTGTTAAAGTAAATTCTTTTAAACGACCATTTTTAATACAATGGACATCGGAACGTTGATAACCATTCCATATTCGAACTTTCGAAATTGTTTGATTTTTAGAAAATTCAAAATTTAAATTCACTCCTTTGTCACCCTTTGCTGATGAATAAGCATTCTCATATTTAGAATCAAAAAGATTCATGGCCGAATAACTCGCTTCAGGTTTTCCAGTTTCAGACGCAGTGACTTTTGCGTTTACAATTTCGGGAACGACTGGTCTGTATTTTTTTCCTTTATCATTAAAAAAATTTACCGCTTTTAAACAAATATCGATATTACGTTGAAAGTTTAGTGTAACGGATCGCGCCTGCACAACGGGCTCAAAAATAAGCGTAGAATTTGAATTTTTTACATTCGTGCTAACATACACCTCATCAAAGTTAACGTAAGCCGCAATTTTATCTTCAAAGTCTCCATTACAAGATTGAATTTCCACCTTACTCAAAGAAAATGCTTCATCTGCGTAAAAATGAATTTTTACAAATTTAGCCCCTTCTTCAGCATTCCATTCTTTACCTTCCAAAATAGAAAAAGGTAAACTAGAATCCATAGAAGTAGAAGTTACCATTGAAATAGGAAGTTTTGGACCACAACTAGTACAATAAAAGAGAACAAACAAAATGGCAAAAATTTTTGAATTCATAACTCTCTCCTGAGATTGTCAAAATTTTGCAACTTGAACGATTGTACTTGCAAGAAATTTTTTTAAGGTTCGGTTTGTTTTAATGCCTTTTCCCAAGATTGTAAATCCATTGCACCTACAATCCAGCGCCCATTGATTTGGAATGTAGGGATGGATCTGACCCCAATCGCAGATCCTTTTTTGTAATCTTTAACCACAAGTTCATCAAACGGAGCCAATTCCTTTTCTGTTACGCAACCCAAATGATTCACTATTTCTTTTTTATACAATTGGGTTTGTAAAGATTCATATTGTTCGGGATATTTTTTCCAAAGACACCTTGCAATAGTTAGATATTTTCTGCCCTCCTTATTATCGGGTTCCAAAGGGAATGACAAATAGTACCAAGAAATTTTTCCTTCATAGCGATTTTGAATTTTTTTGTTTTCGGGAAAGGATTTTTTACAAAACGAACAATTGTAATCACTCCATTCAACGATTGTCCATTTGGGATTTTTAACAATGATATTGGGAACAATGTTCGGATCTGGAATGACCATCAATGAAGGTTTTGGTTTTACACCCACCTCATTCAATATCCTTGTCCATACAATTCTGGTTCGAATCCTTTCTCGTTCTTTTTCCAAAACTTCAATGGGAAAGATTCCCTTCGATTCTAATTTTATAAAATGAGTGATCTCAAAATCGGAAACTTTTTCCTTTTCTTTTAATTTCCATTCTTCCAAACCAAGTCCATATTTTTCATTCGTAAAATCTTTTAAAGAAGTAATGACCTCACTATCAGATAACAATTGTTTAATTTCTAATTCGGAATACAGATTGTTCAAAACTTCTATTTTTGCATTTTCGGCAGAACAGAAAAACAGTGAACAAAAGATGGCAATGTAAAATATAAGATGAAACAAAAAAATCCCCCATCCAAATTTACAAAAAAAAGATAGGAATGACAACCCTGTTTCTAAGTCAATTTTACCGCTTATCTGCACAATCAAAATAGGCATCTTCTTTAGTTTTGGATGATATTAGTGAATCACGTAGGCTTTTTATTACAATTTGTAAAAACTGTCTCATTTTGGCGAATGCTGATGGATTGGGCTTGAAACCGAGATTTTTTAGACTAAGTCTAATAATTGACAAAATTTGGGGCCCAGAGATATAAGAATAATGGACGAGAATTACCAACGGGTGAAAGACATTTTGGAATCAAATGGGATCCGCCCAACTTCGCAACGACTGGAAATGGCACATCTGCTTTTAGAGAAACACCAACATTTGCAGGCAGAGGAAGTATTTCACCTTGTGAACCATCATTTCCCACATGCTTCCCGGGCAACCATCTTCAATAATCTAAAACTCTTTGCGGAAAAGGGTATTCTGGGTACACTTGATCTCAAAGCTGGGATCACACATTTTGACTCCAACACAAATCGCCACCACCACGCTTTGAACGAAACAACGGGGGAGATTACTGACGTCGAATTGGATGAAGAACTAGAAAAGGAAATCTTAGCGGAACTCTCAAAAAGTTATTTTGCCAAAACCGGAATCGAATTAGAAAATTCAAAAGTAGTCATCACCCTCCGAGGTGAATGAAATTGCAAAAAGCTAAACTAACAACCATTACTTCAGAGTCACCGAAAATTGCAATTTTTGGTGTTGGTTCTGTCACGGTCACAATTATCTTTGCTCTCATGCAGAATAAGGTTCCATTTAAAATTCTTTGCAAAAAAGAAAGAGAAAACGATTTAAAAAATTCGGTTTTCCAGTTTACGGATCCAAAAAACAAAACCCATAACTTTCACTTGGAAAACCAAGTTTCGGTTGTAAATTCAAATGCAGATTCTTTTGATTACATCATCATTGGTTGTAAATCGAAAGATCGAAAAGAATATGTTGATCTCACAAAAAAAAATCTCACACCAAATGGAAAATGGATTTTGATTCAAAATGGTTTGCCAGAAGAAGGTTTCCTAGAGAACAAAATGATTGGAGGCGTTGTGGGATGGAATACACAAAAAAGAATGAATGGAGATTATTACCAACCAAACATCGGTTCATTGATACTGGGATCAGCCGATGGTTCAAAAGTAAATTCAGAATGGAAATTTTTTTTGGAACCTTACATTCCAGTTGTTTTAACAAATAATTTAATTGGAGTAAGATGGCATAAACTCGCCATCAATTCCATCATCAATGGACTTGCTGCTTCCAAAAAACAGAGCCTTGGTGAACTTTTTTTAAACATATCATCAAGAAATGAAGCCATTCAGACTGTGACAGAAATTAAAAACCTGATGATAAAAATGAATATCCAAGAAGAAGTTGTTCCTGGTTCTATTTCTATCATTAAACTGGGAGACGGAGTGGGAAGTTTGCCCGGCTGGCTCCGCCATATCATTTTAATTTTTTTAGGGCTTAAATATTACAAAATCAGAACTTCGATGGTGCAAGACTTAGACAATGGGAGGAAAACTGAAATTAGTGATATCAATGGCAAAATCGTAGAGAAAGCCAAACACTTGAGTTTAAGCGCACCAATGAATGATTGGATTTGCAAAACCGTAAAACAATTGGAAATGGAAGGGGTGAAACTTTAACGCCCTAATTTCAATAACTCGGAAATAGAATGATTAGCTTCCAAGTTGTGTCGTAGTTTTTGATCCGCATTGATAACATAACTATTTCGTCGTCCATCTTTACTAATCCCTAGTATTTTTGCTTGGACTAAATCCTTCACTATGGTTTGTACGGCGCGTTCCGTAATTCCGACAAGAACGGCTACATCCTTCAATCGTAAATCAGGATCCCTACTCAAACAAATGAGAACATGAGCATGGTTTGATAAAAAAGTCCATTGAGATTTTGCGGAAGTAACTTTTTTGATTACTTTGGTTTTGTCTTTAGTCATTGATCCTATAAAATTTTTAGCATCGAAATAATAGAATTTGACCAGAGTGAATTTATCACTCTGGGTCAATTGCATTCGATCGATTACTGATTTTTCATCGAGTTTTTAAGTTTTTCCAGTTCCGATTTTGCTTCATTTTCAGAACCTTTCTGGTTTAGAATTTTATCTTTTTCTAATAGAGTATTGGATTTGGTTTCATCCATCATCTGTTTATTTTTCTCTTTTTGTTCATTGATCAACTGTTGGTTATTTTCTTTTTGAGTGTCTAAATCTTTTCTGATTTCAGCTTTGCCTTTTTCAAACTCTTCCCAAATTGATTGCATTTGTTCTTTGCCAATTTGGCTAATCGAAGCATACTCTGACTTCAGGTCATTTTTTTCTTCCTCCGTCATTTCAGATACGACAATGTTACCTTCTTCTGACTCAGATTTTGAACCTGGTTCTACAATTTCTTCTGTTTCACCTTGACTCACACTCACAGATCCATCAAGAACAGCAACCTGCGAATTAGTTTCGTTATCGGTGACTTGAAAGGTAGTTCCTCTAACGCCTGCTACTTGTGTCGTGGTTTGAATACGGAACTCATCCTCTTTTGCTAACTTTTGATTGACTTGTACGAAAATTTTGCCACCAAACATTTGCAATTTTGCTTTATTTATGGATGGCTCCCAAAGTTCCACTGTGATTTGGACTTTTGTATTTGGTTTGAGTCGAACAAGAGACTCATTTGGCATGAGCAGGTCAACTTGGCCATCCTTACCTGTGATCACATAATCCCCAGATTGAATCTGTTCGCCCGTAGTGCCTACTGGACTTTGAAGTCCTTTGGATTCCTTATTTACGGAACCTTTTACATAAAAGACAACAGCAAATTTTGGGATTGCAGTTTCAGACTTTTTGCAGGATACACCAATGCTTAGTAAAATAATCAAAACTAATCGTAACATAGGGGGTAATTATAATTCAATTCCTCAATTGGAAAGAAAAATTTTATAATGAGATTTGTTTTTTTAACGAGAAAAACAGATAGGTCTTGTTTAAGATCGAATGAATTTTTTCTCAATCCTATACTTTGGAATTTGCAATTTTTTTGTCATCCTCTGGTAAAAAAAAACAAAAATTGCCAAAACAAAACTAAATACAAGAAAAACGATTGGTAACGGATTTTTTGAGTCAAAAAGATTCTCATTTCTATGATGAAAGAAAAACCACAAAGCAGATGCCTCAGTGATTAAGATGAAAAATAACGGCAAATGAGATGTATAAAACAAAACCTGAATTGCCAATTGGAATAACTTCCAATAAGTCCATTTTGAATTTCCTTTTGCTCTTTCCAGCCGTTCAAAATAAACGGAAGTTTGTAATTTTCCAAATTTGGCAATGATTCCTCGAAACCAAAGTGGTTTGTCAGTCGGCCACTTAACGATTTGAACAATGGAATCATCCAAAAGAAAAAAATCCCCACTCCCAGGAAGAGGAGCTTTGTTAGAAAATTTTTGTAATATCCATTCAAAAATAGCGGCCGTTATACGTTTAAAATAAGGATCCTTGTTTCTTTTTGTTCGAATTCCCATAACGATAGGATTGCCTCCTTCCCAATGTTTGAGAAATACTGGAATCAGATGGGGGGGGTCTTGCATATCAGCATCCATCAAAACCAAAGCGTCACCACTGTGTTCTTGCAAACCAGCGTAGATAGCCGTTTCTTTACCATAGTTTCTCGAAAACTCGATGACAGTTAATTTTGCCGTAAAACGAGGGAAATCCAAAATGAATTTTGTGGAGTTATCTGTACTCCCATCATTCACGAATAGAAGTTGAAAATGATAGGGAAGGAATTGGAGAGTGCTTTTTAAACTCTCCAAAAAAATAGGAATATTTTCTTCTTCATTCCAAATAGGAATCAGGATAGAAATGGTTTTAAACCCTCTATTTGTCATAATTTTATTGACAACCGATTTTGAAAATAACCAATAAATGTAGTTTACACAAGTATAAAAAATATGATTCTTAGAATTGTGAAGTTACTAGGTAGGTAAACGATGAAAAGAATGATACAAACAATTTCCATCTTTATCGTATCCTGGTTGTTGCTTCAATGTAAAATTAGTGATCTTAACAACCCTAAAGATCCGAAGTCAGCTGCTTTCTTACAACAAAGTTTTTTGCAACTTTATGTACAAGGCCTCAAGGAAACATTTTTACCACATTCAGTGGCCATCCTTAGAAGTAGCACTTCGTTAAACAATGGTTTACGCATCTACCCTGTAGATTCCGAGATTGGAATCGATCCCAACACCTATATCGAGTTAATGGCTCCCTCATCCAATTCCGGATTTCCAGGAAATTCTCCGCAAAAAATTATGGTTCCAGAAAAAACTCGGAAAATTCTATATTCAACCGGAAGTTACAGTCGTAAAATTGTTTCCTTGAATTATGAGGACAAAGTAAAAATTGAAATAAAAGACACCCAAACATCAACTGTTCCAATTGATACGTCCCTTCGAAGAATAGAAAAGTCAAGTGATGCAACTGTATTCTACACAATGGGCTCGGGTGCCAGTGGTGATTTGATCCAACGTTGGGGCTTCGACCCAAATTCAGGTACAATCACTTCCAGAAATAGTGGTAGTTACCCTTTTGGGTTGGCTTGTGCCCCGCTTTCCATACGCTACGATTCAAAAAATGATATCATTGGAGTTCTTACAAGTCAAACTGGTTCTCGAGGGATGTATTTTTATAAACCAACAGACCCCGACTCTCTAACTAAAATAAACTCGTCCACCATTGATTTTGGTGTGCTTACTACTGCCAATGACAATCTAAGCATCCATCCAGAAAAAAATTATTTTTACGCAACAATAAGCTCATTTCCAGCTACCATCAAAGCATTTTTATATTCAGACTCTGGTGTGATAACTGAAATTAGTGGGTCTCCTTTTTCCCCTGACCCAAATATTTCTGCAATTCCTCCCGGTGTGAACGCAGGAACAAATATGTTGATTGATCCGAACGGAAAGTATCTTGCCATTGTGTACACTGCGGGTGTGAATCGATACTTGAACCTACTCTCTATTGACAAAGAAACTGGTGCTCTTTCTCAAAGTGGTACCAAATTGTCTGTAGGCAATGCCCCATCAAACCTACATTGGGACAAAAGTGGTCAGTTCATTTACCTAAGTTCGGACACAGGTGGATCCACAAACAACGTACAATTAGAATACTTTAAGGTTTCGTCAGACGGCATCGTTGTCCGAGGCGTTAATTCACCAATCGTCGTGAATGCTTTGGGCTCAAATAATATTTCCGATATCAAGTCCATCAATCCTAACTATTATTTGCGGTATGATCCCTGAATTTTAAACAGCTACCAGCATTTTTTTTCTGCTCATCACTCTATGCAGTTTTTTTATTTTCGTTTGATGGTGTGCCTGATGCAGACATTTTCTACCATTTTGCGATAGCTAAACTCTATGCTACAGAAGGATTTGTCAGAACATTACCTTGGCCAGAATTAGGGATCCAATCTACTGAATTTACCGATTTCCATTTTCTAATCCACCTAACTCAAATTCCTTTCGCCTTACTCCCGATCAACGGAAATACTTCTATCAAACTTTACATTTTTAGCTGTTTAGTATTTTTACTTTATCAATTATTTCGATATTTTGAATCGATTCAATTTAGAAATTCTTATTATCTACTAGCACTTTTTTTTATTTTAGGTTCCACACTCTTTACAGGCAGATTATTATTTGGCAGAGGGAACATCATTCTTTTTGGACTTCTTTTTTTAAGCTTACGAATTTGGAATCAAAACAAAAATAAATATTTGTTCGCTCTAGGTTTTATTGCAGTCTGGTTTTATTCTGGCTTCCTACTGCTAATCACTGTATTTGGTTTATTGTGTTTGGTAAATCGGAGTAAAATTGTTTTTCAGAGATTTCTTTATCTCAGTTTTGGAATCTTCCTTGGAATCACCATTCACCCTTCATTTCCAAACCAATGGGGAGGTTATTTTTTAGAACTCATCATCCAGTCCTTTCCTCCAAAAGCGGTAGAACCCATTGCGGAATGGCTTCCACCAACCAAAGAACTGATATTACTTGGCTTTTTACCGAGCCTCCCCCTCCTCATTTTATCTTTTGTTCAATCAAAGAAATTAAAAATAGAATCACCTTCCAATGTATTTCTACTTTTAACAATCGTAACTTTATTATTTGCAGGAGCTTCGCTTCGGATTTTTGAAATTACCTGGCTGTTTTTTTTCCTATTTATTTTTCATAAGATTCAATTAAATTCTCGAATACAATTTGCCATCATAATAATTTTAATCATATTCCAACTACCCTATACTTACAGAAAAATTTCAGACCAATTTACTTCTACAAATCCAAACCAAATTTTTGTAACTACAGAATGGATCAAAAGAAATATAAGCCCAAAAGAACGTATTTTTTTGCCTTGGGCCGACTATCCCTATTTCACATATAAGAATCCAGAATATGTTTACCTTTTCGGTTTAAACCCATTGTACGCCTGGGCAAAAAACCCCGATCTATACATTACCCAGAAAAACTTTTTCAATGGATCCGCAAATGGTTTCCAAATGATCCCACAAGTTTTAGGATACAAAGTTGTTGTATTCAACAAACAATATTACTCATATGCCGCTACCTTATTTGGTGAATTAAACTCTAACTACTCTCTGGGCTTTAGAAATGAACAATATGATGTGTATATTTTTAATGAAGAAATCAAAAACACAAAAAAAGAGACTAACATCAAAACAAAATAAATCCGCCCATCGCGGGTCAGTATCTTCTCTCCGTATTCCGCCTGTTTAGCGATAGGGTGATTACCATACAACGCAATCCTTGCCGTATCTGAAATATAAATACCGTTGGCCCAAGAATCACGTAGTTTAGGAAAATACGATACATTTGTAAATTTCCAATTTGAATCCAGTTTACCAAATTCAAATTGATGATTTTGTAAAAAAGAATTAGTTTTCTCTTTTACCATTGGGATGTCATCCATCGAAAAATTCTTTGGAAGAAGTAGAACAGAATATCCTTTCTTTTCCAATTCGAGTTTTAAAGAATAATCTCCAATTGTAGGATCATTGGTTAATAAAATCAAAAATGAAAACTTTTGGGTATCCGTATAAAGATTTGAAATATGATTTGTATCGAGTAACACTAAGTTTGTACTCATTTTTTTTGCACTAAAACTCGTTTGGATAAAATTTGAAATTTTAATAAACTCTCGAATATTGATTTGTTGCTTATTTACTAACAAATTTTCATCTATTACGCCAATTGGATTTATTTTAATGTATTCTTTAGGATCAATCAATTTCACTAAGACGAAAGTTTCCGAATTTGCAACCAATTTTAATCGATCTGAATTCGTTTGAATGTATTTTTGAAATTGAGGCGAAGCACCAATCATGTATTCAACACCAGATCTTTGTAAAAAATCCAAATATAAGTCGTAGTAAACTTCACGTTCACTAAACGCATATAATTCATCTCTCCAATCAATGTCGGTTCCCCAACGAAAAGAATGTGCAAAACCAAACTCTTGCCAATTGAATAACAACGTAGAGTAAAGAGATGACTCAACAGTAAGCCCCATATTATTTCTTAATCCTAGTTGGTATAAAATAGGAAGTATGTAATGTGGAGAACCAGCAAATTCTTTATTGCGGATCACTTCTGGTTGCACCAAACTTCCTTTTGGCAATAAACTCAAAATTCCAACTAACTCAGTGTAGTCTATCAAGTCCTTCGATGGCATACTATCGTCTCGATATGCCCCCAAATATCCTTGGTGCAAAAAAGGATCAAACATAAGAAAGGTATGAATTTGGACACCGAGGATGGTCATTAGTATATATTTTTTGGGAATTCTCCCAAAAAAACTTCCTCTGGATTTGATTATAACCAGTGGGAAGAGAATCGAAAAACTTAAGTAAAAAAGATCGAAAGCTCGGTAACTATGTATTTTGAAATTTGGAAAAATATACCCCAAACTATGGTCTACTGTTAACCATAAAAAAAACAAAAGCAAAACTAGCGTTGGCCTAGATCTCTTGGCTACAAGTAGGTTCTTAAAATTTGCAACCACAAGAATAATTGCTAAAACAGAAACCCAACGCCCAGTTGACAGTAAACCAATGATGTATTCGAAATAAATTGAACTGCCAAATTCTCGATTTCTGATAGCTAGGTCATAAATATCTTTTCCGAGGATGGACAATAATGGAGGATATGCGAACCCATAATATATCCCACTTGTAAAAGGCGAATAAATTAAATAATTGAAAATGATTGGCCAAACTAAGGCCAATATCATAAGAAAACTAGCCAACAGTGTTTTCCAATGTTTTAAAAGTTCTCTTCTCCATATAAAAAAGTAAATCAATAGGGAAAAAAACAAAAAAACCGTTGTCAACAAATGCGAGTAAAAAAGAATACAAACAAAACTAGCAAACTTTGCCAAATACCATTTATTTTTCGTTTTACGAAATAACTCTAAGGATAAGATCGAAAAGAGCAGGACACCATGTGCAAAACTAGAAATAAAAGTACCTTCAATGATACCAACGAGGCTTGTTCCTTGTAAACCATCGCCAGCATAATTTAGATAAAATAGAATGGATATGAATCCCAAAACCAATTGTAAATATATGGGGTATTTTCGAAAAAAAAGGACTCTACAAAATTGGAAAATAGCATAGGATAAAAAACAAATAACAAAAAAAATAGAATAATATAGCGCCACTTCCAAAGATAAAGAAAACAAGTAGGAAATAACTACGATTAGGAGATAAAAAAACGGCGGGTAAAAATAAAAAACAGGAAACCCACCGAACCATGTATCAGACCAACCTGTAGCTTGGAAATTGGTAAATAATTTTTGGAATTCATCAACAAGGACAATATGTCCAGGTGTATCCCACCCATTGATGGGTTTCCCTTCTAACAAAAAATGAAATTTAAAATAAAATAATAAGAAAAATAAGGAACTGAGAGCAATGTATACAAATGAATTTATGTATTTGGTTCTGATATTCGTAAATAAATTCATTTGGTTGGTGGTATTTGGAATACTTATTTATATAATATGATTTCAAAAAGTAAAACATAAAGTTCGAATTCTTCAATCATATGGCTCACCAGATTCTACCTCAACTTCTACTTCATCACAGGACATATACGGATCCAAAATTCCATTCTCTTTATTTGTGTGCGCGTCAATGAAATCGATTCGGCGAATTTCGCATTTCAAATCGGCGTTAGTTGCCGTATTTTTTCTAACGAATAAATACAACGCGGGTTCCGATTTTCCAAAGGAAGCTGTTCCAATCTCCGAATCCACAAAACACTCGTCACCACCAATCCTACATTCAGCAGAACTGATGTCTTCATTTCCCCAAACCAATTTTATATTTTTATCATCATTGGAGGCAGTGATTTTGTAACCCATCATCAAATCAGAAATATTTTTCGAATGTAAATTTGCATCGTAATCTGAATCCGTCAAAGAAGTTCGTTTTGTCCAACCAGAAATATTTCGGATATTGTCAGATATTTTTATCTTCGCATTTTTCT
This sequence comes from Leptospira sp. 96542, assembly GCA_029310945.1. GTDB lineage: Bacteria > Spirochaetota > Leptospiria > Leptospirales > Leptospiraceae > Leptospira_A. The sequence continues at coordinate 128,594 of JARJFC010000001.1, forward strand.
CTTCAAAACTTGCATTCTGGTCCACAACTTGTACAACTGTATTGAACGGAATCATACCGACAACCTTTGCCCCATTATTGGGAGAATCATAAACAGGCAGAGCAGGTTTGGCCAAAGTTCTAATCGATGACGAATAAGTGATGCTATACGAAGGTACAAATACTTCTAAATCGCCAAAGAGTACCTTTATCATGATCGAACTATACTTACCACGGTTATGTTGCACATTTCCATTCGTATCGAGTAAAATCAAAACCTTACCTTGATCTGGTAGAATTTTAGGTTGTTCGACGGTTTCTCCATTTTCATCTTCCAAACTACTGTAGGTGGAATTGAGAAATGATACAGGGCATGAATTGGTTTTTCGGCAATCTTCTACTTTTTTAGAACAGTTTGAACTCAAAACAATGATGATGGAAAGATAAAATATGATACGCATGACAAACATTTATATTCCTTTGTAGATCAAGTCAATACCTTTCAGAAAGTTGAAACTCATTTAAATTATTCGGAAGGAGGATTGCCACCAAATCTGGCAATCCCGAAAGAGCGGTTCCTATTTGATTTGTTTGTTTTTGGAAATTGGCTGGAAAAAAGTGAGATCACTTTCAAAACGATCGACCTTACACACTTTCACATTGGCAGCCGTGGAACAAGAGGCAGTGCCAGATATTTTGCAACCTTTGTTCTCACAGGCTCTACGGTCATTACCTCGGCATTGTTGGCAACCATTCGTACTCCCATTTCCACAAAGGAAACAGTCTTCTGCAAATACCGCTGTAGTAGAGGCAAACACAGTCATAAAACTAAAGAGAATTGTCACAATTGTTTTCATTTTTTCTCCTTGCTAGCTTTCACTAGACAGGATGCGATTTTACGAAGTTAGAAAATAAAATCTATAATTTTTTTTTGAATAATTGTTTAATTAGAAATAATTTATTAACTTTAAAATAAGACTGTATTTGGGAAGAAAAAACATCCCAAATACAGCTAAACAAATTGGTAACTTATAGTTTACGTTGTTTTTAAATGGTTCTTTTTGTAATACAAATACCCGAAAGCACCAATTCCAATCACGAGAAGGGTTATTCCGAGGATGGGTCGAAAGAAAATCCAAGCCACGGCAATGGTTACAAGTGAGAATGATATTGTGAGAATTCCTGCAACCAAAGAAACACCTAGGTCTAAGATTGTTCCGAGAATAGGAATCATTCCACCAACAGCAGCAATCGGCCCGAATATCAATCGAAATCCGAGAAACATCATGAACACTCCAAGAAAACGTACCATCCATGTCCGTGTTACGTTTGCATCCTGTGCATCTTGAAACATCGATTTTGCATCCTTAGTTCCAAAATCAAACATAAGTATGGTCGTATCTCTTTTTGTTCTATAAGAATTGACACTGTCTCCATTGAGCAAACCAATGATTGAGGATGTGCCTTCCATTGCATACTTATGAGTGATTTTCATATCTCCAACTTCAGGATCCGCAGGATTTTTTCCCACATAAATAGTTCCATCTTGGATTTGAGCCTTGGAGCCAAACTTTGATTTGATACGGTTAGTTGTCGATTGATCATACGATAAATCTTTGTTAGCTGGTATGCTTCCAATCAATTCTTCGGAAAATTTTAATTTTCCCAAACTGACTGAATCTGGACGAAAGGTCTTTGGTTCAAATTGTTGGGGAGGATTAAAATGCCCTTTTGGATCATTGAATTTGCTGGAATCTATATGTTTCCATGCCCACTTTTTGGAATATGTGTAAGTTTTTGATGGTTTTTTCGAATCATCTTCAGAAACAGATTCTTCCCATTGATAGATTTCAGTGTCTCTTTCTAATACCAATGCTTTTTCATCGATTCCGAATTCAGGATCGTTCAGCTTCGCACCCGCAACTGCTTCACCACTTGTATGGATCAACTTTCCGTTATAAGAAGCAATGTCTTTTGTGGCATCAATGGTTTGAACGATACTTGCACCCTCTTCCAAACCTTTTGCAATGTCCACTGCACATCCTTCATTATTAAATAAAACTGGAAAGGAGGCAATGAGTAGAACCGCACCACCAACCGTACCTTTTAAACTCTCTGTAATTTTTTCGAGCATACACTCACCTATTGACTAACTGATAAAAATCCAAAACATTCTACGAATGAGAATTCTTGGAAAGAACTTTTTTCACGAAAATTTTTGATTTATTTTTAGTAGAATTCCCTAATATTTGCTCATTCTGAAAGAATGGACTTTTAGGTAGTATCAATTCCAATACAATGTCTAACTAAGGATTTTCTTTTCTAATATCTTTCAAAAATGCCCAAACCAACAAAAATAAAACAAGGGCAAATGGAAATGAGATGATGATTGCCATTGTTTGCAGAGCTAAAAGTCCACCTGACAATAACAACGCACAGGCAAGAATGGAAATCATAGAACCCCATAAAAATTTTACTTTCAAACTGGGGTCTGGTTTGCCCCCTGAGGCGAACATTCCCAAAACAAAAGTTGCAGAATCAGCCGAAGTTATGAAAAAAATAAAGACAAGAAAGATGGAAAGAAAACTTAAAACCTCACCAAATGGAAGATAGCCGAATGTGACAAACAACATTTTAGTTATATCTCCCCCTGCCAATTCGTAGATTGGAACGGCTTCAAACCTTTCCAAATAGATTGCAGAACCACCCAAAACTGAAAACCAGAACGCAGATAACAAACAGGGGACAAGGAGAACTCCAGATAAAAATTCTTTGATGGTTCGGCCTTTGGATATTCGTGCTATGAAAGTTGCCACAAAAGGAGCCCAAGAAATCCACCATGCCCAATAGAAAAAAGTCCAATCGCGCAACCAATGTGAGTCGGTGAATGGAGCCATTCGAAAACTCATCGTGATTAAATTTTGCAGGTACGTTCCAACGGAAGAAAAGAACAACTCAATGATAAAATTTGTTGGACCTAAAAAGAGAAGTGCGAACATTAAAATCATTGCTAAAATCATATTACCATTGCTTAAAATTTTAATACCTTTATCTAACCCAATCATTGCGGATGAAATATAAAACACAGTAGTTAATAATATAATAAATACAGTAATGTAAATTCCTTCTGGTAATCCAAACACATAACTTAAGCCTGAATGGATTTGTAAACTTCCAAGCCCAAGCGAGGTCGCCACTCCAAAAGATACTCCAATCAAACTCACAACATCGATCCATTGTTTCCAATGTATTTTTAACCCTAAAGATGTGAATAAGTCACCAATCAAATAGGTTCGATTGTTTCGAAACCGATTATAAGCAATACAGAGTCCTAAAAATCCGTATATTGCCCATGGGTGTAAACCCCAATGAAAGATTGTATACCGCAAAGCTAATATCCCCGCCTCTGGTGTGTTTGGTTCTGCAAGTCCAAGGGGAGGATTCTTATAATGAGAGAGTGGTTCCGTTACACCGTAAAAGACCATCCCTATTCCCATTCCTGCCGCAAACAACATGGCAAGCCAACTAAAAAATGGATAGGTAGGTCTATCATCATCCTTACCAAGTTTGACTGAGGAATAAGGACCAAATACGAGATACAAACAAACACAAAGTAAAGTAAAGCCTATGAGTAAATACAACCACCCGAATTTAGTCAAAATAAAACTTAAGGTCGCTTTCGTGTAAATTTGTATCGTTTCTGGAAAAAAAACAGAGAACGATACAAATAAACCAATGATGAAGATGGTGATGTATTTTGCCATTATGGTTTTCTAAAATGTAAAATTCCCCATTCTAAATAACCTTTTTCTCCACCGACAATCCAATGCCCGAGTCCTTTTGACATCCTTTCCAAAAATTCGTTAGAAATTTTCAACACAAGCAAAACCTTTTCCTCTTCTATCGTTTTCCTAACAGCTGAATAATGTTTGGCTATATTTTCACTCAGATTCAAAAACCCGAAATTTTCCCATAAAAGTTTTTCAGCTAGTGAATTGTACAACGAAACCGAACCCAAATTGTCCAAATGGATACGATCATAAATGGAACGGAGAGAACCTTCTGGACAATTGGAAGATTGCATTGGATCAGTGAATATAAACTCACCACCTGATTTTAAAACCCGATCTACCTCAAAGAAAACTTGTTCCTTGTTTGGACTATGCAAAATTGCATCCTCAGACCAAACAATATCGAATGAACTTGGATCAAAAGGAAGCTCTTCAAAATTACCTTCTAACACTTGTATATTGCTATCAATACCAAGTTCATAATTTTTTTTACGATTCAGGTTGTTTTCAGTTTCACTTAGATTTAAACAAGTGATGTTTGCCCCATATTCTTTCGCTATGAATCGAGCGGCTCCTCCGTATCCTGAGCCTATGTCTAAAATTTTTGTCTCTTTCGTAATGGGAGTTTTTAACTGGCCTAACATCAAATTGATTGTGTTTCGACTAGCATCTTTGATAGAAATTTTATCATCAGTATAGATTCCAATATGTATGTCCTCACCTCCCCAAACTTCTTCGTAAAAAAAATCAGCATCGGGGCTATTATAATAATCTTTAGCGATAGTGATAACATCCTTTGTATTTTTATTCTGAGTCTGTTTCATTCTTATCTCCTAAAATGTATTTTTTTTCTGCGATGTGGACAAAAAAATCTGGATCATCTTGTGTATACGTCTCTTGGAAATCTCCATAGGTGTGGATGGTTTGGAAACCAACTTCGCCAAGCAAGTTCCTGAATTTTTCCCTTCGAATGGGAAACATATTCAAATGGTATTTTGTTTGATCTGGAAAGGTGTAACAAAACCGAGCCAAACCATCGTCGACATACTCTGGTTCTGCTTTCACATTTTCCCCACAATAGTAGTATGTATGTTTTGATGAAAAACCAGAATCCAAGATGGAATCATAATTTCTTTGGTCAATGATGAGAATCCCATCGTGTTTCAGAGCTGCATAAAATTCAGCCAGCGCTTTTCTACGGTCATTGTCGTTGAATAGGTGTGTGAAAGAGTTTCCAAGACAAATCACAGCATCAAATTTACCATGCACATCTTTATTCAACCAACGCCAATCTGCTTGGACTGTTCTTAAAATTAGCCCATGTTTGCGTCCATTTTCAAATGCTTTTGCAAGCATGGCTGGACTACCATCGGCGCTTGTTACTTCAAAACCACTTTGCCACAACCGAACAGAATGAAACCCTGTGCCAGTCGCAACGTCCAAAACTTTATTCTTCTTTCTTTTTTTGAGTTCTGAAATAAAAAAATCACCTTCACTTTTAGAGCGCAATGACCAATCAATCAAATCGTCCCATTTTTCTACAAAGGATTGTACATATTCTGAAGTGTAATGATTGGTGTCTCTCGTTTGGATTGGTTCTATGCCAAAGTCTTGTGTTTGGATGTTTATTCTTTTTTGATTCACTTTTTTCTCCTGTGAACCACAAACACCACACAACATAACTCCGTCCGATAGGCAGAAATAAACTCACAATAGCAGCTTTTAAATTGTATGGTGAAGTGATTTATTTCCTGAAACCCCTCACCCGTTCAGATGAGTAGGACTACCATCAGGTTCCCCTTTATAAAAGAGGCTTGTTGGTCCATCAAAATAGATGGGAGAAAGAATTCTCACGTTTCATTATCATTGAATAAAATCAGTAGTCAAGGGTTTTTTATAAAAAATAAACTTGCTTCCTTTACGAATCTATATAGTTTCTGTAGAATTTCAGTGTATGAAAGTATTCAAAATCATCCTTAAATCCTTAGCCGTACTAATCGTCATCACCCTAACAGCTGTTTTTTTGTACGTTCGTTCGTTATTCCAAGAAGAAACAGCGGTTGAAGTTGGATCACTGAGCGAAACTTTTGGATCCAAAAGGATACTCGGTGTATTTGCCCATCCGGATGACGAACAACTAGTCAATACAGTATTTGTGAACGCAAAAACTAAGAATGAATCTACATTCACAGCCCTTGTCACTGCCACGAAAGGAGAAGTTGGCGAACAGGTTCCTGTTGTGGCCAGGCAAAAAGATTTAGGTTTTATCAGAAAAGCAGAGGCTTTAAAAAATGGTTTTGCTATGGGTATCGATGAACAAGAAGTGTGGGACTATCCCGACAGTGGGGTGCCGGATGTATCCATACAAGAGATAAAAACAAAAGTAAAACAATCCATGTTAGCCTATAAACCCGATATGTTACTGACATTTTGGCCTGCCAGTGGGGCAACTGGACACAAAGATCATATGAGAATGGGTTTAGTGGCAACAGAAGTAAGTAAAGAACTTAAATCAGCTCCTATTGAAAACTATTCAGGACCAAAGTACATTGTTTATGTTATCACACCTAAAAAAGCATTTTTGACGTTAGGTGGAGAGGTTGGTAAATTCGTAGCTGAGAACCAACCGAATCCTACCCATGCCCTTGCGAGTGATACAAGATCCAAAATGAAAGGTTGGGAAATCCATGCATCACAAGGAGATTATGTGAGAAAAGCCTACGGGATCCCCGCTTGGCTTTTGTATCTACTCTGGGACAAGGAGTATTATTATGTTGTTGGAATGGACGAAAAAACCAAGTAAAATTCCTGATATAAATTTGGCTTTCTCGTGAACGAGATTCAAATTTGTTTGTCAGAATTTCCTAAACAAAGTCTTATCGTAAGTAATGGACTTTTACAGTTATCAATCTGCCAAAACGATCAATTCCATTCGTATTTTTTTATTTGTCAATTTCAGTTTAGGCATCATCGGCACCTACGCAACTCTCGATCCTGCCCAAGCAAAAACGATGATCCTGGGAGCCTCCATCTACGGACTTAGCGCCATCACTGCTGGGTATCTATTAAAGAAAAAACTAGAACCCCGAGCCTTTATTTTTGTCCTTTGCGATGTTTTTGTGGCTGGACTGACGGCCATTTCACAAGCAAGCATCAGCGAAGACATTGCCTCTGGAACCATCAAAGTTGGTGTCAATTATACAATTTGTTTTTTTATGATCCTATACTCTGGGTTTTTATTTTCCTGGCGAAAAACAATAATTGTTGGTTTTTTACTATCTCTGATTTATATCATCAACCTAACAGTTGCTCATTTGGTGAGTGGTGTTCAGTTTATGGATGGGACAGATCCACACAAATACCCTTTTGCACTTTCACTACCGATTGAAATCGTAAAAGTTATTTTTTTACTCGTGGCCACTTTTTCAACGGGCAAAATGGTGAGTTTACTTGTTCGCACGAAAGATGAGGCAGTAGAAGGTAAACGAGTTGCCGATGAACATGCGGCACTTGTTGAAAAACAAAAAGAAAATATGAAACAGACGGCTCTAAAATTAAATGAATCTGTCCACGCACTAAAATCTTTTACAGAAGACTTAAACAACCAAATCCAAACACAAGCGGCTTCCATTGAAGAAATCAGTGCTTCACTAACGGAGATTTCCCAAGCCACTCAAAGTTCTGCCGAATTTGTAAAAGACCAATACCAAAAAATTGAAAAACTAAATGAAGAAAGTTTTAATTTAGAAAATTTGGTTCGAGAAATTAGGCAAGAAATTTCAGAGATATCTACCCAAATCAATCATACGACAAATTTTAGTACGGAAGTTTCGTCTTCCATGTTGTCTTTAAATACAGCACTGAACGAAGTAAAACAATCCTTCCGCAAAGTAGAAGAAGTAAATCAAATCATGAAAGAAATTGCAGACAGAACCAACTTACTTGCACTAAATGCTTCTATTGAAGCAGCCCGTGCGGGAGAACACGGCCGTGGGTTTGCTGTTGTTGCAGAGGAAGTTGGAAAACTCGCAGACAATTCTTCTTCCAATGCAAGTATTATCTCCAAAACAATCCAATCATCCAGATCCAATTTGGAAAATGGAAACAAATCCGCAGAACTTGCAAATGAACTGGCTGCCAACCAAGAAAAAGAACTGGTCGCAATCGAAAAGAGCGTTCGGTTGTTTCATGGGAAAATTGAAGAAATGCAAAATATAAATACGCGTATCGTGGCATCCCAAAAAGAACTAAAACAATTATCTTCCCAGCTCGAAACAATTGCTTCAGAACAAAGCATGGGAAACAAAGAAGTGACTAGGGCGGCCGAAAGTATAGAAGAAGCAGTGCAAATCATTGCAGAAAATACAAAAGAATTACAAAATCAAATTGAAGAAATTGCAACCCAGGCTGAGAAGATAAGGTAAAATTCATATTTGTCTAATACAATCTTCAAACCAAAATAAAAAGAACCCGCCTAACAATTTCTAGCTCAGCAAATGTAAATCAAAATACATGACTAAAGTTAACGAATGTTTGTTCGTCTTCTCTTGATTTTGCATAGTCTATCATAATGATTGTTGCTTGGTTCCACGCAATCCGAAGACCAAGACCTCGCGAGTATTTGTAGTCTTTAAAATTCATTTTATGCTCGTCATCCCATACCCGGCCGTAATCTACGAACGGCACTATATTGAACACAAACAATTCACTACCAATTTTGGTTTCGGCAAATTTATAACGGATCTCTGAGTTTCCCCAGCCGATGGTTCTTCCCACAAACCGATCTTGTTTATAACCCCTGAGTGTTCGAAGCCCTCCCAAACCACCGACCAATCCTTCCGTGCCCCACATATTACGATATTCAAAAAATGGAATATTTCCATCGGACAATCCGACGGCGAAACGATTTGCCACTACCAATTTATCAAATACTTTCGGAAAAGGGCTCCAAAATAATTTTGCCTGCCCAAAATATTTATCAAAGTCATAATTTGAGCCAACAGCCTTCGCATTCTTTTCGTAAGTTGCTTCTAAAAATATTCCGCTATTGGGATCTGGTTCAAAATCGCGAGTGTCATACACGATCCCTAACCTAACCGCATTTGTATAACCTCCGTTGTATCCAATAATGGCTCCTGCTTCGTAGTCTTCTGTTAAACGAGTTTTCCCATTGGGAACTTCGGCGCCAAAATTGCCTCCAATGAGAGGATCCTTACCTTGGATAAATTTACCATCATAAGTACGAATGATATTATTCGAAAATTTAAGTCCTGTGACCAAACGGACAGTTCCACCAACAAACGAACGCTCTGTGCTGACTGTTGCCATCGGAGTTTCAATTTCATAACGATTGTACATTCGATCTGTGACTACGTATCCATCACGGCTTGGAAATCCTGTGTAACTTTTTCCACCAAATAAAATGGAATCGGAAGGTGTTCCTGGACGGAAATAGGTTAAATTGGTCTCTTGGTCTAAATAACTTGAATTGCGAACAATACGTCCGTTCGTTTGGTTTCGATCAATATAAGATAAGGGCTGCATACTACTTTCACCCACACCAAAATATAAAGTTGTCGGGGTAATGGTTAGAAACGCATCCGCACGAAGTCGCCACTGAGTGTCCGCAATGAAGGGCATGTCCAAACTCAACTGGTGGTACTGTGCATTTTTATTTGTATTAAAATACTGAGCAAAAAATCGCATCCTGTACGGTGTGTAATCAAAGAGCGGGTCTGACTTTAAACCATTATCGTATAAATAACCTCGGACTCCATAACCGATACCTTCATTTGGATCTGAATTGATGAGAGGAAGGCCAGTGGGATAATAACCCTCTAATTTATCATCTAAGTCTTTTTTACACAATTGTTTTGATTCATCCATCGGAAATGGAAGATTTTTTCTGGGTGCTGGTTTTTCACAACCTTCCATAGGAGAAGGTTCCTGTGCACCGAGCCCCAAAGGAGAAAAAAATAATATTTGTGTACAGATTGTACAGTAGATGAGTTGGTACTTGCGTGGCATTGAATTCTCCACTGGATAAGGATTATCCCACTCACTCTCTGATTTTTTATTCGTCAATTGTTAATCAGGAAATTGGGTTCGTGATCCAAACAATTTATCGAAAAATCCAAACAAACTGCACCCGATTTGTGCATCGCAAAAATTGGGACAAAGTGGAACGAAAGAGCATTTTTGAAAATTATCATTCTAAAAGGTTACTTCAAACACTTCCACTGAAAGTAAAATTTTCGTACGCTCCGTATAATAGAACCGATACTTGTTCTTTTCGGAAAACAAATCAGAATGATATATGGAAGTTTGGTTAAACGAAATACCTTTCACTTTTAATGTTGAGAGCATAGATTTCCCATTAGAATCGTACAAAATGTCCTTTTTCAAAGAATCAATCAATTTTATGGATTCTCCATTTGGCGAGAGTAGAAATATACGATAGTTATTTTGAAACAATCTCAGCATAACTAAAGTTAATACCAAACTACCGATAGCAATGAATAGAAAAAAATCCGATGGTATAATGTTGCCATCTTTTGTGTACATCCCCACTTCATAAAAATACAAATAAAAACTATAGATGGCAATGAACAAAAAAACAAAAGATAGTGCGCATCCAAGTATGAAAAAAATTTTCACTTTGGACTTGATTCTTTCCAGTTGAGAACGAGACATTTTTCCAAGCCGATTCAAATTCAGATCGTCCTCAGTGAAATCAAAAACCGTATTGAGTGAATTCATACATTGCATCTAAGCCCAGAGTTTATACTTTCACAATCAGATTTAGAATTTTTGTGAACGAATATCCCTTCCAAAAATGTTTTTTTTTACAGGAATCCTTTTTCTCACTTTGTGACTCTTTGAAAACCATGGAATTTGAATTCAAGATTTTTCATATTTGTTTTGGACAAACTCTCCCAAACTCACTCACTTCAGAAAAAAGTTTCTGAATCGTGTTCATTTAGAACGGATCAAAAATCCAACAGACTTTGTAAAAAAAAGATTTCTTAGATCAGGAATTCACTTGTAAAATTCGTCTCAATTACAACATTCATAGATTTAATAATAGGATAAACGAAGCATGATTGTTTTTCAATGCCCCACCGCCATCACAGAATATTTAGAAGATAAAAAAATAGTAGTTCTCACGCAAAATGGTAAAAACACAGGTTCCGACTTAAAGAATAGTTTAGACAAAGGTGCGGAAGCCCTAGTTAATAACAAAGCAGTAAAGTGGCTTTCTGACAACAGAAACATGGGTACACACACAGCAGAAGATGTAGAATGGATCAATAACGACTGGACCCCCAGAGCCATTAAAGCTGGCTGGAAAAAGTGGGCTTTGGTACAACCACAATCGGCACTCTCTGCCATGTCAGAAAAGAACTTGGTAGATTTTTTTGCATCCCATGGAATCGAAGTTAAAATTTTTGAAACTCCCGAAGAAGGTCATAAGTGGTTGGATTCAGTCTAATTTCTATTAAATGAAATTGAACCAAACGATTCGATTCAGTTTGATTTCCATTCCAATGGTTCTTTGTCAAATTGGTGTATTGGTCTACCAGTACACCGTGGGCAACGAATTTGATTGGAAATCCACCTCCCTTCAATTCATTGCACTCAGCACTTCCCTTTTATTCGTTTTTTCTGTATTCAAAAATCTTTATACAACAAACAGAAAATATGTTTTAATCAGAAAAATATTAGCAAATGCAATCAAAGGCGATTTAGCAATCGATTTTGTTCTCAAAAATTCTCTCGATAAAAAGAACGAACTCGACAAAATCATCCTATCTATTTTTGAATTAAAAAGTATATTTTCCGATATCATTCAGCTTTTGAAAGATTCCACCCAAGGATTAAAATCTGCTGTCACAAATGCAAAAGCTGTGGATGAGTCCTTCAATTCAAGTTTAATCAAACAACAAGACTATTCACAAAACTTAGACATCACCGTTCGTAAAATGACCGAAAACATGGCGAACATTGAAAATGCATCTTCTAATAACTATGCAACTTTAACAAGAGTCTCCGAAAGTATCAAAGTGTTATCGGAACATATAAACGATTCCGAAGAGAATAGCACACATTCAAAAAATTTAACATTCGGTATTTCTGATAAGATCCAAAAAGGCAACAAGGCTCTCGAAGAGATGGCAAACGTCATAGAAAATATTGCCGTCAGTTCGGGAAAAATAGAAGGGATGGTAATTGTTATCAAAGAAATTTCCGAACGAGTTAATTTACTTGCATTGAATGCATCCATTGAAGCAGCAAGGGCAGGTGAATTTGGAAGTGGGTTTGCCGTTGTGGCACAAGAAGTTTCAAAACTCGCTACTCAAACTGCAAATAGTATTAAAGAAATTGACAATAATGTAAAACGCAATAAGGAGGAAGTTGTTCTCAACCGCCAAAAAATAAATGAAACAAACCAATTGTATAAAGAGATCATCGGCGAAGTAAATCAGATATTCGCACGTATCAATCAGATATCCGATTCAGTCACAAACCAAAGCCTGGTCAAAGAAAAACTCATAACAGAATCAGAACAATTGTCCAAAATGTTGGCTGCTATCAATCAAAACATTATGGATCAAAACACATCGCAAAAATTTATTGCTGATGTTGCGCAAACTATGGATTCAAGTGTGAAGGCAACTTTTGAAGAAGGTGAAAATTTGTCAAAATTGTTGGAAAAAATCAAATCAACTTCTGACGATATCGGTGGTGTGATACTTCTATTCAAATAAATGGTTTCAATCAACTAACGGAAACTCTAAGGTAACACATACCTCAGAAAAATTATGATCCACCTGCTCCAACCTAAGAACGTTTCGATAGATTCCTGATTGTATGGTTCCAATATGAATCTGGCCATGCATATCCTCTACGATTTTTTTAATGATTGTTAACCCCAAACCCAAACCAAATTCTTCGCTATCATACCTTTCGTCTACAGTTCGGTTCATTCTAAAAAAGGGTTGGTATAATGATAAATCTTCACCTAGATTAAAATCCATTGATTGAAAACCTTTTTCCTCGGTTGGGTTTATAATTTTTATTAAAAATCTTTTATTAGAAACAAGAAACAAAACAATAATAGAAACTCCTTCTGGTGAATATTTCATAGCATTAATAAACAGTTCTTTGATGATTGTGACAAATCGATCAATATTGATACTGATTGCAAAATGGTTTGCATTCTTTAATACAGAAACAGTTATATTCTGATTCTTTATTTTCAACATCTCTTCTAAATCGGAGGCCAAATTTTCGACCTTTTGAATCAAAAAATTTAAGCTATATCTTTCATATTCTATTAGCGGATTTTCAATGTATCTTTGCACTGTAGCTAACGAATTTACAATTTTCTTAGTGGTTTTATAATTTTCCTCTACCAAATCTAAATGCCGAATCGGCACTATTGCATAATTTTCCTTTTTTTCAGATTTACGAATCAGAGCACCGAGCGAAGTCATAAGTCCACCTAACCCATTACCTTGCATCAAACTCGTATTCAGATGTGGAAGTGTTTGGATCATCCAAGATTTACGTTTCCCTCGATTTTCCATCTCTTTTCGCCAATTAAAAATATTCTTCATTTCTCTGAATAAATTTTCTTCATATTCAATGACACGAGAATATGTATCATTTCCACTACTCAATTCATCGCTGGGAGTATTCGAATTCAAATATCGGATCCATGAGAATAAAATCAGAATATCCTGTGGATTCTGATTCATACCATCCCAACTTGCTGATTTAGGGATCGAAAATATTTTTACACAATGTAGATGATTATCAGTATATAATTCATTCTGATAATTTATCCCTTGTTTGGCTTTGGAAAAAACTTCAAGATCTAAATTGAAATCACGTAACATAGGAGATTTTAACATCTCCTCCAGAGTGATATTCGCATTTTCATTATCCCCAAAAATTTCATTTAGGTGATTTCCCATTGTTAACTTGATATTTAAATCTTCATCCAATACAATGTATTCGCCATAAGGGAAAGCAGATAGAACCAAACCGAGAACTTTTATCATATATCAATCATTTAAAAAATACAGATTGCCAGAAAACCAATATGTATATTCTAATATTCATTACTATTTTTGATAATGGCACAATGTAAATTTGGAGGAAATCCCAAAACAAAACCAAAATAGTTTGGACTATTTATGGATTCGTATGGACAAACTTCGGATTCCTATCCTTTCGGAAATCTGAAGGAGTCAACCCTGTTTCTTTTTTGAAAAACCTAGTGAAATAGGCAGAATCGTGAAAGTTGAGTTGGATGGCAATGTCAGAGATACGGAAATCGGAATATTCCAATAACTCGATGGCTCGCCTAATCACATTTTCCTTAATGAAATCGGATGCAGACCTGCCCGAAATTCCTTTAACCGTATCACTTAAATGACCAGGAGTTATACCTAGAAGATTGGCAAAATAACTGACTGGACGAATTTCACCTTGAGAAGAGTTTAACAATTGAATAAATTCGTAAACAGTTTTATTTAACTTAACAGGTATTATTTTTTGATTATTGAGTATAATTCTATTTAAATATAGCAATATAAGTTCCGTTAAGTTTCGAACAATAGTTTTGTCGCTGATATTACCTAATCCAATTTCTTCTTTTAGCAATTGAATTACTTGCCAAATCATCTTCGACCTTTTTAGAGTTAAGACGACGGGCATTTTGGTATTCAAAAAGAAAGAAAATTTTGTAAAAGGATACTCATTTTTTCTCATCAAAAATGAATCATAAAATCTTACCGAAAGCCCTTCCGAAATCCCACTCCAATCGTTCCGATAAGAAACATATTGAGGCAAATACAAAAAACTCCTATCTTCAAGATTATATTTTTTTGAATTTAACTCAAGAGAACCTTTACCTTTTTTAATGAATACAATTGTAGAAAAATGATTTAAATGTAATGTTGACCATTTTTTATTTTTCGCATCCGAATCGTTCAATTCGTTAATGCAAAAATCATCTTCCGAATCGGCACAAAAATCTTCCAGGTTAAATATTTTGATTCTACGATTTGAAGAATGTTGATTCATTGATTAAATTAGCAATAATATTCAAATACACCTTCTTTCTGTTATATAAACATTCTATATCCAAATAGAATGAAAAGAAACTTACATCTACTTTATCAATCCCTCTGTTTTGGCAAAAAACGATTAAAATGAATGCGCAAAGGATTCCTTAATTGAATCGAAGGTCTTTAAATAATACAATCACTTGATAATATGACAAAGAGTTCTCGCAATGAAAAACGGTCATGTGTGCATCTATTTTCAGAAAAGAGTTAGGACAGAATTCGGAAATCTTAGGATATTTTTCGGATGTATATCATTTTAGAATTCATGGAAAAAATACAAAATTTCGAGCTAAATTCCAAAAGAATCTTTGAGTTATGTCATATGAAAAATTGGATTAGGATGGTAATAAAAAACAAAATCTAGGATACACCTTGCATTTTGTTTCGTCTATTTTTTTATGAAAAATAACAACCATCACCCTAGGGGAAAATACTGTTCCAAACTATGAAACAAAAATTACAGCTATATTATTTTATCAGTTATTTTATCTTTGGAAGTTTGGTACTTTCGGCCAATGTACTATCATTCGAATTCCTCACTCCAGAAACGGAATCCTTTCGCATACTTCCCATTTTATTTTCTTTCACTTTCATGTTTTTATTTACTTCACTCTTTGCTCTCTATTCGGGTGGAGCGTTGACAAAAACATTTATGATGATCGAAAATGCTTTTAAAGAGGCGAGCCAAGGGAATTTAAAAGTCAAAATTCCATACAGACCCAAAGAACTATTGGCAAATTTTTATGAAAATTTTCATAGGATGCTAAGAGGGCAAGGTGAACTCATTTTTCACTTACGAAATTCTTCCGCTCAGATGGCTGATGAATCAGAAACCATGAAAAATGTTGTCATTGATTTTTCAGTGAATTTACAATCACAATCAGCAGCCACCGAAGAAGTGTCCGCCTCTATGGAAGAGATCTCAGGTGCGGCAACATCCATTGCAAATTTCTCTGAAGAGAATTCAAAGAGTATGACAAACCTCGTAAAAGAAGTGGAACGATTGTCGGAAGCAATGATCAAAACTGGCACTAATGTGGAAGAAACACTTCTATCTTTTCAGCAAATTTCTGCGAAAGCAGAATCGGGAAAACAATCCCTGCAAGAAATGAATACTGCCATGGACAATTTGTCCAATAGTTCAAAAGAAATTACAAAGATGGTGAAAACCATCGCTGATGTGAGCGAACAAATCAACATGTTATCCTTGAACGCAGCAATTGAAGCTGCTCGTGCAGGAGAATCAGGACGAGGTTTTGCCGTTGTTGCCGAAGCAGTTTCCAAATTGGCGGAACGAACAGCAAGTTCTGTGAAAGGTGTAAATGATTTAGTAAAAAAGAATGAAGAAGATATGAGTTTAGGTAGGTTACGAATCGAAAAAACTTCTGCTCAAATTCAAGAAATTATTTCTACAATTGATCGTGTATCATTACAGATGGACGAAGTGCACCAATCTTCAAATATACAAAAAGAATTGAGGCATTCCGTATTGAAAGAGGCAGATTTTGTTCGAAAAAGATCGGAAGAAATTAAATATGCTGTTTCAGAACACAATACTGCCACGAATGAAGTTGTCACATCTATCACATCCATTAGTCAACTCGCAGTACAAAATTCGGAAAGTAGTGATTTGTTAACTACAAGTATCACTGATATTGCTAAAACGGCAAATCAGTTAAAAACCATGGTGAACTTGTTTAAAACCGAAACGATTTCTGAATCGCCTAACTATTCTTTGCTATCTGATAGACGCAATGAATTAACTCATGAACTAATGTTTCAATCTGCAATCGGAAGCCTTTACCGAATCAAAGACAAAGATGCTGTTGAAGTTGTTTGGGCACCAAATTTTACGGAAGAATTGTACAAAGAAATTTTAAACAAAGCACTCGAAGTGATCAATCAATACAAAATTAAAAACTGGTTGGCAGACACAAGAAAGATGGGACTAGTCACAACTTCTGCGCAAAACTGGGTCAATGAAAACTGGTTTCCTCTGGCAAGTAATAGTACTTTGCGAAAAATGGCAGTCGTTCTCCCTGACTCCGTTTTGGCTGCCATTTCCATCAACGATGACACCCTCAAAACGGGAAATGTTGAGTTAAAACAAGTTCCTTCTATGGAAGCGGCAAATCAATTTTTATTCGGAAGCTGAGCCTTAGCCGACAAAGAATCAGATTCTAAACGTTCTAACCTGAAAATAGAGGAATATTTTTTAGACAATTCATACCCAAACCTACTTTTTTCGTCTAAAGATTGTTAAGGAGTTTAATAAATGTTAAAACACAAATCGATTTTTATCGTTGGACTGATTGTTTTCGGAATTACTACTGTCAGTGCAGATAGTTTTAAATTGGACAATTCGCATAGTGCAGTAGGGTTCAAAATAAAACACCTCGGTATCTCCACTGTTACAGGAAATTTCAAAGAATATGAAGCACAATTTAATTTTGATGAAAAAACAAACAAACTAAATGATGCCAATGTTGTAATTAAAGTTGCCTCTATAAACACAAATGATGAAAAGAGAGATTCCCATTTACAAGGAACCGATTTTTTTGACGCTGAAAAGTTTGAATCTATTATTTTCAAAGTTACAAAACCAGTAACTATCAAAAAAGGATCTACTTCTAAAATTCCAGGTGAACTTACAATAAAAGGAATCACAAAACCAGTAGTTCTCAATGTGAAGTATTCTGGCGTTGCAAAAGATCCATGGGGAAATTCAAAACTTGGTTTTGAGGCAGAGACTAAAATAAAAAGAGCAGATTTCGGTTTAACCTGGAACAAAGCTTTGGAAACAGGTGGTGTTCTTGTTGGCGAAGAGGTTGACATTAAAATTGAAGGCGAAGCTGGAGCTGTAAAATAATTACTTCTCAATTTTTTAAATAAAAACATTCTGTTCCAATGTTAAATTTCTCTAACGTTCAGTTCAATCGGAACGAACTTTCGGGCGCTTTCGGAGACATTGGAACAGACCTACCCCTACTCGTAGCACTATCCTTCACTACTGGTCTTGGAATTCAAAATATTTTTATCGTGTTCGGAGTTTTACAAATACTCACTGGCGTTTATTATAAAATTCCAATGCCTGTCCAACCTTTGAAAGCAGTTGCAACTATTGCCATCACACAAAAATTAGCAGGTCCAGTAGTTTTAGCGGGAGGTTTTGCGATAGGAATCCTTATGTTTATTTTATCAGTATCAGGATTACTTGGACAAATCGCAAAATTCATTCCGAAAACAGTAATCAGAGGTTTACAATTTGGATTAGGGATCAGCTTATGTTTATTAGCCTGCAAAGAATACATTCCTTCAGACGGTGTACCAGGCTTAATACTTTCAGTTTTCTCGTTTTTTCTTGTTATTACTTTAATAGACAACAAAAAATACCCCGCATCATTACTTATAGTGATGATAGGAGTTATCTATTTTTTTATATTCAAAGAAAATCAAATTCATTTTTCAAACAATCATAATATAAAATTCTATGATTTAACATTCCTTACTCCAGAATTCATATTAAAAGGTTTTTTATTATTAACATTGCCGCAGATTCCGCTTTCCATCGGCAATTCAATTCTTGCAACCAAACAAATATCAGATGATCTTTTTCCTCATAAGAAAAATTTAAATGTAAAAAAAATAGGTATTACATACTCGCTACTAAACCTTATTGCACCCATCTTGAGTGGTATACCTTGTTGCCACGGCTCAGGCGGAATGGTAGGTCATTATACATTCGGAGGAAGGACTGGCGGCTCGGTTGTTATCTATGGCATTTTTTACATTCTTATTGGAATCTTATCTATTTTTTTTACGAATTCCATTGTAAAAATTTTTCCGCTACCTGTTCTCGGTGTTATCCTTTTATTTGAAGGAATCGCAATGATAACTATGATTAAAGATACGATGGATCTAAAAAAAGATTTTATAATTTCCATCATAGTTGGTATCCTTGCCGTTGGTGTTCAATATGGATTTTTAGTAGGAATGTTGGTTGGTATTGTGTTATGCAAATTACCAATTAGGTTTGAATCAATGCCAAAACTAAAACATAACCAAAACACAAAAAATCATAAGGAAAGTTAAATTAACATCCAGATATTTATTATTATATCTAGATTATCATGCAGAAAATTTCCAATATCAGAGAATGTTTTTTGCAGCATTTTCTCTCAGTAATTTTGAGATTTCTGGCCTACAACTCCCGCAACCGGTCCCCGCTCCTGTTTCTTTCATAATTCCTTCCAAACTGCATATACCTTTTACAAACTCTTCATCAATATTGCCCCGACCTACAGAATTACATGAACATACCAAAACACCTTTCATTGGCTTCGAAGATACACCGCCACGCAGCAACAAATCACGTTTACTACCTAGTTCAGTGCCTTCCGAAATTAATTTTTTATACTCAAGGAATTCTGCTTTGTCGCCAATCAGTATTGCACCTACCAGGCGATCACCTTTGATAATGCATTTTTTATATCTCCTTTTTTTTCGGTCTAAATAAACAACCTCCTCATATTCTGATGGTAAGTTCTCAAAACGAACACCAGGCAAACGAAGAGAGACAAGCTCCAAACCTGGAATTTTCAATAAATTTGAGTGGAGTGATCCTGCGTAAGATTTAAATTTATAACCATAAATAAAATTTGCTGCTATTACAGCCTGCTCTTCTGCAGCAAGCACTGTTCCGTAAATACCTGTTTCATGTTCAGCTACTTCACCGATGGCAAATACATCTGGATCGGATGATTGCATAAAACCATTTACAAGAATTCCCTCCTTTAAATTTATACCAGTACCATCTAAAAATTGTACATTAGGGTTCGTTCCCATTGCATACACAATTCCGTCTGGAAATAATTTTCCGCCATCTTTTAATTCGACACTATCAACTCTATCAAACCCATTTACTTTGGATATTTCTGCATTGAATATGAGGTCGATTCCTCTATTTTGAATTTCTTCTTTTAGAATTTCACATGCTATGGAATCCAACTGTTTGGACATAAGACGATCGGTTCGCACCAAAACGGAAACATTCACCTTTAAAGATTTTAAAGCAGCGGCCAATTCAAGTCCGAGCAAACCACCACCCACAATCAATGCATGTGAGTCTGGAACGAAAAAACCTTTGATTTTATCTGCATCAGCTTTCGCCCGTAAACTAAAAACACCAACCATATCTTTGGATATATTTTTGGGGATCTGCGGTGAACTTCCCATAGCCAACATTAGTTTATTATAATTATACGAATTTCCGAGATAATCCTTCACAATCTTTGCTTCTGGAAGTATTTCTACAACTGCGGTTGATGTAAACAATTCAATATCCCAAGAATTAACTTCGTCTGAATTGAGATTTGATAAATCAGAAAATTCCTTTTCCCCGCTAATGAAATCAGGTAATAAAATTCTATTATAAAGAGGATTCTCCTCTTTGCAAATGACTGTAATATCGTCATCAGGAACTAACAATTTATATTCTTTAATAAATGCATATGTGCTATTTCCGCCTCCAATAATGAGTATTTTTTCATTTTCCTTTGTGTATGCTCTCACCTGTACTGCAGAAATTTTGAAACCAGGTTGTTTTGAAAAAGGATCATATTTACTGTCTGTTAAATTATTTGCTCGGAACTCATCTATTTTATTATTTCGCCCCCAATGCATTGGCAAAAAAACGGTACCTTCTTTAATTGTATCTGTAATATTCGAACGCACACGCACCAAACCTCTTTCGTTAAACACCTCTACAACTTGCTGATGATTTATTCCTAATTTCTTAGCATCATTAGGGTGTATTTCCAGATACGGTTCTCGTTTATGTTCTACTAATTTTTTCACCTTTCCTGTTCTTGACATGGTATGCCATTGGTCTCGAATTCTCCCAGTAGTCAGAATCAACGGAAACGTTTCGTTCGTTTTTTCGGAGTTATCTTCCGGAGAAACTGGCGAAATCTTAGCTTTTCCATTTGTTCTATAAAATAGGTGATCCGAAAATAAGCGTGGAGTTCCACCATGCCCCTTATAAGGATAAGGCCACTGAACCGACCTATTATCCTTTAAAATCGAATAGTCTAATCCGCTAATATCAATTTTTGTGCCCTTCGTAAGAGCGCAATGTTCCAAAAACACTTTTTCTTCCGATTCATATTTAAAACTTGAGTCAAAACCCATTTTCTCAGCAAATTTTATAATAATTTCAGTATCAGGCAATGCTTCTCCAGGAGGATCAATTATTTTATTAAGGTATGTTATGCGGCGATCAGAATTAGTCATTGTACCCTGTTTTTCTGTCCAACCTGCTGCAGGCAATATATAATCAGCAAATGCAATCGTAGCCGACGAATTCGATATATCCTGAACCACAACGAGTTCAGCATTTCGTAAACCCTGTTCGACCATTCGGGCATCTGGCATACTTGTTGTTGGACTCGTACAAACTATCCAAATGGCCTTCATTTTACCAATTCGGAGATTCTCAAACATTTCAACTGCACTATAACCTGGTTTACTTTGTATTTCTTTTCCTCCCCAAAATCGGCTAACTTCTTCACGATGTGGCGCATAACTTAGATCCCTATGAGCTGGTAGCAGGTTACACAATCCACCAACTTCGCGACCACCCATTGCATTTGGCTGACCAGTTAAAGAAAACGGACCTGATCCTGGTTTTCCAATTTTACCAGTAAGGAGAGATAAGTTAATCAATGCTAAATTTTTATTTACACCAATTACGCTTTGGTTCAAACCCATAGCCCAAAGTGATAAAAATCCTTTTGATTCGTGAATGAATTTGGCCGCTGTCAAAATGTCGTTGACTGCCACCCCACACTCTTCCGCTAATTTTTCTAACTCATAACTCGATAAATTGCGTTTGAGTTCTTCAAAACCATCTGTATGGTTAGATATGAAATTTTGATCAATCCAATCATTATCAATCAGTATCTTCGCAATTGCATGAAAAAGATATATGTCGGTACCGGGATAAATCTGTAGATGTAAATCTGCATCTTCACACGTTTCTGTTCTTCTTGGATCAACAACGATCATTTTAATTTGAGGATTGTTTTTTCGATGTGCTTCAATTCTCCGAAAGATGATTGGATGACACCAAGCAGGGTTGGCACCTGCAATCAAAAAACAATCTGCAAGTTCGATATCATCATAGGAAATTGGTACACTATCTTCCCCAAGCGCCATTTTATAACCAACAACTGCCGAACTCATACAAAGACGCGAATTAGTATCTATATTATTGCTACCAATGAATCCTTTGATTAACTTGTTAATTACATAATATTCTTCTGTTAATAATTGTCCGGAAACATAAAAGCCCACAGAATCTGGGCCGTTTAAATTAATAAATTTTTTAAAATCACTTGCAATGGACGACAAAACATTATCCCAAGATGTTCTTTCAAATGGAAGATCTCTACTTTTACGTTTCTGCGGGTATAAGATCCGATCCGAAGTGTCCATCACGGTGTAATGCAAGTTCATTCCTTTAGAACACAGCAAGCCCCTGTTAGCTGGGTGATTAGGATCTCCCTCTACCAAAATTTCCCTGGAACCTGTTCTGTGGACAAGCACGCCACAACCGACACCACAATAAGAGCAAGTGGAAGTAAATGTTTCTACTTTAGACACACTGATAAACAGCAATTTTTATGCCATATGCCTAAATATTAGAGAAATAGCTTAATTACATACTGAATTGGAGAAATTTTATCCAAAGTGAGAAAATCGAGTGATTGTAAAATTACAGGAGATAAATCAAAAGCTTATATTTTCAGCAAATAGTCTGTTTAATATGAATATCGCATTCCAAATCTACTGATTCACAAACTATATTCATTAGAAAAAGTAACCTACTTACCTTATAAAGTATGAAAAATTGAGTACCCAATCACCCCAATCCTTCTTTGGAGCATAAGAATTCGAAAATTTTAGCATTCTAACTGTGCTAGTTGCCTGTGTTAGGTACAATTCGTGCATATTAGAGGAAGGCAGAAAAGGAAACTCAGTTTCTTTTTCTGGCGATGGAAAATTTCAAGTGGGGCACAAATGAATAAGCGTAAATTAATTCTCATTGGTAACGGGATGGTTGGCCATCGTTTTTGTGAAAAATTGGTCGAATTCGGCGGAACAGATAAATTTGAAATTACAGTTTTTGGCGAAGAGCCAAGACGTGCTTATGACCGTGTCCATTTATCAGAATATTTTACAGATCGATCTGCTGATGCTTTGTATCTTTGTACTCCCGAATGGTATAGAACTAACGGAATCAAACTACGATTATCCGAATCCGTAATATCAGTCAATACAGTAAAACGAAACCTTGTAACCAATTTGGGAACCGAATTAGAATTTGATGAATTGATTTTTGCCACTGGTTCTTCTCCTTTTGTTCCTCCATTAGAAGGATTAGACAAAGAAGGTGTTTTCGTTTACAGAACCATTGAAGATCTTGAGCAAACATTAGAATATAGCAAAAAAGTAAAAAAAGCAGCAGTACTTGGTGGAGGACTCTTGGGTCTTGAAGCAGCCAAAGCATTGGTTGATTTGGGAAAAGAGACCCATGTGATCGAATTTGCCCCACGGCTAATGCCAAGGCAGCTGGATGAGGGTGGAGCCTCCATCTTAAAATCAAAAATCGAAGAGATTGGGGTCGAAATACATTTAAACAAGAATACGGAAACGGTGCTTGGTGAAAATAAAATTGAAGGATTTGCATTCAAAGACGGAACCAATTTAGAATTTGAAATGTTGATTGTTTCTGCTGGAATTAGACCTAGAGATGAGTTAGCAAGAAAAGCAGGAATAGCAGTTGGAGAAAGAGGTGGAATCATAATAGATGATGCCTTAAGCACGAATGTCTATGGAATTTACGCAATTGGTGAAGTAGCGTTACATAGAGATTTTATATATGGTTTGGTTGCACCTGGATATGAAATGGCTGAATCCTTGGCATTCAATCTTTGTAGCCCCGGTAGCAAACCAAAAACTTATTCTGGCTCGGATCTTTCCACCAAACTAAAGCTAATTGGTGTAGAAGTTGCGTCCTTCGGTGATGCTTTGGGTCAGTCTGATCATATCCCCATCGTTTTTAAGAACCCAAGAAGTGGAGTGTATAAAAAATTAGTTATCTCCCCAGATGGAAAATATTTACTGGGAGGCATTTTAGTCGGCGAAACAAAAGCTTACGGTAACCTATTATCATTCTATTTGAACAAAATAGAACTACCTGAGGAACCTGAAACACTAATTGTCGGTTCGGTCTCCAACGAAAACTTATTCGGTGCAGACAGCCTTCCCGATGATGCTAAAATATGTTCATGCAATAACGTTTCCAAAGGTGATATTCTCGCAGCCATACACGAAAAAGAATGCTACGACATAACGAGCGTTAAAAATTGCTCAAAAGCTGGTAGTGGCTGCGGAGGCTGTTTACCGCAAGTTAATTCAATCTTAAAAGCAGAATTAAAGACTCAAGGAAAAGTTGTAACAGAACACCTTTGCGAACATTTCAAATATTCAAGAAAAGAACTTTTCCAAATAATAAAAGTAAAATCACTCAAAAATTTTCCAGATGTCCTAAAAGAATTAGGAAGAGGTAATGGGTGCGAAGTTTGTAAACCCGCCGTGGCATCAATCATTGCAAGTATTTGGAATGAACCTATCTTAAAACATAGAGAAATCCAAGATACTAACGATAAATACTTAGCAAATATCCAAAGAGGTGGCACATACTCTGTGGTTCCTCGAATTCCAGGTGGAGAAATTACTCCTGAAAAACTGATCGCAATCGGGGATGTTGCCAAAAAATACAATTTGTACTGTAAGATTACTGGCGGTCAACGTATCGATTTATTAGGTGCTAGGATAGACCAATTACCATTGATCTGGAAAGATCTTATTAACTATGGTTTTGAAAGTGGCCATGCCTATGGAAAGTCAATGCGAACAGTCAAGAGTTGTGTTGGATCTACTTGGTGTCGTTTTGGAGTGCAAGATAGCACATCATTTGCAATTAAACTGGAAGAACGCTACAAAGGAATTCGTGCACCTCACAAACTAAAATGCGGAGTTTCTGGTTGTATCCGCGAGTGCGCTGAAGCTAGAGGGAAAGATTTTGGAATCATCGCAACAGAAAGGGGTTGGAATCTATACATTGGCGGTAACGGTGGAGTTAATCCAAAACATGCAATCCTCTTTGCAGAAGATTTAGACGAAGATACTTGCATAAAGTATATAGATCGTTATATGATGTTTTATATCAGAACTGCTGATAAACTTATGAGGACATCTACTTGGCTAGAACAACTCGAAGGTGGAATAGAATATCTCAAAGATGTTGTGATCAATGACAGATTAGGAATCAATTCACAATTGGATGAAGAGATGAACTCACTTGTAAATACATATCTTTGCGAATGGAAGGATGTTGTCGAAAATCCAGATAAACAAAAGAAATTTAAACACTTTGTAAATAGCGAAGAGAAAGACCCGAACATTAAATTCATAGAAGAACGTGGTCAGATTCGCCCAATTGATTGGGTGGAAAAAGATCTAGTTCAAATATAATTTCAAAAGGAGTTCAATATTATGGTTAACGATAAAATAAAATTCTTAGTTGGTTCTATTTCAGATTTTGAACTAGAAGGTGGTTCTTGCGTAAAGATTGGGAATAAACAAATTGCGATTTTCTACTTTCAATCCAGAAATGAGTGGTATGCTTGTGACAACGCCTGTCCCCATACGGGTGACATGGTATTATCACGTGGCATCTTAGGAGACTTAGGTGGTGAACCAAAAGTAGTCTGCCCTCTCCACAAGAGAAATTTTTCATTGTCCACAGGAGATTGTCTGAGTGGAGAAAACTATAAAGTTACCACCTACCCAGTAGTCATCGAAGGTGATAATGTGTATTTAGAAGTGGAAGATTCTATGACCAAAATATATGACAAAAAAACATAATCTATGATTGGCGACAACATACCCAAAAATAAAGTTTATCTAGTTGGAGCAGGACCAGGAGATCCCGACCTCCTCACAATCAAAGCATTGAAAATTTTACGGCAAGCTGACGTAGTTTTTTATGATGATTTGGTATCCTCAAGAATTTTGGGACTTTGCCGCAAAAAAACAAACTTAGTTTACGTTGGAAAACGTTCCGGAATCCATAGTTGTTTGCAGGATGAAATCAACGAAAAACTGATAGAGGCAGCACAAAGAAATAAAGTTGTTGTACGACTGAAAGGCGGTGATCCATCGATTTTTGGTAGAGTTGGTGAAGAATATTCAGCCTTACTTACATCGGAAATTGAATGTGAGATGATTGCGGGCATCACAACTGCTTCTGGCCTTGCCGCTTCACTTGGGCTTCCACTCACCCATAGAAATTATTCTTGCGAAATTGTTTTTTTATCTGGTCATAAAAAAAATGGAATCAATAACGAAGACTTTAAAAATCTCAATTGTGTTGGGAAAACAGTGATTGTTTATATGGGTCTAAACTCTTTGAATCATATCATAAACGATCTTTTAAATGCAGGGAACGCTAGAAAAACAAAAATTGCTGTCATACAAAATGTTACCCTTCCTTCAGAAAAAATTTACGTCGGCGAGCTGGATTCCATCGAATCCATCGTTTTGAAGAACCAAGTCAAATCGCCAGCAATCCTTGTCATAGGCGAGATTTTACAATTCTATTCTGAAATGGAAAATTTGAAAAAAAACTATTCCAAAATCCTACAACCCTTATAAGGGATAGGAATGAACGATATTACCGGTAAACGAACTACACTCCGATTTGCAGAAGCAGAAGGGTTTGTAAATTGCTCAAAAGAAACGATCCAAAGAGTCAAAAACAATGATCTTCCAAAAGGAGATTTATTTGGGGTGGCAAAGGCAGCAGCACTCCTCGGTGCAAAAAAAACCTCAGAACTCATTCCTCATTGTCATCCAGTTCCGATAGACTTTTTTTCTATTAACTTCGAAGTTTCCGAATCAAAGATTAGAATCTTTACAAATGCTAAATCGATCGGAAAGACTGGAATTGAAATGGAAGCGCTCACTGGAGTGATGGCTGCAGCTTTGGTAATTTATGATTTACTCAAACCGATTGATAAAACATTAGAAATATCGAATGTTCGATTATTAGCGAAGACTGGAGGAAAAACAGACTCGCAAATAAAAAAATTTGCAATAGGTTCAAACGCAAAAATATTAGTTTGTTCAGACTCTTGTTTTGCTGGCAAAAAAGAAGACAGTTCGGGTAAAATTATTTCTGAACTTTTAATTTCAGAAGGAGTAGATGTTCTCGAAATCAAAATCATCCCTGATGAACCCGAACAAATAGAAAAAACGATTAAAGAATGGTCTATTGAAAAAATTGATCTTATTGTCACAACAGGAGGAACAGGTCTTGGGCCAAGAGACAATACCACTGATACGATAAAATCAATATTAGATAAAGAAATCCCAGGCATTTCAGAAACGATGCGATCCTTCGGGCAAGATAGGACACCTTTTGCGATGTTATCTAGATCCATTGCAGGTAACATTGGAAAAACAATTATAGTCTCTGTTCCTGGAAGTACGAATGGTGCGAAAGAAAGTATGACAGCGATTTTGCCCGCTGTTTTTCATGCAAAAAAAATGTTGCGAGGTGAGGGTCATTGATTTCCTACGAAGAGGCACTAGTTATTGTTTCATCAACATTAGTTTCTCCTAATATTGAGTCCATCGACCTGATGGACTCCCTTGGTAGAATCACAGCAGAAGTTACGCGAGCAGATCGCGATTATCCACCTTTTAACAGATCCGCGATGGATGGTTTTGCAATACTAACAAAAGAATATAGAAATGAAATTCCATTACGCTATGATCGAGAATTACATGCTGGGGAAGAAATTACACTCACCGAAGACGAAACAATTATTAAAATAATGACAGGAGCACCTGTACCAATTGGTTTAGATTCTGTAATAAAAATTGAAGATACAGAACTGACCGAATTAGATGGGAAAAAATACGTAACATTTCGTAATCCTAAGACCAAACTTTGGGACAATATAGCAAAAAGAGGCGAAGACGTTCGTTTTGATGAGATAGTTTTAGACAAAGGTGTTTCAATTGGAGTGTCTGAATTGGCTTTACTTGCTTCGCTAGGCAAACACAGAATAAACGTCTCGAGGCTACCAAAAGTAACCATTTTATCAACCGGCAACGAAATTATACCAATCAACCAAACACCACTCAATTTCCAAATTAGAGATTCTAATTCATACACTATTTCTGCCATTTTAAAAAAATACGGCATCAAATCAACTAACACAAGAAACATCGGTGATAACAAAAAGGAACTTACTGACTATATTGATAAATCGAAATCTTCAGATATTCTTATTATTTCTGGAGGAGTTTCCATGGGTGATATGGACTTGATTCCGGACATTTTGCATTCGCTAGGCGGAAAACAAATATTTCACAAAGTAGCAATCAAACCAGGAAAACCAATTTGGTTTGGTAGCCTCGGAACCACAATTGTTTTCGCCTTACCGGGGAATCCATTCAGCGTACAAACTTGCGCTCGTATTTTTTTAGAACCATTTTTACAGAAATTCCTTGGCCAAAATCCGAAAAAACCATTAAAACTTCCTATTGCCTTCCAAAGAAGTAAAAAGACTAAACTCGCTGAGTTTGTCCCAGTTCGACTGGAGACAAAGGACAAAACCCACCTAATCCAAGTTCCATATAACGGAAGTGGCGACATACGGTGTGGACTTTCGTCCGCTGGTCTTGCTTTTTTTCCTGAAACCATTTCCCAATTTGAAGAAGGTACGATCGTCGACTTTTACCCTTGGTAAGATCAAAATTACCTAGGCAATTCGCATAAGCAGTAAACAATTCTCTTGATTTTTAATCAATCTTCTGGCAGCCATCCAATAGCACCGCATAAGTAGTAGGCATTTCCTACGTAAAACTGGCATAACTTTGAAATTTTGAAACGTTAGATGTGACCTATTCGGTACGCTTTTTGCATAATTTAGTAGCATTAGGAGTACACTCACAGTGACAATTACACCTCATGCGAAAGCAACAAAAATTGAATTATTTAACTTTTCCTCACCGCAGATGAAAACGTTCCACCTAACGTGGATTGCATTTTTTCTTTGTTTTTTTGGATGGTTTGGAATTGCACCACTCATGGTCTACGTGAGGCAAGAACTATCTTTAACAAAAGAACAAATCGGTAATATCATAATTGCATCTGTTTCAATTACAATATTTATGCGCTTATTTATAGGATGGTTATGCGATAAAATTGGCCCGAGAATCGCTTACACTTTTTTACTGACTTTAGGCTCCATCCCAGTAATGTGCATTGGATTGTCTGACAGTTACCTTACTTTTTTATTATTTAGATTGGCGATCGGAGCAATTGGTGCATCCTTTGTAATCACACAATATCATACTTCTGTAATGTTTGCACCAAACATTGTCGGTACTGCAAATGCAACAACCGCAGGTTGGGGTAATCTTGGAGGTGGTGTCACTCAAATGTTGATGCCGATTATCTTCGGATTTTTCACGGCTCTCGGTTTTACAACTGGGTTTTCCTGGAGATTTGCAATGGTAATACCTGGAATTGCTTTATTTTTAATGGGAATCATATACTTTTTTGGAACACAGGATACTCCAGGTGGAAACTTTAAAGATATCAAAGAAACTTATCCAACTTTTCAAGGTGGTAAAAAGAATTCTTTAAAAAACTTTTTATTGGTAATGACCGATAAACGCGTTTGGTTATTATTTTTAGCATATGGTGCATGTTTTGGCATTGAACTCACCATCAACAACATTGCCGCCTTATATTATGTTGATCAATTTAGTCTAACGCCCGCTACTGCAGGTATCATTGCGGGATTATTTGGCCTAATGAATCTATTCGCAAGAACTTTGGGTGGCGCTTTTGGAGATAAATTTGGAATCAAATGGGGTCTACGAGGACGAGTGGTTTGGTTGTTTGCTGCGCTCGCAGGAGAAGGAGTTTGTCTTATCTTATTTTCGCAAATGACTTCCCTCCTTCTTGCAGTCTCTTCAATGATTTTATTTAGTCTATTTGTCCAAATGTCAGAAGGAGCAACTTACTCCGTTGTCCCATTCATCAACAAAAAGGCCATGGGTGCTGTGGCAGGGATCGTTGGAGCTGGTGGAAATGCAGGTGCAGTCTCCGCAGGCTTTTTATTCCGAGGAGAAATTAGTTACCAATCGGCCTTCCTTATGATTGGTATTGTTGTCACAGTTGCTGCGATTTTTACCCTACTCATCCGGTTTACCCTAGAAGAAGAAAGAGAAATCAGTAGCGAAATGCAAGAAACTGGTTCCGTTACCAGTGGAAAAACTAAACTCACTTTAGCAAACTAAGGGGGATCCGTTTCGGGGTATCTGGGGCTTTTTTTACGCTTGTCATTCGCCTAAACTTGCTCCCAAATCTTTAGGTTTGGGGGCGAATTTATGGAACAAATTCATCACAGATCCTGCAATTTATGTGAAGCTATGTGTGGGATTCAAATCTTCCACCAAGAAGGAAAGATCATCGGTTTCAAAGGTGATCCACTTGATAAATTCAGTCGCGGTCATATTTGCCCCAAAGGCCCCGAACTGAAGGCTTTGTATGAAGACCCAGACCGGATCAAATTCCCACTCAAACAGACGGCTACCGGCTGGATCGAAGTTTCATGGGTGGAAGCTCTCTCCGAAATTGCAGAAAAAATCGTAAATATCCAAAACCAATATGGAAATGATGCCGTGGGGGTTTACAGTGGGAATCCCAGTGTTCACAATTATGGATCGATGCTTTTTGGCCAAAGGTTTATAAACAAACTAAAAACTAAGAATAATTTCTCAGCTACTTCTGTTGATCAACTCCCACACCAATTATTATCCTACTTAATGTTCGGTCACCAACTCCTTGTTCCAATTCCTGATATTGATCATACTAAATATTTTTTGATTTTGGGTGGCAATCCATTCGCATCTAACGGGAGTTTAATGAGCTCGCCTGATGTAAAAAAAAGATTAAAATCGATTCAAGAACGTGGGGGCAAATACGTTGTTGTCGATCCTAGAAAATCAGAGACTGCAATGCATGCCGATGAACATTTGTTTATCAAACCTGGAACCGACGCATATTTTTTGATGGCCATCATCAACTGTATGTTTGAAAAAAATTTAGTAAAAAAATCAAATTTAATCAATGACCAAACATTAGTAATTCTAAAAACAATCGCTCAGGATTTCCCAAAGGAAACGGTCAGTCGTATTACAGGAATTACTTCTGATTCAATAGAAAGGGTAACATTAGAATTTTCAAAATCTGAGACTGCAGTCTGTTATGGTAGAGTAGGAGTATCGACGCAAGAATTTGGAGCAATCTGCCAATGGCTAATCAATGTTATCAATATTATATCTGGTAATATTGATAAAACAGGAGGAGCAATGTTCACATTGCCTGCCGTTGATTTAGTTGGTGTCTCATCCGTAATTCGATCTTCACCAGGTAGTTTTAATAAATACCAATCGAGAGTGAGAAAACTCCCTGAATTCAATGATGAATTGCCCGTCTCTGTGTTGGCAGAGGAAATCCTAACAGAAGGAGACGGCAAAATTCGTGCGCTTATTACCTCGGCAGGAAATCCAGTGTTATCTACGCCTAACGGAAAAAAACTTGAAAATGCTTTCGAAAGTTTAGAATTTATGGTTTGTGTTGATTTTTATCTAAACGAAACGACTAAATATGCTAACTTCATACTGCCACCAACTTCTACTTTGGAACATGACCATTATGATCTAATCTTTAATGTATTTGCCATTCGCAATACGACTCGGTACAATCAGCCTTTATTTGATCCATTGCCAGGGATGTTACATGATTGGGAAATCTTCTCTGATTTGACCAAAAGAATAGAATTGCTTCGTTCAGGAAAAGCGCTTCCAAAAGATTTAGTAAAATCGAAGTTAACCCCTGCAAGTATAATCGATCATGCTTTAAAATCTGGGCCATATGGTCAAAAGACCAATCCAACGATTTCTATGAGTTTGGATTTGCTGAAAACAAATGAACACGGTGTTGACCTTGGCTCTCTTCAACCAAATTTTCCGGACAGATTGTACACTGAAGATAAAAAAATCAACCTCGTCCCAGAACTAATACAGATTGACCTGCACCGTCTAAGAAAAAAATATTCTGAGCTGAGTAATGATCAGGCAAAACAAGATACATTGCTTCTCATCGGACGTCGGCATTTACGAAGTAACAATTCTTGGATGCACAATCTTCCGAAACTGATGTCAGGAAAACAAAGGTGTACTCTAATGATACATCCAGAAGACGCAATGAATCTAAAGATCCAAAATGATGATTTAGTTTTGGTAGAATCCAATGTGGGGAAAATTCAAATACAAGCGGAGGTAACTGAAGAACTTATGCCTGGTGTTGTCAGCATACCTCACGGGTTTGGACATGGTAGATCTGGTACGAAACAGAAGGTTGCCTCAGAATTTGCAGGTGTGAGCATCAATGATCTTACCGACGATCAGACTGTGGATGAATTTTCTGGTAATGCGGCTTTTAGTGGAACCAAAGTTTCTATTAGAAAAATCTGAAATTTTAATTTAGAGTGTATTCACGAGTAACCGACGTCCTCCTCTCAATGAATATTTTTCGATATTGTCACCAAGATACTGGAGTGCAGTTTTTGACCTTATTCCAGACTCGCAAATACAAATAATTGCCTGGTAACCCTCGAAACTTAGCTGTTGGCCAGACTGTAAATTCGATAAAGGAAAGGAAATCGTAAAAGGGATTGGATTTTCTGAAATTTCATCCTCTTCTCGAACATCAATCACCAAACATCTCTTAGATTGAGTCAATTCTTTCATTTGCAAAACTGAAATCTCATTTTTTTCTATTACTAATTGTAAATCTAGTTTTTTATTTATACCGCAAATTTCACAGCTATGATTGATGTCCATTTTTGTCTGAAACAATATTGGCGGATTCCATTCTAAATAATAAACAATATCAGTATCTATTTGACCTGGATTCAATAAATATTGAACCGCAAGCGATGCTTGATGAGTTCCAGCAAGTGTGGATTGAATGCCGATCACCCCACCGATGTTACAACTTAACAAATCTCCTTCCTGTAAATTTGGGAATAAACAACGGTAACATGGACGACCATTTGGCGAAAAAAAAACGAACTGTGCGCTCGTTCTGTAAACTGAAGCAATCACGAATGGTTTATTCAATCGAAGGCATAAATCATTTATAATATATTTCGATGAAATCGTATCAGTACAATCTAATACAATATCCCACTCCGCAAAAATATCTGGATCAGTATCAACTGATAACATTTGAGAATATTCAACGATATTTACCCATGGATTTCTTGCTAATAGAGCCTCAGATACTACTTTCGTTTTTAACCGACCAATATCTGCGAATGTAAACAAAGTTTGGCGGTGGAGGTTTGTTAATTCGACAGAATCAAAATCCATAATTCCAATCTTACCGACACCAGAGAGTGCCAACTGTAACGTCGCAGGACAACCCAAACCTCCTAAACCTATAACGAGAACCGAAGAATTTTTTAGAATTTTTTGTCCAAGCGTTCCAATATCCGGCACTAAAATTTGACGTTCGAAGAATTTTTCCTCATCCGATCGCATTCTGTAGGAATGACTCATCTAAAGTAAATAAGCAAGGAAAAATTTAAAATCAAACTTATGGATAAATAATTATTCCAAATTTCATTTTTTGTTTCCAAGTCAGAATTCCAAAAGAATGTAGACAGTATCATGGCAGAAAATACTCGAAAGTTTGAAGTTCTGCGTTTGAGTGTCCTTTCACACTGCAATTTTGCTTGCGTTTACTGTGCCCCAAAAAATAAATCGGATTCTTATGAAACTAAAATTCATTTCATTTCAACGGAATTATTAGAATCAAAAATAAAAATTTTAATCACTATTCTAAAATTGAAAGAAGTTCATCTCACAGGGGGTGAACCAACGTTACACAAAGAGATAACAAATATAATTCAAAAAATAAGAATATTAGGGATAGACGAGGTTGCTCTCACTTCAAACGGATTTTTCAATATGCAATTAATTGACAAAATGAAAGATGCTGGCCTAACTCGCATGAACTTTTCTTTGGATAGTATTAATCAATATGCATTTGAAAAAATGAGCGATCGTAAAATTCCAATTGAAAATATCAAAATCAATATTCTACATGCAAAAAACACAGGTTTAGATGTAAAAATAAACTGTACAGTTTTAAATGGTTACAATCAAAACGAAATTTTACCATTATTAGACTGGGCAGGAGAAAATGAAATACCCATTCGATATTTGGAATTTATGAAAATGGGACCATTGCAAGCAGAACATTCCGATTTATTTTTCTCGTCAGACAAAATTAAGAATACAATTAAATCAAAATACAAATTTAAGCCGTATTACACTGAAAAAGACTCCACAGCCACTTACCACCAAACAGAAAATGGATATATCTTTGGCATAATTGCAAATCACTCTGAACCATTTTGTGAGGGTTGTAATCGTTTAAGAATGGATTCATTTGGAAGGGTCTATGGGTGTTTGAGTGATCAAACGTCTTTTGAATTGCCAGAAAATTTGGATGCAGCAAAAGCTGCCTTAGCCCAAGCCATGTTGACGAAAAAGAATTATTTTACTGGATCAAAACTATCAATGAAGTTCATTGGAGGGTAGATGAAAATACAGCTACTCAGTTTTGCTGCATTCCGCGACTTTTTACCAAATACGCAGACGCTAGAATTAGAAAGTTCAGCCACGGTCGCAGATCTTAAAAATCTTTTAAAACAACAATATCCAGAACTAACAAAATTGCTTGGGATTAGCAGGGTTTCTATCAATCAATCCATTGTTGCAGAAACTGAAGTTATAAATGATGGAGCCATTATTGCCCTACTACCTCCATCTAGCGGAGGATAAATGGAAGATTTAAAACTGAAATACATTAGCCATATGCCACTGGAACTGCCAAAAACCTTTCCAGATTATCCGAGTATGGGTGGTTACGTCCTATTTGCTGGCGTGGTAAGAAATATCAATGAAGGGCGAGCAGTAACCCATTTGGAATATGATGCGTATCCAGAATTGGCTGAAAAAATGATAGGAGAAATAATTACCGAAGTTTGTAAACTTTGGAAATTAGAATTTATTGAATGCACTCATAGACTTGGGACTGTAAAACTTGGGGAAGTTGCAGTTCTTGTTATTACAGGCTCAGTTCATAGAGATGAAGCTTATAAAGCAAATCGTATGATTATTGATCGTGTCAAACATGAAGTTCCTATTTGGAAGAAAGAATTTTATGTCGATGGTACATCAGAATGGTCGAAAGGCTGTATTCATGAATCACTCGATCATTAAGCCAAACTTCGTAATTCTTACAGGCGGACAAAGTGTCCGAATGCAGCAAGACAAAGCATTTGTAAAAATTGGCAAAAACTCAACTTTTTTAACGAGATTACTAAAAAAACTAAAATATTTTAATGGTAATATTTATTTTTCATTAAGACAAAATCAAATTCAAGAATATTCAGAACTTATCCAAAATCCAAATTTTTTAGTAGATCAAAATATTCCTGCTTATGGCCCTCTCAAAGGAATTCTATCTACATATTCTTATTTTAGTAAAAAAAAGAATATAGAACATTTATTTTTTTTACCAGTAGATATACCGTTCGTCAAACTAAGGACAATCAACCGTTTACTGCAAATAAACCTAAAGTCCAAAACAAAATTACCGGGAGTATTTTATGAATCTTCCACAGGTTTAGAACCATTGTGTGGAATTTATTCGATGGAAGTTCTTTCTAAATGGTATAACTCTATCATCTCAAAAGTAACGAATGATTTTTCTTTACAAAAACGAATCATTTGTTTAAACCCCAAACCTTATATTTTAAAATTACCGATAGATGAAGAATTTAACTTCCGAAACATCAATACAAAAGAAGACCTTCAAAAAACAAGACAAGATGAAACTAATTGAACAAAAAAAATTCTGGATATTCGATATGGACGGTACTCTTACCATTGCTCTCCACGATTTTCAGGCAATCAAATTTGAACTAGGTTTACCACCAAACGAAGATATACTAAGTTCACTTTCAAAACTTTCTCCTATAGAACAGATTAAAAAACATACGCAGCTTAATAAAATAGAATTAGAGATCGCAAAACGAGCAGTAGAATCGCCAGGCACTAGTAAACTACTCAATGAATTGTCGTTAAAATCATATACGATGGGCATCTTAACAAGAAATAGTTTTCAGAATTCACTTGAAACCTTAAAAGGAGCAAATTTAATTCATTTTTTTGAACCAAATTTTATTTTTTGTAGAGAGAAGGCGATTCCCAAACCTAATCCTGATGGCATTTTCCAACTAATGAAAGTTTGGGATGCAAAAAAGGAAAACACAATTATAGTGGGTGATTATCGTTTTGATTTAGAAGCGGGGAGAGCCGCTGGAATTGATACAATTTATATCGATCCAACGGGGGAATTTCCATACAAAAACCTTGCAGATCATTCTGTAAAAAGTTTAGATTCTATCCTTGAGATTTAAGCAAAGGCGATTTACATGAACTAACCTAAATCAGATGACCCTGTATTATCAAAGTCTTTCGATTAGTTCAAATTTTATAACTCAATCCAATTGTACCCACTTGCCATCTTTCATATAATATGCAAGTTTACCACTAACAGGCAATGCGTAAAAATTCCCTTTTTGAGCTTGGCTTAAAATGATATAATTATCATCTCTCCTTGTTTCTTCCAAAACAAAACTTCCTTCTTGGGAAGTTAATGACCAAGTACCGTTTGTATTTTCGGTAAACTTTAATTCTTGTTTAATAGAATAAGTGTGCACTTTTCCTGCTAGTGTGGTTGTGGGAGGTGTTGGTCCAGTTGGTGTTGTAGTTGTGGCAACCGTTGACGCATTTTTTTCGTATTTTTTGATTTCCTTTAATAAATTAGTCTCACTATCAAAAGAAATCTCTTGTACAATTACTTTTCCCTTTGGATCCAAAACAAAAAGAGTCGGATAACCATCAAATTTAAAATTGTCAATTTCTTTACTCTCATCATCTAAGGTGACAGAAACAAATTTACTATTCAAGGTTTGGATCACATTTTTTTTACTTAGAACCTTCTCTTCCAAATAAACACAGGCTCCGCACCAAGCTGGAGCAGAAATCGCAAAAAATATATTTTGATTTGTTTTTTGCGCTTTTGATTTTGCATCTTTCAAACTATTAGCCCAAAGGATACCACCGCTACTCCTAGATTTCACAACAGGCTTTTTTTCTTTCTCTTTTGAAACAATGACAGAAATGGTTTTCCGAATTTTCTTTGGTTCATAACACTTGTTTGTTTCGGAATTGCACCACTGAGTAAAAATTTCAATCGTTAGTTTTTCAGGTTTCACTGAAGCTTTTCGACCACCTGTTTCATAGACAGAAAGTAAATAAGAGCCTGATTTTGTTTCTCCTTTTCCTTTAAGAATGAGATCTTCCTCTTTTTTGTCTCCACTTGGATTTTCCTTGATAGCAACCAAAAACCCTTTTGATTTTGAACTGAATTGTGTTGGTTTGTTAAAACTGAGGGCGCTCGTATTCGAAATGTAAAGATGTCGATTTTCAGGTAAAAATAAATCTACAGTTACTTCTGCACTTCCTCCAGAAACCAATTCAATATTGTTTGGGAAGACAAATGCACTCTCTGTTTGCCCAAATACAAGCTGCGGAATCAATAAAGATAAAAATAAAACAAAAATGCGGAATTTTGGCATTTTAAGATCTCCTTGCGGGGGAATCCTACTCATAAATTGATGTTTGTCAATAAATATTTATGAAAACAAAGAAAAGTCATTAGCAAATTGTACGCTTGCGTTTTTTGCATTTAAGAATATTCGGATTTCTACGCATTATCGTCATATTTTTTAATTAAATATTTTTCCGAAAATAAATGATCTTTTCTTGCTTTTGGAATTGATTTGGAAGTAATTTCCCATGTGAAAAACAAATTATTTCTTTTCATCTGTTTCGTACAGATTGTATTCATAAACCCAATCGGCAGACTTCCCGAAAGACATAACCAGGCTTATATCACGATCCCGAATGTAAATCAATCCCAAAGTGGAGAAATCAACGGCGGTTTACTGGTTGATTCTGGAGAGTTTTCAGAGATTCCTGTTTGGAATCCTCCAAAACATAGATCACTGACTCCCCCACCACCTGTGAAAGATCTGCGTTATAATGATTATGGAATAAGCTTATTTCCAGAAATTGGAAGACAACAAATGAATGACTGTACTGCATGGGCTTCCGCATATTATTTAAAAACATATCTTGAAGCTGTAGATAACAATTGGGTACCGGATAGACCATCGCGAATTTTTTCTCCATCGTATATTTATAATCAAATCAATAGCGGACGCGACCAAGGATCAAGCGTCACCAATGCATTAAAACTAATGTATGAACAAGGTGCTGCAACTTTGCAGACAATGCCATATACAACAAATTTTACGGCAAGACCAACTAACAATGCATTTAATGAAGCAAAAAAATATAAGATAAATAAATACTATAGCATAACTTCTTTAGCCGAGATTAAAAACGCGTTACAACTTGGACACCCCTTGCTCGTGGGGATTGTTACAGATGCAACGTTCAACAGCGGTAAGTATAAAATATTTAACAAAACACTTCGGGACAATGCCCGCGATCGATTGGGTTCTTCCCATGGTAGGCATGCAATGGTCATCGTTGCTTATGACGATGATAGAAGAGCACTTCTATTTTTAAACTCTTGGGGATCCCAATGGGGTGAAAAAGGATATGTATGGGTTAGTTACGATTTGTTTGGCAAAATAGGTTATGACAACAAGGGAGCAAATTTTCTGGAAATTGCTCTTGTAGCAATCGACGAAAAATCGAATATTGAAACAGCAAAACCAGATAAAAATTCGATTCAATTGAAAGCAAATACTTGGTTTTCTGGTATTGATGAAGGTAACCATGGTTACTGGGGTTGGAAGGCCAAAATAGAAGCCAACGAAATTACAAAATCCATAATTCAAAAAATTGAATGGGATATTCCAGAAGAATTAGAAGCAAATAATAATACGAATTTAGATTATGAATTAACAGGCGTTTCACACAGTTTCGGTGCAAATAAAATTGGCGCTCGCATTAATTTTACTGACGGCACTTCAAAAAAATTGAATTTTGTGCTCGAATTCAACGAAATCAAACGCGGCGCCTTAAAATTTATTCAAGCCGATAAATATTATGGCAAAATCAACAACCAAGACTATTGGGATTGGTCTATCAAAATAGATGGAAGTTTAACAGATCTCCATGATATCCAAAAAGTTATTTACCATTTACACAAAACATTCAAAAATCCGAATGTGGAAGTTATTAGTTCACCTGAAAATGGTTTTGCATATTCAACGAGAGGCTGGGGAACATTTGAAGTTGGGGCTTCTGTCTATTTTAAAGATGGCACGATCGAAAAGTTCACTAAAATGCTTAAATTCACAGACAAAGTCAAACCTAAATTAAGATTAACTAATTCTTCCGTTCCATTGGAAAAACGAGATGGCCAAACTTATTATAATTGGACCGCATTTTTAGAAGGTTCGGAAATGGATTTAGCTAAGATACAAACTGTTGAATATATCCTCCACCCATCTTTCAAAAATAATCAAATCAAAATAAACCAAGGAAAAGATTTTGGATTTCCAATGTCAGCCATCGGTTGGGGTACTTTTCCATTAAAGGCAATTGTTTATTTTAATGATGGATCAAAAGAAACATTAACACATAATTTGGATTTCAAAGACTAGTTTTGGATGAATACGCTCAAGAATAATACCAAAATCAATTACTAAAGGTTTTCCAAGTTCCAATAATTTTACCTTGCCGAATGAGGACAATTTCACCCATTTCGGCAAGCACCTTCTCACTTTGAGTTGGGCGATAAAATACATAATCGTCAGGTTCTAATTTCGTTTGTTTACTTCCATTGAGTATACCTTGGTTTGTGCTCAAACCAAATAATTGATTATCATATAACCCCTTTGGAGATTCTTTCTTAGCTAAAAATGCACCACCATACGTAAAATAGGTGACTTGCAAATTTGGATTCCAAAGTGGAAACAAAAAAGATAAACTTTCTAAAAAAGGAATGGTGGTTCCCTCAAGTTTCTTCAAAACAGGTGCTGCAATGAAAAAAGCTGGTTTATGATTTTTTAATGTAACCACATCAAAATCGGTTGGCA
Organism: Leptospira sp. 96542; assembly: GCA_029310945.1. Lineage (GTDB taxonomy): Bacteria > Spirochaetota > Leptospiria > Leptospirales > Leptospiraceae > Leptospira_A. The sequence continues at coordinate 168,934 of JARJFC010000001.1, forward strand.
TGACCAAAGCCGAGCCAACAGAAACATCATTGACTATAGAATTTCTATTTTGATAAAACTGATACGTTTTACTACCGCCTCCATTAAATAACATTGGTTTGTCAAACAATAAAGGAAAAGACTTTTTACCTATTTGGTAAAATTCTTCGTATACCAAAAGAGATTTTTGTAATGACTCATCAATGGCGGTAGTCTTATCGCCAAAAAAATTTGGTGTAGATGCTACATGTGGTTCGTATCCCATAAACCCTTCGAAAATTAAAGATTTATGATTTATATCTAGAATATTTAACGTCTGTTTGAAAGACTCCATATTTGAAAACCCGCCTCTGTGAAGGCCAATGTCGATTTCTAAAACAATACGTAATTGAGTATTCGTTTTTTGCGAAAATGAAAGATACTGATCCAACCTTTTTTTAGAATCCACAAGCCAACGTAATTTCTGAAATCTTTCAGGTTTGGTTTTACTGTAAACATCTTCCAAGGCTTTCACTGGCATAGGTTTTCCAAGTAAAATATCCGATGAATTAAATTCTGGATCATTCAATAACATGACTAAATCAGCTGAATGAAAAACCATCAACTTTTCCGTATTTGTGAATTTTATAATATATCGCAATAGTTGTTTTGAAGGAAGGGATTTTACAACGATTCGATAAGCCAAGGGAGGGTAAAGTTTTGATTTTAATATTTGAAGATTTTCATCCAAACGATCCAAGTCCAGGAGAATAACAGGTCTACCAAATCCATTAGATTTTAATTCGGAATTAAGTTTTGAAAAATATTCAGAATGCGGATGTCCTTCATCCTTTGGTTGCAAAATAAAAAATAACGATATAATTAAAACTACGATTGCTAAATTGCGGATATGACTTTTTTTTAACATAACTTACCTACAGATTTGTCATTCAAATTTCTGATTTTTACAGGTAAAACCAAGATAATTTATTCTCTGAATTTAACATTTTACAGAAAAATAGCAATGAACAAAAAGTTAGTAACTGTCTAAAATATAGTAAAGGAATTCTAAATTTTAAGATACAATGACAAAATTATCAGTTCTCGATTTGGTTTTTATTAATGAAGGTGAGAATGCAAATTTAGCACTCCTAAGTAGCGTACGAATCGCACAGAGTGTGGAAAATTTTGGTTACCATAGAATCTGGGTGGCAGAACATCATAACTTTCCGAGTATAGCGAGTGCTGCTACATCTGTCGTTATTGGACATTTAGCTTCCAAAACAAAGGCAATTCGGGTGGGGGCTGGAGGTATCATGTTACCGAATCATTCTCCACTGGTGATTGCAGAACAGTTTGGTACCTTAGAGAGTTTGTTCCCAGGTAGAATTGATTTAGGTTTAGGAAGAGCTCCTGGCACCGACCAAATCACCTTACGTGCGTTACGACGAGATCCAACTAGTTCAAACAATTTTCCTGAAGACGTAAAAGAACTGTTATTCTATTTAGGTGAAAAAGTAGACAGGGCCTCTGTCCAAGCTATACCTGGGGTTGGAACAAATGTACCAGTTTGGATCCTCGGATCTAGTTTGTTTGGTGCTCAATTGGCTGCAGCATATGGTTTGCCTTATGCATTTGCTTCTCATTTTGCACCTGCTTCCTTAATGGATGCAATCGAGATTTATAGAAATAATTTTAGGCCTTCTGTATATTTACAAAAACCATATCTAATGGTAAGTGTAAATGTAATCGTCCAAGACACAGACGAAGAAGCCAAATTTTTATTTACAAGCACACAACAGTCCTTCACTCGAATCGTCCGGGGGACGCGTGGTACGTTTCCTCCTCCAATTTCTGATATCGAAACTTATTGGAATGAACATGAAAAGGAATTCGCCTCTAGGATGTTGTCTTATTCCGTTATAGGATCGAAGGATACAGTGTCTATTGGATTAAAGAAAATTTTGGAAGAAACACGTGCTGATGAACTAATGATTGTTACTTCAGTTTATGATACAGATACAAGGATAAAATCTCTAAAATTATTGTCCGAACTGGATTTAACTTAAAAAGAATTCAATGATGTAAAATTTGTCTATTTGGGAACTTGATCAAATATTTACGGGTCTTACTGTATCGAAGTTCCAATCAATGAGGGAAAAGATGAATTTAGGTTTATTTGGCAGAATCGTAATTCTCATTTTAAGTTTGTTTGTTTTTTCGGAATCCTGTAAAGCAGGATGGATTCGTGAAAAAATCAAAAATCGATTTATCAAAAAAATGGAAGAAAAACCCGCACCGATTGCGTCTACCGATCTTTTTACCCGACTAAAAACCCCAGGTGATTATGTTTTTTCGTTCTCATATAAAAACGAATTACGATATTACAAAATACATATTCCTAAATCATACAATCCGAATGTTCCAACTTCACTACTTTTTGCTCTGCATGGCGGAGGTGGAGATATGGAAATTCAATCAAATGATGAACTGTACTTACAAATTACAAAATCAGAATCGTTAGGTCATATTGTTGTTTTTCCTAACGGATACAGCCCATTCAAATCTGGTAAAATCGCTACTTGGAATGCTGGTAATTGTTGTGCACATGCTCGTGACAAAAACATTGATGATGTAGGTTATTTTAGACAACTTATCTTCCACATCACCAAACAAGTAAATGTTGATTCTTCGAAAATTTACCTTACTGGTATGTCAAACGGTGCTATGATGTCATACAGGCTTGCTTGTGAAATGTCTGAAGTTTTTTCTGGTATAACTGCAGTTGCTGGTACTGACAACACAATGGAATGTAATCCAAATCGACCCATAAATATTTTCCATATTCACGCAATGAACGACGAAAGAGTTCCTTTTTTTGGTGGTGAAGGAAAACCAGTAGGAAAGAAAACAAACGGAACAACGTTTGAATCGGTGCCAAATACAATCTTAAAATGGGTTAAATTCAATCAATGTTCCACTGTTCCCAATCGTATTTTATCCAAAACGGGTGCATATTGTGATGAATATAGTCAATGTAAAAATGGTGTGAAGGTAAAACTTTGCGTGACAGAATCCGGAGGACATTCATGGCCAGGAGGAAAGAACCCTCGCAAATTAACTTGGAAAGAATCTCCAACCACCGTCATAAATGCCAACGACTTGATGTGGGAGTTTTTTAAATGAAAGTCAATTTTAACGAATTTAGATTATCGTCTCAGCAACCGAATATTTATTTGCAAATAATATTAGTGAGGTGACGAGCGTTCATTCTAATGAACGATGCTTACGATCTTTCACAATTGTTCGAAACAAAAATTAACAGAAGATCTACGATATACTGCGCAATTGTTCTTGAAAACCTTTGTTTATATTGATTACTTTGCGCTTGGTTCTTAAAAATTGAATGGTTTCATCTGCATTTTTTTCGTTGGTTTTCATTAAATATGCAGTTACGATAGCAGCACTTCTGGCTACACCAGATAGGCAATGAACAAGGACTTTGCCTTTCTCTCTTCCTTTCTGTATAAACTCCAAACCATCCCGAGGAGGGAGAAAGGTTGAATAGCCAATGGATTCCAAATGTTCAGAAATGTTAGACAACTCTGCAATTTCGGAAGGATTGAACATTGGGCCTGCGCAATAAATTTTTTTGGAATCCGACATATTCTTACGTCTCCTTGGAGAAAATCGCTATAAAGAGTTTACTCATAATTAGGCGATATGTTTTAATCACCTATGGATAGAAAACCTTATGGAACTGACAAGTATAAATGAGTTCTTAAGAAAATTTTAATACAGAATGAGCTGAAGCAAAACACATGCCTCCCTATCCGTCGAACCTTACATTTCTCTTACGTTCGATCAACCATTCGTATAATGTTTGTTCTATTTCTCGTTTTTGATACGGCTTCGGTAAAAATGCTGACATACCAGCCTGAAAACACTTTTCCTTATCTTCTTGGAAAACATCGGCAGTTACCGCAATAATCACTGGCTTCGGATCGATCGTTTGATCGTCCAAAATTCTTTGAGATGCAGTTATACCATCCAAATTTGGCATATTGATATCCATAAAGATCAACTGAAATTGGTTAGATTTTGTTTTTTCTACTGCCTCCAAACCATCATGCGCTACTTCATGTTTGACGTTCAATTTTTTTAAAAAACTAGAAATTAAAAACAAATTGGTAGGATCATCCTCAACAACAAGCACATTTGTGTTAGCTGGTAGATTCGACAAATTGATAGAATCATCGGAATGCAACACTCTCGAAGCGGAATTAGGCTTTAATTTTACTTCAAATATAAAAATTGAACCTTTTTGTCTATTAGTTTTGACTTGTATTTCACCACCCATGGCTTCTGCTAATTTTTTTGAAATTGCGAGACCAAGCCCCGTACCTCCATATTTACGTGAAATGCTTGAATCCACCTGAGTGAAACGCTGGAATAATGATTGAATTTTTTCTTCTGGGATTCCAATTCCCGTATCAGACACGGAGACCGAGTATAAAATTCTTTTGTCATTATCCATTTTCCTAGAAGACAAAATGACTTTGATTTCACCAGAGTCAGTAAATTTTACCGCATTCGAAATAAGGTTAAATAAAATTTGTTTAATTCGATTTTCATCCCCGTTCGCAAAATATTGAAAATCGGGATCAAATACAATATCGAAACTCACATTCTTTTTCTCTGCCTGATGTTTGTAAATTCCTTCTACAAGCTCTAACAAAACCCTCCAAGAAAAATCAGACTCCAATAATTCAATCTTACCTGCTTCTAATTTAGAATAATCTAATATATCATTTAATATCGTTAAGAGTGACAAGCCACTGTCTTGGATCATTTTCACATATTGGATCTGATCTTTAGAGAGATTTGTTAATTTTAATAATTCAGAAATGCCCAATATACCATTCATCGGAGTACGAATCTCATGACTCATCGTAGCTAAGAATTGAGATTTTGCTATATTGGCAGTTTCGGCTAACTCTTTTGCGTTTTCATATTCTTGCGTTCGTAATTTAACTTGCAGTTCTAATTCATATTTCTGGTATTCTTTTAAATTCATAAGCTCTAAATGAGCTCGTTCTTTCTCATCAATTGTCTCACTCAATTGGTGAACCAATTTTTCTTCCTCATTCAAAGTCTTTGTTATCTTTTTAGAAAGAATGATTGCTTGAATGAAAATATAGAACAAAACACCTATATGAGATAAATAACCTGTTTGTAAATAGCCGAGAGTAAAAAGTATATCATTTAAGAGGGTAATGGCAGTAACCGAATAGGCAATCAGCATGAGCCCTGCCCCTTCTCTTTTGTTATACAAAGCTCTTACAAACAAAGGAATATACAACAAAATGATGACGATAAAAAAGCCGAACAAATAGTTTGCAAAATGTGTAAATTGTGTAACTGGAAAAAATAAGGTAAACAAAAATGAAAAGAGCACTAATCGTAAAAAATTTGTAAATATTTTCGGAATATCATTCGGGAATAGAGAATCATATAAACTAACAAGAGATATTGCTAATAGGAATACTACAGCGAATAAAAAACGTATATAAGTATCAAATTGTAAACCTGGAAATAAATAGTAAAATGTATGTGTTTCAAAATTAAGCTGCCGAAGACCCATAAAAATACAAAACAAAGAGAAATATAAATATTCTTTTGATCTAAGACGTGAAAAATACATTATCAAATGATAAAGGCCGATGAAAATAACGGCAGAACAAGATGCAATATCTCGCATAACTAAATTTATATAATTTCTTTCAACCAATTCCCATTTCCCAAAATACAAAGGTTCCCAAAAACCATGATTCTCATGATTAAAATTGGATACCCAAATGATTATTTCTGTCTTTTCTGGGAGGTAACCAATTTTGGTTGTGCCAGGCTTTAAGCCAGGTTCCATGGTTGCAAATGAATCGCCCGTTTTTCCAACCTTCACTAAAGACTTTTTATTGATAAAAATTTCAAATGCAGACATAATTTCTGTCCAAAAAATTCCATATTGAATTGAAGGATTATTTGGGAGATTTAATTTCAATCGATATGTAGCTTTTCCGTAGATAGGAAGATTTTTACCACCGATGGAATAAAATTTCCAAAAATTCGGTACGGCAAAATACCCATTACATTTTTCTGCCCATACTGTTTCATTCGCATCAGGTGGTATCAATTCATCCCAACAAAACTCCCAATCACCCTTTAAATTGACAAGTCCCCCATCAGGATCCCAATCAGTTAATTGAAAATTTCCAAAATTTGCTTTTGAATCTACATTTGTTTCTATCTTGCAAAAATTACTCGTAAATAAAACGAAACAAACAATAAAAACGAAGTGTAACTTGTAAGGTAGACGAGAGATTAACATATGAACCCTGAAGGGAAAACCCTTTCAAAATGAAATGAATTTATGATTTCGCTTTTGACTCCATCTTAATGATTTGGGTCCAAAGGCAATCGATTTATAAGCTTCGGTTTGGTAAAAATTGGATATGGGCAGATTGTCCACCTTTACCAATTTTTATCTGTTAGTTTTTAGGAATTTTATTTAAACCATCCACAACTGAATACTCAAACCCTTGCAAAAACATTGAAGATAATAGACTGGATTCATCTAACACATGTCCCTCAAATCTTTCGAAAAGAAATGGAACAAAAATATAAAATGGACTAATGAAACGTTTCCCTTCCATTATTGAATTTCCTTCAGCAACCAATTCTGATTTATGAAAGAATTTCACTGATACATTCATCTTAACATTCTGATGACACGGTATTAAACAATAACTAAGTAAAGGAAAAATTGCGATTGCGTTATGAAACGGAATAAACTTTGTTATATGAGAAGATGTAACCAAAATATTATCCTCTGTGGAAATCATATTTATATCAAAATTTTTATCATGAATATTATAAATTCCGACTATCTTCCAACCAAGACGTTTTTCTAGGATTTGTGTAGTTTTTTCATTCATTTTCGTAATATATTCATCTGAAGCACCAAATAAGTTTTTTTGTTCTGCCTTCATATATATTTCATTGTCATTCAATATGCTTATATTTTGAAAATTTCGTTGAGTTGATTTTACGACAATTTTAGATTGCGGATTGGATTCGATTTTCGCAAAACAGGAATAGAAAAAAACAGAAATTAGGATTGTATATTTCATTGACTTTCCAAAAATTCGTCAACACAAGGCAATAGAATGTTAGTTCTTTCTTCCTCGGAGGTAGGCCCAAGAACACCACCTTTTGATCTAAGCTTTGGTTTCGTATAATCAGCATAGTCAACTATGAAAATCATATCGTATAATTCAAATCCGTTATTCGGTAATTGTTTTACTACAAACGAACAAGAGATAAATGATCCGACACCAATGGTTTCTTTGCGATAATAAGTTACGACAAAATCATTTTCATTTGCAGTTCGAAAGACCATCCTATGTTGTAGATGGTTTTTCTTTTTTTGGATCCAGGAGGTGAGGTTTAGGCCATTAGGCAAAGAAATGGATCCACGTGGATGTCTCCTCTCCTCTATGGGGATCAAACTACTGCATTCAAAGATGCTAATACTCAAAAAAATGATAATTAAAATACGTTGGGCTATCATCCTTTGGAATCATAATCGCAACCTCCCAAAGAATCAATAGGTGATACCCTCATTTGCGGGAATCACTCATTCAGACTTGTTACGGTAAAACCTCCACAACTTTTTTTATGAGCAATGGTAAACTCCCCACCCACATAAAACCTTCCATTTTTATACAGCGAACTGAACACAGTGGAGTTGATGTTCGAATTCCATGGAGATAAAGTTTTGGTATTGATATCATAATATACAAACGAATACCGATTAGGTTCTCCATTCACCTCATCGAATGAACCACCAAGTACCAGTTTCCCATCGGGAGAAACATTGAGTGTGTACACAAAGTTATTCGTTTTAACCGGTGAAGGTGTAACGTATTTTTGCTCGGTAGTATCATAAATAGCAAACCTAGAAAATTCTACATCTCCGCCAATGTTCGAAAATTGCCCACCCAAAAAGATTTGATTTCCAAAAGTAGATTGTGCATACACTCCACTATTTGGGAAAACTATTGTCGAAGGAACACCTCGCTTGTTTCCGTTCATTTTGTCCACAGCATGGTAATTTGTGGTGGTTCCATCTCCATTCATTCCTGAATACAAACCTCCAACAAATAATAAATCTTTTATCGGGAGTAGGCTCTCTCCAGTGCCTGCCAAGTTTGGATTCCAATCGGACACATTCAAATCTGACAATCGAATGGCCATAGCTCCCATACGGCTAGACCCTCCAAAGCTTGTAACATCGGAGGTTCCGATATACAATTGTGATTCATCTTTTGCAAATGCTCGAATCTCAGGTGTGCCCGCACCTACAACCGAAATAGATTTTGGATTCACTTGGTATGATGGAAGGTCGAGTATTGCAAATGCTGTTCTTGGTATACCACCAATGTTGGTAAAAGATCCACCTACAAATAAATAATTCTCATGAACATAGAGCGCCTTTACCAAAAAATCGATATTAGGTGATTCAAATGGGTAACCAGTCAATTCATCAAATACAGCAAAATTTCGCCTAGGTTTTATGTTTACTGTTGTTCGCATCGTGGTCATAAAGAGAGTTCCATTGCCTGCAGAAGTAAAACTAGCACCAGGGTTTCCAATTCCAGAATCAAAAGATGGATCAAAAGCAGTTACAGTTTGGTCAATTAGAGAAACTGCAGCCGCATAGCGCCGCGGAACACCTTTGACAGAAGTAAACTCGCCACTCAAATACATAATTTGGTCTATGATCTCAATCGATGTAACAGGATTAGCGATCGCATAATTATTGATTTTCGTAATACCTACAGAACTATCCACACCCACTAGATTACTTCCAGGAATGCCTCCATTGATCAAAGAGAAGCTTCCTCCTAAATAAACGGTATCCTGAAACTGAGCCACTCGATTGATTTGGTTATTGGGAAGTGGGTTCCAGGTTGTTTGGGATCCATCTAAAAAATAGGAACTAGCACTATTGTAGGGAGCCCCACCTGAGCCGACAACATACAAAACTGGAGTTCCGTTGGCATCCGTGCCGAGTTCCAAATCCGCCGCATAACTTCCACCAGGCAACTGTGCGGGAAAAGATCCATCATTGCCTCCCGTTGAAAGATCCAACCTAGCTAATCCTGTTTTTGCAGCGCCACCGATATTTGTGAAATCACCGCCCACGTAAAGATGGTTCCCGTCCGTAACTATATCATGTACTATGTTATTTGTACTAGAAGAATTAAAATTTAGATCCAGATCTCCCGTAAAACGATTGAGGGCGACGAGATGATTGTATGATGCACTTCCCCAACCGACAAAGTTACCTCCCACATAAAGCCTTTCTCCAACTAAAAGAAGGCAATACACCGTACGACTAAAATCCTCTGGCACTTTGAAATTTCGATCTAATTGACAACCAGACAGTATATGAACGGGTCCCGAAACTTCGATTCCTTGTACTGAAAAAATTTCTCCACCTAAGTAGAATCCACCAGCGCCATCGGAGATTGCAACATTTGTCACCCCCACTACTTTTAGATAGGGGCAAACTCTGTGCGAAACCAAAGTTCCAAATTGGGAATCCAAATACACAGCCCCGCCAGTGGAGGGACCAGCATACAAAAAGTCACCACCTATGATGATTTGGTTTTGGTAATTGGCAATTGAGTAGACTGTGGCTCCTGGGGATCCACCTGATGGCATAAAAACTCCCCATAGTTCTTCAAATGCAAAAGAAGGTAAACAGGAGGGACTACGATCACCACTAACAAAACGAATGAGTGTTGAATACCAAAAAGCATCCGATTTCACATCACACATGTTAGTAAGATTCGCAGGTTTACAATCACCCGATAGAAACAAAATGAGTGAAAGGACAAATATTATTTTTCGCATCTTCATATGCAGATGATGATAAATTAGTTTCTGAGTATTGTCCATCCACCCCGTCAATTTTTTTTAAAAACCGAACCGGAATTTTCTATCTACAGGCAAAATCCCTAATTTTTGTGGTTTTTAAAACAATGGTTAGAAATTTTCTTTCGTCTGGACTCCCGCCCAAAGGCAAACCAATCCCAAGCCAATTTCCATAACCATCGCGGTAACCAAAGATGGCGCAGGCATCCCATCAAAAGCAATGCTTACAATACGGGCAAATCCATACCCAAGTAGGAAAACTGCTGTGCTGCCCAAAGCCATAGTGCGAATTTTTGAACGAACTAAACTGAAACATAGTAGCAAACCAAAAGCTAACAGTGCACCCCCAGGCGCTTTTATTTCGCTAAGGAGATTGGGATCCGTTCCTAATTCCACCTGATTAGTTTCAAACAAAACTCTAGGGTTTAAAATGATCAAAAACCCAAGAAAAACTAACAAAATACCTGTTATACTAATATTCAAAAGTATCAATATATTTTTCATATTTTAATTCAACCTGCGTACGAAATCCAAGCTGCTTCATGCAAATAAACGTTCGATTCCAATTGACGCACTATAAAGTCTGCCAAATCTTCTCTCGAAATTGTTAGAGATATTTTTTGAGTTGAGGAATTCGCTTCACGTCCGTGCAAATATTCTGTTCCGGTTGAACCTTCAATAAAATGTCCAGGCCTTATGATTACCCAATCCAATCCACTATTTTTTAGAATTGTTTCTTGCCCGCTATGGTCATGAAACATACGATCCATAAGCAAAGGCCCTAGTATAAAACGATAGTGCCATGGCAAATATTTGCGAGATGTTCCCGCACCAAAAGCAGAAAGGCAGATGATTCGTTTCACTCCAGCTTCCTTCATAGCATTTACGATTACTTCCGTTCCCCGAGTGCGGAGCGATTTTTTATCGCGTAGTGATGAGCCAAGTAAACAAATAATAATGTCTTGTCCCTGGATTGCCTCAGCAACTGCAACGGGATTTGTCACATCACCTTTGATCACCCGAATATTCGGTTCCAACTTAGAAATACGATCAGAACTTCGACTAATTACAGTTAATTTGTTATTTTTTTCTTTTAATTGAGATAACAAAACTAAACCGACGCTCCCAGTTGCACCGAAAATGGCAATATTTTCACCCATAGCTTAATTCTTCCCTTGTTTTAAGATTTACTTTCTTTAAATCACTCAAACTTACACCAAACAAAAGCTATGTTAATTTTTTACTTTTGTCTCGCTCATAAGTTGAGTGTTCTATGTGAATAGGATATCAGCCTTTTGGTGAAAAAAATTGGATAAACCCGACAGATTTTACTTTTTTTCGCGAAATGAAAACGGCTTTTGTTTCGTGAAATTTTTGAAATGTCGAATAAAATGAGACTGATCGAAATAACCAGTTTCATAAGCAATGTCTGTTAATTGTGTTTTTTTTGAATTCTTCATTTTAGATAAACCAGATTGAAAGCGAATGATATTCGTGAATTGTTTTGGGGTGAGACCGACATAATTTTCAAATCGTCTTTGCAATGTTCGCTCCGATATTCCGAATAACTTTGTTAGGTCTTTGATTTCGTAATTTCCTTGGTGTGAAACCAAAAGGTCAATGCATTGATGTAAGATTGGGTCTGGTTTGAAGTTCGCTAAACGTTTAACAATTAAATCCACCAAACTGTTAATGGTCTCAGGGATATCGCATGAATTCTCAATTGAATCCAAAGTTTGTAAAATGCCCCACTCTTCGCGGGGAATGCTCCAGCAAGAATTTGTCAATTCATGGATCGGGATACCAAAAGCAGACCCGATGACGGAAGGGAATAATTGCAACATGAACATACGGAAGGGAGCTTCAAACTGAATTGTGATAGGTTCAATCGTTTGGCCATAGATGAACAGAGGCTCCATCACCTTCGATTCGATTCCCGCAAACACGGTGACTTTTGCCTCAGACTGAAAATAAATGAGCCCAGGAAATCCATCCGCAAAGAAAGGTAAGCGATTGGTTTCTTTCTCCTGGGTTTCAAAACATACGATAGCGCGGATTAAATCTTTCTCAGCCAATCCCACTGGCCACTCTGAGATTTTCATACAATTGCTCACGATTTACTCTCTGTTTACTTTTACATGCAAGCTATTTTGAAACCCAGTTTAATTTTACAGCCACGCGATTTTGAAACCCAGTTTACTTTTACAGCCACGCGATTTCGAAACCCAGTTTACTTTCACAGCCACGCGGTTCCGAAACCCAGTTTACTTTTACAGGCACGCAGTTCCGAAACCCAGTTTAATTTTACATGCAAGCGATTTCGAAACCCAGTTTACTTTTACAGCCACGCGATTTCGAAACCCAGTTTACTTTCACAGCCACGCAGTTCCGAAACCCAGTTTAACTTTACAGGCACGCGGTTCCGAAACTCTGTTTACTTTTACATGCAAGCTATTTCGAAACCCAGTTTAATTTTACAACCACGCGAAATTTCCCACCAATTTCCTCATTTTGTCCCACCTCTCCCTTATACTGTAAAAAAGAGGGAACAAATGGAATACGCTGAATCACTACTGGAAGAATATTATGACCTATCAGAAAATTTACGGAATCAGGGGAACCACGAACAAGAGCCTAACTTGTTTGACACACTCTCTGCCATGGAAGAAGAAATTTGTTGGGAATTTTCACTCCCTGCTTCTCCTAAGAATCGCCAACTTTTCCAAATGACAAGTCAATTTCCTTCGAAACTGACTTACCTAAAAAACACACTTCAAACTTTGGAAAGAGAAAAAATTAAATTCTTTTATACAAGAACGGCAGATTCTGATTTCTGGGGGGAGTTCCAGAAAAACAAGGCCGCCTAAATTGTTTTAGGTCTGGTTTTGGCATAGATCACAATTTTCACAGTTTATAAATTCTGCACCAAAATATTCATGGATGAATTTCCGCCGACAAACATCCGTTTTGGTGTATAGAACTGTTTGGTATAATCTTTTCTGATTTTCTTTTTTTTTATTTTCAAATTCTTTCTCAGAAAAATAAGAATTATCCCATTCGGATTCGATCTGTAAATTACCGAAGTCTAAACTACCTGATACCAAACCCTTACTTTCGAGTAAATTGATTGCCGTTTGGATTCGATGATCGCCTTTATTTTTATACGTCATATGAGATTGCAAAGTTTCATAATCCAAACCTGTTGATTGTTTTTGTGAAATCACAGAGTACATTTTCTTTAAATAACTAGGACTAGGGTTTTGCCAATCTATAAAATCCATTTGAATGGTTAAGTCGTCTTGCGAATAATATAGTTTACAAATTGCAGGATCACCATCTCTCCCTGCACGGCCGATTTCTTGGTAATAGGATTCAATCGATCCTGGGATCTGCGCATGGTATACGTTTCTAATATTTGGTTTATCAACCCCCATACCAAAAGCATTGGTAGCAAGTAGAATGATCTGATCTGATTTTAAAAATTCGGATTGTACTTTATTTCGTTCATTTACAGAAAGTTTTCCATGGTAAACTAAGTGTTCGAAATTCTTTGTATCAAGCAAATGACTGAATTTTTCTAAATCTTGTATCAAACTAAAATAGACTATTGTGACACCAAGATTTAGAGATAGATCAGCTAATATCGATTTGTATTTACCTTCAGCATCAAAACAATCAGTAACAGAAAGGTGTAAATTTGGGCGGAATAGTCCATCGTCAAAAACATCAATATTCTCCTTTGGAATTCCTAATTGAAAGATAATGTCATCTTTCACTTTCGGCGAAGCTGTCGCCGTGAGCGCCATTGTTGTTGGAAAACCTAAAATTTCTCGAAACCATTTTATCTTTGTATAATCTGGTCGAAAATCATGTCCCCACTGACTGATGCAATGCGCCTCATCAATAGCCAATAAAGAAATTTTTACAGATTGTATCGCAGATATAAATTCTTCTTTTTGGAATCGCTCAGGGGAAACATAAACTATTTTATACTTACCTAGTTTTAAGCCTTGGTATCGTTCAATTCTTTCTTTTTTAGAGAGACTAGAATTGATATAAGTAGCATTTATAGATTTCTTTTGCAAAGCATTCACCTGGTCATTCATGAGTGCAATGAGAGGAGAGATAACAACACAAACACCATCCAAAACCAAAGCAGGAATCTGATAACAAATTGATTTTCCCATTCCAGTTGGCATTAGAACCAGCACATGGGATTGAGATAAAACCTGATTTATAATTTTTTCCTGATTACCGCGAAACATCTTGATTCCAAACTGTTCAATAACTTTCGCTAAGTGATTCTCTTCAAACACCAATTGATTCACCCTAATCCCAATTGATTGCCAGCTTCTTCTTGGAAATTTCTTTCACCAAGCTGCTGCCTCCAAAGTGCAAAATAAAGACCTTTCTTATCCAACAATGCGCTGTGGTCACCCCTTTCAATCACAGCACCACGCTCCAAAACAAAGATCGTATCTGCATGCATAACAGTGGATAATCGATGAGCTATCAAAATTGTTATCTGATGTTTGTTAGCCGAAATATTTCGAATTGTCTTGGAAATCTGTTCTTCAGTTATGGAATCAAGGGCGGAAGTTGCTTCATCAAAAATCAGAATCCTCGGTTTCCTAAGTAAGGCGCGTGCTATTGACAGTCGTTGTTTTTCACCACCAGAAAGTTTCCTACCCGATTCCCCCAAAACAGTGTCCAAACCATTTGGAGAGTTTTCTAAAATGGATATCGCTGCTGCTGCCGTTAAAGCCTCCATCATTTCAACTTCTGTTGCTTCTGGTTTAACAAATAGTAAGTTATCACGTATAGATCCATAAAAAAGTTGTGTATCTTGAGTAACAAAACCTATCTGTCTGCGAATATGGTTGTATCTTAGGTCATTGATTGATATTCCATCATAAAAAATATCACCTCCCAAAGGGCGATACAAACCAACTAATAATTTAAGGAGAGTTGATTTTCCTGAACCAGATGGCCCAACGAATGCCAAGGTATCTCCAAGTTTTGCTTCGAAGGAAATATTCTGAATTGCATTAAAACTAGCAGAACGATGGCGAAAAACAACATTATTAAAACTAAGTTTCGATACTTGACCAACATCCACCCATTCTTCAGGGCTATATTCGACAGGTTTATTTAAAATACCATTCAACTGAGTGAGTGCGGTCTCCGCTTCCCGAAATGAGACAATTATATTTCCCAAATCTTGCAGAGGACCAATTAGAGCAATGGAAATAAATTGCATTGAAATAAGTTCTCCTGGAGAAAGTAACTTCCTAAATATCAACCAAAGTAAGATATACAAAATAGATTGTTTTAAGATAATTAAAATTGATCCCTGCAAAAAACTCAAGGTTCTCATCTTTTTAACTTTTTCCATTTCGCCAGAATAAATATCGAAAGTGTGTTGTTTTAATCGCCTAATCTCAGAATAAGTTAGACCAAGGCTTTTTACTAATTCTATATTTCGCAAACTTTCAGTAATGGTTCCACTCATCTGGCGGTTTTGCCGCATAAGCGAACGTTGCAATGTTTTAATCGAACGACTGAGGATTGCCGTAATACTACCTAACACAAAAAATGCGAACATAAAAACAGGAACCAATGCCCAATGTTTGGAAGTTGCATACCAAACCAAAAAACATATACCGATAAGGGAAGAGAAAAAAACATTAATAAGTGCCGTCAAAAACTTTTCAGTATCATTCTTCACCTTTACAAGAACTGCCAATATCTCACCACTCGACTCTTCTTCAAAATCTTGATAAGGTAAACGTAAGGTATGCCGTAGACCTTCATTAAAAACATCCATGCCAAACCTCTGGATAATCAAACGCAGAGTAAAATCTTTTAATGAAAAGAAGAATAACGAAACTAAGGCGATACCAATGGCTAACCAAAGCAAATGAATGATTTCAATCGGCAATTCACCATCTAAAGTTTTTAAACCATATCCATCGATGATTTTTCCAAAAATCACAGGATCATAAAGTGCTAATCCTTGAGCAACCGCAAGAAAAAATAAGGCCAACGAGATTTGTAACCAGTATGGCCTCAGAAATTTCCAAAATAGTTTTACAGCCATTCTTCAATTTTCAACTTGTTTTGCCTCACGAAAAAGGGTTTTTTCGGCTATAAAAGTACCAAACGGGAGTATGGCGGCGAGGGCAGCCAACCCAGTTTGTTTCCAAGTCCACAACCTCTCCACTCGAACTGAAATTAAAGAATATATGTAGAACACAAACAAAAGTCCGTGGATCATACCCACAATTTTATTTGGCTCTGGCCATGCATAAAAATATTTAAGTGGCATTGTCGCAAACAATATCAGTAAAAACGAAACTCCCTCGCAAAATGCAAGCACACGAAACCGACCAAAACTAGTTTTAAATAAATCGAACATCATACCTCCAAAAATCGAAACAATGGCCGAAACCATGGAATCACAGAACAAACAATAATAAAGCCAATTAGCTCAAATACAAAAAGTGTTTTAAAAATACGTTTAGAGTCAGACCTTTGTTTGGCTTTTGAAATTCCAAAATCTACGATCCCTACAGAAACAAACATCACACTCATATGCAATAGTCCAAAGAACCATACCTCATAATGTACATTCCAATGACCATGGAATAACATCTTCACATAAGGGCTGTATAAAAAATACAAAGTAAATCCAACGACAACCTGTAATTTAAGGAACCCACTTAAAGCTTGTGGGAAAAACCAATCGAGTTTATGAATTTTTCGCCCTTGTAGAATCCCAAATAAATGGGTCACTAGGCTTAAAACAAAACCCAGTATCACCAAATAACGAACCAGCGAATGAATTTTTAATATGATCTCATACATAAGTTTTCGATTGATTGATAACAGAATGATTTCAACGTATAAGTTGGCAACTGCTTATTGATAGAACATATTTTTCTAAATCAATTTCTGATTAAAAAAGCAAATTACAATATGATAAAAAATAATGATCCATTCGGAAACTAACAAAAGAATGGTTTAAAAAAATTTTGTGTTCAAACAGATTGGTCTTTACTTATGAAAGCAATGCTGGCTCGCAGATACGGGAATCCAAATGTATTCCAATGGGAAGAAGTTCCCAATCCCATACTAAAACCCAATCAAATTCGAATCAAAACACAATACAGCGCTGTGAATTCAGCGGATTGGCGCCTACGAAAACCGGATCCATTCGCAGTAAGGCTTTTTTTCGGATTCTTTCGTCCAAAACGACCCATTTTGGGTGGAAGTTTTTCAGGAGTGGTTCTTGAAATTGGAACCAAAACCAAGTTAGATGGAATCAAAATAGGTGATCAAATTTTTGGTGTTACTGGAATGAATTTTGGAGCCTATGCAGAACAAACGGTTTTGTCAAAGAATGCAAGTTTTATTAAAATTCCAAACAATCTAAATTTCGAAGAAGCAGCTTCTCTCCCTTTTGGTGGACTTACAGCATGGCATTTTTTAGAAAAAGCAAAAATCCAACCAGGGCAATCAATACTAATTTATGGTGCATCAAGTTCTGTTGGAACTGCAGCTGTGCAACTTGCGAAACACTATTACAAGGCTAAAGTAACAGCCGTTTGTAGTGAGACAAATTTGGAATTGGTAAAATCTTTAGGCGCAGAAATTGCCCTTGACTATAAAAAAACAGATCTAACCAAGGAACAAAAAAAATATGACATTATATTTGAAACAGTTGGAAAAACAAATTTTAAATCAATGCTCGAGATACTGAGCCCTGGTGGAGTTTTTTTACTCGGTTCTGCAGGTGTCAGTGACACCATAAAGGGCGTTTTCATTCACCTAACAAAAAGATATAAAATTCATTCGGGGATTGCGGAGGAATCGGTTCGCGGTTTGGAATTTTTATCTGCAAGAGTAGACGATGGTTCACTTCGACCTGTGATAGATCGTAATTATCCATTGGAAAAATTAGCTGAGGCTCACGAATATGTTGAAGCAGGCCATAAAAAAGGAAATGTTACTGTCAAAATCCAAACAAAAGATAATATCTGACAAATGTATTAGAAACGATGACCACGAAAGACGAATATCGCATAATAACCGATATTCGCTAGCTACGAGTGAGCCAGTTTGTGGATTTGGCCAAAACCTCAGAGCCTATACTCTGTGTTAGTGTATCTACAATTTCTGAAATTTTTCGTTTGCGGAGGACTGCTCGCCAAGATTCATCTGCTTCAAACATAACTTGAGCTATCTCACAAACTCGATCAAATTTTTTACCCTCTTCTGAGAGACAGGGGTTGTTCTTTCGAATCTCCGTACATTGGAAAGTTTTACGCCTTCCTTCCACAGCTTCGATCACATCCAAAAATGAAATTTCAGATGCTGGTTTTGCCAAACAATACCCACCCTTTGGACCCGTGGTTGTTTTCACAATCCCAGCGTTGGAAAGTTGCTGGAGGCATTTGGATAGATATTCTTTGGGCACCCCATGGAATTCAGAGAGTGCCTTGGAGGAAACAAGTTTCCCCCGTTCAGCACTTGCGAGAGCGGTGACGCAGTGGAGCGCCCACTCCACTTGGTTGCCAAGGATCACGCTAGACTGGCTCTCTCAAGTCCCATGGCTTTGTCCATTGACCCAGGTTCTGTATGAAAGGTTGCAGCAAATCGATTCCAAACATTGATCACTCCGATCACCATTGTCAGTTCCGTCAATTCTTTGTCATCAAAATGGGATTTCGCCGCTTGGAAAGACTCATCTGAGATGGAAGCTTGCGATAGCTCAGTCACTTCCTTTGTCCAACGAAAGGCCGCTTTTTCCCTATCAGTGAACAAATTCGATTCTTTCCAAACAGGGAGGTGGTAAATCCGAAGTTCCCTCTCCCCCAAGATTTTTGCTTCTTTCGCGTGCATATCCACACAAAACGCACAACCATTCAATTGAGACGCATAGAGTTTCACCAAATGGATAAGGCCATGGTCGAGGGACGAAGATTTGATGGTTCGCTCCAAATCCATGAGAAGGTCGAACCCAGGTTTGAAATGTGAGAAATAGTTTAGTCGTTGCATACAGACTCCTTTTTAATTACGGATACAATTTATCCGTAATTAAAATTCGTCAATGTATAATTTTTTTTTGGATCAGAGAGAAGATTGTTGCCACCAATTCGAAAATCGGTAGAATTTTCCACCCAATGGTGCCTAAGTACGACCGAATCGTGATACTTTGCCAAAAATTTTAGGGAATCACTCCTCTATTTCCAAATTTCCTTTCCCTGGATTTTTTTAGACTAAGTATAATTTTTACTTGAGTAAAATACTAGATTTTGTCTAAACTGAAAACCACTCAATCAATCACGGGATAGAACAAACAATGAGAACAAATAAAAAATTAGTCTTCTCAGGCCTCCTTTCGCTCGCCCTTCTGGGAACGACAATGGATGCCAGTGAGCCATCAAAAGAAATGGCAAATCGCCAAACCAATAGCAACCAATTCTTTTGGCCTGACCAACTGAATTTGGCACCTCTTCGCCAACATTCAGTCGAGTCAAACCCAATGGATCGGCAGTACAATTATGCGAAAGAGTTCAAAAAACTAGACCTCAAAGAACTAAAAGAAGAGATCAAAACCCTGATGAAAACCAAACAAGACTGGTGGCCTGCCGATTACGGTCATTATGGTCCTTTTTTTATACGGATGGCTTGGCACAGCGCCGGAACCTACCGCATCGCAGACGGCCGCGGTGGTGCGGGTGGCGGACAACAAAGGTTTGAACCACTCAATAGTTGGCCAGACAATGCCAACCTTGATAAGGCTCGCCGCCTTCTTTGGCCAATCAAAAAGAAATACGGTAGTAAAATCTCTTGGGCGGATCTAATGGTCCTCACAGGAAATGTTGCTTTGGAATCAATGGGTTTCAAAACCTACGGATTTGCAGGGGGCAGGACTGATGATTGGGAAGCTGATTTAGTCTATTGGGGTCCCGAAAAAAAATGGCTTGCCGACGAACGTTACAAAGGTGATAGAAAACTACAAAACCCACTCGCCGCTGTACAAATGGGTCTTATTTATGTGAACCCGGAAGGCCCCAACGGAAATCCTGACCCACTCCTAGCAGCAAAAGACATTCGTGAAACTTTTGGTCGTATGGCAATGAATGATGAAGAGACAGTAGCCCTCATCGCTGGTGGCCACACTTTTGGAAAAGCTCACGGTAAAGCCGATCCGTCCAAACATGTGGGAGCTGAACCTGCCGCAGCTGGTATCGAAGAACAAGGGTTTGGTTGGAAAAATAATTACAAAAAAGGAAATGCTGAGGATACAATCACAAGTGGGTTGGAAGGCGCATGGACAGCAAATCCCACACAGTGGACAACACAATACCTAAACAATCTTTTTGCATTTGAATGGGTACAAACCAAAAGTCCTGCTGGAGCCATCCAATGGATACCAAAAGACGGTGCAGCGGCAAATATGGTACCGGATGCATTTGACAAAACCAAACGACATGCACCCATCATGTTCACAACAGATTTAGCTTTGAAGTTTGATCCAAGTTACCAAAAAATTTCAAAACGTTTCCAAGAGAACCCTAAAGAATTTGAACTCGCATTTGCCAAAGCATGGTTTAAGCTAACACATAGAGATATGGGACCTATCGCACGTTATATCGGTAGCGAAGTTCCAAAAGAGCCACTCATTTGGCAAGATCCTATCCCTGCTGTTACTCATAAATTGGTAGATGCAAAAGACATCGATTCCTTAAAAAAATCCCTACTCAATTCAGGTTTATCGAACGCTGAGCTGGTGAGGACTGCTTGGGCATCGGCCGCCTCTTTCCGCAGTACAGACATGCGAGGGGGAGCAAACGGTGCACGGATCCGTTTGGCTCCACAAAAAGATTGGGCAGTCAATAACCCTGCTGAATTATCGAAAGTCTTAAAAAAACTGGAGAGTGTTCAAAAAGATTTTAATAAAGGATCAAAAAAAATCTCACTTGCTGATTTGATCGTGCTAGGTGGCGCTGCCGCTATTGAGGATGCTGCCAAAAAAAGTGGATCCAATGTAAAGGTTCCCTTCACACCTGGTCGAACCGATGCAAGCCAAGAACAGACCGATGTTTATTCATTCTCGGTTTTGGAACCAAAGGCTGATGCTTTCCGAAACTATTATGGTAGTGGAAGTGAACTATCTCCTACGGAAATGTTAGTTGACCGTGCGAACATGTTGTCACTCACAATTCCTGAAATGACAGTCCTACTTGGTGGAATGCGAACTTTGGATACAAATGTTGGAAACTCAAAACATGGAATCCTCACCAAAAAACCAGGCACTCTAAACAACGACTTCTTTGTGAACTTGCTTGATATGTCCACAAAATGGCAAAAATCAACGAAAGAAGAAGGATTGTATGAAGGTTTGGATCGCAAAACAAATGCTCCTAAATGGACAGCAACTTCTGTGGATTTAATTTTTGGGTCACACTCAGAACTTCGTGCCGTTGCGGAAGTGTATGCAGCTGAAGATGGTAAAGAAAAATTCTATCGTGACTTTATCAAAGCATGGAACAAAGTGATGATGCTTGATCGTTTCGATATAAACTCAGCAAAATGAAAAAAATTTCCAGAAACAAATTTTTAAAAAGGACGATCCATTTTGGATCGTCTTTCTTCTTGCTCGGAATTTTGGTTCGACAATCTTCGCTCACAGCAAAAGAAGTTACAAAATCCCAAAAGCAGTTTCCTTTGCCAGATGGGGAAGTTGCCGTCTTAGAGTCAGATCCAACGGCTTCCGCTTTGGGTTTCCACCATGATGCCAATCATACGGATTTCAAACGTTTCCCTGACAGAAAAAAGGCAAGTGCCAAAAACCAAATTTGTAAACATTGTGCACAGTTCACCAAACAGAATGAAGGTTGGGGGAAATGCTATATCATTTCCAATGGTCTGATTGCAAATGACGGTTGGTGCAGTGCTTGGTCAAAAAAAGATTAAACTGATTTGATATTTTTTTCGTAAACTCTTTCCAGCCATACTCGGAAACATGTACGCCCTGGTTTCGTCTCAAAATCAATTTTGCCACCCATTCGTTGGATGACTTTTCTACAAAGATTGAGCCCAAGCCCCATCCCTTCGTTTTCTGGTTTAGTAGTGAAAAATGGTTCAAATATTTTATCTTGGACACTAGGTGGAATACCCGTACCTGAATCGATAAAAGATACGAGGAGCCATTCATCCTTATCCTCAATCATAATTTCCAGACTACCTTGATAACTCATTGCATGGAGTGCATTGTTCAATAAATTAATCCATACTTGGTTTAATTTATCTCGATTACCATTACACTTACCTTCACTCAAATATGTTTTAATGATTGTAACTTTATTTGACAAGTTATGATGATATAACGCTAACAAAGTTTCGATTTCGTGTATTACATCGATGGCAATAAGGCCTTCTCCACCCTCTTCTTCAGATACCAAATAACTTCTAAGGTCATTAATAACATGCGATGCTTTTTCTGAAGCAAGAGATATGATCGAACTGGAACGATACGCATTAACAATCAAGCTAACGAGACTTAAAATTTTTTCCAAGCTTTCTGTTTTTAATACAAAAGGTAAATCATTCGTTAGTCGATACGAACCTGTTTCAATCAATAGCTGAATTTGTTTGTCAGTGAGATTGTATTTTGTTCCATCAATTTGCAAATTTTTAAGATCTTTTTGAATTTTGCGCTCAGATTTCCCATCAAGTAACTCCATATCTTTTTTGCTTTCATCTAAAATGATTTTGAATCTAATCTTATCATCAGTTTCCAAATTCCAAATTTGATTCGCAAAAGAAATAAAATCATAATTTAAAAAATAAAACAAAGATTGATTCGAAGCAACAATAGCACCGAGAGGAGTATTCAATTCATGAGCCATACCTGCAGCAAGCCGACCCAAGGTTGCCATTTTTTCAGAAGCCAATAGGCGATCTTGTGCTTCAGTAAGTTCAGAAAGAGTTTTTGATAAATTTTCATTCAGCGAAAGGAGTGAAACATTCGACTTTTTCAATTCGTCAGTTCTAATCTCAACTTGTAACTTTAAATCGTCGGCATATTTTTGGTTGAGCCGCCTCCATTGTACAAGCCAAATCACTCCGATAAAACCGAACAAAATACCCAATACTTCATATAACAAAGTGTAATCAGGTTCAGGATTCGGGTCGTATAAAAAACCTTTTAAATTTACATTTTCTGGAAGCATCCCCAGATCAAAATAAACATTACCTATATGTTTCCAACGTCCTGGATTCATATACCCAATCTCAACCAAAACTGGTTGGATCAGTGGCATCATTTGATCAGCCTCATACAAAAGCCGTTCTTTGGAATATCGATTGGAATATTTAGTGAGAATCAAATCGACAATTTCTTCTTTATTAGTCATTGCATACTGCCAACCTTTCATGCTAGCTTCTCTGAAAGCTTTCACTCGATCTGGATGATTCTTTAACTCTTGTTCGCTTGTAAATAGATTGTCTCCATAAAAATCGATACCAGCGACCCTTGGCGAATAAACAATAACAGGCAGTTTTGCTTTCATAAAATCATAACCTTGTGTGCTAATATAACCAGAGTAAGCATCCACTCTCCCTGAAATTAAATCGTCAGGATTAAAATGATGTTCGAGGACAGTCATATCTTTTAAGTTTATGCCTTCTTTTTTTACATACGCTTTGATTTCATCCATCATAGGCGTAAACATAATTCGTTTACCAACCAAATCATGAATACTTTGTGTATTGGATGTTTTCCGTATAAAAAGGACTGATGGAGAATGTTGGAATATAACACCAAGAACTACGACGGGTTTGCCAGCATATCTCTCTAAAATTAACTCATTACTACCCACTCCATATTGGCCTTCGGACGCAATGACTTTATCATGGATACCAACAATGCCAACGGTACTTTCAAATATATCCACATCCAGACCAGCGTCTTTATAATACCCTTTTTCATAGGCAGCATAATAGCCAGCAAACTGGAATTGGTGGTACCACTTGAGATGAAGGGTTACTTTTTCTACAGCATGTAAAGAATAAAAACTTATAAAATAAATGAGAACGGCGAAAATGCCAATTCGGCGAGGAATGACCATAGGATTTTCCATAGAACCCAAATATCATACTCAATAAATTGATAAAGTGCAAAACAATTTTACTTTGAGTTCGCTTTCAAACAAAATCTTTTTACTTTACAAAGCAAATCAAACTTACTAAATTTTGTCAGAAATGTCATATGTTAGGCTCGGTATATTTTTTTTAACCTTCTGCGCAATACCACTCTTTGCTTTTCCCACACAACCTCGTTTTACAACAGTTCTAAAAAATGCTCTAGGAGAATATCCTATTGGTTTGAATATGGACATTCTCACTCTAAACCCAGAAACGAAATTAAGTTTCGAAGAAGTTCGAAAATCAAGTTTATTCGAAGAAAGTAAATCGTTATCTCCAAATTTTGGATTTACAAAGAATATTTATTGGGTTCGTTTTGAACTCCAAAACGATTCTAACTTAAGGGATTGGTACATCCATGTATCCTACCCTCTGCTCGACAAAATAGAGTTTTACGAAGCAAAAGACAAATCTTGGAACCAGATTATCACTGGTGATTCCTATTCTTTTTCAAAGCGCCCTTTAGATGAAAAAAGTTTTATTTTTCCAATCAAATTAAATCCGAAAAGAAAAAATATCTATTATTTTCGTTTCGAAAGCGAAGGCACCGTACAATTTCCAATCACTGTTTATTCTCATGAGCGTTTCTTAAAACTCAAAGAAAAGGAAAACTTATCATTAGGTATTTATTACGGTATTCTATTTGTACTCGTAATCTATAACTTAATTCTTTTGTTTATGTTGAGAGACCTAGGGTATTTATATTATTTATTATATATCAGCTTGTATGGGCTTTCACAATCGGTTCTCAACGGGTTAGCATTCCAATTATTTTGGCCAAACTCACCTCATTGGGCAAATATAAGTTTACCTTTTGTTGGAGGATTTTCCCTTTTTTGGGGTCTTCAATTTACAAGGAGTTTTCTGAATACTAAAAAGAACACACCCGTTTGGGATAAAATCATATTTATATTAATGAGTTTTATGTTATCCTTAATGGTTTCATCCTTTATATTTTCTTACTATATAAACATTTATTTTTTAGCAACTCTCGTTATTTTATTCGCTATCTCTATATTTCTAGTAGCAGTTGTTTGTTGGGACAAAGGTTACAAACCTGCCAGGTATTTTTTAATCGCATGGGTTGCGCTTTTATTCGGTGTGGGGATTTATTCACTCAAAGGATTTGGTATTTTACCAGCAAACATCGTTACTGAATACGGGCTTCAAGCTGGTTCTGCCATTGAAATGTGTTTATTATCGCTTGGTTTAGCTTATAAAATCAAACTCACAAACTCAGAAAAAAACCGTGCAGAGAAACTCATTGTTTCATACAAAGTTAAACTTCAGGAGGCAAAACTAATTTCTTCTAGGTTAGAAGTGGAGTTATTGAAAAACAATATCCATCCACATTTTTTACTGAACTCAATCAATGCAACTATCATTTGGCTGGATGAAGATCCAGAAACCGCAAAACAATTATTATCTGCCCTTTCAGAAGAATTGCGTTCAATCTTAAAATTAACAAATAAAAAAACAATTTCTATCAATGAAGAAGTATCTATCTGCAAACGTTATTTGGAAATTATGAGTCTACGCAAAGAATCCAAATTCGAATTCAAAATAGAAGGCGTGAGTTCCAAGGACACAATCCCTCCCATTGTTTTGCTCACATTGGTTGAGAATGGAGTAACTCATGGTTACCAAGGCAAAAATTCTGGAATTTTTATACTAAAAAAGAAAAAAGAAAAAAATAAGACAAAATACATCCTTTTTAACGATGGTTTACCTACCACAAAATCTGACTCTCTTGGCACAGGCATCAAATACATAAAATCTAGGTTACAAGAAGCATTTCCAAACAAATGGGATTTTCATTCAAAAGCTGTCAGTGGCGGTTGGGAAAATGTAATTACAGTAACAGAATGAATTCGTGCCATTCACTCCCATAAAGTGCATTTGGCACTATTTTTTTTGCAAATGAATTAGTTAACTTTATAATTCCTCTCCAAGGATATAAAGATGATTAATCACAAATTAACAATAACCGCCGTTTTGTTATCGGCAAATATTATTTTTGCTGAACCGACTCTAAAGAAAGACGAAAAACAAAACGCATACCCAGCCTCCGAAGAAACACAAAAGATCAATGCGGAAATGGAAAAGTATTATGCAAAACTAAAATACCCACCAGGTTTTTATGAGGGAGCATTTTTGGTAAGTTTTATGGGTGGCGGAACACTTGCCCCGAGTGGATCATTTATCAGCCATGAAAAAAACTATGACAATGTTCTGCAATATAAGGTTGTAACAAAGGAAGTAAGTCAGGATTATTATCCGCCAGGTTCTGTACGCAACGAAGACCCTGGTTTGTATTTCAAACCAACATACACCCCTGGTGTTGCTTCACAATTTGACTTCGAATATGGATGGAAAGAAAAAATTGGTCTTGGGTTTACGGTCATGCAAAATTCGATGAAGGCAAAAAGACAAGATGTAATTCCTGGATTGTCGTATTACAAAGAATATGTTGACCCTTTTCCCAGAGAACGTACAATTTACAGAGGTAATTCAATGAGTTTTCTGGCAACGTATCATCCAATACCAAAAAACTTTTTTGATCCCTATCTTGCAGCAAGAGCTGGCGTAGTTTCCTTTACTGGGGAGGCGCATGCGGGAATATCGCATGATCGATTTGTTTATAGCAATCAGATAACAAGTGGAATAGGAAGTATCGTTGGTGTAGGAGCTGGTCTCAATATTTATCTTGGTCGTTATTTCGGAATTAAGACCGAAGTGGATTATTATAGAGAATTTTTAAAGTCTGACCAGTTTTCAATGCGGACACTTAATTCATACCAAGCAATGGTCGGTGTTTTTGTAAATCTTTCCAATGTACAATATAGGTTAGAACAATATTAAAGAACAATGGGAAATTTAAGGATTTTAATTGTTGAAGATGAAATCGTAGCTGCCCGAGGGTTAGAGCGAATATTGCGAGAAGTCCTTGGGTCTAAGATTTCATCTCTGCGCATCGAAAAAAGTTTAATTGGTTCTCAATGTTTCATTCAAGAAAATGAAATTGATCTACTATTTTTGGATCTAAATCTTGATGGCGATATCGGTTTTGATTTATTAAAAGAAACATCCGCTGCCTCTTTTTTAACAATCATTACATCGGGAAATACAATGGAAGCCATTCAGGCTTTTGAATATGGTGTTTTGGATTTTGTTCCAAAACCAATTACAAAAGATCGAATAACAATTGCTCTTCAAAAATTCTTATCCAATAATTTACGAGTTAAATCAAAATATATTGGAATAAAAGAAGACCATCATTTGAATCTAATTGCGACTAAGGAAATTTTATATGTTCAGTCATTTGACAAACATGTCAAAGTATATAAAAAAAATGGAGAAATGCTCGTTCATAATAAAAGCCTTGATTCCATTCTGAAAATTTTACCTCCGTATTTTATTCGAATTCATCGTTCATATATCGTTAATGAAAAACAAATAAAAAAAATAGAAACTTCAGCAGGTGGTTTTCATATATTAGAATTAAATACTGGTATAAAACTCAAAATGGGTAGGAATTTCTACAAGGAGCTAAAATCAAAACTAGTAAAACTATAAATTAAATTTATAAATTTCGCCTACTTTGTAAAACTGTAACCTGTTGGAGATTGGAACACTCGTAAATCAAATTCTTCAACAACGGAAAGGATATGGTCAAAAATATCCGATTGGATTTTTTCATATAAAGCCCATGCTGTTGTGTCAGTAAAACAATAAATTTCAATTGGGATACCATGATTTGTTGGGTCTAGTTGGCGAACAAGTAAGGTCATATCTTTTCTTATAAAAAGATTTTGTTTCAAATACTCCTCTATATAAACACGAAACGTACCTAAATTTGTGAGTTGTCGCAAATTGACCAAAGACTTATTTTCTTTAAGTTTAGAGTTATTGATTTTTTTAAGTTCTACTTCTTTATCAGTAATATAATTTTGTAAAAGGTCAATATTACTGAATTTTTGCAACATCTTCTTTGAACAAAGCTTAACGCTTGTCATATCAATATAAACAGAACGTTTTATTCGTCTTCCGCCAGAATTTTGCATACCACGCCAATTTTTAAAAGAACCCGAAATAAGTGAATATGTTGGTATGGCGGAGATCGTTTTATCCCAATTTTGAACTTTGATTAAATTTAGAGAGATATCGATTACGTCTCCATCTGCATTGAATTGACTCATTTCAATCCAATCACCTTTTCGGACTAAATCGTAACTAGAAATTTGTATACTGGCAACAAAACCTAAAATGGAATCTTTGAAAACAAGAAGAACAACGGCCATGAGTGCGCCAATCCCACTCAGTATACCCCAAGGAGACTTACTAAAAAGCACAGAAACTGAAACCACAAAAAATACAAAATAACTCAAAATTCGCAACACTTGCACATAACTTCGAACTGGTTTATCCTTCAAACTATCTTGTTTGGAAGAAACATCTTCCAAAACTGACAAAAGAACATTCACAATTCTAACAATGCACCAGAATAAAGTGACAACGAGCATTCGCTGCAAGATCATTACAAGTAACGGAGAGTCCGAGAATATTAACGGAACGAATGGGTAAACGAAAACTATTGGAACTAAATGGAGTAAGGTTTCAAAAAATCGATGGTCAATTAAGTAGTCGTCCCAGCTGTGTTTTGTTTTTCTTATAAAACGATATACAGTTTTAAGCAGAACAAAGCTAATTATTTTTTTTAGAAACCAAACAATTACAAATAAACAAATAAAATACAAAACCCTTGCGATAATATTTAAAATAGGGTGCGAAAACTCTTCGAATGATATAAATTGTTTAAAAATTTCAGCTAAAAGTTCCATTTGTTGCCAATGAAAATTAAATTTTGGTTAGCAACAAATATAAATCGGTGCAAAGATAACGTCTAGGTTTTTTTGGCTTATGATTTAGTTTCGCATTCTACCTTAATAATCAAATTATGGTTCATTCAATGCGACCCTACAGGGTTCAGATAATTTAGATTCATTTGCAAATAAACATTTTAATATTCGACCACCACCAGGTATTACCCAACGACAATGTTCTTTCACGTCAGGTTTGCAAACTCCTTCCGATTTTTGTTTTGTTGATGACATCAAATGGTGTAATGCCTTTTCGCAAGGTTCAGAAATGTTTTTGCCTTTTTCGAGTAAACACTGCGCCTGTCTCGATTTTGTTTTTTTCACATCGGGGCAATTTGTCGAAATTTCCTTACTACAAAAATCTGAAAAAGATTTTGGATTTGCAAGAAGTGCAAAACTAAATAAGAAAATAAAAATAAAAAAATAGAGTTTCACGATAATCACCATAGGTAAATTTAATATTCGATTTAAGTTATTTTGAATTTACAATAAAGCCAAAATCGATCAACTCCTTTTATAGATGTTTTTGTTAGGCGTCAAAAACTTTGATCACCCAGGAAAAATCAAATTCAGTTCCAATTGTCGATCTTCAAATCATGTGGAGAAGGTTTGCCTTTACCTTGTTCCAAATATTCTCTCAGGCTCCAAAGAAATACGGCCCATTTCATACTACAATGTCCCATAAATTCTGAAGTTTCTTTCCAATCATTGTGACCAAATTTGACTAAGGTCATCCCATCTTCTTCATATAGTTGAAAACTTACTGTTGTACCAATCCATTCATCAGGACCTGCGGAGAATTTCCAATCGACTTGTTGGTTTGGAATTTGGGATGCCAAATTGAATTCCATTCCC
Organism: Leptospira sp. 96542; assembly: GCA_029310945.1. Lineage (GTDB taxonomy): Bacteria > Spirochaetota > Leptospiria > Leptospirales > Leptospiraceae > Leptospira_A. Next base: position 198,846 of record JARJFC010000001.1, read on the forward strand.
CCGATGAGTACACCTCCTAAAGTGTAAAAATCAACTTTCAAAGCATCCCCACTAGGAGTAAGAGATTTCGTACTCTCTGTCCACCATTTAGAAACTCCCTCTGCCGTTGAAACTGCCTTGTAAACTTCCGCTATGGGAGATTTTATACCAATTCTATGCACTATGCTTACCATTTTTCCTCCAAGGTGCTATGTATGCGCCCAACATGGAAACAAAACGATATTCACTTTCATTTTGCAAGTATTATTTTTCGTCTAAAAGGAATAAAATACAATGACTAAAACACTACGATCCCACTGCCCTATCAATTTTGGCTTAGAACATTTTGGCGATAAATGGTCGCTCCTCATTTTGAGGGACATTTTATTTCGAGGGAAAAAGACTTACGGTGAATTTTTACGCTCTGAGGAAGGTTTTGCGACCAACATCCTTGCCTCAAGGTTAAAAAGTTTAGATGAGGATGGGATCTTAACAAAATCGAAAAACCCAGAAGATGCTCGTAAAGATATTTATTCATTATCGGAAAAGGGAATCGACCTTGTACCGATGTTATTCGAAATGATGTTGTGGAGTTCAAAATACGATCCCGAATCAGAGGCCAAACGGATCAAAAAACTAATTGCCATGATTGAAAAAGACAATCGGAAAATTTCCGAAAAAATAAAAAACAAACTTAGGAAAGGTGAGGCGATCTTTCCTGAATATTTGGATTAGAATCTAAGGAATAAGCGCAACCAAATACAAAATTATTTTTGATATAATGAAAAGAGGAATTTTGAAGGGATGCGCAAGTAAAATCCTAATTTTAGGATCTGATTCAAAACAATTTGTTTCAAAATCCCATTTTTTTGGAATCGATGCGCAGAAGTTACTGCTTTGTATGGCAACAAAACTGGGTGCGAAAATTTCCTTAACATCAAACTAAGCTCTGTATCTTCGAATATATATTTTTTTTCTAAATCGGAATTCCAATACAAACGATCAAAAAATACACAATGGTCTAGGTAAACAATACCCTTCCATTTGCTTCTGATGTAATTTGAATACCAAGAAATACATCGCAACATAAAATGATCTTTGTCAAATTGATGAATGAATCCACCCCAAAGATAACTTCGTTTTTTTTCTTCACTAACTTTGATTAAGTGTTCAATGGCACCAGGAGCGAGAAGAGTTCGGGGATGGTGGAAAAGTACAATATCTCCCTTTGAGAGATGAAATCCAATATTCAATCTTTCTGCCCGGGTTGGTGCAATTCGGACATCTACTTGTATGATTTCAACATTCGGATTATTTTCATAGCCAATGAGCGATTGTTGGAAATATGAATTTTCCCAGTTATCTGTTGGAATGACAATACTAAGCATAGTTTCCTTTAGGATTTCAAAATCTAATATATCGAACTAGGAAAAAATATGACAAATTGAAAATGTTAGGGGAGAAAAAATTATACTAACAAAGAATCGAGTAAATAAAAAGATTTTCAGGGGAAAGTGTATCTATAAAAAGATCCAAATGGCTACCTCTCCCAATTCTTTGGATATCCCCATCTCACCCGAGTTCAGACGACATTCTATTTTCGCAATATTAAATATTATATTGTTTTTTGTTGTTTATATCGTTTTGGTTCTCGGCTCAGTCGGAATCGCCTCGGTACTTATTTATCTAACAATACTTTTGTTCTTAGTGAAAGTGCACTGGCTCACTGCTATGTTAGTTGTCGGAAGTTTTGCGTTTGTTGGAACTCTCATCTATTTTTTATTCAAATTCATAAATAGAACCTCAACCACTGATACTTCGGGTTTTATAGAAATCACTAAAAAAGAAGAACCAGTATTTTTCGAATTTATCGATTCCATCACAAACAAAGTAAAAACAAAATCCCCAAAACACGTCTACTTATCTCCAGGAGTGAATGCGTCCGTATTTTACGATTCTAGTTTTTGGAGTATGTTTTTTCCTGTCAAAAAAAACTTACAAATAGGAGTGGGACTAATCAATGGAGTAAACCAATCCGAACTGAAAGCTGTGCTCGGTCATGAGTTCGGCCACTTTTCTCAACGAAGTATGGCGATTGGAAGTTATGTATACAATGTAAATCAAATCATTTACAATTTAGTTTATGAAAATGAAGATATGGATGCAAAAATTGAAAAATTATCTGATACCCACTGGTCGATTGCCATCTTTTTTCATTTAGCAGTGATTGTAATTAAATTGATACAAAAAATGCTAAAAATCATGTATGGAGTCGTAAACAAATCCTATATGGGGCTTTCACGCCAGATGGAATTTCATGCAGATGCCGTAGGTGCAAAAATCACTAGCCCAAACTCTTTAAGTAGTGCTTTGTTACGGCTCGATTTACTTAACTTCTGTTATGATGAAGTTATCAATTTTATGAATACTAAAATTTCAGAAAATTACAAGTCTAATAATTTATATGCGAAACATAGTTTTTTAGTACGGTTTTATGCAGAAAGAAATAAAATTGATTACCGAAATGGTATTGCGAATGTTGAACCAGATCACCAGTCCAAACTTTACCCTTCTCGCTTGGTTTTAAAGGATCAGTGGGCATCACATCCAAGTTTAGATGATAGAATCAAATCTTTGTCTAATTTGAATTCTAATTTAAAAAATGATGACGAAGGTAATGGAACAGATGCAGCATTCCATTTATTTTCGAATCCAAAACAACTCCAAGAAAAAATGACTTCCTTTTTATTTAAGGAGATTAACTTCGAATCAGATCCGCTCGAACTAAACGAAGCCACTTTTCAAACAGAGTATTCTTTATCAATAAACAACAATTCATTTCCAAATGTTTATAATGGTTATTATAACCAATGGAGCCCTTCACCTTTTGATATCGAAACAGAAAAGAAGATTCCTTCAAAATTTAAAACTATTTCTGAACTGTATGATGACAAATATGTACAAAACGTTCGTGAATATAGGGCTCTCCAAGACGACGAAAATACACTTATTTATTTAGATGAAAAAACTTCTGGCATTAACACATTCGATTATGAAGGAACCAAATACAAACTAAAAGACAAAGAGATCGTTCTTTCAAATATGAAAACAAAAAAAGAGGAATTAGAAAATACCATTAAACACCACGATAAGGAAGTTTATAGGTATTTTTGGGGGCTCGCAAAATCCAAAGACAATTCAGAACAATTGAATCATTTTTATGATCGGTATTTCAAAGTAGATGGATGCTTTGATGAATTTATGAATTTTATATCTGAGTTTGAATCGGTAAGTTCATTTATGAATGTTTCCACAACCATCGAAGAAATCCCTAGTTTGATGGATAAAATGAAAGAAGTGGAAAAGGAGTTCAAAATAAAATTGCATTGGCTTTTGGGTTCGGATTTATTCCAAACAGAAGTTTCGATAGAACACAAAGAAGAACTGAGCGATTTTGTAAATTCTGACCTCACCTACTTCCAGTACAACGAATACATAGACGAAGCCACAACCAAACTTTTTTTTGCAAAAAGAACTTTCAGAGAAATTTTATTCGGAGCCTTTTATTTAAGAAAGAAAGAATTACTTGAATACCAAAGTAGATTGGTAACATAAACTTCTCACAAACAGTGTTACATCTTAGTCAACACTGTTTGTAATACTTCGTGGTAAACCCTTGCACCCAAATGGTATTCAATTGTCGATTTTGCCAGTTCTCCTTTTATCTCTTCGAAAGTCCAATCGTAACGATTTGGATCTTTACCAGTATCAAACCAATCTTTAAAGACCACACGATCTGATTCGATGAAAACTTCGACCAAGTGGTAAGGCTCCGAATTTCTCCAATAACTTTTTTCAGTCATATAATCCATTCTCCGATTTATGGATAGTTTAAAAATACTTTCGTTTCGGTTTCAATTTATAAATATACGATTAAGAGGGAATGATTCCAAGCGCTGCTGGTATGGCACCTGGAAATTCAAAATATAAAAGTATAATGAATTGATTTCGCTGCCTGTTTAAGACAAATCAAGTCCTTTTCTTATTGAAATGCATCCTCTAGTGGTTTAAAAACACTTCGATTAACACCAAACGGCATATAGAATTTAATTGTTTCTGCAACCTGACTAGAACCACCATAAACTTCGATGGCCACCGATGTTTCCAATTTTTCTGTAATGAGGATTTCTTCGAATTTAGGATAAACTTTGTTTGGTGCAAGAAAATAAGATAAGAAGTTTTTAAATGGAAATTCAGATTCCAAACAATCTACTTTTGGAATCGTAAAGGTTTTGAATTTTGCGAATACCTTGTTTTTTTCCTCGAAAGACAGACCTTCCATACGACAACCCAAAATAGATCTTAATTTTTCTGGTTCCGTATCGGGAGCATCTAAATACACTGCTAAACTATTGCAGTCTTTTAGACCAATTGATTCCCAATCTTTCTGGAAAGAATCCCAACTTGCACTAATATTTTCATAAGGACCTTTATGAGTATGGTAGTAAAACTCTAGCGGGTCGAGAGAGGTTCGGTTTACAATCACACGACTAAAACCACCCATATAACCGTAGAAAATAACTCCCAGAAAAATCAATGTTGCGAGAGTGATTCCAATGTATTTTAGTTTTTTCATTTTTGTGCTCCTTTTATTTTATAGAACCAGAACAATATTAAATGCAATTCAAATTTTAGAAATAAAAATCTCGCTTTTAAATCTAATACAATTTCATTTAGCTCCGAGGTATTCAAAATGAATGTAATTTCTAACAAAATAAAATGGATTATGCTTGGTTCAGGCATCATCACTTGCTCAATGATCCTTTCTGCTCTCCACCCAAGCCTCGGACTTATGTTAACGTTTGGAGATACTTTGGATGGCAATCTGGCCAATATCATCGTTCGCAATTGGGGCGCACTCATTGCACTTATTGGTGGCATGCTCATTTACGGAGCCTATAATGAGCCAAATCGCAATCTCATTCTTGTCGTGGCAACGATTAGCAAGAGTATTTTCATTACACTCAATTTGATTTATGGAACTTCCTATTTTGCCAAGTCTGGCCTTGCTCTTGTTTTTGATTCTATCGTTGTGATTATTTTTGTTATTTATCTTTTGGGTCAAAAACCAAAAGGCTGAACTCGGAACAAAAACAAAATTTTCAAAATAGTTTTACCGAACAAAAATTACAAGTTGGATACGAATCCAAATTAAAGTTGAGCCTTCCTTGGTATTGTACACAGGTGCAATTTGGAAGGCACTTTCTGAATCATGATAATTTCACACAAAACCACTGGGTTTTTTGGCACCAAATCAATATTTGGTAAAAATAGTAAAAATCGAAATGAAATATGCAAAATTCAATCAATTTGATGGCTTTGATTTGGAAAGATGTTTAATAGTTTCCTATACAGCATAAAATGAAAAAAGAAATTTTAAAAGAATTCGTTACGAGTTTTGCTGGTAGCTCTTTCCCAACACTTTGCCGTACACAATCGGATCGGCTTGTTATCATTAAAATGCTCGGTGCAGGTAACGGTGCAAGCAGTCTGATGAGTGAGTTTATTGTAAACAATGCCGCGCATCATTTGGGTTGGCCAGTGCCGAGAGCTTTTTTGATCGAAATACCCTCAGGGTTTCCCTGGACATTCGGTACGGACGAATTTGATGACTTGGTTCAGAAGAGCAGTGGGTGGAATTTGGGTTTGGAATACATTCCAGATGCTATGAAAATTGGGAACACGGAAGAAATTTCCAATGAGCTAAAAGCTCAGGTGCTAGCGCTGGATTACCTATTCGTAAATATCGACAGAACTTTGGAAAGTGCCAACTTACTGCAGGATAAGGAGAAAAATTTATGGATCATCGATCACGGAAGCTGCTTGATTTTTCAAAACATGCAAGCACTCCCGCCGCGTATAGACTCCAACCACCAGTTCGCTATGCACTTCGAGCATCTGAAAGATTTAGTTTTGGATCGGGTTCGGGATTTGAAAAAAATCGATATGTATGCCGATTTGATTGAGAATTTGCCTGCGCAGTGGTGTAAACAAACAAACGTTACTCCTGAAAGTATCAGGCATCTGATTCGAAAAATTACTTCAAAGTAGGAATCAATTTTAAGAGGTTTATGGCCGTATAAGAGTTTTTAAAAGACAAGGGCACTCCCGATAGGTTAGTGTAATGAAATTTACGAATTCATATGAGGGAGGAGTCGACCGAGGATATGTCCTTCTGGATAATTAAATTCAACCGCGTCAATCCCGCAGATGACACAGATTGTTTGAACTACTAGAGTTTGGTTGTGCGAATCTAATTTTGCAAATTTTTGAATACCGTCCTCTATATCAAATTCATTATTTTTATCGATGAGCTCTTGAATTTCTTTTCTATCATAAGTTTCAGCTTCAAGCATCATATAAAACGTATCCATTCCTTCTTTTGAGATATCATACATACAAACTGTAGCGACAGCAAATTTTGTCTGTAATTCGCGTGAAATGATATCGTTTGGCGGGGAAGGATGAACTATTTCCAATAACAATTCGATAGTATTTCCACGTTTGTATTTTTTTATATGACCTGATTCAGAAACTTCAAAAAGTGCCGCTAACAATTCTTGTTTATCCTTGACATCCGAATTTCTAAATTCGTCTAAGATATCATCTCTCTCGATCTTTTTATCCAATCTATCTTTCCAAATTTTTTCACCGAGTTCGGGAGAAATATTGAAGTGTTTTAATACCTTCTTAGACATTTTGGTTTCAGAGTCCTTATAACTACCGCTTTCACCCAATACCTCAAAAACCAAAAATGCAATTGATTTCTCATTCATAAACGAATCCTAAATAAATAATTTCGAACACAATAGATAGTTTTTTAGAAAATGCAATTAAAAAATATCTTTCGAATTTAATTGAATAGGTCGCTCAACTCGGATCTGCTGCATATTAAAAAGATTGTTTTCCTTTAATCTCTAAGTATCAAAGTCGGCTACACCATACAAGTCCCATTTGCATTTTGACATTCTTTCCTATAACAAATATTTGTTGAGCCACCTCACGGTCGGCCTTACGAATGGTTCGACCAAAGGCTTCCCTTCTTTTTAACTCATAACAATCTATATACGACAAAGGTTCCATCCTTTCCACTCTCCCCTCCACAATCGATTCTCATCAACCACTTCGAGGGAAAGCCAGAGGATAAACGATGGCTGGATTCCGAAAGTGTAGGCTATAATTTATTTTATTTCAAACTCGCCAAGACCTGTCGGAAATTTGCAAGTCCCGCTTCCATATTTTCAATGATCTCTTCCGCAATGACATCTGGTTCTGGTAAATTATCTAAATCTGCGAGCGACTTATCTTTCAACCAAGTGATATCAAGTGAAGTCTTATCCCGTGCAATAATTTCCTCATAAGAAAACCTTCTCCATCTACCTTCTGGATTCGTCTCGGGGTGAAAACTCTCTTTCCGTTTCGTCCGATTCCCTACCTTGTATGCATCAATGAATTCTTTTAGGTCATCAAACTTGAGAGGGTTTTTCTTCAACGTATGATGGATATTGGTTCGGTAATCATAGATCCAAACTTCTTTCGTCCAATGTTCTTTTCGTGCGGGATGGTTATCAAAAAAGATCACATTCGCCTTGACTCCGTTTGCATAAAAGATTCCAGTAGGTAGCCTTAAAATGGTATGAAGTTCAGTGGTTTCTAAAAGTTTCTTTCGAACGGTTTCTCCTGCCCCACCTTCAAATAGAACATTGTCAGGAACAACTACTGCGGCAACGCCTGTGGATTTCAAAAGGGATAGGATATGTTGGACAAAGTTTAACTGTTTGTTGGAAGTGCTTGCCCAAAAGTCTTGCCGTGTGTAAGTGAGATCTTCTTTTTCTAGTTCCCCATCTTCGTTTGTAAACGTTTGCGAACTCTTTTTCCCAAACGGAGGGTTGGCTAGCACATAATCGTATGTAGCGGATGGAGGTGAGATCAAAGCATCCGCCGGGGAAATAAAGTTCTCACAATCCAAATCACCAATATTGTGAAGGAAAAGATTCATGAGAGCGAGTCTTCTTGTCCCCGCTACAATCTCATTCCCAAAGAAAGTTTTGTGTTTTAAGAATTTGTTTTGGTCTTTGTCTAGTTTATAATTCTGAACGAGATAGTCATACGCTGCGAGAAAAAATCCCCCTGTCCCGCAACTGGGATCGGCAATGGTTTTCCCAGGTTCAGGTTGGATACACTCCACCATCGCGCGGATGAGTGCTCTTGGTGTGAAGTATTGCCCAGCACCACTTTTTACGTCTTCTGCATTCTTTTCGAGTAAGCCTTCGTAGATATCACCTTTAACATCCGCACCCATCACAAGCCAGTTCTCATTCCCAATCATATCAATGACCTTGGAGAGCATGGCAGGATCTTGGATTTTGTTCTGGCTCTTGGTAAAAATCTGTCCTAGGACTCCTTTTTGTGCACTGAGTTCGCGGAGTGAGGTAGAATAATGAACTTCCAACTCTGCACCCTTTTTGTTTGTAAGGCTTTCCCAATTGTATTCTTCAGGAATTGGCAACTTGCGATTATAAGGTGGTCTTCCATATTCGTCCGCCATTTTTAAAAACAACAGATAGGTCAATTGTTCTAAATAATCACCGTAACCTACACCCACATCGCGAAGGGGATTACAATAACTCCAGACTTTACTTACGATACTTGCTGTTGACATAGATATTCTCTCTTACTTGTTGAGCAGGATTTGATCCCAGCCCTCTTTCTGAATAAAGGCCAAACATTTTTTTGTTTCGTCCTCAGAGAATTTTTGAGCTTTGTTTTTAAATTTCGATGAATTTAGTTCAATTGGCCAATCTTGCATAGACTTACGAACAAAATCAAAATCCAAAGTTTGAATTTCCTCAATCACTCTACAAAGAGTAGCCAAAAGTTCAGTTTTCCATGAGCGATCTTTTACAGAATAACGAGAAAAAATCCCCGCCAGTGAATTCATTGACTCTTCAATTTCTTCTTTATAGTTAAAATTGTATTTAGTCAATTTATCTTGATTTAGGATTTTGATCGCACTTTTATCCCATTTAAAGTAAGTTCGATTATTGATGATTCTTTTAATCTCAGGAGCATAAGGTCCCAAATGCCAACCTTTGAACTTTAAGTTTAACTGAATTTTATATATCGTTTGTAATAGATATAAATACTTAGCTAGAGTCATTTCCGCCAACTGGATTTCATTCTTCTCAGCTTGGCTCAAAATAAATGCGACCATTTGAATGTCTTGGAACGTAATTTTTGTTTTTTCTTGATCAATGGATCATTTTTCTCAGTAGCAACACTTTCGATTTCAGTTTGAATATGAAGAACCAACTTCCCCTCAAACGCCTGTTTTAAGATGCTCTGTCGCAACACTTCCGCTTGTGCCAGTGATTTCTTGATGGTCTCTTCGATTTTATCACAGACAGTGAGTTTAGATTCAAGGATTTGGACGATTTGTTCCTGTTCTGTAATCTTTGTTAAAACTAATAATGATAATTTTATTTTTTTTAATATTATTCTTTTAATAGCAGTTCCAGTCATATCGCCGATTAAATACCTATTTCCTATTGGGCTTTGGATATAGTACATTAAATACTTCGAGAGAAGAATTGATTTTGAAGGCTTTATTAAACATACACTCGAAAGCAAAGCAAATGGTTCATTTAACGTATTAATTGTCACTTCGCCAGCATTCACGCCGTCCTTTGTTAACAAAACATCACCTGACTCGGGATTGCACCGACTGTAAATGGAATCGAAGAATTCTTTATCTATATATACTAAATTTCTTAAATCCATATAACCATTCTGAATATTTTTTGCTGTAATATAAAGAAATGATCCGGGAAATTTATCTTTTGCTTGGTTTTGTGGCGAAAAATGAGAGCCATCTTGAATCTTTTCACATACTTCCCCTAACTTCACCCACTTCCATCCCTCCGGTAACTCCCCTTCCATCACACCGGGATTCGTCAACTTCCCCGTAAACGCCGCTTGTAACAAACTCTGCTGGTATACCTTCAATTGAGCAAGTGCCGTCTCGAGTTGTTCTTTTCCTTTTTCCAATTCGCTAAAGAGTTCTTCGATCTTGGCAACGATGGTTTGTTGTTCGGCGATAGGTGGGAGGGGGATTGGAGTGGATCTAATAATTGCCTGACTTATATTTGGTTGTGCTCCACCAATACCTTGGTTTATTAACTTTGGTTTACAAAAAAATAGATAATAATATAAATAATTTGAATCTAGCTGATCACTCTTAAATATTCCGCAGATTGCTTGATTTGTTGCTGCATCTACCCCCAAAAAAGCTAGCTTCCCAATAGTCGCACCATATAGGGCTATTAAAAGAGTTCCTTTGGGGAAAATTTTGGCACTCGAAGTCTTTATGCCATCTTCAGAAATTTTTTCCTCAGTATCATAAATTATACCTTTCTCCAATTCTCCTGACTTAACCCAAGGAATATTTCCATTATAATAATTCTTATTTCCTCTACTTGGAGTTCCTCCGCTTGTAGTATTGCATAATTCTCCAAGTTTTTTTACTTCCCAATTTTTGGGAATCTTCTCTTTCCATGTTTCTAATTCTTGATCCATCAGTGATACAAGGATTTCTTATGAAATCAAACTTGCGATTTCCTTTTTGGTTTTCTTTCTTTTTCCGTGGACAAGGGCGATGGTTTTCTTTTGTAGCTTCACAGAAAAGGGTTTGGATGGTGATGGTTTGACAAGTACATCGAGATTAGATTTAGTTCGATATACAGCGAGGCCTATATTGTATTTTTCTAAGATAGCTTTATTTTTTAGGGCAGCACTTTCTCCGTCTGGAGAAATGACTACATAAGAAACGTGGGAAAAACTGCGATATCGAAAAGCCTGGTGAAGAGCATTTTTCCAATTTTTCAACTTTAGTTCGAATGAAATGAACAATATTTTTTCTGGATCTTTATGGTTGGTATAAAAAACATAATCGGGTTTTCCAAAGAGGCCTTCTACTTCTTTTAGATAAGTTGTATCATACTTCCTACTAATGAATCTTTCAAAATAGAGGGACATTTCTTCTTCGGATTCGTAGATCATTTTTTAACCTCTTCACTTGCCAATGCGCTGGAATCTCACCTAACCATTCCACACCAGAATCTTTGTATGATGCGTTCCGCTTCATGACTCGATGACTTCTCCAATCATCCCTTGGGTTTCTTCTTCCGAAGTCAGGATATCCCGCCGAATCTCTGCTAGACCACGAAGTGGTTTGTATTTATAAAAGTATTTGGTGAAATTGATTTCATAACCCACTTTTGTTTTTTTCATGATCAATCCAAGCATCTGGCACATGGGGGATCACTTCTCTCGGAGTGAAATGTTCCCCAGCGGTTTCGTTGCTGAGTTCCGTAAATTTTCGAATGAGTTCCTCAAAGATATAACCCATCTCAAGATAAGACACACCTCGGAACATGTCCCCTGCTTCTGCAAATTTTTTCACAACCAGAAAAAGTAGATCATACTCCTCAAGCTTTTTGATTTGATCTTCCAAACTAAAATAGTCGATGATCTCAAGTGCGCTGAGAGAGTATCCTTTGATATAATTTCTAAAATTGGCTCTAAAACTTCAGGCTACTTTGCCTTGTGTTGGTCATAAGCCTCAAGCACTTTCTTTTTCGTTGGTTCTAAAATAATGTCCAACCACCTAAGAACTGTCAGCGGCAATATCACTTTACTATAATCTGATTGCCTGTTGTGGCCTCTTAGTAAATCCGCAATTGCCCAGATAAAATTTGCTTTTTCTTTAAATTGATTCATCTTCAATACTAAGTTTCTCTCAAGTATTTCATCTGACAAGTGTTGATTGTAATCTTCATTCATATACTATTGCAGATTACATTCCCTATAGGACAAATATGCGAACTTGAAGTTACTTTTTTCTTTCCGAATTTAAAAAGTGGCTCACCTTGACTAAATTGGCAAAAAATACAACTTATGCAAAAAAAATTGTGACATAAGTAAAGAATCGGTAGTATCATGTCACATAAGAGACTCTGATTAAAAAAAAAATCAATCGTAAATTAGAAATCCTTACCATTACAATACAGGAAGGGGAAACAGATGAAACTTGTAGGCCAAGGAACCATTCTTTCAGATAGAATGAAGCGCATTATTGTAACAGGAAAATTCGAAAATCATGGCGGAGCCGTGAATGACCCAAAACTACTACGCGAAGCGGCAGATGACTTGTTCCATTCGGAAAAAGAAACTATATCCAACTTTATTGACCAAATGAAATCAGAGAAGTAATCGTTTGATTACGATCAGCGTCGAGGTCTTATTCGAAAAGATAATACCAGAGATTGAGAAAAAATACTCCCGTTCGATAATTGTTGATTAGGCAGTTTTGACTGAAGTAATAGATAAAATAAATGGGTATCTATATGATTTCAAAGATCCCTCCGAATATAAAATTTCAGGAAGCATAACCTTCTGGATCAGAAAACTCAAACCCTTCACTTTTGAACTATCAGAATCAGAATCGAATCCTTGTTTATTTTTAAACGAGGTAATCGCCGTTCTATATGGATACACTTACATCCGAGCATCAAAAAAACAAAAGAAAGAAAAACTTTTAAACTTTAGCTCCTCATATTTATCCGATTTTTCAACTCAACTTCGCTATTCTTCTTTCTCGCCCTCAAGCATTGCATTATTTATACGAAGCAATATATTTACGTTCCGAGCAGATTTAGTATTTTTAAATAACAACATCCCCATAAACAAAAAAAGCCCCAAACTTTCGTTCAGAGCTTCTCCCAACTTCTATACGACAAAGGTTCCATCCTTTCTACTCTCCTCATCCACAATTGATTCTTATAAACCACTTCGAGGGAAAGCCCGCGGAGCACCAAGTGGCACTGCCGCGACTGCGAGCGCCCAACTGGAAGCGTGACCCTCGGGGTCTAGCTTCCAAGTTGTTCGGTGCAGACACCAAACAGAACATAAAAAAACAAACAACGCTTTAATCTATACTTGCATGTTAAGCACATGCAAATTGTAATATGGTCAAGCCGATCGAGCGATTAGTATCACTTGACTGATCCAGCGCTTCGCTACTTCACTTACACCTGTGACCCACAAGTTCGACCCATAGGGAGAATTTGCGCCTGCAAGGTGGCTGAATGGAATGAAGCCAAGACCAGGTCGTCTGCCTGGACTACAACAGGTGCGATCTTATCTTCAGGTGGGCTTCCCACTTATATGCTTTCAGCGGTTATCCCGACCGAACACAGGAGCCATGCCACTGGTGTGGCAACAGATGCGACATGCGTCCCTGCGGCCAGACGAGTTTTGGCTAGGCTACGCTCCGCCAAACTCGTATTCTCGCTCACCAAAGGTTCGGCTTGCGAATGGTTCGACCAACCCAGTCCTCTGAATTGGTTTTAAGGAGATGGGCGTTTCCCCCACCACTTTGAATACAAAGTGGTGGGGGGACCCGGGCTCTCCCTCGACGAAGGCGCTCGGTCGATCCCTAACGCAGTGGAAGGTTTACTAATTCACGAATCAACCGAATTAAAATTTAAATCGCAAATAAATCCTTATCTATTAGGCTGTATCTATAATTTGATAGAATACAAATTTAAACATGCAAAGTGAACGAATCAGCTCAAAATTTACACTTAAATCAAATCCTGCCTGGAATATAGTCGGAGGATTTTCATCTCCATCAAAAATGCCATGCTACTCTTATTCGATCCCATCTGATTTCTGTAAGACAGGTAGTAAATTAAGGAATAAGTCTGATTCTGTTTGTAATTCTTGTTATACATTCAAAGGTAAATATCGAATCGGCAATGTTCAAAATAGTTTACTAAATAGATTTAACTCTCTGAAAGATGAACGGTGGGTTGATGCAATGGTAACGCTCTTAAAATTGCAGCCGTATAAACATTTCAGATGGCATGATAGTGGAGATTTGCAGGGACCCTGGCACCTCGAAAAAATTATTAAAGTTGCCGAAGCTTGTCCAGAAATTCAATTTTGGCTACCAACTCAGGAAGTTAATATCGTCGAAGACACATTAGAAAACTTTACTTTGCTACCGGATAATTTAAATATCAGACTTTCTTCTCAAAAAATCAACATTGCATCGAGCCATCCTTTTTTATCTACAAGTCTTGTAGTGACTAAAGGCAATTTTAGTAAAGATATTGAAGGTATTCTGTGTCGGTCTTATGAATTAGGTGGTAAGTGCGGTAACTGCAGACAGTGCTGGGATAAAAAAATCAAACGCATAATCTATTTGATACACTAAGTTATATTTAACCTTCTCCTGATTTGCTTAACTATATTTTGCTTCACTGTTATTGAGTATGAATTATCTGAATCGATATGTCGTTTAATTTCCGATATCCAATATTCTTTCGGTGAATCGGTCTTTTTATAGTCTTTCCAATGAAGTGAAAAATCTTCGAATGTTAAATTCTCAATTTCATCCTTGATAGTTTCTAAATTTTGGAAAAGATTAATGAGAATTCTTGGAAATTTATTTTTCGAAAATAAGCTTTTATTGCCTAGCTCAGCAATATTGCCAGTACCACCTGCTGTGAAGAGATCTCGAACATTGTTGCAAATAATATTTTGAGATGTTGCTAACCAAAGGGAAAAGCGACTATATTTTTTATTTTTACTATTTGATATAAGCTCCGGAAAAAACAAAAAGCCAAGGGCACAAAAATACTCCTGCTGTTTCGATTCTAAAGTATTCCAAACCTGCAAAATAAGATTTGAATCCGTTATAGTTCTTTTATCAGTATTATCTTCATCTATCCACCACAAAGACTGACCATCTTTTAACTTACTTTTATAATAATCAATAATTGGTCGAATTGGATTTTCAGACTTTCTTAAATCATCATACGAAATATCCATTTTTTTAAAAATTGAATCCTTTGGTTCAATTTCCATATCAATTAAATATCTCGGTGAGTGAGTGACGACAATCTCAGTTAAACAATCTTCGTATGGTTTAATTAGAATATCATAAGGTTTTGTTAATTTTGCACAGATCAAATATAGATCATCTATGCCATCTACTCTGGTACCCTCAAAAACACTATTACCAGTTGTTTTCCAGCTTTTCGATCGAGTTGTCTTAACCTCCAATCCTATTTGATTATTAATAACTATATCAGGAAATTTTTGGCCAGCTATCAGTTCTATTGTTCCTTCAAAACTAGTATCTTTAGCTGCTTCTTTTAGGAAATCAAAGACTATAGATTCAAATTTGCTTCCTTCTATATCGGCGATTGATTTTCTATTTTCTAAAAATACTTTTATTAATTGTTTTGTATTATTAAACAAACTTTCTAAAGAATCTCCTTCTTTCTGAATTATATTCATTTAAAAAGATTGTTCCAAATTGTATTTAATCTGTCCGCAATATGGTATGCCAATAACGGAGGTACTGCGTTTCCAATAACTTTATATGCATCTGATGCATTCACGAAATATCCTTTGGAATCTTTATTCCTTTGAACGAAATTAAAGTCATCAGGAAAAGTTTGTAATCTAGCGCATTCTCTAACTGACAATCGTCGCTCACGATGCCCTAACGCCAGTTCGTTTTTGTTTCTACCACCATTACCTTCCGATAATCGCCTAAATTCAATATTTCCGTGATGCTCAGCTCTTATAGTAAAACTTGGTTTTTTAAGATCAATTTCTTTTTGTCCTTGGCAATGGTGACCCATAAACTTTGCACGTGAATAAGCCATTTGCGATTCATCAGTTTGTTCAGAGTCGGGTTCATTTAAGTCTCGAAAGGCGACATGCGCAGGCACATATGGCTTTAAAATATCTTTTTCGAACATAGAAAAGTTTTCTGGGTTGAGGTGTGTTTTGAAAGGATATGGATTAATCTCGTGATTAATTTTCCCTGATTCTAATCTCTGTAAAACTTCATCTTTCAATAAATCTTTACGAACACCAATAAAAAACACCCTTTCTCTCGTCTGTGGTATTCCATAATCTGGTGCATACAATACACGGGGATCAAATACGTAATACCCATTAGAACCTGCTTGAGAAAAATCTTTTTGAATTATATCTTTAACATTTGATAAATTAACAAGTCCTTTGACGTTTTCTGCAATAAATACTTTTGGCTTCGTAATTTCTATAACTTCCTTCATCCAAATATAAAGCTGACCTCGATTTTCGGTATTTGGTGATTCTAAGTTTAATTCATTATTGTTATGACTTTTATGTGATTGAAATCCTCTTCTTTTTCCTGCAACGCTAAAATCCTGGCAAGGGAAGCCGCCGATAACAACATCTATATTTGATGGAAAAATTTTTTCTTTTTTATCTTTATGATTTTTTACTAAATCAACTATGCTTTCAGTATGAAAAATTGATTGAGAATAACCTCTTCGTTTAAAAAATTCGGACCAAACCTTTAATGCTGATATCTTTATGTCGTTCGCAAAGGTTAAATCGTAAGGTAAGGATTTTAGTTTTACCCAGCCCTTGCGAGGTCTACTTTCAATCCAATCTGGATGAATGCTTTCATTCACAGCCTCTTCAAAGACCTCAAATTGACCCTCAAAGCCAAGATCCATTCCACCACATCCAGAGAATAACGAGAGTACCTTTCTCATACTATCTTTCATAAATCCATTTCATTATGTCGTTTTAGCTCTCGAATTAATCAACCAAACTTCTCCCCTTAACATAAAAAAAGCCTCCGATCTTTCGATCAAAGGCTTCTCTTCTATCTTTACTCATAACAATTGTATACGACAAAGGTTCCATCCTTTCTACTCTCCCCATCCACGATTGATTCTCATCAACCACTTCGAGGGAAAGCCCGCGGAGCACCAAGCGGCACTGCCGCGACTGCGAGCGCCCGACCGTTTGCGTGAGCTTCGAGCTCTAGCAAACGAGTCGTTCGGCACCGACCGCCAAACAGAACATAAAAAAACAAACAACGCGAATCTGACATACAAGATCGTAATCTTGCATATTGTAATATGGTCAAGCCGATCGAGCGATTAGTATCACTTGGCTGAATCCATTACTGAACTTACACCTGTGACCTATCAACCAGGTCGTCTGCCTGGACTCTTCAGGGAGATCTTATCTTCAGGTGGGCTTCCCACTTATATGCTTTCAGCGGTTATCCCGACCGAACGTAGCTACTCTGCCATGCCACTGGTGTGACAACAGATGCACTAGAGGTTCGTCCAACCCGGTCCTCTCGTACTAGGGTCAGCTCCCGTCAAATCTCCAACGCCTGCGATGGATAGGGACCGAACTGTCTCACGACGTTCTGAACCCAGCTCGCGTACCGCTTT
>JARJFC010000200.1 GCA_029310945.1 Leptospira sp. 96542
CGCAGCGCTGGCGCGCTGGGGCATTTCGGCGCGCAACGCCTGATCCCGAGCGCGCAGGGCGATAGCCGTCCGGTGTGTGGCACAGCGTGCGGGATGCGGAGGTCGCCCCTCGTCCCCAGTCATCGCCAGGTGGCGAATCAGGCCCGGTGGACCGGTTCCCTGGCCCAGGGCGGTGTGTCGCCCAGTTGCTGGCGCAGCCACTGCAGCAGGGCCTGGATGCGCGGCAGGTCGATGCGGTTCACCGGCACCAGGGCCTTGAGCCACAGCGCGGGCAGGTGCATGCCGGGCAGCACTTCCTGCAGCACTCCCCGCTTCAAATCCGGCTCGACCAGGTAATCCGCCAGCAGGGCAATGCCCTGGCCCGAGCGCGTTGCCGCATGCAGGGCCATGCCGTCGTTGCTGCGCAGCTTGGGGCGCACGTCCACGCCGACCAGGCCTTGCGGTCCCTGCAGTTCCCAGCGGGTGCCGGTCGTGGCCAGCACCAGGCAATCGTGGGCCAGCAGATCGGTCGGGCTGGCGGGCCAGCCCTTGCGCGCCAGATAGGCGGGCGCGGCGCAGAGGTAACGGCGGATGGGGCTTAAGGGGAGGTCCTGCACCTGGCCGTAAGACTCGGGGCGCGCGCCGATGGCGATGTCAAACCCTTCTTCCATGGGGTTCACCGAGCGGTCGGCCAGCACCACCTCCATGCTGATGCGGGGTTGGTCTTGCAGGAAACGGTTGAGCAACTCCCCCAGGTAGAGCACGCCCAGCGTGGTCGGGATCTTGATGCGGATGTGCCCTTCGAGCTCGCCATCGGCCCGCGCCATGCCGCCCAGCGTGTCCTCCATCTGCCGCACCAGGTGGCGCAGTTCGGGCAGGTAGCGTTCGCCCACGTCGGTGAGTGTGAGCTTGCGCGTCGAGCGGATGAAAAGCGGCGCGCGGATGCGCCATTCCAGTTGGTCGATGCGCTTGGCGATGACCGAGGGCGCCAGCCCGGCGCGGCGCGCGGCCTCGGAAAAGCTGCCGGTTTCGGCGACGGCGACGAAGGCTTGCAGATTGACCAGGGTGTCCATGAATCGGATGCAGTTTGCCTTATTTAACTCGATCCGGAAAAGGTGTTGCCTTGAATTTACGTATTGTTGTTCTTTCCGTGCTTAATTAGCATGTGCCCATGCCATCCATTCCGCAACCCTGGAGATCCGCATGGAGTTGAGAATGCCCGAACTGGGGCAGCCGCGTGCGCCGCAACAGGTGCCTTATCTGCGCATCGCCACCGAGGAAGCCTGGGCGCCGCAGGAGATGCTGGACATCTACCGCAAGCTGTTCGAGCGTGGCGACGTGGACCCGGGTTTCCATGGCCTGATGGGCTTTTACATGAGCAGCCCGAGCGAGCGGGCCCAGCACATCATGCGTTGCCTGGTCGATCTGGACGAGCTGCGCCTGCGGCACATGGACGCGGCGGGCGTGGACACGGCGGTGGTGGCGATCACCTCGCCGGGCGTGCAGGTGATGGACAAGGCCACGGCGGTGTCCTTCGCGCGCACCGCCAACGACCAACTGGCCGAGGCCGTGCGAAGGCACCCCACGCGCCTGGCCGGCATGATCGCCATCGCGCCCCAGGACCCGGCGGCCGCGGCCCAGGAAATTGAACGTGGCGTGACGAAGCTGGGCATGAACGCCGTCATCATCAATTCGCACACCCAGGGCGAGTACCTGTCCGACACCAAGTTCTGGGACATCTTCGCCGCCGCGGAGGCGCACGACGCACCGATCTACCTGCATCCCAATGCCTTGCCGCCGGGCATGCTGCCCTATTTCCAGGAAGCCGGCCTGGATGGCGCGATCTACGGTTTCGGCGTCGAGACGGGCCTGCACGCCCTGCGCATCATCACGGCGGGCGTGTTCGACCGCTTTCCGAAATTGCGCATGATCCTCGGTCACATGGGCGAGGCCTTGCCGTTCTGGGCCTATCGCCTGGACTACATGCACCAGGCCACCGTCAGGTCCAAGCGCTACGAGAGCGTCCAGCCCTTGGCCAAACGGCCCAGCGACTATCTGCGCGAGAACTTCTACATCACCAACAGCGGCGTGGCCTGGGAGCATGCGATCAAATTCACCCAGGCCTTCATGGGCGTGGACCGCGTGATGTACGCCATGGACTATCCCTACCAATACGCCGTGGACGAGGTCAACATGCTTGACGCCATGGACATGCCGCTGGCGCACAAGCGCCAATTTTTCCAGACCAATGCTGAGGCGCTGTTCAAGCTGCGCTGAGGCATTTCCAAACCAAGCAACGAGGAGACTCCATGACCTGCTTTCGACTCGCCAGCCTTCCGGTCCGGCTGCTGACCGGTTTCCTGGCCGCCACGCTCTGGGCGGGTGGTGTCCTGGCCCAGAACTGGCCCGCCCAGCCCATCAAGATCATCGTGCCCTTCACGCCGGGCACGGGCATGGACACCATCGCCCGCACCGTGGCACCGCACCTGGGCGAGCGCCTGGGCAAGCCCGTGGTGGTGCAGAACACGCCCGGCGCGAGCGGCAACATCGGCGCCGACCAGGTGGCCAAGGCCGCGGCCG
>JARJFC010000201.1 GCA_029310945.1 Leptospira sp. 96542
CTTTCGGCGCCCTGCCACACTACCCCTTCCCGGGTGGGCGGCTGCTGCGCGTGCCCTTCACGGCGCTGGGCGCCTGGTACTACAGCCTGCGCGACAAGCTGGGCGTCTGAGCCGGACGCAGGCGCCGCAGGGCCTGCCACTGCAGCCAGAACCAAAGCACCGGGTCCAGCACCGCGTCCCAGACATTGCCGGTGGGCAGCCGCAGGACGGCATGCGAGAGCACGGCGGCCAACAGCAGCCAGGCCCAGGTGGCACCCCGCCCGCGACCGGACCCCGCAAAGGCGGCCCAGGTGCTCAGCAGCACCAGCAGGCCCGTCACCAGGGGTGCGAAGCCCCAGGCATAGACGCTGCCATCGAGCGGAAGCAAGGCCAGGGTGTCGAGCAGCAGCACCCAGCCAAGCACCACCAAGGCCCCGAGGACCAGCGCCGGCCAGGCGGCGAGCATGGGCCCGGAGGCGGACGACTGCCAGCCCTGGCGCCCATGCCGCCACATACCCCAGAGACAGAGGACGCACAGCAAGGCGCTGGGAGCGCGGAAAGTCAGGCCCAGCCAGTAGGCCGGCGAAACGGTGCCTGGCAACAGACAGAGCAGCAGCAAGGCCAGGGCCAGCACGGCCCCGCGCTTGCCCCGCACCGCGTGGCGCGCGAGGCAGGCCAGCACCACGCCCCATGACAGCGACAGATAAAGAGAAACCGCCAGCGGGCCCGGCAGCACCGGGGTCTGGGTGGAAAGCAGGGCCTGGCCCAGTTGCGTCAAAGTGTCCATGAAACCCAGGAGGTTGGAGATTGGTTCAGGCGTGCGGGTGGCGAGGCATGCCGCTCAGGGACGGGCCGCGGCGGCGGGCGCCGACCACACATAGCGCTGCCACGCGATGGCACGGCGTTGCTCGGTGTAGCTGATCCACAGGCTGCCCTGCCCCCCGCCCCCGGATGCGTCAGGAGCCCAGACCATGGCGGGGTAGGAGAACTCGTCGTCGCCGTCCGCGCCCGGGTCTGGCTCGCCGTCCTGGCGCCTGGGCGTGGACTGGCCCGAGGCCAGCACGGCCAGGGGCGCCCACTTCAGGCCATCGGAGGAACGGGCCAGGCGCAATTCGGCGCGGCGTGGCCCCGGGTTGTAGGCCAGCAGCAAGGTCTGGGGCGTGAGCGCCAGGGCCGCCACCGAGGCATCGGGATTGGGCAGACCAGGCGGCGGTGCATCGCGCCAGTGCAGGCCGCCATCCTCGGTGCGCGCGACGCGCAACAGCCGTTCCTTGCCATGGTCGCGCATCAGGGCCAACCAGTCGGCGGGGCCACGGGCCAACAACGTCGGCTGCAAGGCGGTGGATTGACGCGAGACACGGGTCAGTCCACGGAATTCACCCTGGGCATCGAAACGCAACACCAAGGGGTATTTGCGCCCGATCTCGAAGTACACCGGCAGCACCATGCCGCCATCGGCCAGCGGCAGGGGCATGGCGCGCACCAGATGGCTGGTGTTCCAAAGCCAGGACAGCGGCAGGGTGCGCAAGGGCACAAAAGCCGCGTCGGCGGCGTCCTGGCGCAGGTGCAGGATGCGCCCCGAAGCCCAGCCCCCCAGGCCCGTCGCCACCACGAACAAATGGGTGCGGCCCAGCGTGTCGCGCCAGGCCACGGGATTGCCGATGCGCCGCAGCCCATAGCCGAGTTGCGCCCCGGCGACGCGGCGATTCACCACAAAGCGCGGCGTGCTCCACTGCTGGGTGGCCCGCTCGAACTGGGCCGTCGCGATCTGCACGTCCGGCCCGCTCTCGCGCGAACCGGCGAACCAGAAGGCGCGCAGCACGGCCGGATCGTCCGGCGGCATCACCAGCAGGCTGCTGGCGTGGGCCGCGGGCGTCTTGGGTGGCATGGGAATACGCCCGGCGGAATGCAGGTGCCAGACGGCATCCACGGGTGGCGACACGGTGGCGCCCTGCACAGGCCAGACAGCCTGAGCGGGTTCGGGCTTGTCGGGCTGTCGCCAGAGATCCAGCCCCAGCACCCCCAGGCTCAACACCAGGGCGGACAAGGCGGCAAGAACGGGAGAAGCTTGAAAAAAGGCTGGCATGCGGGTCGCTGATGGGGAACGGAAGGCAATCCAGGGTAGGCGTGCGCGGCGCCCGGATGACGGCGCGCGCCCTGCCAGGACCGTGGCGGTCGGCACGGACTTGCGTCTCGGCGCACGCGGTCGCACAGTGTAGCGACCCCCACCGCGCGCGAGGCCCCGGATGCCCGCCCGAGATTTTTTCGGGGGCGCATACACCCTCCAGTTCGCCGCCGCCATCACGGCCCGGGTCTGCCAGGCCCATCCCGCCAAAAACTTCCGCTTTTGGCTGAAATGGGCGACCCGTTCGATCAGGCGCAGGGCCTTGCTGTGCGAGGCTTTGATTTGTATGGTGGCAGCACGCCGGCCTGGCCGATGGCGACCGACTGGCTGGCGCTCTGACACCGCGGCGTGGCTTCGCAACATCCAGCGTAGGGGGCATCGTGAC
>JARJFC010000202.1 GCA_029310945.1 Leptospira sp. 96542
CTAGGACGAAAAATTCAGCGACCACGCGCCGCTGACGGTGGCCTACGAGCTGGGCCTGTGACGGCGCGATGAGGGTTCAGCCGCGCCTGGCACGGGTCTCGGACGGCGACTCGCCATACCGACGACGGTAAAAGGCCGAGAACGCGCTGGCCGTCGCGAAGCCGCAGCCCAGGGCCATCTGGGTGATGCTGTCGTCGGTGCCAGCCACCAGTTTCTGCCGCACCTGGTCCAGGCGCTGGTCGCGCAGCCATTGCATGGGCGAGCGCCCGAAGCGGCTCTGGAAGGCGTACTGCAGTCCCCGCACGGACATGCCCGCGAGCTCGGCCAGACCGCTCATCGTGAAGCGACCCGACAGGTCGGCCAGCATCGCGTCGCAGACGCGTTCGATGGCGCGTCGGCGGTGCGCCGCGGCGGGGTAACGTTGCAACGCGGCGGCAGCCTGCCAATCGGGCCGCAGCAGCAGCACCATCTGCCGGCACACGAAGTCCTGGAAGCCGAGGCGATCGAGCAGCAGCGGGTTGCCGCCGTGGAGGTTGATCGTCGCGCCGATGTGGTCCGCCAGGGCCAGCGGCGCGGGGGGGCTGCGCGTGGTCAACATGCGGGGATGCTCGCAGGCGAGGTTCACCGGATGCCCGCGCTCCAGCCCCAGCACCGCACGGGCCGCCGCCGCCAGGGCGGACGGATCGATCTGAATCACCAGCAGGCTGTCCCCCCGGATGTCCGCCTGCATCGGGCCTGAGCGCGTGGGAAGGAAGAGGCAATCGGCGTCGCCGCCGCCCTTGAACTTGCGCTCCTGCAGGCGCAGCTGTGATTGCCCGTGCCGGGTGAACGCGATCACGGCCCGCGTGTTGTCGGCCAGGTCCACTTGCAGCGACGTGGCCGAGCAGGCGAGCAGCGCCATGCCCGGGACCATCAAGGTGGCCATGCGCAAACGGAAACGGTCGTTGCCGGACCGGGTGTCGAGGCCGCGAAGGTGGGACCACAGCGGCTTCACCACCTCGCCAAAAGCTTGGATTCTGTCGAAGGTCTTGCCACTGTCTTCGCCGAACACCAGGGGGTTCAGGTTCTGAGGCGGAACGGACATGAAGCGCAAGCGTCACGAGCATCCACCGACTCGGCGTCCTCCGGTTGGACGCCGGTCCACCCGTATTGCAGATGAGTCGCCATCGCACAAGTTTATCGGCGAGCGAGGGCCTTTGCGCCCGCGCCGCCACGCGGCCGAGCAACTTCCTGGCACGCCTTGCGCAAACCACATAGTTATATTTCGTAATTCACGTAGACGCCCTGTCGAGTAGCTCTAGATACTTGAATTTCACGCGCGCCAGCCTCATGAGCGCGATCAACAACACACGACAGGAAGCACGCGGTGGAATGGTTCAACAATCTCAAGGTGTCCAGCAAGCTCATCGGCGGCTTTCTTTTCGTTGCCAGCATTGGCGCGCTGATCGGCTTCAATGGAATCCAGAAATCGGCCCAGATCAATGACCTTGCGCAACTCATGTATGAACGTGAGATCGCGGGCATGTTGCATGCCAGCGAGGCCAACCTCCAGCTCATCCTGGCCGGGCGCGGCATGCGCACCGCCATCCTGTCGACAACGCTCGCGGAACGGCAAGATGCCTTGCGCGGGGTCGAGGCCCGGCTCGCCAAGGCGCGCGAGGAACTCAACAGCGCCGAGGCCCATTTCGCCACGGACGGCGGTCGCAAGCTCGCCAAGGAGGCTTCGACGGCGCTGCAGGCCTACACCGATGGTCTGCAGGTCGTCGCTGGCCTGCTGGCGAACGAGTCCTTGAACGATTCCCGCGCGTCGACGACGAAGTTGTTCGAGGTGCGGGCCCTGGCCGACAAGGCCGATCAGTTGCTGGGCCAACTGGTGGAGCGCAAGCGCGACGACGCGCGCACGCTGAACGACACCACGGACGAGATCTATGGCGACATCCGCGTGCTGCTGATCAGCCTGACCGTGGGCGGTGTCCTGGTCGGTGTGGCGATCGGCGTGTTGCTGACGCGCAGCCTGACACGCTCCCTGGGCGGCGAGCCGGCCGACGTGGCGCGAGCGGCAGGCACCATCGCCGCGGGGGACCTGACGTCCAGCATGGATGTGTCCCGCGCCCGTCCCGGCAGCGTCGTTGCGGCCATGGCCGACATGCAGCGCTCGTTGCGCCAGGTCGTGGGCTCGGTGCGCCAGGCCAGCGACAGCATCGCCACCGGCGCGGGCCAGATCGCCGCGGGCAACGCCGACCTGTCCCAGCGCACCGAGGAACAGGCCAGCAACCTGGAAGAGACGGCCGCCTCCATGGAGGAACTGACCAGCACGGTGGCTCAGTCCGCCGACACCGCCATGCAGGCCAATCAGTTGGCCAGCGGCGCTGCCCAGGCTGCCCAGCGTGGCGGGGAAGTGGTGCAGCAGGTCGTGGTCAGCATGCAGGAAATCACCGA
>JARJFC010000203.1 GCA_029310945.1 Leptospira sp. 96542
CGACCCGAGTCCACGCCAACGCGGGAACCCCTTGCCCTACACGACCCTCTGCAGATCCTGCGGCATCGACACGGAAATAGCGCCGGAAACTCGCGTCGGCCGATGCCATGCGCAGGCTCTCCACCCGCAGCCGTTGCGGGCCTGCCAGGCGGTTCAACCAGCCTGCGAAGAGGGCGGCGCGCCCGGGATCGGTCCACGCAATGTCGGAACTGGCGAGGGGATTTGGGTTCGGGCGCAAAGCGGAAGAGCTCATGGATAATTCGGGCTGGTTTTGATTCTACAAACAGGCGGGTCCGACGCTCCTTCCTGGCAGGCCAAACCGGCCCGGCCTTCCCGTCTGTGGTGATGCCTGCAAGCGCTTGCAGGCATTTTTTCGTTGTTGCCCCGGATCCTTCCGCCTTGTTTCGCCCTGACCGTCCCATCGCTCCGTCCTCGCTCGCATTGATTTGCGTGCTGGTGGCCGGTGCAGCCGATGCCGAGTTGAAGCTGAAGGTCAGCCCCTTGTTGCAAGAGCGGTTGACCACCGAGCAAAGGACGGCCGCGCCAACCTTTGTCCAGGGCCAGCGCAGGGAGTCGGAAACAGGCATCAGCCTGCTGGCCGAGGGCGATGTCGAGTTCCGCCGGGCCGACATGGTCATGCGGGCACAGAGACTGGAGTATGACCAGGCCAGTGACACGGCCCGAGCCCGCGGTGGCGTGCGCGTCAACCAGATGGGGAATGTCTTCGAGGGTGAAGCCTTGGATCTGCGCATCGACGCGTTCGAGGGGGCGTTCACGAATGCCCGCTTTTCCTTGCTTGCCATAGATGCCCACGGCGAAGCCGAGCGCATCGAGTTCCTGGACGACACCCGATCCGTGGTGCAGAACGCCACCTTCACCACGTGCCGGCGTGAAGGCGGGCCGGAATGGATGCCAGCCTGGTTTCTGCGTGCCGCCACCTTGCGCCTGGACAGCGAGGAAGAGGTGGCCGAGGCCGAGGACACGACCCTGCGTTTCCAGAACGTGCCCTTGCTGGGGCTGCCTTCGATGAGTTTTCCCCTGAGCGGACAGCGTCAGTCGGGTTTTCTCTCCCCCACCTTCGGCGTCGACAACGTCAGCGGCACCGAGGTCACGGTACCTTATTACGTGAACATCGCGCCGAATCGGGACGCCACCCTGTACCCGACCTGGATGCGCCTGCGAGGCGTCAACTATGGCGGCGAATTTCGTTACCTGGAGGAAAGCTACAGCGGTCGCTTGCGCGTGGACTACATGCCAGATGACAAACTGCGTGACATGGACCGCGAAGGCTATTCTTTTGAACACCGGGCTGGAGTATCAGGATCCTACGGCGCCTTGGGCCTGAACCTGAACATCGACCGCGTGAGCGACGACAACTACTGGCGGGATTTTCCACACGCCAGCAGTTCCCTCACCCAGCGTCTTCTGCCGGCCGATGTGCGCGTGAACTGGGGCCTGGGGCCTTACTCCGCCTCGGCCCGGGCCTTGCGTTGGCAGACCTTGCAAGACGCGAATTCCCCCATCGTGCCTCCCTATGATCAGCAACAGCTGACCTTCCGCTACGCGGAACCTACCCTGGCTGGTTTTGATGTCAGTCTGGATGGAGACTACACCGCCTTCACCGCGGAAGAACCGAGCTTGACCAGCCAGACCAATGCCCAGCGCACGGTCTGGCGCGGCACGGTGAGTTATCCATTTCGGGGCGCGGCGGGATTTCTGATTCCCAAGGCCACGGTGCACACGACCCGATACAGCTTTGAAGAGCCACTGCCCGGCACCACCAACTTGCCGGGTCTGAGTGAAGACCGACTCACGGCCACGCGCACGGTGCCCACCTACAGTCTGGATGCCGGCCTGATCTTCGAACGAGAGGCCCGCTATTTCGGGGATGCCTATCGACAAACCCTGGAGCCGCGCCTGTTCTTCACGCAGACGCCGTTTGTCGAGCAGAGCTACCTGCCCAACTACGACTCGGCGGCGCAGGATTTCAGCCTGACCAGCATCTACAGCGAAAACACCTTCACCGGCAACGACCGCATCGCCGACAACAACATGTTGACCGTCGGTGTTTCGACACGCCTCTTTGACGCTGAGACAGGCGCGGAAACCTTGCACCTGGGCGTGGCTCAGCGCCTGCGATTCGAGGATCAGCGCGTCACCCTGCCCGGCGGTACGCCTTCCCCCGAAGGCTTGAGCGACATCCTGCTGGGGGCCGAACTCACCGTCGACCCTCGCTGGCACGTCGACACGGCCGTGCAATGGAATGACCGCCTGAGTCAGTCCGAGCGGGGCACCTTCAGCGTGCGCTACAGGGGCCAATGACGGGTCCGGCGGCGCCAGAACATCGGCGTAGACACGGTCCGACAGCGTGCGCAGCAGTTCCTCGTGCGTACCGACATGCCGGTACAAGCTCATGGGGGTGACATCCAGCCGCTTGG
>JARJFC010000204.1 GCA_029310945.1 Leptospira sp. 96542
GGCAGGGTGGGCAGCGCCGCGAAGTCAACCACGTGGGTCACGACCCTGGGGTGCTGGAACGCGGGTGCCCTGCGGCTAAGGCTGTGGACTTCGACGACGCTCGGGTCGGCTAGCAGGCCGGTGAGCACCTCCCTGCCCACCAGGCCAGAGGCGCCTGCGATGAGGATGGTTCGAGCATGCATAACGCTTCCTTTGTCTGGGCGGACAGTGAGTGAGGGGGCTGATTCTAGGTTTGCTCAGCGGCGTGTGTTGCCGCACTGGGCGCTGAATTGCCCCGGGGCGATTTAGCCTGGTTCACAACATCGAGAAGGTCGCGCGTCACGAGTAGCGACGCGAGGGCGCGTGCGCGGGCCGCGATCGGGCCGGCAGGCCACGCATTGACGCCGATTTGGCTTTTATGGTCATATTGAGGCTATATGAAAAATACCATCGATGCCGTTCAAATCGGGTCGCTCATTCGACGTTAAAAAGCCCTCGCTAAGTTCGGCGAGGGGGCTAAAACACAGTCTTGTTCGACCTCACAGTCATGCCTCAGACCCAGTCAAATTACCCTGGTGGCTCCAAGAAGCGCGTAACTCGGGCAGGTGCGGCTATGCGGGATGGCACAGCTACCGAAGAGGATCTTCGGGTGATCGATGAGTGGCGAGCTGCGCATCGTGGGGTGCTAAATACCTTTCAAGCCATCTTGCGGAACAGGACGAAAGGCACAGGCATCGCTGTCGCTCAGCGGCACAAGCGGAAACGGACCATCTTCGACAAGCTACAGAGGTTCTCGCAGATGCAGCTCGCGCGTATGGATGACGTTGCAGGCTGCAGATTGATATTCCAGCGAATGAAGGACCTGTACGAATTCCGATCGGCGTTCCACGAGGCACGATTCAAGCATCAGCGACGAAATGAACTTGATAAGTACGACTACATAAAGCAACCCAAGGACACCGGGTATCGCGGCGTACACGATGTGTATGAGTACGACGTTAACTCAGAGGTAGGAAAGAGCCTCGCAGGCCTTTACGTCGAAATTCAGTACCGCACGCTAGTGCAGCACGCCTGGGCGACGGCAGTCGAAGTCATAGGCTTTGTCACCGAGAGCCAGCCCAAGTTTCAGCAAGGGGATGGACGCTACGAGAAAGCGATGGCCCTGGCAAGTGAAATACTTGCACGTGCCCATGAATCTGCCAAGGGCACATACCCCGATCTTTCGGATCGCGATCTTGTAAAAGATTTCTTGGCGATGGACCGCGAACTCCATCTATTGCGCATGCTTCGTGGGCTGAACGCTAGTGACAAAGCTGTATCTGCGAAAAGGAACGCGATTCTTATCATGTCGGCCACAGGTGAGCTCGAAGTGAAGATGTTCAGAGAAGCGCCGGACGCACTTCGCGCGCTTTTTGAATTGGAAAAGGAGATGCCCGATCGAGACATCGTTCTGGTTCGGGCAGACACAAGTGACGAAGTGCGAATCGCCTTTCGGAACTACTTCTCGGACGCGCGGGACTTTATCAAGCTCATTGAGGATGGGTGTGCAAAATTGACGCAGCCCCGTGGCGGTCGCCATGCATCCGGCAAGGCGACGCGCAAGTGGGTAAAGTGAGGTCTAGCATGGAAGTCGATGAGACGTCCCACCGGCCGACGTCGCCGGTCTCCTGTCCGCCTGCACCATCCTATAAGCTCATTCCATTTAAATAATCCGTTAACAATAAATGACTACTAGAAATATTATTTTCCTAATGCTCCTTGCTGTCTCAACTGCTTCTATGGCGGATAGCCATACTGATGTAGCGTTAGATCATGTTAAAGCGACAGATTTAAAGAATACTTTTAGTATTAGCAGGGATATGCTTCTGGAACAATTAAACCAGTATGAGAGCAAGCTTCTTTCGCTGCCTGCCATCAAAGGTAATCCCAATGCAGTTAATCTAGCCAAAGACTATATTTCGACTGCAAAAATAGTTGCTGAAGATATCTACACTTGGGAAACTGTTGAGGCTAAGTTCGTTGAGGCTCTAAAAGAAACCTACACAGAGGAAGAACTAAAGCAAATCAATCTATGGCTTGCATCAAAGTATGGTCAAGTGTTCATTGCCAAACAAAAAAAATTCATGCTTAGAACCATTGACATAAACAACTACGCTGGACAAATGTTTAAGCAGCGCATTACGCCGATCGAGATTGACTTCTTGGAAAAAATTTCAAATTTAACTAAATAGAAGAATAATGTTGTTTGGTACTGAGTGCCCTGACTTTCATCGCAGCAGAGTAGCACCATGCCGCATATCCCCAAAAACACCATCTGCCTCTGGTACGACCGCGATGCCGAGGCCGCCGCACGCTTCTACGCCCAGACCTTCCCCAATTCCTCGGTCGGCGCGGAGCACCGCGCGCCCGCGGACTTTCCC
>JARJFC010000205.1 GCA_029310945.1 Leptospira sp. 96542
ATCACAGGCAGGAAGCTGGGCGCTGTGAACCAATGCTTTTTCATATCCATATGCCAAAACGAAGGCATGGCGCCGTGGCCCTGCCCGAAGCCTGTCGCCGCCGTGATGCTCGCCCGCGCATCGCGTTGCTGCTGGCGGCGCATGCTCAAGTGAGTGTCATCTGAGCTGAACGGCTGCGCGGAACTGGCCTGGGGTGATCGCGTAGGCATCGCGGAACACCCGCGACAGGTGGCTGGCGTTGCCGAAACCCGAGGCCAGCGCCACGTCGGCCAGATCACCTCGGCCAGTGGCCAGCAGGCCGCGTGCGTGGGCCAGGCGGCGCGACCGTACCCAGGCGTGCGGCGATTCGCCAAAGGAGGCGTGGAACATGCGGGCGAAATGGTAGGTGGACAGCGTGGCCACGCCAGCCAGCTCGTCCAGGCTCAGTGGATCGGTCAGGTGGGCGTCGATGTAGTCCCGGACACGCCGTCGCACCGCGGGGGCCAGGCCGCCACGCGCGGGTGGCGCAGCCTTGCGCTTCACTTCTTCGTGCAGCAGGTGGTGCAGCACGGTCTCCGCGGCGCTGCTGGCCGCCAGGCGATCGGCGGGGGCTTGCCAGTCGGCCTTGAGCAGGACGCCGCAAGCGGCGGTCAGGGCCTCGTCGTCGATGTAGGTGCGGTCGCGCAGTTCCAGCGCGCGGGGTTCGCAGTCCAGCCGCATCACGGCTTCGCGCGCCAGCCGCTCGGGTGCGATGTACAGGTGCAGGAAACGCACCGTGTCGTTCATGCACCAGAGGGAATGGTGTTCGGCGGGCAGCACGCAGAACTTGCCCGCGCCGCCATGGAGGGCGTTGCCGACCCGGAAGGAGGTTTCTCCGCCTTGCAGGTAGAGCGACACGGTGTGGTGTCCGGGTTGGTCGTAGCCCAGCGTTTCGTGGCCGCTGCGGCGCCATTGTGAGATGGCGAGGCCCGCGCCGAGCGACGCGGCGCGCGTCAGCGTCGCGGTGGACGTCGACAGGGTGCGGAAAACGGAGAAGTCGGAAGGTGCCGACGCGGTGGTGCCCATGGAAGCGTAATGCTAGTGCGATCGGGTCATGCGCGTCAGACCCAGGTCGGGAAAACCGCAAGAACCGGCAATCGCCGGGGGGCCGCAGGGGGCACACTGGGCGCAGGGGCCCGTGGTTTTCGTGGCCTTGCATTTCAAGCCCTGTTCTGACTCTGCCGAGCATCCCAACGTGAATCTTTTCCTGTATTTCCTGACGGTCTTCATTTGGGGCACGACCTGGATCGCGATCAAGCTGCAACTGGGGGTGGTGGCCATTCCCGTGTCCATTTTCTACCGCTTTGCCCTGGCGGGCCTGGTTCTGTTCGCCGTGCTGCTGCTGACCCGCCGATTGCAGCCCCTGGATCGGCGTGGGCACGCGCTGTGCCTGGGGCAGGGGCTGTGCCTGTTCTGTCTGAACTTCCTGTGTTTCTACACGGCCACCCAATGGATCCCGAGCGGCCTGGTGTCGGTCGTGTTTTCCGCCGCGACGCTGTGGAATGCCTTGAACGCGCGCCTGTGGTTCGGCACGCGGATTGCACCGCGCGTCGTGCTGGCGGGCCTGGTCGGCTTCGCCGGTCTGTTGCTTCTGTTTTGGCCGGAACTGGCGGGACAGCAGGCCAGCCGCGAGACCTTGCTGGGTCTGGGCTTCGCGCTGCTGGGCACCTACAGCTTTTCCACCGGCAATATGCTGTCGTCATTGCAGCAACGCGCAGGCGTCCGACCCATGACCAGCAACGCCTACAGCATGCTCTATGGTGCGGCGGTGCTGCTGGCCGGTTGCATCGTGGCTGGCGTGCCGTTTGCCTTCGATGCCTCGACCGCTTACGTGGGCGCCTTACTCTATCTCGCGATCCCGGGGTCGGTGATCGGCTTCACCGCTTACCTGACCTTGGTGGGCCGCATGGGGCCGGCGCGCGCCGCCTATTGCACCGTCCTGTTCCCGGTGGTGGCGCTGAGCGTGTCCACGGTGGCCGAGGGATACCAGTGGACACCCGCTGCCTTCCTCGGGCTGGCACTGGTGATGTTGGGCAACTTGCTGGTCTTCACCAAGTGGTCGCCCTTCGCGCGCGCGGCGTCGGCCTGACCCACATCCTTCCACGCGGACGCAGCGGTCCTGCCGCGCTGGCCCGGGCGCCCACGGCCGATCGTCTAGACTGCTTGCCTATTGGGCGGGGGTGTGGCGCGGGAGCGTCGGGTGCCCCAGGCAGGCATCTGAGAGGCAGGCAAATTAGAAACTTCCATCAAAAGGGAATTAATTGAATCCAACTTTATATTGCATACAGAAGTTTCTTCAGAAAGACAATTTTTACTAAAAATCGGTGAATTACTTCCTCCATCTATTTTCCAAGAT
>JARJFC010000206.1 GCA_029310945.1 Leptospira sp. 96542
GGAGAGTCATCTGCTTCAGATTAGGGCTTCGTGACGGGGAATCCCAGTCCAGACGGCGAAGAACCGAGAACGCCGCTGAGGCATCCCCATCATCGGATGACAGAAGACGCTCAAGCAGGTGAACGACGAGCGACTGGGGGTCAGGGCATCGCTCACTGGACAAGGGGTCGAACTCCCTGCATCTGTGCAGCCCGTGCAAGCCGATCTGATGCCAGGTGCTTGTGGAGCGCTGCTGCCTGGAAAACTTCCCCCTCCCGCTTGAGGCGTCGATTGCACCAAAGGCAGTGAGATAGATCATCAAGGGCCCAAGGCTGGCCGATTTCAACCAGGAAGGGATGCAGGGGGCCATGCCCGACGCCGAGTGGTGAGAGCCTTCTTGCGCATGAAACTTCTGCTCAAGCAGTGCCTGCAGCTCCAAGGCCTCGTCGCAGATGGACGGGGCGTCTTCTGGGGATTTCAGGTAGTGCGAGCAGTGGCCTACGTCTGGGCTTGGGCGGTTCCATCGCAGTGGCTGCCCACATTTCCCGCACTGGTCGGTGAGCAGAGACCGATGCTCCAGGCAGACCGTGCAAAGAGCCAAGTCCCAAAGAGCTTTGCAGTAGCCGTGCTGATGAACGCACCTGACGCAGACCTGAGGTGAAGACCGACGCAGGTGGTCGCGCAGGTAGATCCCGTGTCCAAAGAATTCCTCTGGGGCCGATTTGGTGGAATCGTGAGCAAAGAGTGCACTGGCCAGCCATTGCGGCGACACCCCAAAGATTCTTCCCAGCAAAGGGGCGTGTACCTTGCGCAGCTCTTTCGACTCAGACAAACCGACAACCCTGCGCAGCGCGTGCAAGTTGGCGCCGTTGGCGCGCATGGCCCGCAGCAGATAGCCATACCCAGATTCGTCAGGATGTGGGTCAATCTTGACCGGAAACTCAAGCTCAGACAAAGACATTGACGCGCCCCTCGGCGGATCCACTGACCAGCGTAAAGGCGCGGGACAGGGTTGCCTTACTGATCGCAGCCTCTAGGGAGTCGGCCGTAAGGAGAACGGCCTCGAGGAGCAGCCGCTTCAGCGAGCGCAGGTTGCCGGACGTTGCCTTGTGCAGCAGCATGGCCATCTCCGGGGCCAGGATCGCGCTCTGATCGATATTGGGGCATTGCCGACTGAAGGTTTTCAGGATCCCCATCCACTCGGCATCGAGGGGGATCTCGGTCAGCGTCTCTTTCACGCTCAGACGCGAGGCAAGCGCACTGTCAGCTTCCTGCAGTCGGTTCAGCTCTCGGGAACCCGCCAGCACCAGCGCTACACGACAGGTGTCCATCAGGTCCTTGAGGAATTCGCTTACTTCCGTGTCGCTGTCCTCTGCCACTTTGGTGTGTGGGGCGTAGAGCAGGTGTTGGCTCTCGTCGATGAAGATGAGCCGAGTTCCTTTCTGCTGTATGGCGTCGAACAGGACGTGGCGCCGGATGTACATCTGCTTGGCGTTGCCGCCTGTGAACGGATATCGATATACCTTCAGCAGCCCTGTGACAAACGTACCAACGCGGGGTGCTTTCGGACACCTCAGCCCTATGGCACCTTCGCCATCTGCGAACAATGAAGATTTCGGTAGGGTCGCCCTGAAATAGTTGAATGTTGCGGTCTTGCCGGTACCAGGTGGTCCAACCATGACGATTCCCTGGGGCGTTTCGAACTCGGGTGCGAGCTGAAATGCCCGCTCCATAGCGGTGACAGCACGCGTGAACTGACTGTGGTTCACGATGCATCGGTCCACCAGTGATCCCTGCTTCAGGGCCTGCGTAGAGTAGGTTTTGACGTGTCTGGCATAGGTCTCCTGCTCATCCGGGGTAGGCTCGACCAAGTCGAGCGATTCAGAGAAGCGCGCGGTGTTGGTTTTCATGGATGCTCAGAAGGTGAAAGAGTCAAAATCGGGAGTGGGGGTCTTGGCGAGTTGGGCGTAGTCCGCTTCGACGATCAGATTGGATGACGCCGCGTTGGTATCGACGCTGTCCGTTGTGGAGGCGTCATTCCCCGTGCTGCTAAGCAAAACTTTGCTGGAAGTCAGCCCGGAAAGTCGCCCCAGCTTCTTCGCGTCAGCACTGGAGCGATGCGACGTGGCACCCAGCCAGAACTCATGGAGGTCTTGCTTGGCTCGGAGCAGGTAGTCGATTGCACCGTTGGCTTTGAAGTTTTCCTTGGCAAACTGGCGGATCAGCCTGTGCTGGTTTTGGCTGAGACCATTGGAATACTCCTGCCAGCGGCACTGTGCCGTGATCCAATCCCGTGATTGGGGTGGCTGAACGTAGAGGGTGGAAAGGTCATCGGGATCCCACTTGCACAAGACCTTGATGCGCGTGCCGT
>JARJFC010000207.1 GCA_029310945.1 Leptospira sp. 96542
TGCACACGGCCATCATCGAGCGCTTCGGGCATTACCCGCACCGCAACGCCGTGCTGGGCCGGGCGTCCACGCCCGAGGAGCTGGCGTTTCTGCGGGAGCCTGGTTCGTCCTTCTGAGCCTGGAACACCACGAGCAGCCCTGCCGCAGGCGGTGACATCACGAGGATCAGTATTGACCCGCGTTCTGCAGGCTTCGAGGTGTGGCGGGCCTGAACGCCCTCCGCGCTGACGGAGGGTGCGTCAGGCGTAGGTATCCACCGTCGCGCCGACGGTGCTGGGCTGCGACACCACGGCATCGGGTGTGTAGGTGCTCACCGGCTGCGGCGCCGGCACGGCCTCCTGCGGCAAGGGCGTGCCATCGGCGGCCGTCTGCGCAGCGGCCCCTTCGGCTGGTGCCTGGCCTGCCGCTGCCGTCACGGCGTCCGACACCGCGCCCGCCGAGGACACGGCCGAAGCCTTTTCCTTTTCTTCCGACTTGCGAACGACCTCGTCCTCGATGACCTGGGTCTGCGCCAACAGGGGTTTGAGCAGGTCTTCCTTCATCGACTCGGGGATGGAGGCATCACGGCGGATGGCTTGCATCGACGCCGCGACTTGCAGCATGCCATTCAGCTGACTGGCCGCCTTGGTGGCGGGCTGGCTGGCGGGGGAGAACGAGACGGAGATGCTGGCCATGGAGGATGTAGTTCTTGCCTTGTAAATGGGTTTTCGGCAATTCTGCACCCGGCTTTAGTGGCGTCGGGCAAGGGCCCTGCATGCGCGGGGCGGAAAGAGGCACCCAGCTGCGCGGCGCAGCCCGTGCGGTCGCGGGCCAAGACGGGTCCGGAAACGGGCATGGATTAGACTGCCGCCGTCGCCTCTCCCTCGTACCGCCGGGCATGTTGCTCGATCCCACCACGCTGATCTTCATCAATGTCGCCAATCTGCTGGTGATGGGCGGGGCGCTTCCCATCATCATGGGACAGGGCTTGAGCACGGCCGCGGCCCGGGGCAGGCGCTCGCTGATCCTCAACGCCGGGGCCTGGATCTGCCTGCTGGTGTCCACGGTGTGGAACGGCGTCTTGCCGGACCTGCTGCTGTCCACCCTGGCCATGGCCCTGATCTGCGCCAGCCAATGGTCGCTGTACCGCGCGCTGGAAAACTGGCTGGGGCGCCGGCCGCTGCGTCAGACGTTGCTGGTGTTGGCTTGGCTGATGCCCACGGGCTACGCGCTGAGTTTCTCCAGCTACGAAATCCGGGTGGGATGGGCCAACCTGCTGCTGGCCGCGCAGTTGCTCATCGTGGCCCGTGCCTGCCTGTACCCGATGAACCGCGACTTCGGACGCCCGTCCTGGCGCTACCCCCTGTTCGGCTGCCTGGTGGTGATGGCGGGCTTCACCTCCGCGCGCGGCATTCTGGGCGCCTGGTTCACCGAGCTCTACCCCTATTTCCGCGCGCCCACGCCGGTCAACCTGGCGGCGCTGTTGGCAGCCAACATGGCCCTGGTTCTGGGGGCCCTGACCATCCTCGGCGCCTGGCGCGAAGAGGCTGAACAGCAATTGCAGTGGCTGGCCATCACGGATCCGCTGACCGGGCTGCTGAACCGCAATGGCTGGGCCGCGCAGACCGAGCATGCCCTGCGCCGCGCGCAGCGGCGCGGTGAGCCGCTGTCACTGCTGCTGCTGGACCTGGACCATTTCAAGCAGATCAACGATGTGCACGGTCACGAGACGGGAGACGAGGTGCTGCGCCGATTCGCGCAGGTGCTGCAGCGGTGCTTGCGCACGGGCGATGTCTGCGCACGCGTGGGCGGTGAGGAGGTCTGCGTCCTGCTGTTCAACGCAGACACCGCGGCCGCCCGCGCGTTTGACGAACGCGTGCGGGCCGGGCTGGCGCAACCCAAGGCCCTGCCCTTGCCGGTGGGCTTCAGCGCCGGCCACACACTCTGCCGGCATGAGGAAGCCACGCTGGACCAGGCCATGGCACGGGCCGACGCGGCGCTCTACCGCGCCAAGGGCGCCGGCCGCGGTCGGCTTGTGTCGGACAGCGATGCCGCTTAGCAGCCCCGCCCTCAGCGCACTCAGCGCCGCCGCTGAGCGCAACAAGCAGCCGACCCTGGAAACGCTGTGGGGCCTGCGGCTGCGCGAGGCGGTGGAAGCGCAAGCCCAGGCCGCCGGACTGTGGCCGGCCGCACGACACGCCCTGCCCGCCCACAACCTGTTGCCGGACTGACAGGCCAGATAATCCGGCGCATGGACACATCCGACTTCCTGAGCGCGCTCTTCCCCACGGGCTGGGGACACTACCTGGCCGGCGGCCTGCTGGTGGGTGCGGGCACGGCGCTGCTCTTCGTCTGC
>JARJFC010000208.1 GCA_029310945.1 Leptospira sp. 96542
GAGCGGATTCTAAACACGGTGTTTATGTAAAGTCAACACCATGTTTAATTAAAGATCGGCGCTATTTGATTTGGCGTCTATGGCTTCGCGCTTTTTTCGTTCTTCAATTGTTCGACGGTCAATGAAGGCGCGCTCGTCACGGGCAGCAGTTCCGGCATCGGACTGGCCATCGCACATGCCCTGCTTGACAGGGATTGGCAGGTGGTGGGCCTGGACCTGGCACCGCCCAGGCTCGTGCATCCGTCGTTCTCCGCGCTCCAGTTGGATCTGCGCGACGCGGCAAGCACGGCACGGGCCGTGCAGCGCGCCACTGCCCTGCAGGTGCTGCTGGGCTATGGGGTCTACACCGTCCTGGTGTGTCTGCTCGTGACCTGGTTGCTGCGCCGACGCCTGCAGCAGCCCCTGGAAGCGATGGCGCGTTTCGCCGCCGAACTCACCCCCGATCGCCTCATGACCCCGCCGCCGCGCCAACGTCCCACCGGGCGTCGCGGCACGGATGAGATTGACCTGCTGGCCGAGGGCTTCGCCAAGCTGCAATCCGGGCTGCGCGAGCACATTGATGGGCTCGATGAGAAAGTGGCGCAACGCACGGATGATTTGCAGCGCCTGGTGGACGAGGTCTACGCCTGTCGCGCACCGACGCCCTCACGGGGTGCTGGAACCGTCGCGCCGTCGAGGAACGCCTGCCCGGTGAAGTGGAGCGTGTGCAACGGTATGGACGGCCCCTGTCGCTGCTGCAGGTGAGCATTGATGGATTTCGCGAGCGCAAGCAGGACCTGGGCCCCGCCCTGACCGACGAGTTGCTGCGCGAGGTGGCGCGCATCGGCCGGGCTGTCCTGCGCACAAAAGCTCTTGCGCCTGGGCATCGTCCTCTTCGGCCTGCGGCTGTCCTTCCAGGACATCGCCGCCGTAGGCTGGGTGGGCGTGCTGGCCGACGCGGGCGTGCTGCTCTCCACCTTCGCACTGGCCCTGTGGCTGGGCCGGCGCTGGCTGAAGCTGGACAGCCAGACCGCCCTGCTGATCGGCGCCGGCAGCGCCATTTGCGGCGCTGCCGCGGTACTGGCCACGGAGCCAGTCGTGAAGGCACCGGCGGCCAAGGTCGCCATCGCCGTGGCGACCGTCGTGGTGTTCGGCACGCTGGCCATGTTCCTGTATCCGGTGCTGTACGCCCTGCAGCGCCACCTGGACGTGCCCGGCGTCGGCGCCTGGGCCTTCGGCATCTACACCGGCTCCACCGTGCACGAGGTGGCACAGGTCGCGGCCGTGGGCAACGCGATCGGACCGGACGCCGCCAAGAGCGCCGTGATCGCCAAGATGATGCGCGTGCTCATGCTCGCGCCTTTCCTGCTCGGACTGTCGTGGATGATGGCGCGAGGCGAAAAGACCGAGCGCGGCGGCAAGCAGGGTGGCGTGACCGTGCTGCCCTGGTTTGTCCTGGGCTTCGTCCTCATGGCGGGCCTGCGCTCGCTGGACCTGGCCTGGCCATGGATGCCGCCGGCCGTGTTGCAAGCGCTGCTCTGGCTGGGCAATCTGCTGCTCGCCACCGCCATGGCCGCGCTGGGGCTGAGCACCCACGCCAGCGTGATTCACCGCGCGGGCGGCAAGCCTCTGCTGTTGGGAGCCCTGCTCTTCGCCTGGCTGCTCGTGGGAGGGGCACTGCTCAATGCCGTGGTGCACGCGCTGCTCGGCTGAGCGAGGCGATCGAGCGACGCTGGGGCGCAGGGCTCAGGGCTCAGGCGTATACGTCCTGAAACATTGCAGACCTCTTTGTTGCGGCCTCGGCGGGTGACTCATGACATCATGGACGCATGTTCCCCAAAGAGACCAAAATACTGCTCATCGGCGACGTGACCACGATGCGGCAGGTCATCAAAGGCAGCCTGCACACCTTGGGTTATGAGCAGGTCACGGTGGCCAACAGCAACACGCAGGCTTGGCAACTGATCGAGAAAGAGCTGGCCGACAAAAAGCCGTTCCAACTCATCATTGCTGACTGGAACAATGCCACTCCAGACAGCTTCGCCCTGCTCAAGCAAGTGCGAGGCACAAAGAGCCTTTCCAACCTGCCATTCTTCTTCGTCACGTCTGAAACCGACAAGAAGCTGGTGATGCAGGCCATTCAACTCGGCGTGAACGGCTTGCTGCTCAAACCCTTCACACCGCAGATGCTGCAGCAAAAGCTGGATGGGGTGCACGCCGGACTAGCTGTTGCCAATAATTTTTCTTTTTCTGTTTTCATTTCTGCAGTCATATGGATGGTTGAGAAACCTTTTGCCTCAATTCGTGCAGTCACTATGACCTTCTGTCCCACGGCCACTCCTCGGATG
>JARJFC010000209.1 GCA_029310945.1 Leptospira sp. 96542
CCCAGCGTCTGCAGTTCACGGTACTGGGCCTCCGTCAGCAGCGCGATGCCCATGGCCGTGGCCATGTCGATGGCGGTGTCCGCCGGCGGCGCATTGCCCTTGCGGGCTTCCAGCCCGGCGCGGTCGAAGCAGACACTGCGCCGGCCCGTTGGGCTTTCGGCGGCGCAGTCGAAGAAGATGACCTCGCCCGTTTGTGGGTCACGGCCGACCACGTCGGGCTCGCCGCCAGTTTGTTCCATGTCGGCGAGCGATTTCAGCTTGTCGGCCCGGGCTTCCAATCTGGCCTGCACCTCGCTCCAATCGAGTCCGGCGTGGCGCTGCATGTGCTGGTCGAATCGGGCCTTCAGTGTCTTGAGCAAGTCCGCGCTTTGCGCGGGGGTCAGGGCCTTGGTCTTGGGCATGGTCGCTGGGTCTTTCAGGGGCGGGGTTCAGGACGGAGTCTGACCTGACTGCCGGGCGGACATCGGGGTGGGCGAGGATATGGCTGCTGGCGCGGCGATTTCAGCGAGGGTTTCCCGGCGTTCCAGCCACTGCAGCAGGCCGTCCAGTGCCGGGCAGAGTGCCTGGCCCCAGTCGCTCAGCCGGTATTCCACCCTCGGCGGAACTTCGGCATGCACGGTGCGCGTCACGAGGCCGTCGGCCTCCAATTGCCGCAACTGCTGTGCCAGCATCTTCTGCGAGATGCCGGTGATCCGCTTTTCCAGGTCCGAGTAGCGCTGCACCTGGCCGTCGAACAGGTGGAACAGGATGAGCAGCTTCCATCGTCCTTCGAGCAGTTGCAGCGCGACCTCTGCGTCGATGGCGGCGCTCAGCGGCGTATGGACCTTGCGCGCGGCCTGCCCTGTGACCAAGTGTGTGACCGTGCCTGAGGTGTCGTGCGTGGCTTTCATGGCGGTAGGGGACTTACTTTGTCGTGCGTTCTTGTGGGTGGCGCAGTCTATGCAGAAAATTTCCGCACAGCCATTTTCCCTGGAAGACCATGAACATTGCACTCCCCACGGTGATCGCCACCTATTTCGATGTCAGCAACGGCGCGGACGATGTGCGTCTGAGCGACTGCTTCGCACCTGACGCGCTCGTGCGCGACGAGCATCAGGCGCACCAGGGGCCCGAGGCCATCCGCCTGTGGCTGCGCGAGGCCCGGCGCAAGTACCAGCATCGCGTGGCGCCCTTGCGCCTGACGCGCGACGGCACGCGCGTCACCGTGACTGGCCAGGTCAGCGGCAATTTTCCGGGCAGCCCGCTGCAGCTGGACCATGTGTTCGAGCTGCGTGACGACAAGATCCAGTCCCTGGAGATCCATTGATGAGTCTGGACCTTGAACTCGAAGGCCGGCGCGTGCTCGTCACCGCCGGAACCAAGGGCGTGGGCGCCGCCGTGGTGGCGCTTTTCCTGGCACAGGGCGCGCGGGTGCTGACCACGGCGCGCGCGCGACCGGCGGACTTGCCGCCAGAGCGTTTTGTCGCGGCCGACCTCACGACGCTCGAAGGCTGTCAGGCCGTGGCCGCAGCCGTCAAGGACCGCTTGGGCGGCGTGGACGTGATCGTCCACGTGCTGGGCGGGTCGTCCGCGCCTGGCGGGGGGTATGCGGCGCTGGGAGAGGACGAATGGCAGCGCGAGCTGAACCTCAATCTGCTGCCCGCGGTGCGCCTGGACCGGATGCTGTTGCCCGGCATGCTGGCGCGGACAGGCGGGGCCGAGAAGGGCGTCATCATCCACGTCACGTCCATCCAGCGCGAACTGCCGCTGCCGGAATCGACCACGGCCTACGCAGCGGCCAAGGCCGCGCTTTCGACCTATAGCAAGAGCCTGTCCAAGGAGGTCACGCCCCGGGGCGTTCGGGTGCTGCGCGTGTCGCCGGGCTGGATCGAGACCGAGGCTTCCGTGGCCCTGGCCGAACGCCTGGCGCAACAGGCCGGCACCGACTACGAAGGTGGCAAGCAGATCATCATGAAGGCGCTGGGCGGTATACCGCTTGGGCGTCCGTCGCGCCCCGCCGAGGTGGCGAACCTGATTGCCTTCCTGGCCTCGCCCCTGGCCGCGACCATCAGCGGTACCGAGATCGTGATCGACGGGGGCACGGTACCGACGGCTTAGGCGATGGTGCGAGCAACGGCCGCGCCCGGCGCGGCCGTCACGCTCGGTGCTGGCCGATGCTCGAGGACACTTTCCAGAGCCCAGATCTAACTTCTAGGTATTGGATCTCTTACCAGAAGTTAAGAGAAGAACAAAAATGTTCAGGACTTCTTGTTTATACTGGGGCGGGATCAACCGGTTGGATCAGCTCGTGTTTTCCAAAAA
>JARJFC010000020.1 GCA_029310945.1 Leptospira sp. 96542
CTCCCTACCTTGGGAGCCTCGTACTATGGATCGATTGTTGGATGCATCCCTTTCACCAGACCTCGCTTCCCGTCCGTTTAAGTTTACAAGCAAACAAGGTCGCAATAGGCGTTCACAGCTACTCACGATCACTCTTGGGTTATTACGAGAAAAATCTCCTGATGAAATCAGTTTTGCCGATATTTGCAAACAAGCAAAAATTCCCAGGCCTTCCGCATACCATTTTTTTCCCAATATTGAAGCAATCTTTCATGGAATTCGATTATTACATTCTGAAATTCTCATTGAAAAATCATTATCATTGAAAAATGAAACCTTTGTTACATGGAAAGATTATTTGGAACGTTTGATAGATGTGGCTGTGGAAGTTACTAATAAAGAAATTGCCTTTCCGCGACTCATTTATGGGTATAGGATGAGTAATCCTGAAATGCGGCTTGTGGGTCAGGAGTTGGATGCAAAACTAGCCAATCTTGCTACAGTTGGACTGATGGAACGATTTGTTTTGCCTCGTCTGAAGGATGGTGAACAAATTTTTGCAGTATCATTTTCGATTGCGGATTCACTGCTCAAACTTTCTTACAGAACCTTTGGGGACTTTACACCTTGGATGGTCACCGAAGCAAAAAAGGCGACCATATCGTATTTAAAAAATTATTTACCTGACGATTGTGAAAAGAGGCGGCTAGGGTAGATCACTCTACAACCCGCGCCACGACACCATCGATATCTGGACCGTTGTTATACGAATGTGGGTAAGGGTAGGGGTTCGCTGTGTTTGGGTTCGTAACTGCCGTGGCAGAAATCATTTTGATGAATTTGAAACCGTTTAATCTGACCTCATCACGGGCAGTTGCATCGCAGTTCGCACCTGGGCCACCGATGATGAGGTCATCCAAATCAAATCCATCCCCTCCACCCACCAAAAATCCATTGCCAGCGGTTGAAAAGAGTTCATCCAGGCTAAAATGTTTGGTTGCCATATTGTAGATAACTGGACGTAAACCCCCAAACCGAGGCCAAGAAAAAATTAAATTATTATTGGCAGGTGTCGGATCAAAACCACTCAAATCAAAACCGCAGTAATTGGTGCCATTGAGAGAAACCTGAACAACCATGGGATCAAAGGCATAACGATCGCCCGTTTCGGAAACACGGAACGGATTTTCGTACACCACAAAATCAATGCCTGTTCCATTTTTAACCGTTTTGCCACCCCATGACAAAATGAGTGTAGCACCTGCTCCTGTTAGGTTTAAGGCATATACATCTAACGAACCAGAGAGTTCGCCGCCACCACAAATTCCGTTAATGGCTTTTTTGGGATCAGAAAACCCACTGACCGTTGAAGGTGCTTGCACCACTGTATTTGCTATAGGAATGTCTAAAGGCAATTCATTGGGTGGGCACGGACCAACAGAGGAAGAAGAGTTGAGTGCGGGTATTGCAAGTAAGGCAAGTATTGCCTCGTTATTTGGTTTATCTTCCGTGCATTGTAAAAACAATGAAGACAAAATAAAAATAAGAATTAAGTCTTTTCGCATAACTTTCATAAAATATCTCCCTTTACACCCTTCCTGTTTGAGAAGGGTGATTCTAATTTAAGTCTAAAATGCCTTTGTCAATAGATTGAATGCAAAACCACCGTTACAGCCTGCTGCTTTTGGGTTTGTTGTGTAAACGGTTCCCGAAGCCTTTCTGGATTCTAAGTCGGTTTTTGTTTCCGCTAAAGTTGGTTTGCCATTAAATACGTCACAGATTAAAATCTCATTTGACGCAGTAATCGTCCAAATGAAAGCGGAGATGTTCGCACTATTTTTTGGTTTGTAGTAGAGTACTTTTTCCGTATTGTTATATTCTACAATTTCGGCATTCACTCTGTAAGTAGATGTTCCAGCTCCATTTACATAATCAACATATAGGTAACCAGTAGTAGTCCCTAGATTAGATTGAATGGATACTGTATTTGTGCCAGGTGCGCTATTGCATGCGCCTGCAGAACATCCAGATTGATAATAAGTACCTTTAATTTCAATTTGTCCATTAATTTGCGATTGTAAATTTGTTGATTGTAATAAACCCAAATAGAGATTATTGTCCGCTTCCGATTTGTCAACTTTGCCGTTATCAGCACATGCTGTGAATAAAAGTGTCATTAGCATAACTGTTGCTAGTTTTTTTGTAAGTTTCATTTTAGATTCTCCTAAACCAATGTTAAATTTTAGGGGAACGCGAGTGAGAAATGGGTATGGCTCTATTAAGGTAAAATATATACGAATATACTTAAATAATAGGTTACTGAACTTGTTTTCCATTCGGGTGCCCCAGTTTATCCAACGGGGCCCCTTGCCAATACCAAAAGGATGGGTACGAGCTAAGATTGTAAAGGACTCATACCGCGGAGTTCACTTTACGGGGAAGATCTGGCTTAACCAACCAAACATAGTTTGATTGTTTTACAGTTGCGGGTCAGCACAGGAATTTCACCTGTTTCCTCCCAGAAGGATAATGTCAGATTTGATAGCACGGTTTTTAAAGTCAATATAAAAAATTTAGTTAGATTTTGTTTTATCTGATAGTGATCGTAAAAATTGAACAAGCAAATCAATTTCTGAATTGGAAAGTGTTTGGTTCAGGTTGTACAGATTCATTCTTGTCACTGCTTCTTTCAGTGTTCGAACACTCCCATCATGAAAGTAGGGTGCTGTGAGGGAAACATTCCGCAGTGATGGGGCACGAAAAAATTTTTTATCAGCATCATTGTTTGTAAATTCATACCGACCTAAATCGTTGGGATTATAATTATGCACAGAATCTACTTGTTTGAATTTGGATCCACCAAACAAATTTCCATTGTGACAATTTGTACACCCTGCAGATAAAAATATTTTTAAACCTTCCTTTTCTTCCGTAGAGAGTGCAAGTAAGTTCCATTCTAAAAAATCATCCAACCTAGATTTAGAAACGAGAGACCTCTCGAAAGCAGACAATGCTTTTTTTAAAGATTCAATGCTCACGTTTGGGGAATTAGGAAATGCATTTGCGAAATCTTTAGTATAACTGGTATTATTCTGTAGTCGA
The DNA here is from genome assembly GCA_029310945.1 of Leptospira sp. 96542. Classification (GTDB taxonomy): domain Bacteria; phylum Spirochaetota; class Leptospiria; order Leptospirales; family Leptospiraceae; genus Leptospira_A. The sequence goes on from JARJFC010000020.1 coordinate 3,082, forward strand.
TTCAATAGTTCGGTTTCTGATGGTAACGCCATCTCCAAAGGATCTAAAAAAGGCATAACTGCTTGGTCGAATAGGTTATCCTTTCTTCCGTCCCAGAAGAGTATTGGTAAGTAACCAACATTCAAAATGGTTGGTGTGTTGCGTTTTCCAATTTGTCCAAAAGTACCGCGAGATGTACTTTGTCTATCCATGCCCGCTGAGTTTCCATCTAAGGGATGGCACGTAATGCATGCTTGTACTTGGTTTAGGGAAAGTGTATTGTCTCTGAAGATTTTGTTTCCCAATTGGATTTGAGCGTTGGTATCAAATTCGGAACCAGGAGGACGACTTGGTAAAATTCCAATTTGTTCTTTTGCCAAGGCTTGTAACTCAATGTCGTTTGAGATAGAATAAAGAAAAGTCATTAGTAAATCTGTATTCTCTTTTTTAGATTCTTTGAATTTATTGCAAAACAAATTAGATAATAAGAATATAATGATAAAAATAAATTTTTTAAGAGAGTAACGAAACGAGTTTTGCAGAAACATGGGAGTTACAAAAAAACTGGAACCTTTTTGGTCAACCAAACTTTCCCGCGTTAAGGATGGGGAGGGCTTGGTCTGCCACCAGGCAGACGGGAGCGAATGCGCACCCCGCACAAGCCTGACCCATGGGAAAATGGGTTTTTGGCCTAAATCTCTTTGGGAACGCTAAAAAAAGGCTGCAAAGAATGAGTTTTGTTTTTTTATTTTATGATATTGAGAATCAAAATCAATTAAAGTTGACAAAAAAAATTCCACCTGGGAGGATGGCAGGGGAGAAATTTATGGAAACTCTAGTTCGCACAGGAACAAATCCGCCAGTCGTTTTGTCGGATGGCAGTTTGCTTTCGGTACTGAAATCGATGTTAGATGCAAGGAAGATGCATACTGAGTATGAACCTATCATTCAAGTAGCAACTAACAAAGTTTTTGCGTATGAGGCACTTGCTCGATTTCGAGTGGGTGGGAAAAATTTGCCACCTGATATTGTATTCAATGCGCTCCATTTGGATCCTGATTTATTTTACGAATGGGAACGTGCGTTGAAGTTTTTTCAAATATCCAATCGGCCAGAAGGTTATCATTTATTTTTGAATTTGGATCCGCATATTTGTAAAAACGAAGAACAAGCAGAATTCTGGAAATCTTACTTGGGTTCTAAACAAAACATTGTTTGTGAAATTATTGAAAATACGGACTCAACTACTATCGACGAAACTCGGTTCTGTATCGCCAAACTGAAAGAAGTTGGTTTGAACTTAGCTTTGGATGATATTGGAGGTAAAAAAAACTTATTCTGTTTTGATTTTTTAGAAGATGTTCAGTTTTTGAAATTTGATAAGTATTGGTTTCAGCTTTTTCAGGAGAATGAGTCGTATAAGGAAATTGTAAAAGGTTTTTTAAATTTTGCAAATTTGTCTGGCATTCAGTGTATTTTGGAAGGAGTTGAAACAGAAGAAAAACTAACTTTGGCTAAGTCAATAGGTTTTCCTTTGGTACAAGGCTATCTTTTTAAATTTGGAAATTTATACATATAAACTATGTTAGTAAAATCATTGGGAGTATAAGATGTGCGCTAAGGATAATTTTGTTTGTTCGAAGAATGGAGTTTGTATGGGAAGAGGAATGTGTGGAAAGAAAAAAATTATTGAAAACCTACCAGAGAACATAAACGAAATTTCCAGTATAGAGGAAAGTTTTTTGAAGGAAGAGATTCGCAATTAAACTTCAGATTCCAATGGTTGTTATTTTGCCAGATTCGTTGTTGATACAGGTTTTAAATTGATACGCTGTAGTATTTTTTTTGTTCGTGTAATAGTGGTGTTCACCTAAGAAAGAATAACATACTTCATTTTTTGATATTAACCGGTCTAATAATTTTATTTCGGCATCGGTATGCCAATAGGAAATTAAAACTTGCGACTGAATTAAAAAGTTCATTAAAAAATCAGAATCTGTTCTCAATGGTGTGAGAACAACTCCAATCAAAACAGGTGTATCTAGTGTGAGTTTAGTTACATCTGTTCTATATAATTCTGAAAAATAGTTTTCATTCACTCGGATTTCAGAGGAATCCAGAGCATAAAAGAGTAAATGATTTCCTTTGTAAAGTAGTTCGGTTGGCAAATTAACTGGCATTATGTTATTTTCGTTCGGGTTTGTGAGTGGAATTTTGTTTCCTTGGGGGTCTAATTTCGGATTTTTGGCTAGGGCACTCCAGGGGTTGTTTTCACTGGGAATGATCAAAGGATTTTGGAAAAAGTGCAAATTTGTTTCAGAATTATTCTGCATACTCAAAAACTCCTTAAACTTGGATTCTATCTTATCTCCCACTTTGTCATTTAAAGGAAAATAATATTCCTTTTTTTCATTGTTGTTTAACCAAACCAAATGTCTGGTACCTTTATTGTAGTTTTCAGTTTTTTTATACTGAGAGTGATTAATTTCGGAAAATAGACTAGTCAGGTTTTCAATCTGTTTTTTTTGTATTTCAAATTTTGAATAATTGCCGCCCGAATACACTCCACTCGAACTTTGTTTTGTTTGTATAGGAATGTATTCGATTGTGTTTGGATGATTTAAATTCAAATTGTAAATATTACCATTGCCGTCTATCAGTTGTATGTCTTGGGCAGAAAGTGTGATACAACTAAAGAATAATGTAAAGATTGCTTTGAACATAATACCTCAATTTTGAAATGCGGTTAGGAAGACGGATTATCTTCCACTCCGTATTCACACCCTCCCAATTCTCCAGAAAAAGTTCCAATTTCAAGCCAATTACTTCCCGATTTTTCAAATAGAATGATTTCTCCACTTGCATATCCACCGTTCCAAAGTGAATTGTGTCGCTTTTCACCTTTTGGATTTTCGTAATTTACTTTTAACATGAGTTCCTGCGGGCAAGTAAATCTAATTTGAATTTTGTGGTTTCGATTTTCTGCATCTATATTCCAAAATACTAATGTTTTACTCGGATCATTTGGATTTTGTTTTTCACCACAATCAAATTTTTGTTTTGTACCAGTCCAGAATTTTGAAAAATTCCATTCGTAAAATTTATCGTTGTGATGGAATGCAATCAATAATTTTTGTTTTATGGGTATACCCGCAATGATCGGCCTTCCACCACCTACATCTAGGCTTGTATCCGCTAAAGGTTTATTGTCCTTTTTGTTTATGAAGCGGTTACAATTCAGCCATACCCAAGGACTTGTATAATCAACTCCCCAATTTTTATCTTGGTAGCCCGCACTTGTTTCCGGTTCCACAATATAACGTTTGCCATTCCATTCCAAGCTACCCTCGAAACGTGTGAACATCCCGCCGACATGCCAATACATATTAAATAATCCTAATTTTCTGAAAATAGGCGAAGCTCCGTAACCCACAGAATAAGAAATTTCTTTTTTTGCAGTCAAATCCCAGGAGATATTTCCTGCATCGCACATATGTGCTGTATCAGCGGCTTCTTCTTTCGATACAGAAATGGAGCCTTTTAGCTTCGTCTCTGTTAACACTGCTTTGCCAATTGTAACTTCTAATTTTTTTTCGGATGCTTTGAATTGGTTTGAGGGAAAGAATGAATGTAGTTGTGCTTTATCTTTTCCCCAAGTTCCTGCCTTTAATAAGGCATAACTAGGTTTGCTGCCATTTAGCTTACTTTCTTTTGATTGACCAAGTATCACTTTGTTTGGTGAGAGTGCTGGATTGATTACGTAATATTCTATAAAGAAAGGTTTTAATTCGCCTGTTTCCTCGTCCTTTGCTAAAAATGAATGCCACCACCAATCGTAACCAAACTTTGATTTTTTTCCATGTAACATATAACTATTTCTGTCGTCTTTTTGCATTTGTGCCTTTTACCCGTTTAATATCTGACGAGACGATCCTTCAGGCTGGAAATTATTTTTTAAGTATAGAAAGATTATTTATGGGTCAAATGCGAACGAATCGGTTGTGTATTCAAATCTATGATTCTAAGGTGGTTTACAAACTGTCAATTATCCTGCTTCACTCAACCTGATAAAATTCTTGTTAAAGATTATTTTTACGAATTAACAATGAGAATTATTTTAATTCCATAGACAGCAAAACGGGGGGTAAAAAACTTTACGCAGAGCGTAATTAGTTTTAACGATGGCAAAGGTTCAGATCTTCAAATACTATAAAAATCGAAAACTGTACAATACCGTTACGAAAAAATTATCAAACCATAAAGAAATTTTGAAAACTTTACGGCAAGGCACAGACGTAAAAGTAATTTGTAATGAGTCGGGTGATGATGTTACCCACCATAGTTTGTTTCAAATTTTAATTTCTGAGATGAAGGAATCACCAACTTACGTTTCAAAGATATTTAAAATTTTATTACTCGCAGATAAATCGAAAATGTTAGAATTCAAAAAATTTTCAGACGAATATATATTCAGCTTAGACACCAAAAGCAAAAAATCGAAAACAAAGACTAAAAAAAATAATACTTAACTTTAGGAAGTAAAGAATGTCATCTATTGGAAAATTTATCGCAGACAAAACGCTGATTATACAGTTTATTTTAGTTCTTTTGATTTTGATTGGCCTATCTAGGCTTTTATCGATGCACAGAGAAGCCTTCCCAAATGTTGCATTGGATAAAATTGTCGTTGAAGCGCCGTTACCTGGTGCAACACCAGAAGAAATTGAAAGACTTGTAGCTATACCAATTGAAAAAAAATTAAGAGCAGTAGCAAAAATTGACAAAATAAGAAGTTATAACTTAGAAAACGTCAGTGTAATTATGATATTTATTGTCGAAGGCACCAAAAATACCAAAAAAGTTTTAGATGATATTAAGGATGCGGTCGATTCTGCTCGTTTGCCTGATAATGCTCAGAAACCAAAAGTAAGAGAGATTACTACAGAAAAACAGGAAGTGATTAGTTTAGCACTTTCATTAAAAGAGAATTCGGAAAACACAATAGATGACTATCGCAAACTCAGAAATACTGCGGATAGTTTTGAAAATAGATTTTTCCAAATCAAAGAAATTGCAGAAGTCGAAAAAATAGGATACCGCAATAGAGAATTTTTAGTCGAAGTTAATCCCCATGCACTGAATGCGAAAGAAGTAGGTTTAAATACAGTGCTCAATGCCTTGGGTTCACGTAACATTAACATGCCTTCAGGAGTATTAAAAGTAAATGGCTCCGAGTATTTACTTCGAACTCGTGGCGATTTTGAAGAAACCAAAGATATGTTAAATGTTCCTATATTAGGTAACGAATTTGGGTTTGCTACTGTTTTAAAGGACATTGCACGAGTAGTGGATGGTTTTGAAGAAGAAAAAACCTTCGAAAAAATTGACGGTAAAAACAGTGTAATATTAAGAATTTGGAAATCCGATCAAGCCGATATCATAACCACTGCAGATACTGTGAAAGATGTAGTATCTGAAATGGAAAAACAATACCCAGATATCAATTTGAAAATTTACGAAGACAAAAGTAAGGATGTTAGGCGCCAGTTAGGAGATCTAATTTTGAATTTCGAAACTGGGTTGTTTTTAGTTCTAATGTCTTTAATTTTTATTTTAGGTATGCGTTTGAGTTTGATGATAAGCGTCGCGATTATCTTCATATTTCTTATATCGTTTATATTTTTGAAACAGTTCGGGTTTACAATTAACACCATTACAATTTTTGGAATGGTCATGGTTCTTGGAATGATGGTAGACAATTCAATTGTTGTAGCAGAAAACACATATCGCCTAATGCAAGAGGGTATGGACCGTAGAGACGCGATTCTGCAAACTTTTAAAGATGTGCTTGTGCCACTTCTTGTTTCTTTTTTGGTAATTTCTGCAGCCTTTTTCCCGCTACTTTTTATGAGCGGAGTCATTGGTAAATTTATCTTAGGAATTCCTGCCGTTGTGCTCGTGACATTGGCAAGTTCATTAATATTTGCTCTAGTTTTTTTGCCAAACTGGTTGAATAAATTTTTACCTCATCGTCTGGAAAAGAAAAAATACAGCTCAACTACGACCGAAGAAAAAGAGGGTTCGTTTGGAGTAATTATTTCAGGTTACAAACGAACGATGGGTTTTGCTTTAAAACATCGTGTTTTTGTATTGGCAATGTTTACTTTTATATTCTTTTTTACTATGTTTCTTGCAGGAAAATTTTTGCCTTTCGTAATGTTTCCTTCTGGAAGTGAAGAAGAGATCGAAATTAAAATGTGGATGCCAATTGGAACCACTCTCAATAAAAACTTGAGCATCATTGATAACATGGAACCAACTTTAGTTAGTTATGCGGGTGATGATTTTGTTCATCTCCGAAGTAGGGTTGGAATACATGAAAATCCAATTACCGATCCGAAACCAGGCTTAGAAGTACATCGGTCTCATTTAATGTTAAAACTTGTTCCCGCTGCGGACAGAAAGATATGGTCCGATGCACGGGTGCTTGTCCAAAAAATTAGAGATTATATCGAAGAAGGAAAGGTATCTGGTCAAATTCCTAAGGAAATGATTTACGATGTGAATGCGAAAATCAAAGGGCCTCCTGTGGGAAAACCTGTGAGTCTGGAAATTCGCGGCTCCGACTTTAATACGATCCAAGAAATTGCCGAATTGTATAAATCTGAGCTACTAAAGATGGATGGAGTTTCTGACATTCGAATTGATTTAGAGTTGGGTAAAGAAGAGTATCGTTTTTTTGTGAAAGATGATATTGCTGGTCGAACTGATGTTAGTGCAAGGGATATCGCACGTTCGATTCGCACTGCTTTTAATGGTGAAATTGCATCTACTATTAGTAAAGGTGAAGACAAAATTAATATCCTGGTTCGATTTCCTGAAGAGTATCGGCATTCTGTTCGCAGTTTGGATCTAGTGAAAGTTGAAAATAGAAACAGAAGACTTGTTCCTTTGAATCAGGTAGCATATTTTAAAAAAGATCGTGATTATTCAATGATCAATCGCCAAGATTTACAACGCGTAGTTCGTTTGGAAGCTACTGTTGATACAAACAAAACCACTTCTCTTTTTGTGAATCGCCAATTGAAAACATTGGTGAATGTAGATAAGTTTCTGGGTTACTCAGTAATATTTGGCGGTGAACAAGAAGATGCTGGTAAATCTTTTCGGGATTTAGGAATTTCAATGTTGCTCGCCGTCGCTGTTATATTTGGAATTTTTATTATATATTTCAACTCAATCGGTACTACTACAGTCATCATAGGATCTATTCCTTTTGGGATCGTGGGAGTACTTTTTGCACTCATGACTCATGGAATGCCTTTGAGTTTTATGAGTACACTTGCTATAGTGGCTCTCAGTGGTTCCATTGTTGCAAATACACTCATTCTCATTACATTCATTGAAGAGCTTCGAATGAAGGGAATGGATATAGAGGATGCAATTATTAACGGTGGAGCAATCCGCCTTCGTCCAATATTTTTGACTACGATTAGTACTGTGATTGGGCTCGTTCCGAGTGCTTATGGGATTCCGACATTGGATCCGTTTGTTCAGCCTCTGTCTCTTGCATTCGGATGGGGATTATTCTTTGCAACTGGAGTAACGCTTGTGTTTGTTCCTGTACTGTATAGGATTAAAGAAGATTTTAAACATATCTTCAACCGTTTTTCGTTACGATTCATTAAAGGTGAAAAATAGAATAGTTTGAATGCATCCACCTTCCTGCGATCGGAAGGTGGAAATATTTTATGTTTTTGATTTCGGAGAAAGGGATGGTTGGATTTGATCCTCCGCCATACGAGAATCTCTAATATTTTTTTGCACGGCAACTGAAGCAAACAAACTCAAAACAAAAGCGATTCCGAAAAAACCTTTTTCACTCAAAGTGAGTGTTGCATTCCATAAACCAATAAGTAACAAAAGTAATGTGAGGCAAACGGAGAACCAACAAAGACCAATGTAAATTCCAGTGACAAAAAGTCCTTCCAGTTGATCCCTCACTGTTTTTTGGAGGGAAACAGCAGAAAATAGGCCATACATCAAAATTGTAATGTAGAATCCTTTTTCGTTTAACATCATGTCGGAATTCCAAATGCCGATTACGAAAGTAGACATCCCAAGTAGAAGGGAAACCCAAGAGGCTCCAACGAATGCAATAGATGGTTTTTGAGGTTGAGGTAACATTAGTAACGTTTATGAATGTCTTGGTTTCTTGGTCAAGATTTTTTGACGACTTTTGTGTATCTTATATGTTAGAAAAATGTTATCTGTCGATTAAGACTGGTAATAAACTAGTTTAAAATCTACTTTGTTTGGCTATATTATTTTATAATATTATGAAATATATGTTCATTACTTCAGGAAGAAATCGCAATTTTAATCACAGGTCGACCTTCATTTTGTATTTTTTTCGAATTTCCCCTTTGTTTTTCTGATTTTCATCGGATTTTAGTTGATACTGAGTCTTATTATCAAAAAATGGAGATTATGCAGTGAGGGAAAAATTTGAAAGCAAAAACATGGTACAAAATGCACACGATACTCGGAGTTTTTGGTGCAACATTTTTACTTGTTCTCGGTATAACAGGATCACTACTTGTTTATGGTATCGAATTACAAGCGCTAATTGATCCTAATCCAATATCTGCTGAAACGAATCGGCTTTCCTTTGATGAATTGTACAAGCGGTTTTTGACTCAAACTCCAGAAGGGAGTGTGGCAGGCTGGCTAAAATCTGATTTAGAAAACCAACCTGATCAAATTTGGTTCCATGACAAAACAATGAATGATACAGAGAGAGTCTACTTACTCAACCCTTACACAGGTAAAGTTGCTGGCACTTTGAAAGATGATCGGAGTGACAGTTTGTACGGTTTTTTGCTAGTTTTGCATTATAGTTTGTTTCTCGGAGGAGTGGGTTACTTTATAACTGGTTGTTTTGCTTTTATATATTTGCTTTTAGCAATCTCAGGAATACGTTTATACAGAAACTTTTGGAAAAGTTTGTTTCGATTGAGATTTAAGGAGAGTTTTCGGATGATGTTTTCCGATATCCATAAATTTATTGGAATCAACTTCATTTGGTTTCACTTGATTCTTGCGATAACGGGTGGTTGGTGGAGTCTTCGTGATACTGTGATTTTAGAATTTCCAGAAGAAAAACTTGTTTACGGGCTTTGGTCGGAAAACAATTCAATTGACAGGCTCATTGATGAAACAAAAAAACAGATTCCTGGGTTTTCTATTGGATATATTGCTTTTCCCCATCATTCCAAAACAGATCCTATCGGGTTTTATGGAAATAGGATTCATTCAAGTAGTTTTGAAAGTAGATATGGATCCTTCATCCAATATGATACAAAAACTAATCGTATCATGCGAATGGTCGATATATCAAAGGCTTCTATTGCTGATCAGATACTTGATTCTTTTCGGCCACTACATTTTGGAACATTTGCAAATCACATTAGTAAAATCATTTGGGTATTTTGTGGACTAAGCCCTGCAGTTCTTGCGATCAGTGGCCTGTGTATATTTTATTCCAAATTTAAGGATAAAAAAAAGAGAACCCAAAAATTAGTTTCGAGTTCTCTTCATTGATTCAGAAAAAAAAGTTTAGTTTATTGCCAGCATTGGCTCGGGTCGTAACAAACATAGGTTCCTTTATTTTGTTCACATGCTTCCTTAGCATTTTTTAGGTTGGTAACTCCGTAATAAATGAATGCGGGAATCAAATAATCGTGTTCACCTTGGTAAGTGTAAGCATAAGGAATTAAATCATTAATACCATCAACACCGTCATAATGACATGCAGAAATTTTATTATTTATTGTACATGGACCTGCCATTTTTTCTACGATAATGTCTACACCGATTGCGTTCCCGATGGTTGCATAAGTTTGATCAATGTCTTTTTCCCATTCAGCTTGTTTTTCAAGGTAAGCCGTCGAATATTCACGGCAAAACAAATGTACCCCTGCTCTTGTTTTGAAACGATGACTATAAGCAATGTTTAAACCTAAACGTTGACCTTCACTGGCGCTAGCAGCATTAATTGCTTGTAAGGCTAACATTTCTGTTAACTCGTTATTGGATATTTTTTCTTTAGGATTGAATAGGTCGCAATTGATTATAATTGCCCCAAATAAAAATATACCAATCGTATTGGTGATTAGTTTGTTCATTTTGATCTCCGTGATTAAATTTTATAAGTTAATATAAATCCGAATGTTTTTGGTGCCCCTGGGACAGCTTGGAAAGTTCCGTCGATATACGAAGTAAAGTAGTATCTGTTTTCTATATTATTCATATATACATAACCAGATAAAGTATCTGTTTCATAGCCTACTTTTGCATTGATAACATAGTAGGGGTCGCTATAAACTGTGTTATCTGCAGCAAAGAACATTTTTCCAACAGCTTGGAACTCGCCTCTAAAGAATATACCCAAAGAATTGCGGTATTGTAAGTAGCTAACAATGTCGAATTTTGGGATAAAATGAACCCATTTCCCATCAAAATTACGATTTAAAACAGTATCAGTAAATTTATTGAAAATTCCTTCCGTATAACCAGCAGAAGCCCCAAGTTTGAAATCTTGGTGCGGTTTTAAAAATGTTTCTAATTCATAACCACGAATGGTAACCATCTCCGCATTTAAGTTTACGTATTGAGAAAGATTGATAGCACGAACAACATGGAAGTCTTTGGTTTCGGTATAAAATTGTGTGTATTTAAATCCAAATTTTCCTTTAAAAAATTCAGACTTAAATCCAGCTTCTATCGTATCATTAATTTCTGGCTTGAATGCCGCCAGATTTGGATTGTTCATTACTGTGCTATAACCGGCGTTTTTGTATCCTCTGCTGAATCCTATAAAAACCATAAAATTTTCAGTGGGTTTAAAATCAAAAATCATCCGTGAAACATTATAGTTATAATTATTTTTGATGGAGTATGGGTTTGATAGGATGATAGTTCCACCTAATGGGTTTAAACCCATGATACCCACAGCTTTTTCCATATGTGATAAATAACTCTCTTGTCGTTCTAACCTAGCTCCAAGAGTGACTGTGAATTTTTCTGCAAACGTATAACTATTGTGAGTATAGAAACTGATGTTTTTATCTTCCAACCTAGATATGTTTTTTTCCTGTGCTGGTGCGTGTAAGCCAGGAAAATCATTGATTACATAAACCTGAACTCTGTGTTCACGTGCCTGATCAATATCCGTTAATTTTTTTGATAAAAATACCCCTACTTTGAATTGTAGTGGATCATGTTTATTTTTGGATTCTAAATATGTATCGTTTAATACTGTTGTGGATTTTTCCATGTAAACTGAACGGTTTTGGTCTACCTTGGTAAAATCAGAATCTGCGGTGATAGGGTCTATTTCCATTCGCCTGAGTGCAGTAGCTGTTTTTAATACAGCTCCAGAGAATTTTGTTGCAGTTGCCAGTGAGTATGTATTTCCGGTTACATTACTTTGACCTTCGTAATCCCAATAGACTTTTCTGTCACCGTTCGAGCGATTTATGTATGTTCCGTAAAGTTTAGAACAATTGTCTGGCAGTGCAACACAACCTTGTAACAATGCTTTACGACGTTCCGTTTCTGCCCCCTGGTAATTTACTAAATTGAGAGCACCATCATCAAAACTCTCTGCACTTATTTGCAAATCAGCCTCGAAGTCTTCTGTTGGAGTATAAAAAAAACGTACCCTACCAGCTTTGCCTCTCCTTCCGTCTGGTTTTGTTGAATATATGTCAACTGGTGTTTCATAAGGCCTGTTATTTGGATAATAAAATCCTGTTATATTGCGAAGATATCCTTCTCTTTCTGTTGTTTTACCTGCAACACCAAAGAACAACTTATCATTTATGATGGGAGCGCTATAATAAGCAGACATCTCTTGTTTTTTATAATTGCCAGCATCGTATGTTATTTTTCCTTCCGGAGTGTTCGTTGGTTTTTTAGTTTTGATTTCAACGACCCCACCTTGAAAATTTTTGCCGAACAGAGTTGCCTGGCTTCCCCGATAAACTTCAATATTTTCGAGTGCATATAATTCGGTATTCATCGCCACATTGTCGTTAAGTGGGATTCCGTCTAAAATCAATCCAACTGCGGGTTCACTAAAAGCTATGCTACGCATACCTCGAATATTAAAATATGTGAAATTTCGTGATCCCGAATCAATGATCGAAAAATTGGGTACTTGTTTGTCAATGTCTGCAGTGCGATTGATACCAGCGTCCTGAATATCCTGTTCATTTAAGCGACTGATGCTGTTAGGTGTTCGGAGGATCTCTTTATCTCTTTGGTCTTTTTTTGCCTTTACGACAATCCCTCCTGTTTCTTGCGCAGACAAAGATGCAGTGAGCAAAAGTAAACTTAGCGAGAATAACGAAATTCTTTTAAAAAAGTGAGAGTGAGACGCAAAACCATGACTCATGAATCCAAAGTTTGAAAATAGCTCAAAAAGTCTAGTTAATAAATGAGATAGAATCTCAGTATCAAAATTTGAAATGAGAACAATACTGTGACAAACGAATTTACGCTGTCAAAATAATGTAAATTTATACGGAGAAGGGCTGGGGATAGAGTTCGGTGTTAGGTGGTATTTTTTCTATTTGGTATGTAATGATGGTAAAAAGAATTTTTATCATTAGAAATAATTTTTATGTTCTATAATTAAACATCTGTTTGAAACAACACGGATTCCATTTTGTTCAGCCTTTTTTTCCGCCTCTGGGTGAGAAATTCCTAACTGCAACCAAAGCACTTCCACACCACCCACTTCTAAAATTTCATCCACAAGTTCGGGGATTTTATCAGAACTTCGAAATACATCTAAAAATTTTCTTTTTTCATTGGGAACATCTTTCAATGAGGTGAAAATTTCGAAACCGCCTACATTATGTGTTTTGGGATAAACTCCTGTTACGTTCCAACCTTTTTCGCGGATGTAAACCGGAACATAATGACTAGGTTTTTGTTCTGTAGGACTAAGCCCGTAGACAGTGATATTTGGGTAAGATAGTAATATGTTTTTGAATTCTGAATCTGAGACGTTCATCGAAAAGAGTGTATCACAAATAATGTAATTGGCGATACATTAAATTACTTCTGGCCATTGATTTTTTATTTCCAAAATTTTTGGCAGAACGTTAATGAATTTTTCAACCAAAATAGGATCAAAATGTGTACCAGATTCTTTTTTTAAAAAATCCACTGCGGTCTCTACTTCCCATGCTTTTTTATATGGTCTGACAGTGGTTAATGCATCAAATACATCGGCAATTGCGATGATCCTTCCTTCCAAAGGAATATTCTCACCCTTAAGTTGAAAAGGATAACCAGTTCCATCAAATTTTTCATGATGAGTGATGGCAATGGATTTTGCTAATTTAAGTAAACTCGAATTATGATCACCAATGATCTCAGCACCAATCTGAGGGTGTTGTTTCATAATTTCCCATTCATCTGGTGTTAGTTTGCCTGGTTTTTGTATAATCTGATCTGGTATTCCGATTTTTCCTACATCATGCATTGGGGCTGCGTTTAGAATTTCATCTGCGGCCTCATTTGAATATCCGAAAGCCAATGCCAAAGTTTGGGAATAATGGCTCATACGAATCACATGCATTCCCGTTTCATTGTCTTTGTATTCGGAAGCCATGCCTAAACGTTGTACGATCTGTAACCGAGTGGCTTTTACCTCGTTTACATCCACGAGCGACAAGTGAGTTTTGATTCTAGCTTTTACAATCGGCGGGCTTACTGGTTTGGTTATATAATCAACCGCACCAAGTGTAAAACCTTTTTCTTCGTCACCAATATCAGTAAGTGCGGTTACAAAAATGACTGGAATAAATTTTGTTTTATCATCCGATTTTAAAATTTTGCAAACATCATGACCTGTTGTTTCAGGCATCATTACATCCAACAAAATTAGGTTTGGCGATTCAGAAATTGCAAGTTCAATTCCTTTTTTCCCATCTTTTGCGAATAGTAGATTATAATCATGTTGCAAAATTTCGTTCAATATTTGTAAGTTTGTTGGTTCATCATCTATGATTAAAATTTTTGACTTTGTATTCGTTGTCATTTAGTCACCTGAAATTTCCATTTTTAAGTCGTTAAGGTAAATGATTGTTTTTTCAAAATCGAATTGTTGTATGGAAGAATCAATTTTTGTAATTAAATCCTGAAAGGTGGATTCAATCAAAATTGATTTTATATCATTCCAATCATTCTGGCTTACGCTCCCCCTCGAAAAGGATTCGACGAGAGAGTCAATTTGCGAATTGATGAAAATTTTGTTTTCTACTTTTAATGTCTTTTTTGCAACAGTTTTATAAGTTTGTTTGTTTTTGTCTGCTGTTTCAAATTCCAATTTATATGCATTGTGACATTTTTCAAATTCTATGAATAAGTTTTGAAAATCATTTTTTGTTAATTGGTTATTTTGCAGGACATATTCTAGGTTTTGGGCAGCACTTGTTATGGGGTTGATGCCTAGGTTGGAAGCCACACCCTTGATTTTGTGCAAAAAAGATTGTTGGTAAGTTTTGTCTTTGGGATTTTCGATCATTTCTAAGATCGAAATTTTCTGATCGTTGAAAAAACCAGAAAGCATCGAGGCATATTTTTCTTTCGAACCAAATAACTGTAACCCTCTTTTGATTAGAAAAATTTCTTCAGAAGTTGGTCTTGCATTGGATGGAGTTTGAGTTTTCGAAGTGATGTCCAAAACTTTCGCTATAGCAAGAAATAAATCTTGAATTTCAATTGGTTTGGAAACAAAACCATCCATTCCAGCATTCTTAGCTGAAATTTTGTCTTCTTCAAAAACACTTGCAGAAAGTGCTATGATAGGAGTGCGCTTTGGAATCGAATTTTCGAAGAGACGAATTTGTTTGGTAGCTTCCAGTCCATCCATTTCAGGCATTTGAATGTCCATAAGTACCAAATCAAAGTTAGTTGATTTATAAAATTCTACAGCCTCGAATCCGTTCTTTGCGATTTCTACCTGGTGTCCGTTATTTGTCATTAAGATTCTAATGAGTTCAACGTTTTGGACTACGTCATCAACTATGAGAATTTTGAGTTTTGGTAAATCGAAGTTGAAGTTCTCATAAGATTCAAAAACAGGGTTTCCTTTTTCGAGTGGTAAACTGAAGTTGAAAGTAGAACCGATGTTTAAGGAGCTATCGACCCAAATTTCACCTTTCATTAGTTCTACCAGTTGTTTTGAGATTGTAGTGCCGAGTCCCGTCCCACCAAACTTTCGACTCATGGAAACATCAGCTTGTGTAAATGGTTCAAATATTTTTTGAATGCGATCGGCTGCGATCCCAATCCCACTGTCTTGGATTCTGAAATGAATTTGACCATTCAGTTTTGAAATCGTTAGTTTAATGAATCCTTCTTTGGTAAATTTGACCGCATTTCCAAGCAGGTTCGTCAGAATCTGTCTGATTCTGAGTGTATCACCTTTATAATATTCTTCTAAATCATCTGATAATTCATAACTAAAATTTAAACCTTTGCGTTTTGCCTCGAAACCAATTGCAGAACATACTTGATCAACAAGTGATATTAAAGAAAAATCGGTATTCTCTAATTCGACGGCACCTTTGTCCAACTTTGCAGAATTCAAAACATCATTCAGTAAACGAAGTAAAGATTTTGCGGAATTTTTGATTGTCTCAAGATGATTTTTTTGTTGGTTTACGAGCTTACCATCAAGCAAAATTTCAGTGAATCCAATGATCGCATTCATTGGCGTACGAATTTCATGGCTCATGTTCGCAAGGAAGGTAGTTTTTGTGATGGCAGCCATCTCCGCCTTTTCTTTGGATTCGATCAAAGCTTCTTCAATCAATTTGCGATCTGTGTTGTCTAGTAAAACTCCGTCTAAATATTTTATATTTTGATCTTCATCAAAAACAAGACCTCCGTATTCCAATACCCAACGTATATCACCAGTTTTTTGGATGATTCGATAATTCAAAACAAAGGTATCAGAAGTGTCGATTGCGTTTTGAATGGTATTCGCAACATGATCTCTATCGTCTGGATGTATGATTTCGTTGAAAGTTCGTTTGCGGTTAGGTAGCAAAAAATCATCAGATGGGTAGCCTGAAAGATTTAAGATTGCATCACTCATAAAAACGGTGGTCCAATCTCCATCGAGTAGACACCGATAAACAACACCAGGAATATTTTGAATGAAAGATTTTAATCTTTCTTCGTTTAGTTTTAGCGCGTTCTCTATTTTGATTCTTTCAGAAATATCACTTATGAAACCTACAAAAACATCGTCTTGTGGAAGTTTGGTGTGACCAATAGCCAATCGAATTGGAAACTTTGTTCCATCTTTTTTTACGGCCTCTGTTTCCCTTCCTATGCCTATGATTTTTGCTTCACCAGTTTTAAGATATTTCTCTAAATAGTTATCATGTTCTGATTGAAATGGATTTGGCATCAATTTGTTTATATTTTGTCCAACGATTTCATTTACTTTCCAACCAAACATTTTTTCTGCAGAAATATTAAACTCTCGGATTATGCCTTTTGTGTTGATAATGACGATGGCATCTGCCGCAGTTTCGATGATAGCTCGGAGCCGAGATTCACTTTTTTGAAGATTGTGAAATAAATCTTTATAACTAATAAAAGCATTTGTTGCAAGAGCAGAGCCAATCACAAAAAAAATGCCAATGCCTACGGCAATTGCCAAAAACAACTGTTCGGAGTTTGTTTCTGGTAGTGATATGTTTTCGAGTGTAACAAACCTAGCGGCAGCCATGCCAGTATAGTGCATACCTGATATGGCACTTCCCATAATTATTCCACTAATTAGTGTTATATGCGAATTTCTTAATTTGAATTGTGAAGTTTTCAGTCGAAATTGTATGAAAATTGAAAAAATGGCAAGAGTGATTGCCACTACTAAGGAAACTAAAAATAGGAATGGATCGTAAAGGAGTTTCGGACTCATCTCCATGGCAGCCATTCCCATATAATGCATAGCACCGATACCTGAGCCCACCATAACTCCGACTATGATAAGTTCCTTGACACTGATTTTGTCTTTATTTAACGAGAGCAATGCGAAGTAGGATGCGAAAAAACTAGGTAAAATAGAAAGTATGGTGAGAGTTTTATTATAGGTAACTTTCGTACATAATTCGAATGATAACATTCCGATAAAATGCATTGACCAGACAGCGCCGCCCATTGATAGACTTGCGGTAAATAAAATCAGAAATTTTGAAAACGAATTTTCGACATGTGAAAATCGATTCAACATATACAATGAAATCCAAGAGGCAAAGATCGATATAAAAATGGAAAGTGTTACCAACCAATAGTTATATGTACCATCAATCAACCGATACTGGTTAGCATTGAGAATAAAAAATTCATTTAAAAGTTCCATATAATATTGGAAGCCCATAGACGGACTTTCTCCTAATTATATTCACTGCAATTTGATTTCCACTCAATTAGAAAAATACTAAATTGTTTCGTATGGGTACTATTCCTAGAAATGGAAAGGAAAACTTCGAAGCTTAGATGTCCTGAATATCGCTATGTTTTTAAGATTCAAAATGTTCGTTAAATAAATTTCTAAAACCATCGATTCCAAGTTTTTTCATCGTCATTTTGTTTGTTTGGTAAATTGTATCGATGTTTGGGTGGGATAGGATCGCATGTTCAACACTTTCTTCACGGAGTAAGTGTAACGTTGGGAACGGTGATCTGTTTACGTAATTTGTGATGTGTTCTGATTTTCTATCTGCAAATTGGAAATTTGGATGGAAGTTTGCGATTTGGAATATTCCAACCAAACCGTTGTTATCCAGTATTTCGTCCACTACATCCAAATAATCGTTTTGGTCTAAAAAATCTTGGAATACAAAGGGATGGATGATGAGGGTTGTTTCTATTGCGAAAACATCCGCATTCTGTAAAACTTTTAATTCATTTAATAATTCATCAGATAATAATTGTTCGCTTGTTGCTCTACTCAAAACATACCGAATTGTGTTTTGATTGTATGTGAATTTAGCGAAGGGACAAAGATTCAAACCGATCACTGCTTTTTGAATCCAGGTTTTTGTGGCCTCTATGAAGTTCTCATCGTTTTTGAAGTCTCGCATTATTTTGTTTTAATCTGAGTTAAAAATCTGTACAGGATGATTTTTCATTTTTTGAGGATTTAATTCCATTGACAAAATATGTCTCTTTGAGTTTCGTTAAATTCAATTCCGGGAGGAATGGGGTGGAAATCCCCAACTGACGGTGCAACCGTAAATTCCTATCATTAGGAAAAGTCGGATCTTCCCACAGACGAATCGCCCGTTAACGATCGTTTGTACCGAAAATTTTTTTCAGGGCCCCGGACAATGTTACCGGTGCACCCATACCCTCCCTTAAAGATATATGGTTTGTTCCGGGTGAAGGAGAAATGCCCATGGAAGAAGATCTATATCAATTTTCAAATTTGTTTTTTAACAAAAAAAAGGCTCTTCCAAAACACGAGGAAAAATTTTGCCCCAATTGTAGGGCGAAGTTTGAATGTAAAGTTGGGTCAATTAGTTTATGTCAATGTACTAAAGTAAAAATTACACCTGAAGAATCAGCTTATCTTACTTCACTATTTGACGATTGTTTGTGTTTTCGATGTATGGAATCCATAACCAGAGAATACAGAATTACTAAATTATATAAATCACTTACTTGGAGTTTTTAAACATGGATGAAATTTTATTAAAAGAAAATAATGATCGTTTTGTGATAATGCCAATCAATTATCCCAAAATTTGGCAGATGTATAAAAGAGGTCAGGCATCTTTTTGGACTGCAGAAGAAATAGATTTGAGCGGTGATTTGGATGATTGGAATCGACTAACGGATAACGAAAGGCATTTTTTGAGTCATATTCTGGCTTTTTTTGCTGCGAGTGATGGAATTGTAAACGAAAATTTGGCCATTAATTTTATGCGTGAAGTTCAGCTACCAGAAGCTAGGTGTTTTTATGGGTTCCAAATTATGATGGAAAATATCCATTCGGAAACGTATTCACTTTTGATTGATACCTATATCAAAGATCAAGCTGAAAAACACCATTTATTTCATTCCATTGAAACCATTCCTTGCATTCAAAAAAAAGCAAATTGGGCATTACGTTGGATAAATAAAGGAAGTTTTTCCGAACGACTACTTGCCTTCGCAGCAGTAGAAGGGATATTTTTTAGCGGAAGTTTTTGTGCTATCTTTTGGATGAAAAAAAGGGGATTACTTCCAGGACTTAGCTTTTCAAACGAACTCATTAGCCGAGATGAAGCGATGCACTGCGAGTTTGCTTGTTTGTTGTTTAAAATGTTAAAAACCAAACCGAATGCAGATTTGGTTTATGAAATATTTACGGAAGCTGTAAATATAGAAAAAGAATTTATCACAGAATCACTGTCAGTTGATTTGATTGGGATGAATGCAAAACTAATGAAACAATACATTGAGTTTGTTGCCGACAGATGGCTCATCGAACTCGGTTTTGAAAAATTTTACTATGTTACAAACCCTTTCGACTTTATGGAGCTCATTTCTCTGCAAGGCAAAACAAACTTCTTCGAAAAACGTGTGGGTGATTACCAAAAAGCAGGGGTAATGAATTCCACGGAAAATTTCACCTTCAGTTTGAATGAAGATTTTTAATTTAATAAATAAGGTAATCATATGTTTGTAATCAAAAGAAATGGAAAAAAAGAATCAGTCAAATTTGATAAAGTAACTTCTCGGATCGAAAAATTATCGTATGGGCTCAGTCGTTACGTAAGCCCAATTGATGTAGCAAAAAAAGTCATCGAAGGTATTTTTGATGGGGTGAGTACGTCGGAATTGGATAACTTGGCAGCTGAAATTGCTGCTTCACTTACCACCAAACACCCAGACTACGCTCTACTTGCCAGTAGAATTGCCGTGAGTAATTTACATAAAAATACCACAAAATCGTTTTCGGAAACTATGGAAGCTTTGTATTCTTATACGGATGACAAAACAGGAAAACAAATGCCTCTGATTGCGGAGGATGTCTGGCAGATCATTTCAGAAAATTCCGAACTTTTGGATAGCTCGATTATATATGACCGTGATTTTGGTTTTGATTATTTTGGGTTTCGTACTCTCGAAAAATCGTATTTACTCAAAATTAACGGTAAAATCGTAGAACGCCCGCAGCATATGTTTATGAGGGTTTCTGTCGGAATTCATAAACACCGAATTGAAGATGTGATCAAAACCTATAACCTTTTGAGTGAAAGATGGTTCACTCATGCAACCCCAACCCTATTCAATGCAGGAACTCCCAAACCACAGATGAGTAGCTGTTTTTTACTTACGATGAAAGAGGATAGCATTGAAGGCATTTATGATACATTAAAACAAACTGCAAAAATCTCACAGAGTGCAGGCGGAATCGGTTTGTCAATTCATAACATTCGGGCAACTGGATCCTACATTGGAGGTACAAATGGTACTAGCAATGGAATTATTCCCATGTTGCGCGTGTTTAACGACACGGCTCGTTATGTTGACCAAGGTGGGGGAAAAAGAAAAGGTGCATTTGCCATTTATTTGGAACCTTGGCATGCAGACATTTTTCCATTTTTGGAACTTAAAAAAAATCATGGCAAAGAAGAAATGCGAGCAAGGGATTTATTCTATGCTTTGTGGATTTCGGATTTGTTTATGAAACGAGTGGAAGCAGGTGGGTATTGGAGTTTGTTTTGTCCGAGTGAAGCACCTGGTTTGGCCGATGTGTATGGAGATGAATTTGAAACTTTGTATGAAAGATATGAAAAAGAAGGACGTGCCCGAACCATAGTCAAAGCCCAAGATTTATGGTTTAAAATTGTAGAATCACAGATTGAAACAGGCACTCCATATCTTTTATATAAAGATGCGGCCAATGAAAAAAGTAACCAAAAAAATTTAGGAACCATTAAAAGTAGTAATCTCTGTACTGAAATTTTGGAATACACGAGTCCTGATGAAGTGGCGGTTTGTAATTTAGCATCGGTCGCCCTGCCGAAGTTTGTTGATAAGAATCATTTTATGTTCGATAAACTTTATGAAATTGTGTATCAGATGACTATCAATTTGAACCGAATCATTGATGAAAATTATTACCCTGTCATTGAAGCAAAAAATTCAAATTTAAAACACAGACCCATTGGGATTGGTGTCCAAGGTCTTGCCGATGTTTTTATGATGCTTAGGCTTCCTTATGAATCTGATGCTGCAAAAAAGTTAAATTCGGAAATTTTTGAAACCATCTACTTTGCGGCGATGTCTGCGAGTAAAGATTTAGCAAAGGAAGAAGGGGCATATCCGAGTTATCCTGGTTCTCCAATTTCAAAAGGGATCTTTCAATTTGATTTGTGGAATGTGACTCCAAGTGATCGTTTTGACTTTGAAACCCTCCGAAAGGAAGTAAAAAATTATGGAGTGAGAAACTCACTCCTTGTGGCTCCAATGCCCACAGCTTCGACCTCTCAAATTTTAGGAAACAACGAATGTTTTGAACCATACACTTCCAATATTTATGTGAGACGGGTTTTGAGTGGTGAATTCATTATTGTGAACAAACATTTGTTAAAAGATCTTGCTGAGCTTGGTCTTTGGAATAATGAAATGAAAAACAAAATTGTGGCCGCTAATGGTAGCATCCAAAATATAGATTCCATTCCTGTAGAGATAAAAGAAATTTACAAAACTGTTTGGGAGATGAAACAAAGGAATTTAATTGATATGGCAAGGGATAGGGGAGCATATATTTGCCAATCGCAGTCTTTGAATTTATTTGTGGAGAGCCCAACAGTTTCTAAACTCACTTCCATGCACTTTTATGCATGGAAACAAGGATTAAAAACTGGAATGTATTATCTCCGAACCAAAGCTGCTTCCCAGGCTGTACAATTCACTGTGGAAAAAAATATGGAAACAATGACTGAAGTGAATCCTGAATTTGTAGGTGAAGTTTGTACAATGGAAGAGGGTTGTATCAGTTGTGGAAGTTGAGTTTTTGTATCAGGAATTGAATGGACTAAATTAAGGATAAGGAATTAACACCGCGTTAGGGGGCAGAGGGCAGAAAGGTCTGCCGAAGGCAGACGGGAGCGTAAGCGCACCCCGGAAGCACCCGACCCTTTTTCTAATTTATGTCAAAATTGTATTGATTGGGAACGCACCAATCAAAAATTAAAAATCGATGTTCGTTAATCTATTTGACGTTTGCCTGGATTGTCTCTGACACTATCTATAGTCGTGTTCGAAGAAGATATCAAAACCGTCCATTATCCCAAAGGTGCTGCCGTTGTAGTGCAAAATGCTGTCAATCCTGGTTTGTTTTTCATCGTGCGGAGTGGCCGTGTGGTTGTTGACTCAGAACATATCCAGATAGACCACGAACTTTCTGTCTATGAACCAGGAGATAGTTTCGGGCTTGTTTCGGCTCTCACAGAACACCATTATTTGGTGACTCTATTTGCACAGACGGATGTTGAACTTGTGCAAGTCCCAATTCGTTTACTTGGTTCGTATTTAAAAGAACATAAAGAACTTGCAATGAAAATTTTAGGGCTTTATTCGAGAGAACTGAGAGCCTTACAGAAAAATCTTTCCAAAGCAAACAAACCGATCGATCGCGAATACCACCCTGAAAAACTTTTGGCAAATGCAAAAATTTACCTAGAGTGGGGAAACCTAAATTTGGCTGCCTACTCTGCTCATAAGTATTTGGATTGGGCCAAAGAATCTGGAACTCCTGGTTTGGTTCAGGAAGCCGAACGAATGTTAATCGATATTAAGTCTACTTATAAACCGATTGAATGGAAAACACAAAAGAATTCCTTACAATCGGGAGATGTTCTTTTTGTCGAAAGTGAAAAGAGTAACGAAATTTATGTGATTTTGGATGGGAACGTAAAACTTTTTAGCATCGTTCGAGGTTTTGAATATGTTATCGATGTACTTGGACCTGGAGAAATTTTTGGGGAGATGTCTCTCATCGACAATGCGCCTAGGATGGCATCGGCTCTTGTGGAAGGCAACGCTCTCATTTTACGAGTGACTTCAGAAAATTTATTTGAATCTGTAGGTGAGTCACTTTTACAAAAGATTTTTGAAAGTATTGCTCGTAGGATTTGGTTTTCTCACCAAAGGCTCATTATACTGCGTATCAAATCTCCCGTCACACGCCTATATGCATTTTTATACAATTCAATTCGTGACCGCGACATCAGACAAGGTCGGAACCTTACAGAAAGTTTGAATATGCAACATAGCTTTTATTTGCGTTTGGATGAACTTTGTAGTCTTTGTGGAATCATAAAAATTAAATCAGAATCCATTCAAGAATTTTTGTCAGATTCAAATCTCATCATCGAAAAAGATAAAATCACAGTCAAAAGCCGCAAACGAATAGAAGAAAAATTAGGCCAAAACAAATCCAAAGAAGGACAGATTACACTCAAAGTGGTTTGATTTTTGAATCAAAATACCTTGCCCAATTGGAAACCAACCCATTGGTGTTGTTGTGGTAAACCATTCGCCGATTGAAAGTCTATACTTTGGAAATTGTAATTGATGGAAACCAAAAACCCCGATTCAGATACAGAAACAAATCCTGCGCGGAAAAATCCAACGGCTCGTTTTAGATCCGTGACGTAAGTTTTATTTTCTCTGTATTCCAAGTCCTCCCGGAGCAGTTCTAAAAATATTTCTCTTTGCCTCGGATCCAAAATGAACTGTGATAAAAGTTCATAAGAAAGATACCTTGCAACTGCAGGCAATCGTCCTCCTTCTGGACGGAATAATGAGTAAATTGCCACCAAACGTGCATCTTGTGGAAGTGAGTCCCATTGGTCTACGACAGATTTCATTAAAAATAGTTTCAGATTTTTTTCTACATCTTCCGCACCGTTGAAGATATTATTAAACAATAAATAATTGAGCCCGATGTCATACGGGTTTGAGGTTCCAGAAACCAAAAATTGGTTAAAAATGAGAAACCGTTGGAACGAATTTTTACCATTGTCTTCGGCAAGGGCTCGGTATAAAACTTCTCTTTGCCCAAGTTCGGGTGAAGGGTTCGCAAGTAAATTGTCTATATTGCTAAATGCTGCATTCCGGTTTATATTTTTGTATGTGCTATCCGATCCAATTTGTCCTTGTAAGGTGGCGTTGTACACCTGAAAGGTGCCACCAGGATTGATATAAAAATACCAATAACCCTTGCCTGGTATTTGTAAAATGGGAGAACCTGGTTGCAATACAGCAGTGCCTGGTCCTGGGGTAGAATCGACATTTCCCAAACGGAATATCAATCCAAAAGAAAAATCAGTTTGTACATTGCCCAGGTTTAAGTTGTATTGGGTTCCAAAAAACCTGTGGTGGAATTTACGAAGATCGGTTTTGATTGCGCCCGAATACGAATCGGGGATTTGTGTATCCCAACCTTGGGGAGTTGGTGAACCGATGTAGTTGTGGAATTTTTTTTGGGCAGATTTTCCTCCCACAGAGGGACCAATCATTCCCATTTCAAACTCAGTTGTGATGGCAGAGTTCTCTGTCCAAGTTGTGAGTGAATGGCTCAAATAGGCACGACTCGAATAGGGTCTATCTCCGAACGAAATATCCGCCTTTGAAATGTTTGTTGGTGTGTAAAACTCTTGTCCAAGGGAAAGGCCAACCAAATAATTTGTGGTAGGGTCTTGTTTGACAAAAAGCCCATTCCACCCACCCAATAGGTAACGTGTTGGGTTTTTTTCGCCAGCCGTCATATGGAATTCGAGCCTGGCGCCGTTGGTATAATAACGATCAGAAAACCCACCGAAGGCATCGTTTTCAGAAAGGAATCGGATTTGGTATTGGTCTTTGACTCGTTCATCGTAGGAGTCTTCTGCTGGTTGAGCACGAAGCCCTATCAGAAAAGCAAAAAAAAGAAACGTTGTAAAAATAGAAAACTTCATACCCCTCCAAATTCTTTTGCGTAAGAAGGACAATTTGGTTTAACTCGCCCTCTTTGGGTCAAAATTACAGAACGGGTAAATTGTTGGGATTCGAAATTAGAATTCTATTGAGTAGATTTCGAAAAAGAGATTAGTATTCTTTGGCGGCTTCCGAGAGTAAAATTTTTGTGCGAATCCAATTGGGTAAAATTCTCCCTAACCGAACGGCGAAGGCTGTGGCAAAGGGAAACCTGTTTTCATACACTTCCGATTGGATACCTTTCAGAATGTAATCCACAGCTTTTTCTTCCGAAATTTCGCCTGGGGCAGGGACACCATCATTTTTGACGGCTTCGGTTGCCACAAACCCTGGGTGGATGGTTTGGATCCGAATTTGGTTGTAGCCAAAGTGTTTGAGTTCCATTCGGGCCGTTTCTAAAAATACCCTGGCAGCCGCTTTGGAAGCAGTGTAGTCGCCCTGCATAGGAATTCCAAAATAAGTTGCCAAAGAATTTACATGACAAACCATAGAAGGAGTTTTTTGCGTTTTTAACGCCTGTAAGATGGGAACAAAAAAATTGACCATACTATCATAATTTGTTCGCATCACAAATAAAAATTGTTCTCTCGTATTTTTAATCGTATTGGATGAAGGACCAATCCCTACATTCAAAATGGCAATGTCGATCTTTCCGAATTTGGTTAGAGTTTCCTTTACAACTAAGTCCGCGTGACTTGAGATTGTCGCATCCCCCACAAAACACAAACATTCACTGCCTCTGGATTCAATTTCAGTTTTGAGATTATGTAATAGATCTGACCTTCTTGCCGTAACAACGATTTGGTTTTGATGTTCGGAAAGTTTAAGTGCAAGTGTACGACCTATGCCCGACGAAGCACCAGTGATGATGATAGTTTTATTTTTGTATTCCATAAGATCAATTGAACTTCGAAAACCAGATCAGTAAGCCTTAAAACCAGTGGGAGTTTCGCCTCGTTCGTAGGATTCCCTCGCACGGCGTTCGTCTTTTAAAAGGCGATTTTTTGCTATGAAACGAACAAACCATGGGATTCGCCTGATTTCTCCACCAGTGGCAAAAGCCAGGAGATAGGCCTTACTGCATTTTTCTATGAGTTCACAATTATAAATGGCTTTTTCCCTTGTTACACTTGTAACAACCACTCCATCTCCTTCTAAAAATCCGTTGGCACCGCTGAGGAGCACTGAATTTGGCAGAACCGATCCATCAAACGTCCGTTCTAGGGGAAGTATAGGTGCGCCCAATTGACGGCATTGTTCGTCAAACACAAGTGGAAGGGGATTTTTAAGTGTTTTCAGTAGCGATCCCCAAGGTGATTGGAAAACAGCAATGGCACCAATGTCTGGTCGGTGTTTGTACATACTTGCATGGAAACAAATGGTTTTTCTGCGTTCGTCATCGATAGAATCCAAATCTAATGATTCCAAAGGATTTAAAATAGGAAACTCTTTGGTTTTGATTTTCGAAGTTTTACCTTCTTTTTTGTCCATTAGTAAAAATGAATGTTTACCAGGAAGGCGAAACGATAGGCTGGCCTCTTTGTTTTGCAAAAGACCTTTGGCTTCGAGCCGGTTCCATAAATTTCTGAGGTCATCTTTATCTTTGTCCAATTTGGCGATGGGTTGTTTTTTGAGTGCAGTTGAAGATTTCATATGAATGTATCCATCCTTCTTTGTTTCATTTCAGAGTTCATCAGTGGTTTGCGAGAACAGTTAGTGACATTTCCAAAATTTCTGGCGCAGGTCTGTTTGTATTTGAGGCAATCCTTTTGCGAAGGTAATCTTTGGATTCTTCCTCAGCCATTTGTACGTTTTGGATCGCTTCTGCGAGTGAATTTGCGCCAGCCACCAAACCATGATTACGTAGTAAATATCCATTTGTATCTTGGGTGACACGTTTTTTGAAAGCATTAACCAAAAAAGATGTTCCCGAAGGAGCGTAGGAAACAATGCGTAAACTTTTTCCCAGTCGTTTTTTTGCTAATTCGGATTGTAAGGGTATGTCGATTCCAAGAAGGGTCGCCGCACTGGCAATGGGTTGGTGGGTGTGGAGGCTCACTTTGAGGTCTGGGCGTTTCAGAAAAAAACTAGCATGGAGACCACTTTCAGTTGTTGGTTCTTTTTCACCTGACAACTGTTTTAGATCTTTAATTTGCAAAATGCAGATGTCTTCTGGTTTCATTTGGTAATAATCGGAGGCAGAAGGTGTTACGGCCATCCGTTCTTCGTCCAAACGAACGGCTAGGTTTCCACCCACTCCAGCAAGGAAACCTATGTCGGCCAATTTGATGCATGCGGTTACCATGGCCTCACTCACTTCTTTTGTTTTTTTATCCATCCCATTCACTCCTTCGGAATTTCCTCATACCAGAAGAAAACTCGGCAAATGCCGAGTCAATTTTACCTTGTTTTCTTGGTTTGTCCACATGTTTTCCGTATTGGCAAAGTTTTTGGGCTTGAACCTTGGCGTTTTTTCGGATTCTTTCGGAAGGGATGCGTAAAATTCGTTCGGAAACTCCGTCAGGGAGGGAGAGGCGAGCTGCCTTAGTCCAAGCTCTGCGAGAGTTACTCCGTAAAAATACCCCAGAATCTTTGACCTTTGCCCAGATTTGTGAACACGCCGATATTCCCCGGGCATCGGCCTACCATTTTTATCCGAATATGGGAGCATTGTACTTAGGTCTCCGCCAGGTACACTCCGAAATTCTAGTCACTCGTTTGTCGCAAGTTAGCATTTCCCACTTCCAAAATTGGCAAGATTACGTGCATTTTTTGGCAGAAGAAGCTGCCAAAGTGGTTCGGGAGGACATTGCTCTGATGCGGGTTGTTTATGGAGTTCGCAATGAGGAAACCATGCATGTGGGAAAGGATTTGGATTCTCAAATTGCCAAAATGGCTTTGCAACAGGTGGAGGCTCGGTTTGCCCTTCCACCATGGACGGATGCACAAAGGAAGGTGGGCATTGCAGTGGCTCTCATTGATTCGGTCTTTCGGTATGCCTACCGAGAGGAAGGGGAAATTTCAGAAGGAATCGTCAAGGAAGCGGGTAGGGCGGCTGTTGCCTATTTGCGTTGTTACCTACCAGAATTTGCCGAGCCCAAACCTGTGGAAAGTTTAGCAACGGGAACTGTTTAATAATTCGGCATTCGCCGACTTTTTTTAAAATTTGGCGTGCAAAACTTTCTCTCTGTGGTAGAAAGTTCTTATGAAAAGCCCCATCCTTTTTTTTGTTAGTTTTTTGGTTTCTCTCCCCCTACTTGCTCAATCTGTTGCAAATTATGATGCTGGTATGTCAAAAGTAGATATCACGGGACCTCCTGTTGGTGTCATGTTTTGGGGTTATGCGCAGCCAGAACAAACGGGACAGGGGATCCACACTCGGCAGTTTGTTCGTTCTCTGGTTCTAAAGGACAAAAAAAACGGCAATCTCTTAGCATATGCGACGGCCGAAGTGGGTGGCATCCCATTTGAGATCCAAAGGGATGTGGTGGCACGGCTCCAAAAGGAAGTGAATCCCAATTTCCATTATGCCAATGTTCTCCTCAATGCTTCGCATACGCATAGTGGACCTGCCGGGTATTTTCATTATTCCGAATTTTCTTTGTATTCTACAAACTTTTTCCCCGG
Source organism: Leptospira sp. 96542 (assembly GCA_029310945.1). Classification (GTDB taxonomy): domain Bacteria; phylum Spirochaetota; class Leptospiria; order Leptospirales; family Leptospiraceae; genus Leptospira_A. The sequence continues at coordinate 31,759 of JARJFC010000020.1, forward strand.
CCTATACAATGTGATAGTGGATGGCATAGTCAAGTCCATCAAACAGTCGTATGATGGAATGGCAGCTTCTGAAATTTTACTAGGAAAAACAAAGGTGGTATCAGGAGGAGTCAATCGGAGTTTGGTCGCTTACGAAGAAAACCCTGATGAAGAACGAAAAAAATATTCTGATAATGTGGATACAGACATGATCCAGATTACGGTTAAACAAAATGATAAAATCATCGGTTTTGTAAATTGGTATGGAATCCATCCCACAAATATTACTTTTGACAATCGTTTGATTTCCACAGACAATAAGGGTGTGGCTTCACTTCTTTCAGAGGCACTTGCGGCCAAAGAAGGAAATCCAAATTTTGTGGCAATATATGCGCAAGCGAATGAAGGGGATGTAACTCCAAATTTAAATCTAAACAATACAGGTCCAGGCAAAGATATGTATGAAAGCGCATACATCCTCGGCGAACGCCAGTTTAATGCTGCTACTTCTATCTTAAAATCTGAAGGTAAACCACTAGGTGAAGGGTTAAAATTCACACAACGATTTATCAATATGGGAAATACTAAAGTGTCTGCGAAATTCACAGGCACTGGTAAAGACGAAACAACCTGTTTATCTGCGTATGGGTATGCTTTGGCTGCTGGTTCCACAGAAGAAGGCGGAGGACATTTTTTGTTCCATGAGGGTATGACTGACAAAGATAGAAAGTTTTATATCGACTTTTTGGCCCGGATGATGTTACAAGCTCCATCGGAAGAATTACAAAAATGCCAAGCTCCTAAGGCTGTACTTTTTCCAATGGGCGAAACTAAACCTATCCCCAGTTTGCCGCAGATTCTTCCTTATGGAATTGTGACCATTGGAGAATTAGGAATTTTAGTGACTCCGCATGAAGTCACCACCATGTCTAGCCGTAGGTTGAAACAAACGGTAAGACAACACTTAGGTGGTGCACAATCTGAATTTGTTTTGTCTGGTTTGACTAATGATTTTTCTGGATATATCACTACCAATGAAGAGTATCGTATCCAACAGTATGAAGGTGGTCACACATTGCATGGGCCACATAGTTTGGCTGCCTTAAGACAGGAGTTTGATGGTATGGCAGAAGAATTGGCTAAGGATAAACCAAAAAAAACGCAAAACTTGGAGCCTATGGATCTTTCTAAAATTGTAAAACACAAACCTTTACCAGAAATCAAATCTAAATCCAAACCCAAAGGGAAGGTGTTAACAGAAAATAAATCGAATTACCAATTGGGCGAAACGGTAAACTGCAGAGTGGGTTCCTCGCACCCTAATGTTGGTTATCCGAATATTAGTTCTTATTTTGATGTGGAAATTTTGGAAAATGAGAGCTGGAAAGTTTATAAAAACGATGGTGATTTATATACAAAGTTCCAATTCAAACCAGGGTTTTTATTTGTATCAGAACCTTCGATTTCCATGTTTTGGGAAACGAATACAAACGACAAACCAGGAGAATACCGATTGGTGCATCGTTCAGTTTACCTCGATGAATCGGAGAAAACGATCCCTTACGTTGTGGAATGCCCTAGTTTCCGATTGCAGAAATAAATCATTCCCAAATCAACTGGAAAAAAATTCTGTCGGCAACTGTATGAACTTCTCATTGAGTTGCCGACAAAATAACCAAATATACAATTCGAGGGATTTAGGCGGAGTATGACTTAGCTTTTTCCATTCAAAATTTTTACTCCGAACCCTTTCGGTAATTGTACGTAAAAGTTTTATAATAGTCAGTACAATCCGAAATCAAAACTTTAAAAAATTTCCAAATACTAACATAAATTAAAGTCGATTCAGGAAATATATTTTACGATCACTCGTATTTCCTCTAAACTTATGTCATTATGAAGTTTATTACTGTAATCGTTTTTTTCTTTGGTTTGTTCGTGGGTTGTACGAAAAAAAAATCTTCGGATGATGATTTATTATTATTAACGACTTTGTATTTACTACAACCAACAGACATAGTTTTAGAATTAGGATACCCGGGTTCGGTCAATCAAATCCAACATTCTGACTTAGAAGGCAAAACGGCGGGAGCCACAGTGAAAGTGGGTGGAGTCGCAGCAACAGGCGTTTCGCAGGTTTCGTCTAACAGTTTACAGTTTACTATGCCCACAGTTTCAGGTATAACTGAAAATTCAAGTGTGGATTTTGTTGTGGAACAAAATGGGGCAGTTGTATTTTCAAACAAGGTAAGGTATCGCCCTTTAGTGGAATGGCAGGTCAACCAACCACATTCCGTATTGCGGCCAATTGATGGACGTGATAACAAAAGTTTTTTCCAAATCACTGCAACGACCGCTATGCATGTGTTTAATACTTTTGGTCATGGTTTTTCAGATTTAGATATTTATTATTTTACTGGTCTCAATGCATCTCCCGTTGCCTTCGCAGAAAAAAGAATGAATGGGGCTGAATTCAATAGAGTCTCATTGAATGCAGGCACTGTGTATGTTATGGTCAAACATGTTGGTGGGGGAGGTGGTACCTTCAATTTGCAGGTGGCAAACAGTGGAGTGGTGCCTTCCAGTTCCGCCATTTTGCTTCAGTATGATGAGCCTTCCTTATGTTACGATACCATGGGAACAGGACCTGCCACAGGCAACACTTGTGCTGTTCTCCAGGCAAATAACATTGCTAATGCTGGCTGGGCACGCACTGGTCGTTGTACCTACCCATCGGACGGTGGGCTAACCACACGCAATTATTACTTCAAAAGCGGGATTCCCTCGTTTTCGACTCCGAATGCCGAAAATACTTGCTTGAATCCAGGTAATGGTTCTAGTAACGAAGCCGAGTCTATTTTTATAGCAAACTAATTTCTAAGAAGTGGCAATTGGATTCCCACTGATACTATCTCTCATTTGCTAAGGGGCTTTTGCTTAAAAACCCCTTGTTCTTTTTTCATATTTCCCGCTTCATAGATCATAACATCTATGAAAATTGGAATCATTGAGCTCATTGTTGATTTTTCGATTTCCCATAAAGGAAAAGTTTTACTTGTCGGACTTTTGTTCTGTCTAATCGGTCTTTATAATGCCTCTAAATTACCCATCGACGCAGTACCTGATGTCACAAATGTACAAGTAACAGCAGTTACTTCTTCTCCTGCACTCACTCCATTTGAGGTAGAACAATTCATCACCTATCCGATAGAACTCGAACTAAATGGAATTCCAGGTGCAAAAGAAATTCGTTCGATCTCTCGTGCAGGAGTGAGTTCCGTTTCGGTGATCTTTGAAGATGGGACAGACATTTGGTTTGCTAGGCAACTTGTGAATGAAAGGCTCAAAATGGTAGATTCAAAAATACCTCCCGAGTACGGTTCTCCTGAACTTGCACCTGTTGCCACAGCTCTGGGTGATATTTATGAGTTTGTCTTGTCATCAAACAAACATACCTCAACGGAACTTCGTAGTTTCATCGACTGGGATCTATCAAAAAAATTAAAATCGGTCCCAGGTGTGATTGAAGTCAATACTTTGGGAGGAACTTTAAAACAATACCAAATCTTAATCGACCCCAAACGTTTGTTATCTCATAATCTGACGATTTCTGAAATCATTGAAAATATCAAATCTGCTAACTTCAATACGGGCGGAGGTTATGTTCAGAAAGGATTTGAACAACTGGTCATTCGTGGAGAAGGCCAGTTCGAAGGAATTGAAGAATTAAAACGTGTGGCAATCCGCACTTCTGAGGATGGGATCCCACTTTTACTTGGACAAATTGCCCGGGTGGAAGAAGGCCCCGCCCTTCGTTTTGGAATTGCGACTAAGGAAGGTAAGGAGGTCGTTGCCGCTACAGTCATCATGTTACTCGGCCAAAACTCAAGGGATGTTGTTAAATCTGTACATGAAAAAATTAAACAGGTTGAAGAAACTCTCCCACAAGGAATGAAAATTGAACCGTTTTATGATAGATCAGAATTTATCAACCGAGCCTTGAAGACAGTTTTTATGAATTTGAGTGAGGGCGCCTTACTCGTATTTTTTGCCCTTGTTTTAACTCTTGGCACTGCAAAAGGTGGTGCTCTCGTTGCCCTTGCTATCCCCGTTTCAATGTTAGTTGCCGTCATCTTTATGAGAGAATTGGGTGTGGTGGGAAATTTAATGTCTCTCGGTGCTTTGGACTTTGGGTTACTTGTGGATGGATCCATTGTTATGTTAGAATCAGTGCTTGCTGGTTTTTTCATAGGACGGCATAAGTTTGCCAAACCAATGACTGAAGATGAAATTCAAAAAATTACAGAATCGATTATTTCTGAACGTTGCAAACGTGTGGCAAAGGCTGCTACTTTTTCTGTCGCAATCATTATGTTAGTGTATTTGCCACTTATGGTACTCGAAGGTGTTGAAGGTCGGATGTTTCGTCCCATGGCGATCACTGTAGCCTTAGCGCTTGCGAGCGCACTTGTATTTTCTCTTACTATTTTCCCTGCAAGCCTTGCTTATTTTTATAAAAGACCTTTCATTCACAAAGCACATGTTTGGGAAAAAATTGAAGAATACTATATTAAGTTACTCGATTGGGGTTGGGATAAAAAAAAGGAAATTCTACTATTTTCTGTAAGCATCGTTCTGTTCTCGTTTTTTCTGGGAGGTTTTTTGGGTTCGGAATTTTTACCAAGGATCGATGAGGGTGAAATCGAAATAGATGCCAAAAGATTACCTTCGACTGCCATTGATTACTCAAAAGACCTGAACATTGAAATTGAAAAGTCGTTAAAACATTATCCTGAAATTGCTAGCGTGGTTTCGAGGGTAGGGCGCGGTGAGTCAGCAGCTGAACCACTAGGAACAGAAGAAACATCGGTGATGGTGAAGTTAACTCCACGCAGTGAATGGAAATATGCTAAAAATCGCGAAGAGCTAATGGACGTATTAAAAGATAAGCTAACGAATGATATACCATCTACCTATTTTAGTATGTCACAGCCGATTGAAAATAGGGTTAATTCATTGTTAACTGGTTCAAAAGCTGATGTTGTTGTAAAGATATATGGTGACGATTTAAAAATTATTAAAAACCAGGCAGAAAAGATTGCAAATATACTTTCGAAAATAGAAGGCACTGGAGATTTGCGAGTACAGCGAGTTCTTGGTCTTCCTATGCTCGAAGTAAATACAAATTATGATAAAATGTCTAGGTATGGAGTTTCTGCATCAGAGATTTTACGCACGGTGGAAATGTTGCGAATAGGTGCAACTGCCGGTAAGATTTTTGAAGGTATGCGTCGTTACGATTTGGTATTACGTTTGGATTTAGATGCTGATAATTTAGATGCAGTAAAAAACATTCCCATCATGACTTCTATGAAAAATACTGTTCCATTGGGGCAGGTGGCCGATGTGGTGATCATTGATTCGGCTTCTGCCATCTACCGTGAGGATCTAAAACGCCGAATATTTGTGGAAGTCAATATCAGGGGAAGGGATCTTGTCGGGTACATCAACGAAGCAAAAGAAAAAACAAAAATTGTTTCAGACGAGCTTCCGTTAGGTTATGAAATTGAATGGGGAGGCCAGTTCGATAATTTTGTAAGAGCTCGAGACCGTTTGGTGCTTGTTGTGCCAGTGGCTCTCGCTATTATCTTCTTTATGCTCATTGCGGCATTCGAAAGTTTTTACTATGCATTGGGAGTATTTTCAGTAGTGCCACTTGCCGCAGCGGGAGGGATACTCGGTTTACTCATTCGTGGTTTACCGTTTAGTATTCCGGCTGCTGTTGGTTTTATTGCCGTGAGTGGTATTGCTGTACTCAATGGGGTTGTATACGCATCCACATTAAAAGAAGAAATTGGCCTCGGCAAACGCGTGGAAGATGCTGTTCTCAGTGCAGGTGTATTGTCTTTGCGGCCAGTACTCACGACGGAGTTCATCGCTGCAATTGGTTTTTTGCCAATGGCATTGTCAACCATGGCAGGTGCAGAAGTTCAAAGACCACTCGCAACTGTTGTGATTGCAGGTGTTCTTGTGGCCACCGCATTGTCTAGGTTAGTGCTTCCCATCGTTATGGAATATCTTTTAAAATTGGATGTTACAAGGACTGAGAATCAATCTATTAAGCGAGCAAAAAGAGGCCAAAAGCTCGTTCAGATCGATATTGGGCACACGAGCGAAAACCAAATAGACGTTAGCGATGAATTGGAAGAAAAACAGGCAAAATCTAAAAAAAGAAAATGAGCTAATCCCAAAAGAAAGATTTAACTTTATTCAAACCTTCTTTTGCAGAATCGATGGATTTATCTACTGTTTCAGAGGCACCAGAGCCCGCAATGCCGCCAACCATGGTGCCAGCAGGTCCACCTAAAAAGATTGTGCCTGTGTAAACCGAAGCAAGCCATATCGGATCTATATAAGCAATATTTTTGCCATAAACTCCCTTATATAAAATTGGCAATTTGATCATCTTGCCAACAAATCCTGATAAGGCGACAGTAAACTTCATATCAATTTTACCTGATTTAGAATATACGCCACCACCTTCAGCGCTGAGGCCAATACCTAACATTTTGATTGATTTTAGATTTAGATTTTGGTTTTCAAAGATAATATCTCCTGTCAGTTCTTGGAACTCAGTGCTTTCACCTTTAGGGCCGTTAAAATTCAATATTTTACCAAGTTCGGCCACGGGTTTAATAAAGTTTGCATATCCTAGTAATTTACCATCGGAGATTTTAAAATTCGTTGTACCAGATAGTTTGTCCAAAAAATCCCCACCAGGTTTGAGAGATATTATTAGGTCTGACTCAGAATCTAAATTCCCTAGTAGAATGGGGTCTTGATCCAAATATGAAAATAGAGATAACAAATTTAAGTGTTTTATGTTCGGTTTGATATGTAAGGACTGTTTTTGAATATAGTAATTTCCTGCTAATTGAATGTTTCCACCAAAACTTTGGCAATGTAAGGAATGTATTTGTACATTGTGGGCAGGGTTTATTTCAATTTTACCAACTATATTTTTGATTTGGAGTTTTTCCTTTGAAAATTCTTTGATATTAGTTGTTAGTAAAATTTTTATCGGTTCTGCGTTTCTATTTGTTTTGTTATTTTCATTGTTTACATTTTGTTTTGAAAAATATTTAGATTTTGCAGTATCTATCCTAGTAACATAGTCTTTTAGTAAAATCAGTTTATCCAAATTGATTTTATCAGAAACTACCGAACTTTGAATCAAATGGTTATTGTTTGAGGAGTAATCTCCTTCTATCTGAAAATTGGAATGTTTTGCAAACCAAACTTCTGTATTTTTCCATTTTGTGCTCAAATTGTTCGTATCAAAAGTTAAATCTGATTTGAAATTTGTTTCAGCCTCGAGTGGAGAATTTTTAAAACCAGTAATTGAAACGTGATTTATGTTTAGGTGGACTTGTGTAAGATCGGGTTTTTTTAATTTTAAATCTAAGTTTATTTTTGAATTTGAAAGGTCTGTTTTTGGAAAAATATTATTTAAATCGCCGATGGTTGATAAATTCCAATCAGTCAATTTGATTTTGGCTTCACCAGTAGCGAGTTTCCAATCCCAATTATTTTCCGTCAGTTGGATTTCTGATTCGTACCCGAACTGGTTCCCATCCAAGTTACCTAAAATTATTGTTTTCAACTGTAAATTGTTTGGTGAAGATTCTATTTCTAATTTTTGAAAAACCAACTTGTTTGAAAGTTCTGTAGTTTCGTCATGCCAAAAAAATTCAAAATTTTCAATTTGGACAACCAATGGTAATGCTTCAAAAAAAGTCTTTGGTCCTTCTTCTATACGTTCTTTATCTGATTTTAAATCTTCCGAATCGGATTTAAAATTTCGAACCAAACTGAGATCGCCATTTCTAAACTTTGTAATTTTTGATTTACCATTTTTTATTTGGAGTGCCTGTATCACTAGTTTGTTTTCAAATAATGATACAATATCAATTTTAAGATTTAAGCTTTCTAGGTAACACAATTCGGCTTTGTTTTCTGAGATTTTTAATCCGCTGATTTGGATGGCAGGGTACGGAAAAATATTAGATTCAATCGTTTCGTATTCAACATCCAATTCAAAGTAAGCGCGGATTTTATTTTGCACTAAGTTTTTGATTTCGCTTTGATCAAGAATTGTTTTGATTCCCAAAAAAATTACAAACACGGTAACAACCAGTCCGATAACAACCAGTCCGATAACAACAGTAGACAACACCCAAATCCATTTTTTGGCCATAGACCAATGTTCGTATTTTTAATAAATTTCTGTAAAGACGATTCTTTATGTTTTTTGATGGTTTAGAATGCCAAACGATATCATCTCCAAAATTTTCTTGTATTCACTTTCATCATCCATTTGGGATTCAGGAACTAGTACAAATCGAAAAATTAAGTAGGAAAGATTGATTCCGAAAGATGTTCTTACAAAATTATGTAAATCCAAATCCGCTCGAATTTCTCCCTTATTTTGGAAGTGTAACATCGCTAAAATGGCTGGGGAATATAATTTTTCTTTCCAAACAGCTCCAAAGAATTTAACAAAATCTTTGTCTGACAAAACTGCTGAAATTAGGATTCTAATTTTATGACGGTTCTCCTTTGCCATTTTAATGCGGTTACGCATTATGTATAAAAACCAATCTGCAAATTTAGAATCAGTTTTTTCTAACATTTTTTTAAGTTCGTTCATTTGCAAATTGAATGCAAAATCATAAACAATTCCCGAAAGAATTCTTATGTATAAATCCCCTTTTGTAGGGAAATACTTAAAAAGAGTACGTTCTGTAACAGAAGCTTTCTCAGCCAACTCTTTTGTTGTGGCTCCCTCATATCCTTTTTCACCAAATACCCTTTCTGCAGCCAAAAGTATGTCTTTTTCCTTTTCACTATTTGGGTTTTTGAATTTGAGATACTCCATTTCGATTTTTTTTTGGGTGAAACGCATATGTTAAAAAAAAATACCCCAAAGAAAAAGTATAGCAAATACTATACCATTTAGAATTCTTTGTATAGTGGACACTATACTTCTGGAGGAGTTTATGAAATCGGTAGATACTAAATTAAGGGAAATTTTGCCAATCCAATGGACAAAAAAGCAAATGGATACTGCCATTTGGGGAAAAGAGACTTTGCCAGACGGAAGAGTTTCCTTTTGGATTCGGCACGAGCCAGTGAAAGCTATCACACCTGAGATGTTGGTTTGGTGGTTTCAAAATTTGGAAGGAGACATTGAGTTCCAAGGTCAAACCTATAATCGTTACCATGTTTGGCATCCTGAAGACCATGTGCATAATTCTTATTCGAAACGATTGCCTGATGGGTCTGTCGGTTCTGGTGCTGTCATCCGATTGGTGGAGTATTTAGGAAGAAATCCAAAATATAAAATCAATGTAGAGACAGAAATTGAAAAATTGGATGTAACGGGATTCATCCATAATCCAAAATTTCTGGGAGTAATCCCGATTGCTAGGATGGAATACGAATTCACAACTCTACCAAATGCAACGCAGTATAACAATCGTTTGATTATTGGTTGGAAACATTGGTCATGGAGATTTTTTAAGTTTTTTGTCACCAAATTTGCTTTTAACGAAAAAAGAGGGCTTGCCTGGATAAAACACAATATCGAAGAGGTTGGGCAATTTGAGGCATTTTTGCCCGCTTTGTACAAAAAGGAATTGATGTAAAAAATTCATTCGGTGTAAAATTCCAATCCATGAAGGATTTTTATAATAATGAGTGGGTTTGGGTTACGGGTGCTTCTTCGGGTATCGGTCGGGAGTTAGCCAAACAATGTTTTGATTTGGGTGCGAACGTATTCCTTGCATCACGGAATACCACCGAATTGCAGAAATTGGTCAAAGAATTAGGTATACCCAAAAATAGATATGCCATTGAGAAATTAGATTTAGAAGATTATAAAAAACTAAACAAATTGGTGAATGTTTGGCTAAAAAAATACCCCATTCCAAAAGTTGTGATCCATAATGGCGGAATTAGCCAAAGGTCGCTCACGAAGGAAACAAATCTCCTCACTTTGGAACGAATCATGAATACAAATTTTTATGGGGCTTGCGAAATCACTCGTTCGTTATTGCCAAAAGTAGTGGATAAAAAGCCTATCCACTTCGCTGTGATCTCGAGTGTGGCAGGTAAATTGGGTAGTCCCCTACGTTCTGCATATTCGGCCTCGAAGTTTGCATTGGTTGGTTTTTTTCATTGTTTGCGAGCAGAGGAAGAAAAATCAGGTGTGTATATAACGATGGTGTATCCTGGTTTTATCAAAACAAATATTTCCAAAAATGCCCTTACGGGGGATGGCAAAGCAGCGGGCAAAATGGACGCAGTGATCGAAGCTGGCATTGCTGTCGAAATTTGTGCAAACCGTACACTTCGTTCGATTGCAAATCGAGAAAGGGAAGTTGTCATTGCAGGAATCAAAGAGAGGTTTGGGCTTTGGATGCAAAAACATATTCCTAATCTCTTTTTTAAAATGATCCAAACAGCGAAAGTGAGGTAGAATAGAGGTTCTTTTTGAAATTTTTATGATTGTGTTTTTATAGCTAATAGATATATCTTACAGATATATCTATTAGAGGTAGATCCCATGCCCCAACCCAAAAATATTTTAGTCATCAATGCCCACCCTAGACAAGATTCTTTATGTTCCTCTATGGCTCGCACCTATTCTGAATCGGCAAAGAACGCTGGATTTTCCGTAAAACTACTTTCTCTAGTTGATCTTCAATTTGATTTAAACCTGAGGGCTCGGCACAAAGAAGAACAATCCAATATCGAAGAAGATATACTCATGAGCCAAAATGCCATTGCAGAAGCGGATCATTTGGTTTTTGTATTTCCCAGTTGGTGGGCGAGTATGCCTGCTCTCTTAAAAGGATGGATTGATCGTGTATTTTTACCTGGATTCGCTTTTCGGTACCAAAAAAAATCTCCTCTCCCCATCAAACTTTTATTAGGTAAAACAGCCAGAATTTTTATCACAATGGATGCACCAACTTGGTATTATTGGCTTTGGAATTTATCGCCTGGAGTACAAATTGTCAAAAAAGGTACATTGGAATTTTGTGGAGTTTCCCCTGTTCGTGTAAAATTATTTGGTCCAGTACGTGGTGCCAAACCAGAAACATATCAAAAATGGATTGGTATTGTTTCAGACATTGCAAAAAAAGGCAGATAAAGTTTAAACAATGAAACGTGAAAACAAAACACAGTTCGCACTTCTAGGAATTTTATCTCAATGTGAAATGAATGGTTACGAAATCCGAAAGTACATTGAATCCACCATTAGTTTTTTCTGGAGTGAGAGTTTTGGACAAATCTACCCTACCTTAAAAAAATTGGAATCCGATGGTTTGATCCAAGAAGTTGAAAAAACCGATGGCAATGACAAAAAGAAAAAAGTATATAGGATCACAAAACTTGGGTTAAAGGAATTGAAAAATTGGATGGAAACATCAAACATCCAGCACCACAAACGAGACGAAGTTTTGTTCAAGGTTTTTTTTGGACGGCATATGAGCCCAAATAGGTTGGATGCCCAAATAAAATCGGAATTGGAAAAAAATAAAAAAGATCTTGCTCAACTACTAATTTTAAAAAAAGAACTCTTGAATGAATGGGCAAACCATCCCGATGAAAGGTTTTGGCAATTGACTTTAGAATATGCTGAAAAACAAACTAAATTGAATTTGGATTGGCTATCAAAAGTTAGTTCAGCAATTTCAGATTGAATATAGTTTTTTGATCGAAACCCAAATCCGTTCCTATTTGCTATGTCTCATACAATCCATAAGGTTTTATCAAAAATGACGTGATATTTAGGTGGTATTACGTAAAAATATAGAAATTTTTATCAGAATAGTGCAATAAAATAATTTTTAATATAATAATACGTGAATCATTTGGAGTCAGTTGGGATATTTTTTGTATCCGGATCTACAGAAATTCGAAATTTCTAAAAAAAGACTCGTCAAATCTTCCGCCTTGTTATAAGTACTCTGGAACTTAGTTTATGACCATTTTGGATACAAACCTTCTCTTCTTTCATTTACAATCGATACTTAGTACACTACCCAGAGGCAATTATGTAGTGTATGACGAAGAAATTCGTGTTTTTGCCATTGCCGGAGAAGATATTTCAAAACGCGGAGTCGTCACAGCAGATGTATTAGGTAAAACCCTGGGAGATATGAACCCTGCCTCCGTTGAACTATGGGAATCTAAAATCCTTGCGGCACTCCAAGGGGAAACATTCGAAACCGTCCATAAATTTGGGGAGGATCACTACCAAATCAGGATTTCCCCTCTTGTTTTTCCCAATGAGACAAGCAAATTTGTCCTATTTTTTAGCATGAACATCACAGAGCATAAAAAGGCTTTGGAAGAATTGGAATTTTTACAAAGAAAAAAAACGGATGTGGTGGATTATGAAGAGTCTCTCCACCGCGAAATCGTTAAAATCTTCAATTGGCGCCAAGAAATCGAAGGTAAGGGCAATAATAAAACTTGGATGGAGCAGGCACTCCCCAATCTCAATACTTCCCTAATGCAGGGTTCTGGTCTTGGAGCCCTTGTCACCACTGTGGGCTCCCTCATTCGTAAGGCAAAAAAAGAAGGCGATGCGTACACTGTGCCCGCTTTTGCAATGGAACTTTTGGAAGAAAACTTTGCGAGTACCAAAAAACTCGTCAAAACTTTGGCCGAAGCCCAAACTGTTTTTGAAAGTTTAAATAAAGAGCCCGAAGTTTTGACCCTACTTGATGTACTTTCCCTCATCCGAGAAGAAGTCAATTATTTGCACGATATGCTTCAGATCAAAAACCAATCTGTGATGATTTCGAATTTACAAAATGGTTATGAGATGAAAATTTCTTGCCTTCGCCACTCACTCCAGGTTTCCATTCGCGAACTTTTCATCAACGCAATGAAATATGCGCCTGATGGAGCATCGATTTATGTCTTATTCCTTCGCACGGGAGATACAATCTCTGTAAAATTTTTGAATCCACCAATGGATGCATCAATCAATCAATTTGACTTTACAAAATCGGAAGAATCTGTACTCTTTCAGCCATTCTATCGAGTGAACAAATATGTAGATGAACGTTTCTTAAAAGAGGAGTTTGGATTGGGGCTTGGTCTTCCTGTTGTCAAAAAATTACTGGAAGACATGGGAGCAAAAGTTTATTTCCAAGTTGGGAAATCCAATCTGTACGGTGGAAAGAGTGAAGAAGTTTCGGTCAGTTTGGAATTTAAATTAGTTTCGTAAAAAAAATCGGATTCAATTCTAAACTTTTTTTCGTCGATAAGAGATAGAGTATATTCTCATTTTGTAGAATTTCTAAAACCAGAGGGAAATTATCCTATGAATTTTACCAACACGGACCTTGAGCCGCTAGCCGATGAAACGGATGATTTTGATGAGGATGAGGATACTCTCGAAAGTCGGTATCTGATTTTTTCATTGGCTGATCGGAGTTACGGAATCGAAATCAAGTTCATCACAGAGATTGTGGGGATGCAAACCATAACGGAAATTCCTGATATGCCTAGCTTCATCAAAGGGGTGATCAACCTACGTGGTAAGGTCATTGCCCTTGTGGATGTGCGGGAACGTTTTAAAATGGATTCCATTGGTTATAACGATAAAACCTGCGTCATCATTCTCAGCGTAAACCAACAACTCATTGGACTCATTGTGGATACAGTGAAAGAAGTAATTAAAATCTCAGGCCAAAATATGGAAGAAGCACCTCGTTTTGGCGAACACGAAGGAAATCAATTCGTAAAATCCATCGCAAAAGTAAATGAGGATGTAAAAGTTTTACTCAACATCCAAAAATTACTCAAAGACGAAGACAAACAGGCGATAGACGCCGCAATCAGCAATCAAACATAATCGGAGAAAAGAGAAATGTTCAATTTTAAAAATATGACGGTTAAAGGCAAACTCATCCTCGGTTTTAGTTTGCTTGTGTTTTTCATCGGGGTCGGCACTGGTTCTGGGATTTATAGTGTGAATACTTTCAATGATAAGGTCACAGAGATTGTGACAATCTATTCACCCAAGGTGCAACTTTCAGAGAAGATCAGGACAAAGTTTTTGATCCTTGTACGGAACGAAAAAAACCTAATCCTCGACCAAACGGTTGAGCTTATGAACAAACGGCTGGAAGCAAGAAAAAAATATAGTGCAGAATTTTTAGATACAATTTCCGCTTTGGAAAAAATTGGAAACCAAAAAGACAAAGAAAAATTGGTTTTGATGAGGGCAGCTTACAAGGATTACGACGAGGCTTACGAAGAGCTCAAAGTTTTTGCACTTAGAAATCAAACTGCTGAAGCGCAATTTATTTCCTCAAATAAGAGTAGAATTGCGGTGGATAAGTTTGATAGCGTTGCTGATGAAATTGCCCAAATGGCAAGTGATGATATGGACGAGGCCAATAAAGTTACAGACGATTACTACCAAGGTATTTTTATCTTTATGGTAGCACTCTTTATCGTTTCGGCTGTGGTTTCTATCCTCATTGCAGCATGGATCATCATTAGTATTACAAAAGCACTCAATTCTGCAGTGGAAATTGCGGCCACTGTTTCTACGGCTGCCGAACAAGTTTCGTCCACTGCCTACTCTTTGAGCCAAGGGGCAAGTGAACAAGCGGCATCCATCGAAGAAACAACGGCATCCATTGAAGAAATGTCCTCTTCGGTTACGCAAAATGCAACTGCCGCTAACGAAACCAATGATATCGCAACCACATCCGCACGCGAAACCACTCGTGGTCAAGATTCTGTATTGAAAACATTGGAAGCTATGCGTAATATATCTTCTCGCATCAAAATCATTGAAGAAATTGCATACCAAACCAATTTACTTGCATTAAATGCTGCCATTGAAGCAGCCCGGGCTGGAAAACACGGAAAGGGTTTTGCCGTTGTGGCGGACGAAGTTCGTAAACTTGCGGAACGTTCACAAGTGGCGGCACAAGAAATCAACCAACTCTCTACGAACAGTGTGAACCTTGCAGAACAAGCAGGTAAAGTCATCGAAGAGATTGTACCTAGCATCAACAAAACTGCTGAACTTGTATCAAGCATTGCCGATGCTTCTAAAGAACAGTCTGCGGGTATCAACCAAATCTCCATTGCCATGACCCAAATGGACCAAACAACGCAGATTTCTGCTTCCGCTTCGGAAGAACTTGCGGCAACTTCAAATGAATTAAAAGAACAATCAGGTCACCTAATGGATATTATGGGAACACTTGTTCAAATCAACCGTGAAAAATTAATGAGTTCGCATAAAAAACAAAAGACTACAACCACTCCAGGGGATCTGAAGAATATTGCCGCCGAGTTTGGTAAATCACCAAAGGCAGGATTTTCCAATGGTAAATCCTCAAAACCCAATGGTGCATTGAGTCCAATGACTGACCAAGAACTGACAGAAAAATTCTAAATCCATGAAGATGAATCGAGAAGAGTTTTTACTCGATTTTATTCCAGAAGCATATGAGCTCATCGAGAATTGTGAAACATCCATTCTCGACATTGAAGAGCTCAATCATGTTTCGGGTGAATTCGATGAAGACCTAATCAATAATCTATTCCGGGCTGTCCATACCTTAAAGGGTTCTGCTGGGTTACTCAAACTAGAAACATTAGTGAAGGTAACCCATGAGGCCGAAACCCTTATGGACATTCTCAGGAAGGAGCGTATCCTCCCTTCAGAAGATATCTGCCAAGTTCTCATCAATACCTGCGACCAGTTGCGGATGCTTTTGCAAAAGATAGAAGCAACCAAAGCGAACCCGGAGTTTGACGATGAGTCGGCTGCGATTGTTACCGTACTCCAGAGAGAAATTAAAAACTTAAAACCAGAAGACTCTCAAACGGATTCGAATTCGGGAACAAACAAATCAAAAAAAGTATATGAAGTGTTTGGTGAAGAAGAGGAAACTGAGGTTTCCGAAACTGATAAACCAAAGTTTGAAATATTTGAAGATGAGAAAAAAAGGTATGAGGTTTTTTCAGAAGAGGTAGTGGCACTTGCAAATAATACAGCACCCACTATCGAAATTACGGAACCTGAAACCCAAATCCCTGAACCAAAAGAAACAATTACGACTACCCAAGAACAAAAACAAAACACAACAACACAGACCCCAAATAACCAACGAAAAGAAATCAAAGTGGCAAATGAGAAATTGGATGCCCTGATGGATTTAGTTGGGGAACTTGTGATTGCGGAATCTAATGTAACACAACATATGATTGTTAAGCGGTTAAAAAATGAGGATTATAATTCTGCATTGAATCGCCTTCATAAAATCGTTTTTGATTTACAAGAAGTTGCTTTGTCAACCCGAATGATTCCTATCTCTGGAGTATTCCAGAAGATGTCGCGTTTAGTTCGTGATTTACAAAAAAAATCCAACAAAAAAGTAGCTTTGTACATCCATGGTGAAGACACAGAAATCGATAAATCAATTGTAGATTTGATAGCCGATCCCATCATACATATCCTCAGAAATTCGATTGATCATGGAATTGAAACTGCCGAAGAACGACAGTTAAATAGTAAACCTGAAATTGGTTCTATCCAGCTCAGTGCTAGGCAGTCAGTCAATGAGGTTTGGATTTTAATCAAAGACGATGGTCGTGGTTTATCGCGCGAGAAAATTCTACAAAAATGTATCGAAAAAGGTATTTTGACAGGCGACGGTTCCAATCTAACCGATAAAGAAGTTTATAATTTAATTTTTGTTCCTGGTTTGTCCACAGCCAAAGAGGTAACAGATATTTCTGGTCGTGGTGTTGGTATGGACATCGTAAAACAGAATATCGAAAAGTTAGGTGGTAAGATAGAGATTTTGAGCCGACCTGGAAGGGGAACCACTTTCATATTACGAATTCCACTTTCTCTTGGTATAATGGAAGGAACTGTGGTAAGGGTTGGAACAAAATTCTTTACCATTCAAACCATTGAACTCAGGGAATTTGTAAGTTTGCGCGATCGTGAGGAAATTCCATTAGAAGCTGGACAAACTGTAATTGATGTTCGGGGAAAATTTATTCCAATATTCGATATGAATCAAGTTCTCAATCACAGGGAAAAATTGATTTATGATAATATTGATCCATTGATGGTAATGATTGAATACGATAAAAAATTACTCGGCATTCGTGTGGATGAGGTAGTAGGAAACCAAAACGTAGTGATCAAACCGTTACAAGGTCTGACAGAAGGTGCGAAGGGAGTCAATGGGTTTACGATTCTTGGAAACGGAAATGTAAGTACAATATTGGACGTAAAATCCATATTCCAAAAATTACAAAGTTTGGAAGAATGATTCGCCTTTTAATTGTTGATGACCAAAATGTCGTACGGAATGTACTTTCAAATGCATTTCAAGATGACAAATACATTGAAGTTGTGGGTACTGCATCCAATGCTTTGGATGCAAAAAAAATAGTTCCTGAGCTTAGACCAGATGTAATTAGTTTGGATGTTGACATGCCTGGTATGAGCGGTTTGGATTTTTTAGATTGGCTCATACCAAACTACCCTTGTTCGGTCATCATGCTTAGCACTTATACGGAAACTGGTGCACAAGTTACCTTAAAGGCTTTACAGAAGGGAGCTATGGACTTTGTCCAAAAACCAGACGGTACCGAAGAAGATTTTTTAAGGATGCTGAAAGAACTTAGTTTTAAGATTAAAAAATTAGGTACGTCCCCGAAACCAAAATACGCACTCACTGCATTTTCTGGCGATAAACTGAAAGGTCCCAAATCCAAACTTGGATTTATCAATTTGATCGCCGTCGGAGCATCCACTGGCGGAACGCAAGCCATTGATTTTATACTAAACAGGTTGCCAAATGGACTTCCTCCCATTGTCATAGTACAACATATGCCAGAACATTTTACGGCTCTTTTTGCAAATAGATTGTGCCAAACTAGCGGTTTGCCAGTAAAAGAAGCTGCTCATGGCGATATCTTAGAAGAAGGATTTGTTTATTTAGCTCCTGGCGATAAACATATGTTAGTTCGTAGGCTTGCTGGAAAAATGTATTTAGAAATTGAATCATTTGATAAAGTATCGGGACATAGGCCATCCGTGGATGTAATGTTTAATTCCATTGCAAAGGGTGGGATGGCTAAAAATTGTTTGGCGATCCTTCTGACAGGAATGGGTCGTGATGGTGCCATCGGACTGAAAAACATTAAAGATGCAAAGGGAAAAACGATTGCGCAGGATGAAACATCTTCGGTTGTTTATGGGATGCCGAAAGAGGCCTTTCTTCTTGGTGCTGTGGAAAAACCAATGGCACTCAGTCGAATTCCGAATGAAATTGTACAAATTGTAGAAACTGGATAGGAGATAACACAATGGCCAAAAAGATTTTATTATGCGATGACGCACCAACTGCACTGAAATTGATGCAAATGGTATTATCAGACGAAGGTTACGAAATTCATAAAGCAGAAAATGCGGAACAAGCAATGAAGTCGCTCGAACAGAATGGACCTTTTGATGGTTGTGTCTTTGACGTTAACATGCCTGGCAAAAATGGAATTGAATTGACCCGTGACTTTCTTGCTCACCCAAAAGGTTCCAATGCAAAAATTTTAATCGTATCTACAGAATCAAGTGACCATCTTAGGCAAGCTGGCAAAGAAGCTGGTGTGAAGGCTTGGATTGTGAAACCTTTTGAAGATGAAGATTTAATTGAAGTTTTACAAAAGATCCTTTCTTAGTTTAGACCTGTCTAATTAAAGAAAATAGGATACTTTTTGAAAACTGCTACTAAAACCGTACTAGTCGTTGATGATGATGATTTAGCCTTAGACTCAATTCGATCGATGCTCGGATCTTCAGAATTTGAAATAGAAACTGCATCCGATGGCATTGAGGCATTGGAAAAATTGTCGAAGTCAAATTATCTCGTGGTGGTAACCGATTTACAAATGCCCCGAATGAACGGGGTGGATTTAGTGGCGCAGATCAAAGGATTACCCCGAAAACCCATTATCATTGTAGCCTCCGTTGTTGCAGATATTGATTCCGTAACAATGCTTATGCGAGAGGGTGTTTATGACTACATTCAAAAACCTTATAATTATGATAATTTGATTTCTCGGTTAGAAAGAGCTTTCGAGGTAGCTGAACTTCGTGCGATCAAAGCTCGGTCTGAGTCAGAACGTGCACTGCGAATACAAGAGCAGCTCAATTGGAACCTCTGGAAAGAAAAAATCATAAAGGGCAATACGGATGCGTCTGACAACCAACTGATCGGAAGTATTCGCACTTCACTCAGCCAGGGTGCAGGTTTTGGGGCTTTGGTGAGTCTGATCAAACGAATTCAAAAAAAATCCATTTTACAAGCAGATCAATATTTAGTCCCTGCGGTTTTAATGGAGTCATTATTTGAGAATGGTCATGCTGCCAAACAAGTAATCGATTTGTTTGAAGAGATGGAATTGATTGGCTCGAACGATCTCAACGCAACCTACCTATCTATAGCCGATATTTATCAATTATTAGATGATGTTATACTTGAAGTTAACGAGTTTTCCAGTATAAACAACCATACAATTTTACTTGGAAAAAATTCATACACGGTTTTAAATTCATTTATCCTTGGAAATGCTGAATATTTAAAAAAAGCATTTAAAGAAATTATTTTTAATGCCTTAAAGTTTTCGATTCCTGATTCAAAAATTTACATAACACTAGCGAAGCAAGACGATAAGTTTTTGTTAGGTTTTTTAAATCCGCCCGAGAAAGACCAACATGGCAATTACGGAATCGATGAAGTTTATGAAAATTTAATCTTCGAACCATTTTTTCGAATTTCGAAGTTAGTATATGAAAAATATCCAACAATGGACTTTGGTTTGGGTTTAACCTATGTTGATAAAGTCATTCGGAAACACGCAGGTCTAGTCCGGCCATTTTTAGTTAGAAATTATTTGGACAGTATGGGCTCAAAATATTTTGTAAATTTTGAAGTTGAACTACCATTATCTCAAATTTCTTAAAAAGTAAATATGGATGTTTTTTTGACCATTCGTTCTCGAACTTTTGTTTCGAAGTGTTTTTCTTGGTTTCGTATTTCTTCGTTTTGTGTTGGTAATATTTTGGTTATATAAACATCGTAATTGTCTGTGTGAAATACTAGTTTTCTGTAGTAAACACCACCAGTATCTTCACTAATGATAGGTATATTATCAGTCTGTAAAAAATCTTTCACAAACTGAACATTTTTCAAGCCCGCAAAATTTGATTTTAACATCGCTGTTTGGCTTCCTCCAAAAATTTTTGCTTTCAATTGATTCCTGGCGATGTTATTTTTTACAAACTCATTGATCATTCTTTCCATTGAAGTTACACCGTACCGGAAACTTTGCCTTTCTTCTTTTTGGTTTGAGGTGCCTGGCAATAGGATATGATTGATGGCGGACATCTTTGTTCGTTCGTGGTACAAACAGACCGACACACATGATCCAAGAATGGTTCGGATTTCGTAGTGTCCTGACGTAAAGTATGCTTCTCCAATATTGAGGTATACTTTTTGTTTCATATTATTAGAGATGGATTTTCATAAATACTTTCATTTTTTAATTGTAACTGAAACACTCGAGTTCCAAAAACAGGTGTTGGATTCATTGGACGAAGTGGATTGGAAAATCAAAACTGATTCTGTTGGAATTAATTTTGACTTCCGAAATTCAGAGTTTCCCTGGCACATTGTGATTATTTCTTCCGAGGCGGGTATAAAGAATACCAAAAAAATCATTTCAGACATGAGAATTCGTGAGCCTGAAATCCCAATCATATTAGTTACTGAACGGTTGGGTTTTACTGTCCTCTTGGAATATTTGGAAGTGGGTTTGTCCGATTATGTTTATTTTGATCGGCTCCATCAGCTACGATACCAAATTGTAAGGGAAACGAATCGTTATTTAGCATATAAGGATCAACTAAGTAACATTCAAACTTTATTATTCCACCAACAGACTCTCACAAGAATGTTGCACATTGCAAAATTAGGATATTTTGAAATGAACATTCTTACAAATGAATTCCATTGGTCACCAGAAATAAACCGGATTTTAGGGTTTCCATATATTGAAGATATAACACTAGATTCGTTTTTAAGAAAAATTACAGAGTGTTTGGATGAAGATTTTTTTTCCACTTGGGAAAAATTGAAAAACAAGGAAACAAAATATGAAACTCTCCTGATAGTGAGAATGTTGCCAACTCCAATGTATGCTAAATTACTCATCGAAAGTGATTTGGCTCTTCCATCGAACCCTGTTATATTTGGCACAATACAGGATATTTCGGAGACAATTCAACTTAAAGGTGCTGTACTCACTAGCAGAAAATTATTCCAAGATTTGTTCGATAATTCTTCTCAGTTGATCATTTTAATAGATGGTAAGAGAATCATTAAATATGTGAATCCAAAAGCGAAATTAAAGTTTGAAGATACAAATAATCCTCTAGTTGGTAAAAATTTTGTTGAAGTGTTTACCAAATTTTTACATTCGAAAGACTCTGCAATCATACAGAAAACATTAGATATGGCTATGGAGAATCATAAGTTATCATTTTTATCTTATTTAAATATCAATACCGAAACTGAAAGTATATTAGATTGTAATTTATATCGGCTAAATGATCCCGATGGCAATTTTTTGAATTTAGTTTGGGAAGCAAAAGATATTAAAAATGAAATAGAAATGGAACGAAAATTTTCTATAGCTAAAAAAATGGAAGCACTCGGTATCATTTCAGGTTCCATTGCTCATGATATTGGGAATTTACTTGTACCAATGTTTAATTTTATCAAAGTTATCGAAATGGAAATTGAAAATAAAAAAGTAGTAATAAATAACGAAAAAATATTTGGCTACATTGAAAGTATGAATAAGCTAATGTTAGGTGCTAAAAACCTCGTGAATGGCCTTTTGGATAAAAATAAAGTGGATCCTACACAAAACTCCATAGGTATCACAAAACCGGAAAACCTTTGATTTAGTCTAGTATATGTAGTATAGTGTCGAGTTTGTTTAGGCTGAAAACGGTGCGGATCAATTTGTTTATATCTTTGATCAAAAGTTTTTTTCCTCGTTTGTGCATCGCTTCATGAAATTTCATTAAATCACCGATGGCGGAGCTGTCGAGCGAAAGGGAGATGTCCTTAAAATTCAATGTTACGTCTTCTTCTGTAGACAACAAAATGGACATGATATTGGTACGAAATCCAGATAACCCATCATAGGAAAGGTCGGAATCTTTGATGCGGATTTCCTTCATTGGATAACATTCAGTTTCAGATTATCCCTTATTTTTTAAACTATTTTTCGAAAAAAAAAATGGTTTCTTTGCAATAAAATGGATTTTTCATATACGGAATTTCCTTAGAACCTATTTGAGATTTAAAATCAAATTTTAATAATTCTTAGTTAACGTGCGTTAGTTATAAATTCGAAAATTCAATAATAAAATTCTTTATTTAATAATATGCAATCTTAGAATATGTACTGAATGGATAATCCACATTCGAATCCGATTCGTAAGAGAATTTACGAAATCATATTTGAGGCAGACACAAGAGCTGGTAGACTTTTTGATATAATCCTAATTTCGGCAATCCTCTTGAGTACGTTTTTGGCGGCTTTAGAGACAGAACCTGCGCTTACCTCAACTCAGAAAATCTGGTTGTATCGTACTGAATGGTTCTTTGTAATTTTATTTACGGCTGAATATTTTTTACGTCTTTACTCAGTTAAAAAACCGTTGGTCTATGCTTTTAGTTTCTTTGGACTTGTTGATTTTTTTGCAATTTTCCCTGCATACTTAGAGTTAGTTGGTGAAAATTATCATCTCTTGACCATGATTCGAATTGTTCGGGTCATTCGAGTTTTTAGGATATTGAAACTTGCTAGGTATTTGGACGAGACAAATGTGCTTATATCTGCATTAAAAGATAGCAGAAGAAAAGTCACCGTATTTTTGACAGCAGTGCTGATTTTAGTTACTGTTATAGGCACTCTAATGTATTTTATAGAAAGCCCCGAAAGTGGTTTTACTTCTATTCCAGTTAGTGTTTACTGGGCGATAGTAACATTAACAACTGTGGGTTTTGGTGACATCGCACCGCAATCACCTTTAGGAAGAACATTTGCTTCCTTACTAATGTTAACTGGTTATGGAATCCTTGCTGTTCCAACGGGAATATTTTCTTCAGCATTATTAAAACAATCTAGTATGAGTTTTCAAAAACAGAATCAAATTTCAACACAAACTTGCCCTGATTGTTTGAAAGAAGGTCATGATTCGGATGCAGTTTTTTGTAAATATTGTGCGGCTGAATTAAACCCTTAATTATTCTAAACTATATTTTAGTGATTGGATTGGTAATAGACTCCCATCGAGTTGTTTGGATTCAATCAGTTTAAAATTACAATTTTTAGAACAATCTGTAAGTGAAAAAGAATCTCCAAAATAATTTGCGCTAGGTGGGAGTGATAGAAACAAAAAAGATTTTTGGTTTTCTTTCTTTAAGATTAAGGATAGAATTTTCGGATTAAAGTTTTGTCTAAGTAATATTAGCTTTTTTGTATGAATGAGAGGAAGGCTTGCAAATGATAAATCAGAATTGGAAAATACCAAAATAGATTCTTCTGTATTTTTAAGAGTTGAAACTAAATTGGACTGATAGTGCGATATCTTTCTAGTTTCTTTGAGCATCTCGCTCATCGAAACAAACAAATATAGGAACATAACAAATAGTATGTAATTCTTAAAAATTAGTTTTTTATTCTTCCATAGATTAAAAAATTCCATTGTGATTAATGGTATAAAACCAAAGAGGTATCGAGCTGTATTATGACCCCCTGTATTTGGAGAAATGAAAATTATGAGTAACATGAAACTTAGAAGTATGATACCACGTTTTAGGAATTCTGATTCTTTAAAGTAAATGATCAAACTTACGATGTATAATGTTAGTATGGGAATTTGAAGGAAAGTTTTTTGGAAAAGGTAAATGATTACATCCCAATTTGGAAAACTTGATAAGTTTTTTTCGACTCGGAGCCCAAAGTATGTTCCGTTTATATGATTTTGTATCCAAAAAACGGGTAACAAGGAAAAAAACATGTAGGCATACAATGTAATTTTTTCCTTTCTGGATGGTAAAATGTTAGGTAAAAATAATAGTGGAATGATCATTTCAGGTCTCATAAAAACTATCAGTGCGAAAACGATGCTAACTATTGCTAACTTATCTTTTTTTAATAAATAAATACTTAGAATTTGAAGAAACAAAACAAATATTGTTTCATGTACGAATAATATGTAGATGGGTAGAATGGAAGAGATGAAAAATAAAAACCCAGCATCCCATGATTTTAGAATTTTAGCCATTAGAAAACATGAGCCAAAGAATAAAAGAACATGCATAATTCGCAGAACGATTGTGAATTCTGTTTCTGGAATAAAGCTCGCAAAGTACGGGTATAGGTTTGGAAAAACAGAAACAATCTGATCATTGTGAGAAGAAAAAAAACGATCTGGCAAAAAAAAGAAACTTAAGTCTGAATCATAAATTGACCATTCATATGGTAGACTATAAATTCCATGACGGATATTATGTATTTGCCATTCGATTAAATTGAAATCCGAAAAAGATTGAATAGATTGGCTCTTATAAATCAAAAAAAATAATAAAAAAATAATAATGATAGGTATAAAATGTAGTTTCGGCTTTCTCATAAAATTGATAGAATCATGGTATAATCTGATAGAAAAATTTGCATATGAAAATTTAACACTAATTCTATGAAGTTCCCCCTAAAACTAAAATTTTTACATACAATGTTTTTTCTTTCGGTCATCATTTTATCATTTCTAACCCTCAATTTGTTAGATTTACTTTATGTAAAATTGGCTTCACCTGCTTACCACTTTTCTTTCCCTGCGAACATAGAATTTAATTTTGTGAATGCACAAGGTATTCACAAAATTAAAACAAACCAGTTGGGGTTGAGAGGTAGTTTACCCAAACCAGAAGATTGTGTGGATTTAATTTTGGGTGATTCGCAAGCGTTTGGAATTGGGTTAGAGGAACAATCGATTTTCCATAATCTGATTTCTTCAACATCTGGTTGTGAAGTTTATAATGCGTCCTTCCCTGGCTATTCGATTGAGAATGAACTTTCTTTATTTCGAATATTGGCCACAAATTTAAAGCTACGAAAGGTTGTTCTTTTTATATATGGGAATGATGTATATGAAACAGGTTATAATAAATTGTTTGAAACTTATTTACAAAATAATCATTTGTATTTAAAATTCTTTCGACTAATAATGCCAAATGTTGGAATTTCACTTGCAAAATTGAAATTCAATCAATATTTAACTGATTCAATTGCTTATGATATTAAAAAAAACGAAAAGAGACATTTGATACCTGAAACCAAGTTTATAGAAGACAATTCTATTCTTTTAAGTTTGTACAACATGGATTCAATGTACTTTCAAAAATCCTTGGACACAAGGAAGACTTCGAAGAACCAATTCCAAAAATACAAACGATATTTGGAAATTTTAATCGAAGAAATTAAAAATGAAAACATAGAGTTGGATATAATCTATCTTCCCCTTGATATTGAACATGATGCAAGTAGAGGTGAAGAATACAAACAAATTGGATTCATTTTGGATAAACAATGGTTAGAAGGTGACAGTGCATTTGTTTTAGATTTATATGAACTTACTAGTTTGCAATCACTTAGGTTCATAGACCTACGCCATGCAATGCGGCAGTCAAAAAGAATTTTAAAGTTTGGTGATTTTCATTTGAATGAAAAAGCCCACACACTCATCGCAGAGAAGTTAATCGAACAAAAGGTTTTTAAGTGAAACGTTCATGCTCCGTCTATTCCCTTTAATTAAATGGTCGCCGATATGAAAATTTTATTTTACAATCCTCCAGATGATTATAAAGATCAAGTCAAAGAAGTTTGGATTTGGAATGAGGTTCGTTCTGAGAACTTGCCCTGGATCTTGCCCAGTTATGAAATGGAACTTGTTTTTCATCTTGGTTTTCCTCCAGTAATTTTGAATGGAGCAGGAAAAAAAATCCAATTACCTAAATTTCATTGGGTCGGTCCTCAGACGTCGCGGTGGAAAATTTTGGACAATCAGATTTTAAATTTGGTGTCTATTCGGTTTTATCCTTCTTCTTGTTTCCAACTTTTTGGGATGCCTGGTATCAAATTGCGCAATCAATACGCAGAATTTTATTTAGATGATAAACTTGATATTAGTTTTCTATTAGATCTCTCGAATGAAAAAAATGTGATAGCTGGCCTAATTCAGGTAATTCAGAATATTGAGAAGGGTGGGAATGATATTCCAGCTTATTTACGTTTTGCGATCGTTGAGTTAACAAAAAAACAAATTTCGATTGGTAAACTTAGTTCTAGATTATTTATTTCACGAAAACAATTGGATCGTAAATTCAAAGAAGTGATAGGAATGTCACCAAGTGAATTCAGAAAAATAAATCGAATTTTGGATATGGTAAGAAACCCCGATAATTATAAAATTAACAATCCTGCTTTAAAGTTGACTGACATTGCATATAAGAAAGAGTTTTCAGATCAATCCCATTTTAATCATGAATTTAAAGAAATTTCTGGTTCCGTTCCTGGGTTATGGTTTTCGGAGTATGAAAAAATGTCCCATTTTTACAAGTCAAATGCCGTGAATTCGAGTTATAGTAAGGGTAGAGGCAAATAAAATGTTAGGTTTAGTGAAAAATTGGTTTCGTCGGATTCAATATTATCAAAAGATCCGAAGGTTGTCTGACTCTATCTGTTCTGGGCAGAGAATCAAATTTATAAAGGAACTGAATGATTTGGCGCATGATGTCCGTTTAACAAAAGAATCTCCATTGCTCCTTGGTTTGGCGATCGATGAAACTACGGATCGCTTTTTTTTAGAATCACTGTTGAATCTTGGGATGGATCCAAACATGAGTGATGAAAAGGGAGTGTATCCTTTGCATAGAGCTACGGAATCTGGTAGGTGGGACGCTGTTGATTTATTATTGAAGGCCGGTGCGAGCCCAAATGTCACAGATCCGCAAGGAGTTACAGCTTTGCATATAGCGAACAGTTATGATGGATTAGGTTATATATCTGATCTTCTCATTGCAAATGGTGCAAATATTTACCAAAGAGATAATTTGGGTAAAAGATATTTGATGTGATGAAAGTAAAATTTAAGGTTAAACAATCAAAGTCTAACGCATGGAAATGAAACAGGTTTCTGTCATTGGTGGAGGTATTATGGGTTCTGGTATGGCATTCCGTTTATTGGAAGCCGGCCATACTGTAAGTTTATTTGTAAGAAATAAAGAACGATTTTATGAATCTAATTTTAACATTCATAAATATAAAAATTCTCCAAAATTAAGTGTAGTTTCAAACATTTTGGAAACTTTTTGGTCTGCTGATTTAACAATTCTTTGTTTAACAACTGATGATGTTGTGGAGTCAGCCTTTACGCAAGTTTTGAATACAAATCCAAATATTATTTTGGATACAGGCACAACTTCCCCTGATTTAACTTTAAAACTAAATAAAATTGCTTCAGATAAAAATATCATTTTTGCAGATTCTCCAATGACAGGCAGTAAAACAGCAGCCAATGAAGGTCAAATACTTTTTATGTTAGGTGGTGATGCTAAACTTCGTAATACTCTTGATTTTTTCTTTGATGTGTGTGGGAAATCAGTAGTGTTGTGTGGCTCAATTTCACTAGGGCAAAAGGCTAAGATTGCTTTGAATCTCATTCAAGCTGGGTTATTACAAGTTTATATGGAAGGGTTTTATTTGGCTGAAACTTCAGGCATTAGTTTTGAAATTTTTCAATTGATTGTTCAAAATTCGGCTGCTGCATCTCCACTTTCTAATTTTAAAATGGATCAAATTCATAAACAAGATTTTAGTCCGCATTTTGCACTTAAAAATATGTTTAAAGATATCCAACATGCAGAGCGAGAGATAAAAAATCACTCTTTGGATTTACCAATGTCTGCGTTGTTAAAATCTATATATGAAGAAGGAATCAATAAACAATTAGGAAATGAGGATTTTTCTTCTTTAATAAAAGTTTTACTTGCGAAAAATAATTCGTAAAGTTTTCGCTCGCCGTACATCTTTCTTGTCCAAATTCCACAATTTGTTTTTTTTGTAAATAATGGATACAATTGGTACAGCACATTCACGAAGCGCAACAAAATTGGTGTTATTAGGCTCTGGAGAACTTGGAAAAGAAGTGGCAATTGAGGCAATTCGGCTAGGCATTCATGTAATTGCCATTGATCGTTATTCTAATGCCCCTGCCATGCAAGTTGCTCAGGAATCTCGCGTTATCAATATGTTGGATCCTATGGAATTAGAAACCGTTTTAAGGGAAATAAAACCAAATTTTATTGTTCCTGAAATTGAGGCTATCCATACTGAAACATTGGTTAGTTTAGAAAATGATGGATTTAAAATCATACCTAGTGCAAAAGCAGTGAATCTCACGATGAATCGTGAAGGAATTCGAAATTTTGCAAATAAAGAGTTAGGTGTTAAAACTTCAAAATATTTATTTGCGGAAGAGTTGGATCAATTCGCTGAAGCAGTAAAAACAATAGGTTTACCTTGTGTTGTGAAACCCATCATGAGTTCTTCAGGCAAAGGTCAAAGTTTGATCAAAAACGAATCTGAAATTTTAAAAGCTTGGGAGTACGGCCAATCAGGTGGACGAACAGGTAAGGGAAAGATGATTATTGAAGAATTTATCACTTTTGATTTTGAAATCACATTACTTACTATTCGCCATGCGAATGGTACAACATTTTTGCCTCCTATCGGTCACAGGCAAGTAAATGGAGATTTTGTTGAATCTTGGATGCCACAGCAGATGACAGAAATTGCTCTAGGTCGCGCTAAAGAAATTGCAGAAACTGTCACAGTGGGTTTGGGAGGTTTTGGCATTTTTGGAGTTGAGTTGTTTGTTAAAGGCGATGAAGTGTATTTTAGTGAGGTTTCTCCTAGGCCACATGATACTGGTTTGGTGACACTGATCTCGCAAAATTTTTCCGAATTTTCATTGCACGTGAGGGCTTTACTCGGCCTCCCGATTCCAGATTTACGTTTTTATACCCCAGCAGCCAGCTCAGCCCTACTCTTGGAGGGTAAAACCAACGACCCAAAATTTGTTGGTCTTAAAAGAGCTTTGTCTTTAAAGGACGTGGATTTACGAATTTTTGGTAAACCAGAATTAGATGGGAAGCGACGAATGGGTGTTTGTCTAGCTTTGGATGAAACAATCGAAAAAGCACGAATCAAGGCAAATGCAATGAGAGATTGTATTACTTTAGCATAAAGAATACGTTTAATCTTTATTTTGTCGATTGAATTTGAATTCTGTCATTTTCGATTCATATATACTTACTTCACCATAGGGCAAAAAATGGTTATCATAATGGAGTTTTAGTAATTTTTCTGAATTATCACCAAACCCTCTTTTGATTTCATATTCAATGTAAATAAAATCTGTAGATTCAATTGAATCTAAATACTGACCATCGTGCAGTAAATTTAGAAAAATCACAAACTTACCTGCATGTTTTAGAATTTTCAGTGCGAACAACATTTCCCTTAGTTTTAACAAATATAAATATGGTCTTGTGTTTCGTGCCATTTTGAGTTTTATCTCTGCTTCTGCAAGATCACGGAGTGCTAATCGCAAGAAAGCTTTCGTTTGCGCCTTTTCTTTTCCCCTTGATTTTTGTCCTAAGGATTGAATCTTATCTTTGAGATATTCGATATTTTTTTCCAAAATTTGATCGTAAAGCGTAATCAGTGAAAATTGTGTTTTTCGCATCGCATAATATGAATTTGAGAATTGACCTTGGATATGATAACTTTTGAATTCGAGATAAAGATCAATGTTATCTTTGTACATCGTTTTTTCCGCATCTGTACCTAAATGAATGACGCTTGCATCGATAGATTGAATCAATAAATAATTTTCTTCGGCACCAAAGGCAGTTTGTAGGTCTCCGTTTGCAAAATTTTTGGTATTGGTTACCATTAGCAAAAATAATGCAAAAATTTTGGAAAAAAGGCTCACAATCAATTTTCGGAGTTTGGAGTATTATAAAATATGAATAAATGAGCTGGTAAAGATTTATCCAATTATGTCTTCAAACTCAGAATTTTGGTAATTTATTTCCATCCAAATGATGAGAAACTGGGAAGTTGTTTGCTAATTTTGCCCTTTCCAAGGGTCAAACAAGCGCAAATCCAAGTCAAATTCTGTGCAAAAAGTTGAGGGTTCGGTAATTCTTTCACTGGATTATTGCGGATTCTTAGGAAATTTGGTGTTTAATCACTTTTTTTAGGTTCAATATGATAAAAATTTCCGGTCTCAACAAACAGTTCAACGGAAACGTGCTATTCGATGATTTGACTTTTGGTGTCAATCGAGGGGAACGCGTGGGTCTTGTGGGAAGAAACGGCCACGGTAAATCTACTTTGGTTCAGATCATACTCGGAAAACTGGAACCCGATTCAGGTAACATTACTGTTCCAAAAGGTTATCGAATTGGACATTTGGAACAGCACCTAACATTTACTAAGCCTACTGTTTTGGAAGAGTGTGCTCTTGGTTTGCCAGAAGGTGACGAGTATGAAACTTGGAAGGTTGAGCGTATTTTGTTTGGACTAGGTTTTAAAGAGGAAGACATGGAACGAAGTCCGAATGACTTTTCTGGAGGATACCAAATTCGGATGAATTTGGCTAAACTACTTGTTTCAGCTCCAGACATGTTAGTGTTAGATGAACCAAATAACTACTTAGATATTGTGACAATCAGATGGTTAGAAGAATTCTTGCGTGAATGGGAAGGAGAGATCATTTTGATTACCCACGATAGAAGTTTTATGGATAGTGTTGTGACGCACACAGTGGCGATTCATAGAACAAAAGCAATTAAAGTACAGGGAGACACTGAAAAATTATACAATCAAATCAACCAAGCTGAAGAAATATACGAAAAAACAAGGTTGAATGAGGCGAAAAAACGCAAACAAGAAGAGATATTTATCGCTAAGTTCAAAGCTAAAGCTAGTTTTGCGAGTAGAACTCAGTCAAGAGTTAAAAAACTAGAAAAACAAGGTGAAATGAAAGCTCTCGATACAATCGAGGATTTAGAATTATATTTCAACAGTGCTCCATTTTCCGCAAATCAAATGTTAAGTGTAGATGGATTAAAATTTTCGTACACGGGATCAGATCCTTTTCTGATCGAGGATTTTTCAATCAGTGTTGGGCCAAATGATCGGATTTGTATCATCGGAAAAAATGGTAAAGGGAAATCCACTCTGCTTAAACTAATCGCAGGAGAATTAAAACAAATTTCTGGAGAAATAAAAAAGCATCCTGTTTTGAAAGAAGGTTATTTTGGTCAAACTAACAAACTCAATATGGATGAGAAAAATACTGTAGTCCAAGAAATTATGAGTGCAGATCCCAATTGTTCTGAAGGCAAGGCTCGAAACATAGCAGGGGGGTTGATGTTTTCTGAAGATCTAGCCTTGAAAAAAATTAAGGTACTTTCGGGTGGGGAGAAGAGTCGGGTACTTCTTGGAAAAATTTTAGTAACACCCTGTCATCTACTTTATTTGGACGAACCAACGAATCATTTAGATATGCAATCTTGTGATTCGCTCATTGAGGCCATTGATAATTTTGACGGTTCAGTAATTATGGTCACTCACAACGAAATGCACTTACGTGCTGTGGCCACAAAATTAATTGTTTTTGATGACAATCGTGTTTTTGTTTACGATGGTGGTTATGATGATTTTTTATCCGACATTGGTTGGAAGGACGAAGAAAATTGAATTCGATAGTTTCTGTCAAAAATGTTTCTAAACGTTATAGTAACGACTATTTAGCGTTAAATCATGTGAACTGGGAAGTGAAGAAAGGAGAAATTCATGCCTTGCTTGGCCCAAATGGTGCTGGTAAAACTACCTTAATTTCACTGATCTGTGGTATCGTTAATCCTTCCGAAGGCACTGTATTGGTTGACGGAAATGATATCATTAGTGATTTTAAATTGACTCGTTCCGCCATTGGTCTTGTGCCACAGGAACTAAGCGTACATGCTTTCGAAACTGTTTGGGCAAGTGTCAAGTTTACCCGTGGTGTTTTTGGCAAAGCACCTAACGCTGAGTATTTAGAAGAACTCCTGAAATCTTTATCTTTATGGGATAAAAAAGATCAAAAAATCATGACTTTGTCCGGTGGGATGAAACGAAGGGTTCTAATTGCTAAAGCATTGTCTCATGAACCAAAAGTTTTATTTTTAGATGAACCCACTGCAGGTGTTGATGTCGAACTTAGAAAGGATATGTGGAACATTGTTTCCAACCTTCAAAAGAAGGGTGTTACAATCATTCTGACTACACATTATATTGAAGAGGCGGAAGCCATCGCAGATAGAATTTCTGTCATTCAAAAAGGTGAGATTTTCCTAACGGAAGATAAAACTACACTGATGAAACAATTGGGTAAAAAACATTTACGAATTGAATTGAAAAAACCACTCAAAGTATTACCAAAATCATTGGCAAAGTTTTCATTGGAACTTGTGGAAGACAAAGCTGCCCTAATTTATCATTTTGATGCTAAAGATGACAGTCAAAATATTACAAAAATTTTAGATGAACTTAAAAAATTAAAAATTCAATTTAGTGATCTAATAACAAAACAGAGTAGTTTAGAGGAGATTTTTGTGCAACTCCTCAAGGAAAATGTATGAATTTACACGCAATTGTTTCGATTTATAAATTCGAAATGTCACGTACGTTTCGTACTTTGATGCAGAGTATTTTGTCGCCTGTTTTATCCACATCATTGTATTTTGTGGTCTTTGGGTCGGCCATTGGTTCAAGGATACAAGAAGTTGATGGCGTACATTATGGAAGTTTTATTGTACCTGGACTTGTTATGTTGTCGTTATTGACGGAAAGTATATCCAATGCTTCTTTTGGAATTTATTTTCCAAAATTTACGGGCACAATCTATGAAATACTATCAGCTCCAGTTACGATGTGGGAGGTTGTCATTGGTTTTGTCGGGGCGGCAGCAACAAAATCTATGATGCTCGGAGTTCTGATGTTAATCACAGCATCTTTTTTTGTCCCATTGCAGATTGTGCATCCATTTTTAATGGTGTTTTTCCTTTTGTTAACATGTATTAGCTTTAGTTTATTTGGATTTGTTATTGGTATTTGGGCGGACAGCTTTGAAAAATTGCAACTCATCCCGATGATTATCATCACTCCTCTTGTTTTTTTGGGAGGAAGTTTTTATTCAATAAAAATGTTACCACCGATTTGGCAAAAATTGAGTATGTTTAACCCTGTTTTATACTTAGTCAGTGGGTTTCGTTATAGTTTTTTTGAACGTGCTGACGTTAGTTTGACGATCAGCATCACAATGATTCTTTCCTTTTTGTCCGTTTGTTTGTTACTGACCTGGCTAATTTTTAGATCTGGCTATAAGATAAAAAATTAAACGGGTATTTAATAAAGTATTTTTCAGAATATTCGTTTATTTGAGAAATATGCTCTAAAGTGGAATTGATCTCGTCTTTTCCACTGATTATTTTTGTTTTTTCTGATTCATCTAAATCGAATTTCCACACTTTGTTCTTTAAATTTATGGTTTGGGTATTTAAGTTGATCGTGAGTGTCGGATCCTTATCATCCAAATTCTTTACTATTTCTTTTATTTCGGATTTTGATTTAACTACGAGTAAAATTCTGTTTTTTACAGCATTGATCTTAAATATATCTGCAAACGATTCGGCGATGATCACTCGGAAACCATAATCAACCAATGCCCAAGGAGCGTGTTCACGGCTAGAGCCACATCCGAAATTTTTGCCAACAATGAGGATGGAACTTTTTTTAAACATCGGCAAGTTTAAAATGAAATTTGGATTTTCAATTAATCCATCTTTGTCCAAATACCTTTGGTCAAAAAAAAGATAATTTTTGAAATTTTTTTTGTCTATTACCTTCATAAACTGTTTTGGTAATAATTGGTCAGTGTCAATATCATCGTGTAACATTGTACATACTCTTCCTGAGTGCGAGTTCCAATTTTCCATATTTTTATACCTCTCTCATATCTACAAAACGTCCATGAATGGCAGCAAGTGCGGCCATAGCAGGGCTTACCAAATGTGTTCGACTTAATTTTCCTTGTCTTCCCTCAAAATTTCTATTCGATGTGGAAGCAGACCTTTTATATTCACCTAACACATCGTCGTTCATTGCGAGGCACATCGAACAACCAGGTTCTCTCCATTCAAATCCTGCATCTTTAAAGATGGTATCAATGCCTTTTGATTCCGCCAATCTTTTGACTTCCATAGAACCTGGTACAACAATTGCTGTTACATCTCTATGCACTTTTTGTCCTTTGATTTGGGATGCGGCCTCCTCTAAATCTGATAAACGCCCATTTGTACATGATCCAATAAAAACATTATCGATGGTAACATCTGTCATTTTCATCCCAGGTTTTAGATCCATATATTCCAGTGCTTTCAAATATGTGGTGTTATCTTCCCCCAAGATTTGTTCAGGATTTGGAATTGGTTCATTTATTGAAATGGCCTGCGATGGGTTTGTGCCCCAAGTAATTTTGGGAGCTAGAGTATTCAATTTGAATTCTATCACCTTATCGAAGTGTACTCCATGATCTGAATATAAACTATCCCAATATTCGGTTGCTTTTTCCCACAAATCTCCTTTGGGAGAATACTGTTTATTTTTTAGATATTCTTTGGTTTTTTGATCTGGTTTGATAAGGCCAGCACGAGCCCCAGCTTCGACTGTTAGGTTGCAAAGTGTCATCCTTTCTTCCATACTCAAATTTTGAATTACTTCCCCTTGGTATTCGATGACGTAACCTGCTCCTCCACTTGTGGATATACTCTCAATCAAACCCAAGGCCAAATCCTTTGCAGTGCAAAACTTTGGAAGTTCTCCGATGAAACGAACGAGCATTGATTTAGGTTTTTTCTGAACCAAGGTTTGAGTTGTTAACACATGTTCAACTTCGGAAGTGCCAATTCCAAATGCCAAAGCACCAAATGCACCATGAGTGGATGTATGCGAGTCTCCACATACGATCAGTCCACCAGGAATCGTAAATCCAAGTTCTGGACTAATGACATGTACAATGCCTTGGTTTTTGTGATTTTTTCCTAATAAAGATATTCCAAATTCAGAACAATTTATTTCCATTTGTTTCATTTGTTTGAATGAAACTGGACCCGCCGCATGATCGTTCTTTCGGTCTTTTGTACTGACATTGTGGTCGATCACACCCAAAGTTAAATTGGGAAATTTTGGTTTTAACCTGCGGTGGCGTAAACCTTCGAAAGCCTGCGCCGATGTTACCTCATGTAAAAGATGTCTGTCAACAAAGAGAACAGATTCACCAGTTTCCAATTTTAATATTTCGTGAGCTGACCAAAGTTTATCAAATAATGTTTTCATTTTTTAACTCCCAGATTTAAATATACCTTATAATTATGTATAAGACAAATAAATATATGTTAACATTGGCATAAGTTAAACTTATTGGTGGAGAGAGAGTATGGAAATTAAACAGATGGTTTATTTTAAAGAAATAGTAAAACAAGGTAGTTTTGTAAGAGCAGCAACTTCCTTAGCTTTGACACAACCTGCCTTGTCGTTACAAATATCAAAATTGGAAAAAGAACTGAAACAGAAATTG
Source organism: Leptospira sp. 96542 (assembly GCA_029310945.1). Taxonomy (GTDB): domain Bacteria; phylum Spirochaetota; class Leptospiria; order Leptospirales; family Leptospiraceae; genus Leptospira_A. Next base: position 67,697 of record JARJFC010000020.1, read on the forward strand.
TTTATTCGAGGCGCCCGAGAGATAACTCTTACTGACAAAGGTAGAATATTTTTAGAACATTCTGAATCTATTTTAGAAAATATTAACAGGTGCCTAGGTGATATGCGTTCCAATTTATCTGTATTATCAGGTAATTTTAGAATAACCACAGGCGGTACCATTTTGTTGTGGTTAATGAAACAAATTTTGAAACCGCTGATTCAAAATTATCCAAATTTATCTATCTCATTACAAGAAGGAGATGCAACGAAAACTTTAATTTCATTGGAATCAGGAAGTGCTGATGTTGGATTTTTAACTGGTCCTGTTAAATCGAATAAACTAACGGTTCGAGAGTTTTTGGTTGATCGTATATTGCCTGTTCTTAACAAGAACCATCCTTTGGCTAAAATGACAAAGGTATCCTCGAAGGATTTGGAAACCGAAAATTTTATATTTTATCATTCTGAGTCTGCGATTCGTAGATTGATCGAAAAAAAGTGGAAAAAGGAAACTTTGGGAGTTTTACCAAAACCAATTATGGAATTGGAGAGTGTGGAATCATTACGCAGTGCCATTGAGCTTGGTCTTGGTTTTGGGTTTTTATCGGAAGCACATATAACAGAGAAGATGTTTGTAATTCCCATTTCAAGTTGGTATACTGAACGAATACTCTATATCTGTCGTAGAAAAAACGCCGATAAACGAATATTAGACTTTGAGCAGCTCCTGATCAGTTTGAAATACCAATCAAATCTGGGAGATGGTTTCTGATTTTAATTTTTTTAAATCATTCAGTAGTCGGTTTAAATCTCCATCACCTTTGGCCCGATAGATTCCGCGTAAATAATTATCTGTATCAAATAAAAATATGTTTTCGGTGTGTACGAATTCATATCGGTCTTTTATTGGAGAATACACTTCTACTTCAGCACCACAAGTTTCCTTTGCAAAAAGAGTGATTTCTGAGTCATCACCCGTTATGAAGTGCCAGTTTTCATTTTTAATTTTATAGTTTTTTATGTATCTATTCAAAACAGAAACATCGTCCTCTTTGGGGTTGATTGTGATGGAATAGATAGCGACACCATCCTCCAAATTCGGAACAAATTGTATAAGATTTTTTGTTATAAGAGGACAGACTCCTTTGCATGTAGCATAAAAAAAGACTAGTAATTTAGGTCTTCCTTTCCATTCTGCTGGGTTTGTCGGTTTGCCTGATGACATGATGAGAGACCCAATGTTCGGGATAAATTTGTATTTTGTATCATTATCTTTTGGTTTTTCCCAACTTGGGTCAAAATCATTTCCGATGAAGTACGGTAGGGAAGATGTATTTATAGTCTGCCAGTTGTTTGGTGAGCAAAGAGCGAGAAAAAACAAACATATTAGTATTGTTGCGATTTTGTATTGAGCGAAAGTATTTAAAAGTCGATAGGTAAACAATTTTTGCTCCCTGGTTTTCCAAACACATCACCTTCTTCGGTGTATACTTGGTTTGAGTATATTTGTCCTTTCCTGTTCCATTGTTTGGTTTGTTTTACCATGCCGGATTCGTAATATTTTGCATACAAAGAAGGTGTTCCATCTTCATAATATTCAAAACGTTCATTTTGATACTGACCATTTTTATATTCTGATAAGAGCCTAAGTTTTCCATTGGGAAAATACGATTTATGCAAACCATCTTTTTGGCCGTAATAAAAAGACCTCTCTTCTAAAACGATTCCGTTTATGGAATGTTTTGCGGTGTACTTTCCGTGGGGTATTCCCTTTTGGTATTCTGTTTGGTGGGTGATGAGTAAGTTTTTGTCTTCTGTGACCAACACCCCTGTAAATGGAATTTCTTCAAAATACAAGAGGTTGTTTGGTTTGGTCACAAGCCTGGGATCATCCGAAGTGACAATACGCAGATTTTTGCAGTGAATCAGTATAAGAAAAGTAAATACTAAATACCGCAAAACGTTACTTAATTGGATACTGTTCCAGGTGTTCCATGGAATGAACCACCGATCAAAGTTTTGATGGTTGCTGTATTATCCAATGTATAGTGGTAGTGGTAAGTGGCCGTTGTAAAATGGACAGTTGTAGTTGTATGGCCATGGTTGCTATCTAAGTTGTTAGGAACCGTATCATCTCCTGGATTTTGCGTACCATTGTCACATTTTTCACCGTACACAGCGTACCCATCAAGCAAGATACCCAGAAGGTTTGCATCCCCATTTGTTTCGTCTGATAGGTTTTTTGGCAAAGCATGGTGGTGGTAAACACCTGTATTTTGCGGGTGGCCGTTGAAATTATCAAAAGTGGTTACTTCCGCTGCCAGAGTATCTGGAGGAGCTGCTGCATTATTAAAAATGGCCAAACCGTTTGTGGTGATGCCCACAGAAACATAACCAGCTTGTGTGCTTGTTTTTGCGCCCGTTTTGACAGTGGGGACACTGGGAATGCTGTAAACCAAACATTGCGCTTGGATTTGGTTATTTCCTGCGGATTTATGGCCACTTGGTAGTGCTTCATACATCGGTGAAGAACTTCCAAAGTAGAAACTTTTTGTATTCGGAATGTTTTGAGACCTGAGGATGTAAGTGGATCCAGAGACTTGCCCGACGGAACATTTAAAGTTATTTTTGATCCAGTCGGGTAGGGCAGCATCCATGGAAGTGGTGAGGCCATTGATACAACCGGTTCCTGTATTGAGAGTGGCCGATGCGTTACTCACAGTGGTTCCTGGAACGGAACAAGTGGCAATCCTTGCAGCTGCATAGAGTATGACAGCATTTTCTAAATCGTTAGAATCTTTTTTAGGATTGCAGGCGATAACTGAAGCAATGAGGAGAAACGAAACCCCGGTAAACAATTTGTTCATAGACATATAGAAATAGGCTCTCGATTTAAAATGTCAATAATTTATTCGCAAACGATGGATGCACGTTTTCTAATATACTTTTATGAGCTCTACCTCGAATATAAGAGTGGAATTGGGAGGGATGGAGCCGACAGCCTTCGTACCATACCCATATTCTGGTGGGATGATAAGTTTACGTTTGCCACCCACCTTCATACCTTTTACACCCTTGTCCCAACCTTTGATCACTTCTCCTGCACCGAGGCTGAATTCAAAAGGTCGATTGCGATCACGAGAACTATCAAATTTTGTTCCATTGAGAAGCCTACCGACATAATGTACGGTCACTGTTGATCCAGAATAGGCTTCGTCTCCTTTTCCGATCACTTGGTCAATGATCTTAAAATCTTTCTCTGCAGAAAAAATGGGGAGAACAAGAACCACTAAAAATAGAATGAATCTTTTAGACATCGTATGAAAACTTTCGAATTTGATTCACATTTTGCAATAGAAAAAAACTAGTCGATCCCTTCCTGGAATACAATCTATACCTAATGTTTCATGAATTTTTGTTTTATTGCCGTGAGTTGGAAGGTTTTATGTATAGAAACCAAATCCAAGAATTTAAGGATGGGGATGACGATAGTTTTTTTGCCGAGCAGTTACTCAAGTACATCCAAATGGAATCTTTAAAAATTGCTGATGCAGAAAAGAAAAAATACCCAAACCTGCCATGGCATAACATTGATACAATGTGGGAAAAGGATTTAGCAAGAGCCTATGAATACATAGATCTAAAAATGTTGTATTCAATTTGCGCTCATGAAATTCCAAAAATCACGAAGACTATCAAACTTACTTGAGGTTTCGTTTTTCTGTTAGGTGGCTCCTGTCAAACTTAGGTTTTTTAAAATTTCAATGTTTTCTTCAAATCGAAGTTTTTCTGCATAGGTTCGTTTTGAGCCAGAAAATTCCACCCCAACGATTAAATCACCGTTTGGATCTTTTTTTGACCAGGCAACTTTTGCAAAGAAACGAAAAGGCGTTTGTAACTTAAACACAAGCTCAAGTAAAAAACCTTTTTGTTTTGGCAGTGTCTCCACTAAATTCCCTTCAC
>JARJFC010000210.1 GCA_029310945.1 Leptospira sp. 96542
TGCACGACTGCGCTCAGCGCCGATGCAGGCGCACGAAGTCGATGAAGGCGCGCAAGGCGGCGGGCACATGCCGCTGGCGCGGGAAGTAGAGGTAAGGCTGACCAAAGCCGGGCGACCAGTCGTCGAGCAGGCGCTGCAGCAGGCCCGCCTCGATTTCCCGCCGCACATAGTCCTCCTGCACATAGGCCACGCCCGCGCTCGCGAGCGCCGCGTTGACCACGATCAGTGCATCGTTGCCCGTGATCGGCCCCACGGGGATCACCGTGATCGTGCGCCCCTTCTTGCGAAACACCCACTCCAGCAGCCCACCGCTCTGGAAGCGCTGGCGGATGCAGGGATGCTGGGCCAGATCAGAAGGGTGCTTCAAGGGCGCGTGCTGCTTCAGATGCGCGGGCGAGGCCACGACGGCGTAACGCTGGGGCCGACCGATCGGGACGGCGACGACGTCCTGCTGCAGATCGTCGGCGTAGCGCACCCCGGCGTCAAAGCCGCTCTGCACGATGTCGATCTTCGCGGACTCGGCGACCAGCTCCATCTCAATCTGCGGATGCAGGCGCAGGAACTCCGCGACCAGGGGGGCCAGCAGGAACTGCGCGATGGGCGCGGGGGCGTTGATGCGCAGGCGGCCGATGGGCGTGCCCCGGTGCGCGTTGATGCTTTCAATCGCGCCGCGTATCTCGTCCAGGGCCGGCGCGACCGGCTGCAGCAACTGCTCGCCCGCGGTGGTCAACGCCACGCTGCGGGTCGTGCGCCGCAGCAATTCAACGCCCAGTTCGTCTTCGAGCTTGCGCACGGTCTGGCTCATGAGCGCCGGGGAGACCCCACGCTCCAGCGCGGCCTTGCGAAAGCTACGGTGCCGCGCCACGGCGGCGAAGACTTCCAAATCAATGAGAACGTTCCGATTCATTGTTCACCCAGACCAAACAACCCATTCAGCATTGTGTACCTAGATCTTTGGGTCGTGCCTGCCTAGCATCAAGCCTCCATCCAACTCGAAACGGTACCGACATGCAAAGACGCCATGCCCTTCAGTTTGCCGCTACCCTGGCGACAACTCCCCTGCTGCGCCCCGTGCTGGCCCAGACCTCCACGCCGCGCTGGACCACGGCCGCCGCACCTTCGCTGGCGCGGCAGGAGCTCTACCCCGAAGTCCTGAACGGGCGCATCTACGTGGCGGGCGGGCTGCTCACCCCGAACACCGGCTACTCCGCGCACTTCGAGTCGTATGACCCCGGCACCGACCGCTGGACGCGTCTGGCGACCCTGCCCGAGGCCCGTCACCACATCGCGCTGGCCGCGGCCGGCGGCCTGATCCATGGCGTGGGCGGCTTCAGCGGCGGCTTCCCGAACTGGCGGGCCCAGGCGTCCACCTATGTGTACGACCCCGCGACCAACCGCTGGAGCGAGGGCGTGCCCCTGCCCTACGCCAACGCCGAGGGCGTGTTCGCCGGCATCGCGGGGCGGCTCTACCTGGTGGGGGGCCGCGTGCGCGCGCACGAGGCCGCGCGCCACTTCAATGACCACGCGGACACCCCACGCGGCCTGATGTTCGACCCCGCCAACGGCAGTTGGTCAGCCATCGCGGACGCCCCCACCGCGCGCAACAGCGCGGCGGCGGCGGTCATCGACGGACGTCTGTTCGTGGTGGGCGGGCGCCAGGCCCTGAAGCAGGTGGACGGTTCGCTGCGCCAGGTCAACGTGCCCCACCTCGAGGTCTACGACCCGACCAGTGACCGCTGGACCCGGCGCGCGCCCATGCCCCAGGCCCAAGGCGGCCTGGCCGCCGCGGCGCACGGCGGGCGGCTGTACGTGTTCGGCGGCGAGCAATGGGTGCCCGAGCAGAAGGTGTTCGCCGATGCCTGGGTCTACGACCCCACCCGCGACCGCTGGACGGCCCTGCCTCCCTTGCCCACGCCGCGCCACGGCCTGGGCGCGGCCACCCTGGGCGATCGCATCCACGTTTTCGGTGGCGGCACGCGCGTGGGCGGCGACCATGCCAGCACGGTGCACGAAGTGCTGCTGACCCAAGGCGCGGCCTGACATCAGGCCCATGCAGGCGCCACTTCGGCTGGCTGCGCGCACGACCTGCGCACGCCGGACATAGAAAGCCAGGGCAAGGAGTTGGACACCCCGCGCCGGGCGCCTGCGCGGTGCAACCGATTCAGCCTGTCACGCGCGCGATCGGAACGCTTTGGGTGGGGAAGCAAGCCAACCCGTCCAACGTCTCTTCAATCGCCACGTCCAACGGCGTATGCGGCTCCTGCCCCAGCGTGCGCACCAGAAGCTG
>JARJFC010000211.1 GCA_029310945.1 Leptospira sp. 96542
GAATGCTTCGGCAGCCGTGAATCCTGATTGAAAGTTCAGAAACCGGCGTGGACCCGCTGTCCGACCTGATCCGCGTGGCCGAGCTGCAGACGGAGGTGTCGGGCGAGCTGCGCGCCAGCGGCGCCTGTTGCGCTGGATCAGCGAGACAGACGCACTTACCGACCTGCCCAACCGCCGCAAGTTCAACGAGACGCTGGCCACCGAATGGGCGCGTGCCACGCGTCGGGGACAGCCTCTGGCACTGCTGATGATCGACATTGACCACTTCAAGACCTACAACGACCACTACGGCCACCCGCAAGGCGACCGTTGCCTGGAACGCGTGGCCCGCGTCCTTCGGGCCGCCGTGCAGCGCCCGGGCGACCTGGCCGCGCGCTATGGCGGCGAGGAATTCGCCGTCATCCTGCCCGAGACCGATTCCGCCGGGGCCGAGCAACTGGCACGGAAGATCGTGGGCGCCGTGCAAGCGCAGCGCATTCCGCATGCCGCCACCTCGGTCCCGGGCGACGTCATCACCGTGAGCATCGGCGTGGCCGCCTACAAACCGCTGCGCAGCAGTCCTATGTCGGGCATGACGTCCAGCAAGGGCAGTGGCACGGCTCAGATGGAACAGCTGATCAAGCGCGCCGACGCGGCGCTCTACGAAGCCAAGCACCGGGGCCGCAACCGCGCGGCCGTGGCCATCGAGGAACTGGCGACCGTCTGAGGGGCAGCGCTCGGGCTGCGGCCGAGGCTGAACCCGCCGCGCGTCAAACCTGCGGCACGTGGGCCACGGCGCGCTGCAAGGCGGCGTAACACGCGGGGTCGAGCGCCGTGCCGACGGTCTTGCCCATGAGCTCCAAAGCTTGCGGGATCGGAATGGGGCCGCGATAGGGACGCGAGGCCGTGATGGCATCAAAGATGTCGGCAGTGGTGATGATGCGTGTTTCCAGGGTGATGGCTTCGGCGGGCAGACCGCGCGGATAACCCTTGCCATCCAGGCGCTCGTGGTGCGCGCCGGCCACCGTGGCCAGTTCGCGGAAGGCGGTGATGCGCGAGAGGATGGATTCGGTCAATTCGGCGTGCTGGCGGACGGCCTCCCACTCCTCGCTGTTGAGCGTACCGGCCTTGTCGAGCACGCTGTTGCTCACGCCGAGCTTGCCCACGTCATGCAGCAGCGCGCCGCGCTTGAGCCAGCGACGCCGCTCGAGGCTGAACCCCATGGTCTCGCCGATGAGGTCGGTGTAGAGCGCCACGCGCGCGCTGTGTCCACTGGTGTAGGGACTCTTGGAGTCCACGATCTGACCGAAGGCGACCGCGATGTCGTCCAGATAATCCTCGTCCAGCGGCACCACATAACGCCCCGGCTCAAGCGCGAGCACGGATTGGATCAGTTCCGGCGCGCTCAGTTGGGCCCAGAAATCCTGGTCTTGCGCCACCTGCTCGAAGGCGCGCACCAGGGACGGGTCGAACCACTGGCCCGAGCGCAGCCGCACTTCCTGCAAGGCGGCATCGCGTCCACCGGCAGTGTGAAACACGTCGATGACCTGCGCCATCAGCGCAATGCGCGCATAGACCGGGATGGCCTCCCCTTGCAAGTGATCGGGCCGCCCCCCGCCATTCCAGTGTTCGTCCAGGCTGTAGATGCCCTGGGCCACGGGTTCGGGAAAGCGCAGTTGGCGCGCGATGTCGGCGCCCCGCGAACAGCGGGTCTGGATCAGGTCCTGCGAAATCTCGCGGCCTTCGCGAAAGATGTGGAGCACGCTGTGGAAGCGTTCGGCAAGGCCGGCCTTGAGCCCCGTGTGCTGCAGCACGAAGCGCACCACCTGGCCCAGGCTGTCCCCCACCAACTTGAAGTCGCGCTTGAAGTTCAAGTCGTCCGTGAGATAGAGCTCGCAGATGCGCGCGGCGTTGCTGCTGCAACCCAGATCCTTGAGCAGCAGCGTGTAATAAAGCTCCCAGAGCTGGCGTTCGTCCAGACCGATGGTGCGCCCCACGTGCATGCCGATCCAGCAGCAACGCACGCAATGTCCCTCCGGTTGACCTTCGGTGATGTCCAGCGCATGGCTCAACGCGGCCATGAGTTCGGAAAACCGCAGACCCGCGGCGACGGGGCTGAAATGCGCGGGTTGGGCGAGCTGCATGGGGACCATTCTAGGAAGACTGGCGCCAGGACGCCATTCAGTTCATCCATCCACCCGCCTGCATCCACAGGCCGGGCGCTCCCCGCGCACCCCCTCAGGTCTTGGGCAGCGTCACGCCGTGCTGGCCCTGGTACTTGCCGCCCCGGTCCTTGTAG
>JARJFC010000212.1 GCA_029310945.1 Leptospira sp. 96542
GGTTCGGCCCCTTCATGCCGTTGCTGTAGGTGCTGGTGTTGCAGTCCGGTGTGGCCCAGTATTTCGACTGGCTCTCCAGCCCAACCGTGCGCTTCTGCCCGTCCTCCGTCATTCCCTTGCTGGCCACCAGCTCCGGTGGAACGTGCCTGCCACCGTTGGGCACGTTGGGCGTCATCCACTGGCTGTCGCCACGCAAGGCAGAACCAGCGTTCCCGCCCATGGCTGGCGCCCACGTCGGACGCTGAAAGAGTGAGCCATTCCGCATGCCACCCGCGGTCGGCCAGTTCTCCCACGACGCGGGCGGCTGCTCTTTCGAGTACAACGCCATCCTCTTCCTGAATGCGTTCATCAGCGCCGCTGCTTCCTGTTCCGGTAGGTCGGTAGGATTCACCAGTAATCTCGGCGGCGGTAGCTTCATCCACAACGGTGGCGGTGGCAGAAGCGATGCCTGCGACGTTCTCCAGCCAGAGGAACCACGCACCGCTACGGTCGGCAATGTCGAGGATGTCGAAGAAGAGCCCGGAGCGTTTGCCATCGAGGCCCGCACGCTTGCCCGCCAGGCTGAGGTCTTGGCACGGGAAGCCCGCAACGATTCCGTCCACTGCGCCATCCCAGCGTCGAGCGTCGAAAGTGAGTAAGTCGGACCAGACAGGAGCATCGTCCAAGCTGCCTTCTTGGCAGCGCGCTGCAAGTGTTGCGGCTGGATGGGCTTCCCGCTCCACGAAGCAGACGGTGCGAGTCTCGAGGCCCATGTGGGCGAGCCCGGCTCGCAGTCCTTCACCAAGCATGCCCACTCCGGCGCAGATTTCGATGGTGTGTAAAGCCACGTCATCTGTCAGCACTCTTCTGACCTTTCCGCCCCGGCCGGCACGCACGGCAGCGCCAGCACCTGGTCGGCCAGGCCTTCCAACGTGCCATCGTTGGTGATGGTGTGCACGGGCACGTTGAGGCGGCCCAGGGTCTCCCGCAGGGGCTGCATGTGGTTGTTGTGGTGCAGGCAGGTATCTCCTTGCAGTTCCGCGCCGTGGGCGTGGGTGTGGCTGACGACTTCCACGGCATACAGCGCGCCGATCTGGTGGAGGGCCTGGGCCTCGATGGGGAAGCGCATGTCCGTCACGGCAAAGCGGCGAAAGCCTACGCCCCAGTTGCGCATGATCCAGCGGGCGGCGACGGCGGCGTAATAGTCGGGCTGGTGGCGGCGCTTGTAGTCGCCCCAGGTCTGCATGACCCAGCGCGCACTGCGCGGCTCGTGCAGGCTGTGGCCGCGCTCGACACACCAGGAAACAAACTCCATGTCGCCGCACATGCCGACCTTCAGCGCATCGATGGGCCATTCCTTCGTGGCCCGGTGGGTGAGCATGCCTTCATTGATTTGCCAGGCGGCCACCACCTCGCGTCGGAGGGAGTCGGCCAAGGCGATGGAAATGAACGCCTGATGGTTGACGAGCGCGGTGGCGGCGCTGTCTTTGCCGGCGCCGGCTGCGCCGATGAAGGCGATGATGAGGGGGGTGGGTTTGTTGCTCACGGCGTCACCTCGTTTCGGGTTGTGGTGGGTTGATGGGGGCGGTAAACCTTGCTCAGATCGCCGGCGACCGTGTGCCCGCGCAGCCGCAGCTGGCGCGCCACCTTGGCCTGGGTGCTGTGGCCGTGGCTGGCCTGGCCGAAGAGGCCCAGGTAGCTGTTGCCCACGGTGTGCAGGTCTTGGGCGGGCGTGTCGGTCAGCCGGTGCAGCGCGGTGGCCACGGTGCTGCCGCGTGGGGTGCGCCGCCAGGGCTTGATGACCTGGCCGACGAAATCAATGCCGCGCGCCAGGGGCTGCAGCACGGTCTTGCGGGGGTTGAGCTGGCAGCCCAGGTGCTCGGGCAGCCATGCGGTGATGTCGGCCAGGGCCTCGTTCAGGCGCTGGGCGCTGGGGTGCAGCAGGTAGAAGTCGTCCACGTAGCGGCCGTAGTGGCGCATGCGCAGGCTGTGCTTGACGTGCTGGTCCAGGCCGTCGAGCAGGACGTTGGCGAAGAACTGGGACGGCAAGTTGCCGATGGGCAGGCCGGTGAGGGCTGGGGCATTCAGCAGGCGTTTATGTGCCGGCACCTTGGCGAAGAGGGTTGGGTTGCCGCGCTGCTCATAGTCTTCACGCGGGTCGTGCAGTAGGGTGGTTTCAGCCAGCCAGAGCCAGAAGCTACTGGCCTCGCTGGGTGGGATGCGGCGGCGCAGGCGCTCCAGCAGGATGGTCTTGTCGATGCTGACGAAGAAGTTGGCCAGGTCGCACTTGAGGTA
>JARJFC010000213.1 GCA_029310945.1 Leptospira sp. 96542
ACACTGATGGCATCAGAGAAACAACAGATAACATTGAAAAAATGGGTATCGAACGGAGTAAACGTGAAGCAGACAATGCCGCACGACCCTGGTCATCGCGCACAGGCTGGCGACCGTGCAAAAGGCCGATCGGATTGTGGTGATGGACCAAGGACGCATCGTCGAACAAGGGACGCACGCGCAGCTGGTGGCGGCGGATGGGCTGTATGCACGCTTGGCGGCGCTGCAGTTCAAGTCCTAGCTATCCGGCTTTCCTGGGGCATTGGCTTCGTCGCCGACAATGCAGCCTCGACTGGGCACCGCCCTGACATCCCCGACGTACTGACGGGTACGAGCACCACAACAAGGAGCCTCCACATGGGCGCGCAATGGAAAGCAAAAGGCAAGGCACAGGTCGCCGATGCCAAGGGCAAGCTCTTCGGCAAACTGGCCAAGGAAATCATGGTGGCCGCGCGCGGCGGTGCCGATCCGACGCTCAATTCGCGGCTGCGCCTGGCCGTGGAGCAGGCCCGCAAGGCCTCCATGCCCAAAGACACGCTGGAACGCGCCATCAAGAAAGGCGCGGGCCTCACCGGCGAGACGGTGCACTTCGAACACGTGATGTACGAGGGCTTCGCTCCGCACCGCGTTCCCGTGATGGTGGAATGCCTGACCGACAACCTCAACCGAACCGCGCCCGAAATGCGCGTGCTGTTTCGCAAAGGCCAACTCGGCACCTCGGGCTCGGTGGCCTGGGATTTCGACCACCTCGGCATGATCGAGGCCGAAGCCGCCCAAGCAGCTGCCGACGCGGAAGTGGCGGCCATCGAAGCCGGTGCCCAGGACTTCGAAGCCGCGGGTGACGACGGCGTGGCCGTCTTTCTCACCAACCCGGCCGACCTGGACCTCGTGAGCCGCGCCCTGCCCGCCCACGGCTACACCGTGCTCAGCGCCAAGCTGGGCTACAAACCCAAGAACCCGGTGGACCCGACCAGCCTGAGCGCCGAGCAACTCGAAGAAGTGGAGACTTTTCTCGCCGCCATCGACGCGCACGACGACGTGCAGCACATGTACGTGGGGCTGGGCGGCTGAGCTGATCAGCCAGCGCTTGCGCGGGTTGGCGGTCAGGTTGCACCAGGACTTCGGTTTGCATCTGCGCTGACCGAACCCCCTCCCGAGATCACCGAGCACGGCGGGGGCTTGCTGGCAATCAAGCTGCACATGCAGGTCAAAAAAAGCCCGGCACCAATATGCCGGGCTCCCAGTGTTGGTGGGACTCCGATCTACTGCAAGGGCCCATTGAAACCTTCCGGCACCGGCAAGGGCATCACGGTGATGCCCTCCTCCAGCAGCGCCTCGGTTTCCTCGCGCGAGGCCTTGCCACGGATGCCGCGCTCTTCGCTTTCACCGTAATGGATCTTGCGCGCCGCCTCGGCGAAGCGCGTGCCCACGTCCTCGGTCTCGGCCACGACACGACGGGCGAACTGCAGGTAGGCCGCCTGGAACTGACGAATCTCCGCTTGCAGTTCCGGGTTGGCAACTACCTCTTCCCGCTGGGCACTGTTGGCCTGGGGTGACGGCGCGGGCGCCGCTGCGCCGAGATTGATGCGCGGGGCGCTGGGCAGTTTGCGCACGGCCTTGTCGGCGCAGAGCGGGCATTCGAGCAGGCCGCGCTCGGTCTGGTTCAGATAGTCCTCCTCCGAGGCAAACCAGCCTTCGAACTGGTGCTGCTCGCCGCACTGGAGGTTGAAGACTTTCATGGCCGGGATTGTCGGGCGTTACGGTTCAGCCTGCCGGCGTGGGGGCGTTACCTGGATCGGGTTGCCAATCCAGCGTCCAGGCGCCGGACAGCACGTTCTGCAGCCAGAGCAGGCAGCTCAGGCTCTTGGCATCGGTCAGCTCGCCGCTGCGGCTCCAGTCCAGCAGCTGCGCGGGCGTGGCGGTGGACACATCGAGGAACTCCCCCTCGTCGAGCTGGCGCTCGCCCAAACGCAAGGCGCGCGCGAAGTAGATGTGCAGGACTTCAGTGGAGTAGGCGATGGCCAGATGCATCTGCCCGGCCTTGGCCCATTCGCGGGCGGTGTAGCCGGTTTCCTCCAGCAACTCACGCCGTCCGCAAACCAGGGGGTCCTCCCCAGCCTCCAGCTTGCCCGCCGGGAATTCGATCATCACGCGGCCCACGGGATAGCGGTACTGGCGTTCAATGACCACGCGGCCATCGTCCAGCAGGGGCACGACGACCACGGCGCCGGGGTGGGTGACGTATTCACGGGTGGCGCTGCGGCCATCCGGC
>JARJFC010000214.1 GCA_029310945.1 Leptospira sp. 96542
ACCCTCTGGAATTTTTGCTGGATTTATTTTTTCTGCTATCTGTTTTCAAACAAAACATTTACATCATTCGGAAATAATCCTACCTCTACTTGGAATTGGATTATTATTCATCAGACAATACAAAAACGCGCCTGGACGGGCGTGAGCCCCTCGGAGTTCCGGCGGCGAGCCCAGGATCGGACGCACTAGCCCAACCGCGTGGACCAGCAGCCTGGCGTCCGTGGAGAAAACAAGAAATCAGGCCAGCGCCGGTGCGGCGTCTTGCGCAGCCTCTCCCCGCGCGTAACGCCCGGGCGGCATGCCCACGTAGCGCGTGAACGCCACGCCAAAGGCACTGACCGAGCCGTAGCCGACTTGCTCGGCGATGGCCGCAATGGCCAGCTCGCCCTGGCGCAACAGCTGCTTGGCCAGCGCCATGCGCCAGGCCAACAGGTAGCTCATCGGCGCCATGCCGATGGCGCGCTGGAAGCGCTCAAAAAAAGCCGAGCGGGACAGCGCCGCCTCGCGCGCCAGTTGCGCGACGCTCCACCCGGCGGCGGGGCGTTCGTGCATGCGGCGCAGGGCCAGCGCGAGCTTGGGATCGGCCAGGCCACGGACCAGCCCCGGCGACGCGGCCACGCTGGCCGCCGAACGGAAGGCTTCCACGAGCAGCACTTCGAGCAGACGGGCCATGACGATCTCGCGCGCGGGCCGGTCGGTGCGGGACTCTTCGCCGACCCACTGGGCCAGGGTCGCGAGGCGGCTTTCCCCGCGCACGTGCAGCCACCGGGGCAGCAAGGGCACGAGCAGCGCGGCGTCGGGTGAGCCGAACTCGCAATGGCCGACCAGCAGACGCACATCCACCGCGCCCGCCGGGTCGCCGACCCGGGCGCCCCCAGGCATGGGCACCACCGGCGTGGTGACCGCCTCGCCAGCGCGGGGCGGCCGTCGGTCGAGGCTGGATGTGGCGAAACCGCGCGCCGCGGGGATCAGCACGAAATCACCCGTGTCCAGCGTTAGCGTCGCGCCACCTGCCGGATCGCCTTGCGGGCCGTCCACCGTCAGAAAACAGCGGCCTTCCAGCACGACCATGTAGAAAGGACGGCCCAATTCGGCGCGGCGCACGGCCCAGGGGGCCGACGCCACGACGAGCTTGGACAAGCGCGCGCGGGGTTTCAGCAAGGCGACAACTTCCGCCAGGGGATCGCTCATTCCGTACTGTCTCTACAAATAAATGGACTTTTCATTATAGAAAGTCCTACCTCCGCGCCCTATCGTCTGGACTTCTGCAACCACCCGTTGGAACTTGTGATGTCCTCCTCTTCTTCCACCGTCCTGATCACGGGCTGCTCGTCCGGTTTCGGCCTCGACGCCGCGCGGTTCTTCCTGGACCAGGGCTGGCATGTGATCGCCACGATGCGCACGCCGCGCGACGACCTGCTGCCACGCTCGGAACGGCTGCGTGTGCTGCCGCTCGACGTGACGGACGCAGCCAGCATCCGCCAGTGCATCGAGGCCGCCGGGCCGATCGACGCCCTGGTCAACAACGCCGGCATCGGTCTGCTGGCGCCGCTGGAGGGCGTGACGCTGGACCAGGCGCGCGCGGTCTTCGACACCAACACCCTGGGCACGATGGCGATGACACAAGCCGTGCTGCCGCAATTCCGGCAGCGCAAAGCGGGCGTGATCGTGAACGTGACCTCCAGCGTGACGCTCAAGCCTCTGCCGCTGCTCTCGGTCTACACCAGCAGCAAGGCGGCGGTGAACGCGTTCACCGAATCGCTGGCACTGGAGCTGGCGCCCTTCGGCATCCGCGCGCACCTCGTGCTGCCGGGCCGCTCGCCCGAGACCCGCTTCGGCGACAACGCCCGCCAGCGCATGGGCGGCGAACCCCACGCGGCCTACGCGGACTTCCAGGCTCGGGTGTTCGCCGCGGTGCGCGACGCCCAAACGCCCCTCACGCACGCCAGCGACGTCACCCAGGCCGTGTGGCGCGCCGTGACGGACCCGGCCGCGCCGATGCGCCTGCCCGCGGGTGCTGACGCGCTGGCGCTGGCGGCCACCTGATCCTGCGAGGCCGCCCAGGCGCGACGATGCGCCCGGGCAAGTACGGAAGACATGGGCGAGGACCTGAGCGTGAGCCTGAGCGCGTTCAAGGCGAGGAGGGCGTCACCGGCTCGATCGGGATGTAGATCTCCGCGCCCTGGCGGCGGAACTCGGCCGACTTCTGCGCCATGCCCGCGTCCAGCGCCTCGCCTTCGCTCACGCCCTGCGTCTGGGCGAATTCACG
>JARJFC010000215.1 GCA_029310945.1 Leptospira sp. 96542
TTTGTGAATCGGTTACGACCAAGGTATTCGCAAGACCCCGATGGCAAAGCACCCAACCAAGTTTTTCGTGATATCTACGCCAAACTAACGCAAGGTGCTCATATTCGCTGGAAGAATAATAAAAAATCGTGCACTGGAAGAGTTTTTATGACCGGCTGGACGACATGATCCGCCGAGGAACCATCCGGCAGGGCGAAGTGACACGGCATTTCGAGCATGTGGACCGGGCCGTGGACCTGCTGCCCTTGCTGGAAAAACGCCTGGGCATGCCCTGAGCGACTCCCGCCTCGGGGCCCGTCGCGCACCTCCGTGCCTGTCTGCCGTTCACAGGCCGCGAGGCGCGGCTTAGGCGCACCGCCTCAGGCACGACACCCGCAGACTTGAAAGCCCCTGATTGAAATTGGGTTGCTGCGCGCATTCCTTTAAATATGTACATTAAATACATGTTTAAGAGAGGAGTGATTGTCATGCATGCAAAGACGCCCATGCCGCCCGCTTATCGGTATCTGAAGTTGGCCAACACGATGCTGATGTTGTCCCTCGTCGTGTCAATCGCCGCTTTCCTGGTCGCTTATCCCTATGCCTCCAGGTTTGGCCTCCCGACCCAAGTGACCGCGCATCTGGCCATACCGATCTGTGCCGGTTTCCTCAAGCTGGGGTATGTGATGCGACTGGCGTCACAAGAAGCGATCCAGCGCATGGGTACCGCGGCGCTGCCCGTGCATGCAATCGCACAACACTGAGCTGTGCGCTTCGCACGCAAGACCGAAGATCCCCCCGTTCACCCACCCGAACCGACAGGTTAGAACATGAACCTCGACAAGTACAAGCACCAGCATGTGAGCATTCTTGACAGCATCCAGCATTTGCGAGAGTTGGCGCACGCCGGAATCCAAGAACACGCGGACGAAATCGCGCGGGGCATCGTCTCGATGAGCTCGATCATCAAATTGCACTTGGCGGTCGAAGATCGGGCGCTCTATCCTGCTTTGCAGAACTCTGGCGACGCCGAGCTGGCCCGAATGGGGCAGCGCTATCAGCACGAGATGGGAACGATCGCACAAGAGTACGACACGTTTTCGAGACGCTGGAACCAGGCGTGGGCCTTGCGACAGGATCCCGAGGCTTTCCGCAGGGACGCCAACCATGTGCTGCGCATGGTCTACGAACGCATGCAAAAAGAGAACCGTGACTTCTACCCGCGCATAGAAAACCAATTCGCTGCGTGAGTCGCCGCCCGTGCCTTGAATGGCGGCCGTTCCCAAGCGGTGTCGCGCGGCGAGGGGCCCCGTGGCGAACTCACCTCGAGATCAGAGGCAAGTTCCATCGGTGCCTCAACTGCGGGAGCGGGCGGTCTGGCGAGGCGGTCGATTCGGGCTGGGGCGCGGCATCCGCCGCATCGGCTGCGCGACACCCAGCAGGTTGGCGGCGGCAGTGGGGGTGGTGATCGCGTCCGCCAGCGTCATCTGGTCGAGTTCCGCCATGAATGCATCCACTGCTCGCGCGAGGCCTCGCTTGAGGTTGCACGCCTGAAAGATGGCGCAGTCGTGCGGCGTGCTGCTGTCATGGCAAGCCACGACGGCAAAGTCTTTCTCGGCCATGCGCACGACATCACCGATCGATACGTCCGCCGGCGGGCGGGAAAGACGGACACCACCCGAGCGGCCTCGCAGGGTTTCAACAAAGCCCGTCTGGGACAGCTCATTCACGATCTTCATCAAATGGTTGCGCGAGATGTCGTAAGACCGTGCCATTTCATCGATCGTGGCGACCCCTTCCTCGCGGTACTTCACGGCAAGGTACATCATCACCCGCAGGGTGTAGTCCGTGTACATCGTCAACCGCATCGTCATCCGCCTTTCGACTGTTGGCGGCGATGATAACCATCATCATGGATGCATGTTTAAAGGGGCTCAAAAAAGAGCCCCGTCTGACAGTCCCACGGCGCCACGCAATGCGTTCATCTCGCCCCCCCCGAACCCAAGGGGTGGACGCCCTTGTGGCTGAGGCTTCGTCCCTTTTATCTGGGGGGGCTTGCGTGGCGGGTGCTCGGGCATACCCCTCCGATAGAATCAAGGTTCGTGCAAGGCATGCGCCCATGCTCCGTTGCGCGAACCATTCCGTGAGGCGCTGAACCGCCGGACCTGAAACCGGGGCCCGGCCGGGACGCCGCGGTCGGGCTCGAGGCTTGCATCCTCGAGTGTTCTGTCACCGATTCGTCATGAATCGGACATGGTGTCGT
>JARJFC010000216.1 GCA_029310945.1 Leptospira sp. 96542
TTGCCGCTCGGCGGTCTCGAACCGGAATTATGCCGTGAATGACAGCGGAAACAAGCCCGGGGAAGGCCGGGCAGCGAGGAAGGCCATCCTCAATCTCGCCCCGCTTCCATCATCTTGATGGCCAAACGCTCGGGGGCCGTGAAGCACAACTCATGGCTGCCCTCACACTCAACCAGGCGGAACAGCCCCAGGCGCTCCGACAGACGCGGGTGCCAGGGCAGGCTGTGGGGCATCGCGATGTCCTGACGGCCATTGAGGTAACTCTTGCCCACCGGCAGCGCGGCCAAGGGCGTGCGCAGCGCGATCGGTTCCGTGAAGGTGCGGTAGGGGTGAGGATTGAGCTGGGCGTAACTGCGCTCGGCCAGCACCGCGTCGGCATCGTTGATGAAAGCCTCGCGCCAGACGGGGTACGGCAGGCGCACCGCGCCCCCGCTTTCGACCGCGATGCCGTCGAACAAAGTGCGGTAGTGCGGCGGCGTAAGGTCGTTCAGGCATTCGCCATCCAGGGGCACGAAGGCATTCCAGTAGACCAGCCGCCGGATGCGTTCGGGCATCAGATCCGCCACCTTGCTGATCACCATGCCGCCGTAACTGTGACCCACCAGGCGGATGTCGCTCAGATTGCGTTGCACCAGGAAGTCCGCCAGTGACTGCGCGGCTTCGCTGAGGCCGGTGCGTGCGCGGTCATCACCGGGTCGATTGCCTGCCAATGTGGGACAGTGCACCACATGCCCATGGGCCCGAATGTGTTGCGCGACCGGCTCCATCAACTCGCCTGTGTGCCAAGCCCCGTGAACCAGAACGTAGGTATCCGCCATAACCATCTCCTCGATCAACGATGCAGTCGCGATGTGCGACCGTCGAGTCCCAGCTTAGGCCAGCCGGTAGGGTGAAAATGGCTTGAAAGCGCCAGCGGAATTGCTCGTGCGCGCCAGCGCACTCAACTCTTGCAAAAACCATACGGAGCGCGTTAGCCGCGCGTCGCGCGACGCCAGCGCGCGGGCGTCTGACCGAACGCCTGCTGGAACTCCCGCGTGAAATGGGAGGAGTCAGGGAAACCGCACAGCCGGCCGATCTCTCCCACCCCCACCCTCGCCCAACGGGGCTGGGCCAGCCACGCCCGCGCCTGCTCGAGCCGCAAGCGGCGCAACGTGCCGGCAAAGCTGGCATCCGCCGCCGTGAAGCAACGGTGCAAAGTCCGAACCGAAACCCCGAGCTCGATGGCCACACGCTCAGCCGTCAGGCCGATTTCGTCCAGCCGCTGGCGCATCACATCCCGGGCGCGCTCCAGCAGACCCTGCCGCCCCGAGACAGGCAGGCCGCATGTCACCGCGGGTTCCAATGCCGCGGCCAACAAAGCCCCGAGGTGGTCAGACAGCAGCGCCGCCGGATAGCGGCGTGCCAGCAGCGGCTGCTGACCGAGTTGCACGCACAAGGCGGACAACATGCGCCCCCAGTCCTGGTCGCGCGCGGCGACGCGCGCTTGCGTGCTTTCAGGCGTGGCAAGCCAGCGCGCCACCCAGAAGCGAGGGATCTGCACCGACAGGCAACCGACCGCTTCCGGAAAATGCAGCTCATAGCTCTGCGCGGAATCCACCAGGGCAGCATCACCCGGCCGCAGTTGCAGCAGCCGGCCACCCTGGCGCAGTTGCCAGGGATACCGCCACTGCGTGATCAGGTAATACGGATGGGCGGCGCCGCGCGCGATGGCGGCGGGCGTGCGGTAGACATCCTGGGTGCTGGAGATGACCTGGTTGAACACCACGTCCGCCACCGGAAGGCTGGTCAGTTCACCATCGAACAGGCGTGCAGCCCTGGAGCTGCACCCCATCTCCAGGAAAGCCTCGCAAATCGCTCCGACCCAATAATCCAGCCGTTGCTCGTCGGCCACCGCATCGGTGGTCCAGCGGCGCACGGAGGGGTCGGGCGGAACGACTTGCATGCGCCGCACTGTAGAAGAATCAGCGGCCACGCCCCCCCGGACTAGCCCTGAGGGACAGGCCGCGGGGAACAATGGAAGACCAACCCTGCTGTTCCGGGAAGGGCGGAAAGCCGCCCCTGCCCTGCTCAAGACGCCCGGATCAGGCCAGTTGGGCGTGCAGTTCCTGCACCGAATGCCACTTGCAATTGGCTTGTCCTATAAAAATGGATGGTGGCCATGATGAGAAAGAGAATCCCGATGGCATAATAAACCCAGCCCACTCCAAAGTATCCCAAAACAAGGCACCCAAAGACGAGACGA
>JARJFC010000217.1 GCA_029310945.1 Leptospira sp. 96542
GCGGGCGTGGCGGTGATGCCGCGCGGCTGAGAGCTCCCTGAAGGATCAGGCGGTCCTTGGCTGTGGACGAACTCCGCGCGATCACCACCTTCATCCGGGCCGCTGAGCTGGGCAGCTTCAACCGCGCTGCCCAGGTGCAGGGCACGACGGCGCAAGCCGTCAGCAAGAGCATCCGCCAACTGGAACAGCACCTGGGCGTGCGCCTGTTCCATCGCACCACCCGCAAAAGCGCCTTGACGGAGGACGGCCAGCGACTGCTGGACTCGGTCCAGGACAGCCTGCAGACCTTGACCGGCGCCATCCGGGGCGTGAAGGACGCGGCGCAAGGGCACGAAGGGTTGATCCGGATCGGCGCTGGCGGCGCGGTGGGGCGCAAGGTGTTGCTGCCGATCATTGCCGAGTTCCATCGGAAGTACCCGGCGGTGACGTTCGACCTGGTGCTGGAAGACGGCGCGACGGACATCGTCGAGGAGCGCATCGATCTGGGCTTCAAGGCGGGCAACCCACCGACGGCCCAGGTCGTTTCCCGTCGGCTCTTTCCGATTCAGTTGATCGTCTGCGCGAGTCCGGCCTACCTGGCCGAGAAGGGCGTGCCACAGACCCTGGCCGAGCTGGCCCGGCACCAGTGCATTGCCTACCGCCAGCCCGGAACCGGTCGGCCCATGCCCTGGGAATTCCTGGTGAAGGGTGAAACCGTTCACCAGGCCATTCGGCATGTGGTCTGCTGCAGCGACCCGGAGGCCGAGATGCAGGCCGTGCTGCAAGGCTTGGGCGTGGGGCAGATCGACAGCATCAACGCGGCAGAGCCCATTCGCGCGGGCGCCTTGGTGCCGCTGCTGGTGCGGCACACCAGCGAACGCATGGGCTTGCACCTGTTCTATGCCAAGCGCAAAGACATGCCGCTGCGCGTGCGCCGCTTCATCGATTTCACGGTGGAGCGCCTGCGGGGCCAGTCGCATTTCCACGTGCCTGTCGCCGAGTTGAGAACCTTCGAGCGAGGCCGGCGCGCCGCGTCCGACTGAGCGCCTTCAAGAGCGTCCCCATGAGCGCCATCACCGGGACACAAGCCCGGCGATGGCTGACTCAGCTCAGATGCCTTCCTTGGTGGGCATGATCACCACCTGTTGCAGGTTGACGTGCCTGGGGAGGGACACGATGAAGCCCACCGTGGCGGCGATGTCTTCCGCCTTCAGGAAGTCGATGGACTGCGCCGCGTTCTTGATCCAGTCGATGGCACCCTGGAAGGTGAAGTGGCTTTGCAGCTCGGTCTCCGTGATGCCCGGCTCGATCACCGACACACGGATGTTCTTGGGACCGAGTTCCAGGCGCAGGTGGCGCGTCAGGTGACTGACGAAAGCCTTGGTCGCCGAATACACCGCGAAGTAGCCATAGACATACTGCCCGGCGATGGACGAGGTGTTGATCAGGTCGACCACCTGGCCTTGCGCCGCGGCTTCCTCAAGTTGCGGCACGAAGGCCTGGATCACGCGCATCGCGCCCGTGACGTTCAGGTCGATTTGCGTTTCCCATTCGGCCTGCGGCTGCTGGCCGATGGCGCCGGGCAGCATCAGCCCCGCGTTGTTGAAGACCAGGTTGGCATTGCCATAGATGCGGCGGACCTCGGCCGCGGCGGCTTCCACGGACGCTGCGTCGGTGACGTCCGTGGTGATGGCCAGGGCGCTTCCTCCGAGCCGGCGGATTTCCGCGGCGACTTCGTCCAGCTGTGCCTTGCGACGGGCCAGCAAGGCGACCTTGGCGCCACGGGAGGCCAGCAGCAGGGCCGCGGCGCGCCCCATGCCGCTGGAGGCGCCGGTGATGACGGCGACGCGATCGTTCAGGTCCTGGTGGACGGGGGAGGTGATGACAGAGGTGGACATGGTGTTGCTCCTGAAAGTGAAGGGACGTCGTGGTTCGACGGGAGCAACTTTAGAAATCGGAGCATCTTTCCGGTAGTAACTGTTGGGTGATGTCAATCATCACTGTCAGTTGTTAATCGTGGCGCCGTACAAGCCCCTTGGGTTGCCTGTTCCGGGGCCGCGTTCAAAAACCGGGTCAGGAGGCGCGGAAACCATCGTCCCGGGAAATTGACCGAGGTCATGCGGCCAACCGGTACTTGTCGATGACGAGTCCGATGATACTGTGAATACCGCGAAGAATGGGCCAGATGTCTCGCTCTAAATCATAAAAACCACGAATCACCAGCACCCCATCGCGCAAAAATTCTGCAC
>JARJFC010000218.1 GCA_029310945.1 Leptospira sp. 96542
CCGACAAGTCGCGCGACCGTCCTGCCCCATGGCGGACGGTCGCAGGTCTTAGTAGCGAACGCTCGGCTTTGGAGTTAGCCGACATGCGTCTCGTCGGCTTTGCAGAACGCCGTCGCGTCTAGCCAGCCCGGTTCATCCCCGGGGCCTTTGTTTTTTCAGCCGCGTTTGCTTGCCGGCTCAGCGGCTGGCGCCCGCGTGGGGGCGCATCGATCACATGCGCGTGGCGCGAGCCGATTCGGCCTGGATCTGGTGCATGCGCACAGCTTCTTTCTGCGCGTAGAAGCCGGGGAAGATCTGGTTCAGCGTCACATTGCCTTCGCTGCCGACCACGATGTCGCCGCTGCGCACGGCTTCGGCCAGCTCGGCGCGCACTTCGGCGCGGCTCTTGCCCGTGGCGGCGACCTGCGGGTACAGGTCCGGGCGCTGTTCGCTCAACGTTTGATTGCCTTCGCTGCCCTGGGCAACGATGTCGCCGGTGCGGACGGCCGCGGCCAGTTCGGCCTGCACCTGTGCCCGGCTCTTGCCGGCCACGGCGGCGTGCACGTACAGGTCGGGGCGTTGTTCAAACAGCTTCATGTTGCTGTCGTCGTTGGCCAGCATGTCGCCCGTGCGGATGGCTTCAGACAGTTCTGCGCGGACTTGGTCACGGGTCTTGGCGGGGGCATCGGTGTCGGCGAAGGCCGGGGTGGCCAGCAAGGCGGCCAGGGCGATGGCGTAGAGGGAGGCGTAAGAACGGTTCATGATGACTTCCTTGTCTGCTTCATGCGGTCGGCGGGTCGATCTGACCGGGCTCAAGGCCGTATGGAGTCGGTGGCTCGATGAAGCGGGTCGGTGAAACAGAATCAGAGAGCGTCGCTGCGTCGATGGGATGAACTGTAAGATTTCCAAAACAATAGATAAACTGGCATTTCTGAATCTCGGTATTCCTGAAACAGGAATAATCGGAACTTGAAGCGCGAAGTACGGCCCCCAGCCTGGGCTGGGACGCGGATGTTTTTCTCTGGGAGTCATGACGATGGACCGCCTGCAAGCGATGAGGGTGTTTGAGCGTGTGGTGGACGAAGGCGGATTTGCCGCCGCCGCCCGTTCCCTGGACATGTCGGCGCCGGTGGTGACCCGCCTGGTCGCCGAATTGGAAGCCCAACTCGGCGCGCGACTGTTGCAGCGTTCCACCCGCCGTGTCTCGCTGACCGAGGCGGGGCAGTCCTATTTGGACCGGGTGCGTCACATCCTGCAGGACGTGGACGAAGCGGACGCGGCCGCAGGGTCCCACGCGACGGAACTGGCGGGTGTGCTGCGCCTGCATGCCCAGCCTCTGCTGGCGAGTTTCCTGCTCGCGCCCTTGATCAGCGAGTTCCGCCAGCGCCACCCCCGCATCCATTTCGACATCGAGGCGGATTTCCTGGGCAGTGCCTCGATCGAGAACTTCGACATCACCTTGATGGTCACCGACGAGCAGTTCGATGGCGACGTGGTCGCGCGCAAGGTTGTTGAAAGCGAGATGATTCTGATCGCCGCGCCGCGCTACCTGGACCGTTGTGGCACGCCGCAGACCCCCGACGATCTGAGCAGGCATGATCTCTTGCGGTTGCGGCCTCGGCCGGGTGACCGGCCCCGGATGGTGCGGATGTGGCGGCCCGAGGCACCGGAAGATGTCGTGGAGATTCAGCCGCGGCCTGCCTTCACCTCCAACCACGTCGATACCCTGCTGCAGGCCGTGCTCAGCGAGGCTGGCATTGGTTCCATGGCCGTCGATCTGGTGGCACCTTACCTGGCGCGGGGTGACTTGGTGCGCGTGCTGCAACCCTGGGTCACAGGCCGGGCCGTGGTGTATGCCGCGCTGCCCAGTCGCAAGTTCATGCCTCGGCGCACGCGTGTCTTTCTGGATTACCTGGTGGAGGAAACCCGCAAGCAGCAGGCCGAGATCATCACCTTGCTGGGTTGCCCGGGGTAAACTTTGCCGATGCAAACCGGCTCCGCCAGCGCTGACGCCCATCCTGAACCCGACCCCGGGGCCAGCCCAGAGGCCGAAGCCTCGTCGACGGGCTCGGAGCGGGTCATCAAGAAGTACCCGGCCACAAAGCCCTTTACCAACATAATCGTTACCTTCGCCAATAAGCCTAAATGTCATTCCTTTTGTGACAAAAGCACCAAACGATTGTCCTGCGGTTCCAGTAAACTCGATGTCGATTGGAT
>JARJFC010000219.1 GCA_029310945.1 Leptospira sp. 96542
TGCGCTTCGGGACTGATGCCCTCGCTTGGCCTAAAGGCACATTTCCCTTCTGGCACTCACCTTGCTTACGCAAGTCTCGTTCCAGTCCCTAACGCCTCTAAAGAGGCTCAGGGGCGGGAAACGTCGGCAAGCCTGGTTCGTTAGCCGCAATTGTGAAATCAAAATAAAACAAGGAAATAAAATGAAAAAATTCTTAAAATTCTTAATGATCTCTCAAATAATTTATGCCAATTGTATTTCTACTTCTAATAAAATTAGTTCACCTGCGCGAACAAGTGTTCCCAAGATATTCGAAGAATTTGCGCCTCCTTTACAAACATTCTGGATAAACCCAGATACGGATCAAACTTTTGAAACTAAGAATGGGGCTTTTATTTCTATTCCTAAAAATTCTTTCAAACTTCCTTACTTTTACAAAAAAGGAACTCTAGTTCAAATTAATTATAAAGAATATAAATATACTTTGGATTATCTCTCATCCGGAATTTCACTATCAGTTATAGAAAATAATAATCCTATTTCTTTAGATTCGGCAGGTATGTTTGAAATAAAGGCTTTGTACGAAAACTCAGAAATTCCTTTGAGAAACCCCATACAAATAAAAATTCAAAATATTTATCCTGGAACTCCTTATAATCTTTATAAGGTTATAAATAACGAATGGGTTTTGGCTGGAAAAAATTCCCAAATTGCTCAGGAAAGAACACCTCGAACGGATCTCCCTTTTGCAATTTCTCAAAATAAAAGAGATAAAAATATAATTAATTATCGCGAGTATACGAAGATCGACTCTTTGACTACTTGGAATTTTGATATCCCAATCGAAAATACTTGTTTATCATTAAATTTACCAAACATCAAATTATCTGAAAGTAATAATCTTTTTTATTCTGTTTATAGTACTACTAAACTTAGAATTAATTTCAAATGGTCTTCAAATACTAAATTAAATATCATGGTTCCTACGAACGACATTATAAGCATTATTTTTTGGTATGAAAATAGCGTTAGCATAATAAAAGGAATTCAAACTCCGTCAGCTCCTCTTGGGGATGGAAAAATTCTATCTGAAGAAAATTGTCTTAACAAAGGTGATCAAATATTGAATTTTCAGAGTGAAGAATTACTTAAAGATAAAACTCAGAGAAATCAATATCTGTTCGGTAAATAATCACAACTTCGGCTAACAGCGACTTACCGCTACGCTTCGGCACAAGGCCTCGCTCGGCCTCCGGCAAATTCCCCTTCTGGCATTCGCCTTGCTTGCGCAAGCTACATGCCAGTCCCTAACGTCCCTTCCAGGGACTCAGGGTCGGGGAACTTCGGTAAGTCTAGTTCGTTATGCGTAATTGGCAAAAATCAGGTAGAAAAAGTCGCGCCTAAGAGCTGCGCAGCAGTGAAGAGAAAGAGAAGAGATGAAGAGTTGGAAAGCTCCTCTCGTTTTGAATGCCCTACTCTGTATTTACGAGCAAGCTAGTGAGTGGGGCGCTCCAATTTTTTACTCTTCGTTTTCAAATTCTATCGGAAACATTACCAACTCCGCATAACAACGGCTTACCGCTGCGCTTCGGGACTTAGGCCCTCGCTTGGCCTAAAGGCACATTTCCCTTCTGGCACTCACCTTGCTTACGCAAGTCTCGTGGCCAGTCCCTAACGCCTAAAGGCTCAGGGTCGGGAAACGTCGGCAAGCCTGGTTCGTTATGCGTAATGGGTTAAAATTGGACTAAAATCAGTAAAAAAAAATAGAAAAACTAAAGACTTGACTTAGTAGTCCCGGTGACTACTATTTTCATATGAAATCAATAGGAATAAAAGATTTAAAGAATAATTTAAGCAGTTACCTCGAATTTGTAAAAAAAGGCGAAACGATTCTTATTTTAGATAGGAACAATCCTATTGCCGAAATTAAAAAATTTTCGACCATTGAAAATAAAACCGAATTATATATTAAGGAATCTACTGAAAATAATTCTATCATACCAGCTAAAAAATTCAAAACTGTAAAAATACCTAAATCTAGAACTTTCAAAGGTCTAACAAAAGAAGATATATCTAAAACTTGGAAATCAATATATAATGAAGAGAGAAGTTAATTTTGGCATTATATATCGATAGCAGTTTCTTATTAAACATCTTTTACTCGGAAGATAATTTTCAAAAATAT
>JARJFC010000021.1 GCA_029310945.1 Leptospira sp. 96542
TCCTCAAAATCCGTGGTCGGGACGTAGCCGTTTATGGTCATGATTTTACCCTCCGTGCGGGCTCGATGGATGCAACCAACGGTAGCAAACTGGCGCGCCTCATACAAATGGCGGGTGAACACGGAATTCCCCTCATTGGGATGAACGATTCAGCAGGAGCCTATGTGCCTGCTGGTGTGGGTGGACTTGACGGATACTCCGAAGCATTCACTGCCCTCCGAAAGATCAGCGGTGTGGTTCCGTCCATCATGCTTATGTTCGGATTCAATGCTGGTGGTGGGGCCTATCTCCCTAGGCAAGGGTCCTTTATGATCCAATCCGATAATACCTTCTTTGGGCTCACGGGTCCTGGTGTTGTGAAGTCGGTTCTCGGAGAAGACATTTCTGCCGAAGATTTGGGCGGACCAAAAGTTCATGGCCAATCGGGCGTTGTGGATTTGGTAACAAGTGACGAACTTGGATCGCTCCGTACGGCCATACGTTTGTTATCTTATCTTCCAGACAATAACCATAGTTTTGCGCCTTTTTATCCTACTTCCGATTCAGTAGAACGTTTTATCTATGAAGAAGATATACTATTTCGCAAAACATTCAATTCTCCAACGGGAATGAACACTCCATTTGATATCACATTGTATCTCCAACAAATTTGTGATCATGGCGAGTTTTTTGAAGTACAACCCCAAAGAGCACGGAACATTGTCACTGCTTTCGGAAGGATCGGTGGACATGTGGTAGGGTTTTTGGCAAATAACTCTGCAGTTTCATCTGGGCAAATTGATATTGGTGCTTCGAGAAAAGGAACTCGATTTGTTCGGTTCTGTAATTTATACAATATCCCAATGGTATTCATTGAAGACACGACGGGATTTTTACCAGGCCGCGACCAGGAACACAACGGGATCGTGCTTGAAGGACGTAAACTCCTCGATTCCATCATTGACCTAAGAACACCAAGGCTCACTCTCATCATTCGGAATGCGTTTGGTGGAGCCTATGCAACATTTAACTCGTACTTTACGGGAGCATCCATGGTGTTCGCACTTCCCACAGCAAGGATTGCCGTTATGGGACCTGCTGGTAAAGAGTATGTGTATAAGGATGAAATTTCCACAGTCCAAAAAGAATTTATGGCAAACATCAAAAAGGGGATGAGCGAAAAGGAAGCTACCTCTCAGAGAGATGGAAAGTTATTCGAAATTGGACAAAGGTATGAAAGGGAACTCATGAATCCGAAAGAAGCATTGTCACTTGGATCTGTTTCTTCGATCATTCTGCCTGGGTTCACAAGAAAGGTACTTTCTACCAATTTGAACTTTTTAATGTCGAAATACAAACCAAGCCCAATGGCGGGTCCTCAACGGGAGTTTGAGTAATTTTATATGTTAGATAAAAATTTAAAACGCATTCAATTCCAAGAGTCCGAATCGGAATGGATCCGGTCATTTTCTGTGGAGTCCATCAAATGTTTGATCGTATGTAGGGGTCCTGTTCGTAAAGAAACCATGGATGTTTTTGATGCCATTGGTGTGAAAGAGTATGGAATTTTACTTTCTGAAAAAGATTCCATTGTTTATCCAAAAGCGCTTGCTCCAGAACTTCGCAATTTCCGATTTCCAGAAAACGTTCACAGGGTTCCTGATTATATGGGAGCTGGCAAAGAAGAAAAAGAAGAACGTATCAAACAAATCATTGGAATCACAAAAGACAATCATTATACGCATATCTTTGCTGGTTACGGTTTTATGGCAGAGGATGCTGAATTCATCGAAGCCATCGAAGAGGCGGGTATCATTTTTATGGGACCCAGTTCCCATGTTGCCAAAGGAGCCGGAGCAAAGGACGAAGCAAAAAAACTCGCACGTAGTCTCAATGTATCTGTGACACCTGGTGTGGATAATATCACAGCGCTCGCCCTTCTTCGAAAGACTGGTAATTCAAAGGATGGGCTTCTCAAAGCGGCTAAAGAAAACCAAATCAGTTTTAATTTTGATGATAAAAAATCATTAGAAGATAACGCAGAACTATTATTACAGTTGTCTTACGAAAAAACAATCGATCTCACTTCCATTGCCGATTTACAAAAAGAATCGGAAATCCTTTGTGAAGACATTTGGAAAAAATACCCAGGCAAACGAATCCGTTTTAAATACATCGGTGGTGGTGGTGGTAAAGGCCAACGTGTCATCAGTGAAAAAAAGGAAGTGGATGCCGCTGTTATGGAAATTTTGGCAGAGTCCAAAGTAACAGCTGTTGGTTCAAACCGTAACTTCCTCATTGAGTTAAACATCGAAAACACACGCCACAACGAAATCCAATTGATTGGCAATGGTGAGTGGTCATTGTCTTTGGGGGGTCGCGATTGTTCTTTACAAATGCATGAACAAAAACTTTTGGAAATATCACAAACAGTTGAGTTGTTGCAAAAGGAAGCCGATTCCATTCGTTCTTCTTCACCAAAAAAAGCTGCCATTTTGGACAAAGACGTAAACTCTTTGAAAGAAATGGAAACCCAAGCGGAAGTTTTCGGTAAAGCCATTCGTTTGAATAGCGTGTCTACATTTGAGTGTATCGTGGAAGGAAATAGTTTTTTCTTCATGGAAGTGAACACAAGGATCCAAGTGGAACACCGGGTAACCGAAATGGTGTACCAAATGAAATTTGTAAATCCAAACGATCCCAATGATTTTTTTATTATTGATTCACTTGTGGAAGCAATGGCAGTCCTTTCTATACACGGTTCCAGGGTTCCAAAACCAGAACGAATGCTCAGAAATGTATCGGGTGCAGAGGTTCGGATCAATGCGACAAACCGTGCCCTCCAACCGCATGCTGGTGGTATCATACAAAATTGGTCGAATCCGCTCCCAGAAGAGATTAGAGATGACCAAGGGATTTGTACAAGAAACCCAGATACGGGAGCCTTCGTTCATTATAATTTAGCAGGCGCTTATGATTCAAACGTCGCTCTCCTTGTATCCGTCGGTAATTCAAGAAAAGAGAACCTCGAAGTATTGGGAAATATCCTTCGCAAAACAGAACTTAGAGGTCAAAATTTAGAAACCAATTTGCTTGTGCACTATGGACTCATCCAGTGGATTTTGGGTAAAGACGCTATGTTCAAACCATCTACTGCCTTTATGAATTCTTATTTGGCTGGGATTGGTGCGTTACAATCGATTATCAATGATATAGATTTAGAATTTTTGTGGTCAGAAAAATTAAAGGCTGCCGATCCAGAACGTAAAAAAATTCTTAATAAGAAACTGACATTGGTTTTACGTCCAATGGAGAGAATTTTGTCAAATCCTCACTTACTCGGTGGGTTTCTTGGTTATTATGATGGAAAACTATGGAAACGTACTTCAGGAAAACTTAGTTTTGTAAAAAATCCAATTGAGCTCTTGGAAAATTTATATTATTACCTAAACTTGAATGATACAGAATCTAAACCTAGCTCGGAAAAAATTTGGGATCATGACGCAAAACTTCTTTCGGAAGCAAAAGAGTTTTATTCGGAATTAACAAATAAACTTGGGAATCTATCTTTTGAAGAACTAACAAAGGCACTTGACTCAGGTAAAAATCCAAATACAAAGTCAATCTCTGATGAACTTTGGACACAATGCCAAAAGAGCCATAACGGATTCCAGGCAGGGCTTGAAGTTTTATTACTTCTTCCAAACATTGGAATCAAATCCAACTTTTTTGGTTTGGATGTGAATGAAGACTTTGAAGGTGTTGTTCCAGAAGAGTTCAAAACAAAAGACACTCGGGATGCGTTCATTAAAACATTAAACCCGCCGCCAAAAATGTCGGGTGATGAAATTGTAGCCCCGATGGGTGGTATGTTCTATTCCAAAGAAGCACCTAATCTACCAATGATGGTGAATGAAGGGGAACATTTCCAAGCAGGCCAACCACTCTTTATCATCGAAGTGATGAAGATGTTCAATAAAATTTTAGCACCTGTGAGTGGAACCATGGTGAAAAATTTAATGGTGGATTCTGATGGAAAGATTGTCACAAAAGGACAACCAATCTTCAAAATCAAACCTGACGAAGTGTTGAAGGAAGAATCTCCAGAAGACATTAAAAAACGAATGGTTGCAGTTACGAAGGAAGTGGGTATGCTCTAAGCATACCCTTGTATTGTTTTGTAAATTTCGCCAAGAGGGAGGATGTGATCGACACATCCTCTTTTGATTGCTTCTTTCGGCATACCGAAAACTACTGAAGTTTCTTCATCTTGGGCTATGGTTTCCGCCCCTGCTTCTTTCATTTCCAGTAGGCCGTTTGCTCCATCATCTCCCATTCCGGTCATGATGATCCCTTTTGCGTTTTTACCTGCTTGTTTGGCAACAGAACGAAACAAAACATCAACAGAAGGTTTATGGCGATTCACAAGTGGTCCATCCATTACCTCGATTAAATATTGTGCTCCAGACCGTTTAATGGTCATATGGCGGTTGCCAGGTGCAACATAGGCCACACCTGGAAGTACTCGGTCGCCGTTTTTACCTTCTTTTACGTTTATATCGCAGATTGAATCTAGTCTTTTGGCAAAGGCTTCTGTGAATTTTTCAGGCATATGTTGGACAATGACAATGCCAGGTGTTTTGCCCAGGGGTAATTTTGATAGAACTTCTTCCAGTGCGATGGTTCCACCTGTGGAAGTTCCGATAGCCACAATTTTTTCCGTAGCTTGGATTTTGGAGATATCTTGGATTAGTTTAGATTGAGGTTTAATCGATAATTTTTGATTTAAGTTTGTATGGCGATTTAAATTGCTACCAGCGGCACTGATTACGGCATCTGTTAATTGGATCGTGCTTTCGTTTAAAAAATCTTTTAATCCGATCTTTGGTTTGGTAATGATTTCACTAGCACCCAAACTGAGTGCAATCATCGCTGTATTCGAACCTGACTCTGTTAAGGTGGAACAAATAACGACAGGTGTTGGCCTTTCAGCCATTATTTTTTTTAGAAAACTAAGTCCGTCCATCCTTGGCATTTCAATATCAAGAACAATCACATCCGGCCAGTTTTCATTCATTTTACTTAGAGCAAAAATTGGATCTGGAGCACTGCCGAGAAATTCGAAACTTGGGTCTGTTTTGAATATTTCACCAAGCACCTGTCTTACGACTGCGGAATCATCAATTACAAATACTTTTGTTTTTTTCATGGATTATTTTTTCTCTACCCAAACCTCTCCGTCCCAAACGGAGAAATAAATTTTTCTCGATTGTATACCACCGATGTCTTTAGATAAAATTTTTATACCTAGTTTTTTTAACTCATTGATTGCAAAGTCAGAATTTCGACTGCCAATTTGGCCTGCGAGCTTATCGTCCAATAATTCTTTTTCATGTGTTAAGAACATGTTTGAGCCGCCAAAAATGCGGGCTTTGAATGATTTTGGATCTAGTCGTTTTGTTTTTATTTCTTTAAGGAATAATGAAATTGCATCTTCGCCATATTTGCCATTTAGTGTGGAATCTCGAAAATTTCCATTTTGTAGTGGCAATATATAATGGCACATCCCACCCAGTTTAGCTTCGGGATTCCAGAGAATGATAGAAACGCAAGACCCAAGCAAAGTGCGAATGCGAATGTTCGGGCCTCCAAAGTAAAAATCTCCAGGATTTAGATAATAATCTATAATTGAATCGGGTATTTCCATCAATTGAGATTCAATGATTTTTCTTGGATATCTTGTATTTCCGATAGATTTAGAATTTGATTAATTTTTAAGATGATAACAAATCCAGAATCTAATTTACCCAGGCCTTGTATAAAATCTAATCTGATCTTTGATCCAAAGTTAGGTGGATCCTCGATTTTTTCTTCGTGAATGTCAACTACCTCGTCCACTGTGTCTACGAGTAATCCAACATCAACAGTTTCTGATTCCAGATTTACTTCTGTTATGATGATACAGGTTTTTCGACTCGTTTTAGTTTTTGTTTTGTAGAACCTCATATTGAGGTCTATAACTGGAACAACATTTCCGCGTAAATTGATGATCCCTGGGATATAATCGGGCATCATTGGGACATTGGTTAAAGATTCAAATTCAATGATTTCTTTGATATGCAATATCCCTAACCCAAAAGTTTCTTCTGATAGATGAAATGTTAAATACTGAATGTCTTGCATCGTTTTGAACCTTAGTATTTTTTAAATCTGTCAGAAACGGATTCTGATCTGATTGGGTTAACAAGGCCAACTTGTTTATTTGTATTCAGTTGTTTTGAAGATTTAAACACAGGAGAATCTGAAGTATTTAATTTAAAGAAACTAACAGAGTTTAGTAACTGTTCTGCTCTTGCTTTCAGTTCTTCCGCAATCGCTGCTAATTCTTCGGAAGATGAGGCGCTTTGTTGTGAAACTTGGTCTAATTGGGACATTGCCTTATTGACTTCACTCACACCAGACGATTGTTCTTGGCTAGCAGCCGCTATCTCTTGGACTAAATCTGCGGTTTTGTTAATAGCAGGCACTATTTCTTCAATGAGTTTGCCAGCCTTTTCGGCAATTTCTACCGATCCGCCAGCTAAAGTTCCAATTTCATTTGCAGATTTTTGACTGCGTTCGGCAAGTTTACGCACTTCCGATGCAACAACGGCAAATCCCTTACCATGTTCTCCAGCTCTTGCCGCCTCGATAGCTGCATTTAATGCAAGTAAGTTGGTTTGGTATGCAATATCTTCGATGATTGAAATTTTATCCGCAATTTCTTTCATCGCAGAAACTGTATTTTTAACTGCCTCACCACCTTGTTTTGCTTCTTTCGCTGATTTTGTGGCAATCGATTCTGTTTGTTTTGCATTATCAGCATTTTGATCGATGGATGCACCCATTTCTTCCAGGCTTGCGGTTGTTTCTTCCACAGAAGCTGCCTGCTCGCTTGCACCTTGGGATAAAGTACCTGCTGTTGCAGATACTTCTTCTGAGGCCGTTACAAGGGCATCTGTATTTGTTTTGACTTCCTCTATGATTTTGATGAGAGTTTTAGAAGTATTGTTGAAACTGTCTCTTAATTTCGCAAATCCACCTTCATACTTATTTTCAATTTGAACTGTAAGATCACCTTTTTCTAAGGCAGCCAATCCAATGACCAGATCGTCTACAATGCGCGCAGTTTCCAAAGTTAATTTTTTTTGCTCAGAAATGTCTGTCGCAAACTTAATTACTTTATATGGTTTTCCATTTGTATCTAGGATTGGAGTATAAGTTGCCTGTAACCAAACATCGTTTTTACTTTTATTAATTCGTTTGTATTCACCTGATTGGAATTCACCACGGTTAAGATTACTCCAAAACTGTCTATATTCCTCACTGCTAGCTTCTTCCTTCCCAACAAACATCCTATGGTGTTGCCCTTTAATTTCTGCTAAATCATAACCCATTACATTTAAAAAGTTCTGGTTTGCATATATAATGGTACCGTCCAAATTAAATTCAATTGTTGCCTGGGAACGATTGATAGCCGCTTCATTTGCATTGGTCTCCGTTACGTCAGACCATTCCACCACACTCCCCAATCTTTCTCCGGATTGGGTGATGATTGGGTTTGCAATCAAATTGAATTCGCGATTTCCTATTTTGATGCTGGATCTGAATTCGGATGTGAAGCTTGAGAGTAGTCTTCTTTGGTGGCTCGGGTCTTTATGGAAATGATCTATATTACTTCCCATAAGTTGGTTGAGAGAAAAATTACGCAACTGGCCTTTGATTTCTGATTCTGATTTTGCAAACATTTCCCGAATGGATTTATTCATGTAAATTACATTTAGGTCACTATCTGCCATCATAATATTAGTGGATACATTGTCCAAGGCAGACTTTATTCGCAAACTTTTGTTAGATTCCTCCAAAAACTGATTGAGAAGTTCATCTAGTTTTCTAGCCAATTCGCCAAATTCTGATTTGCTTTTGTTACTAAGACGAATGGTTTTATTGCCATTTATTATTTGTTGCAGATCGTGTAGGATTTTTTGGAGTGGAGCCGCAATTGTTTTTACATTAACAAGAAATAAGATGAATGATAAAATTGTATAAATCACACCCAAAATAAAAATAATCTGAATGAGTTCTGGGTTTCCTTCGTTTTGCGACGTAGTGTTTATTTGGTCATTTCCAATTAGTTTAGAAATGTTATCTGAAATTTCCATCCATGTATTCGTGAAAGTATAATTGAAGTTTCCTTTTTTTGCAGCCTCAATGGAAAGATTGGATTCCAAATCAGATATTAATTTTTGATTTAGAGTTTCGATGATTTTTAATGTATTTTCATCACGAAGTTGGGATGGTAAGGAATTTAAGGTTTCATTTAATTCTGCAGTTTGTGATTTGAACTTTTCAAAATCAGCATTCTCAAACGAACCTTTCGATACAAAAGACTGTATCGATTTATTTATTATAGATTCCTTTCCGATCAAATCTCTGATGAATTTTCTATTTTCATCTTTGGATTTAGAAATAAATTCATTGTTCTCGTTATTTAGTTTTAATTGCCAAATGATATAGGATGAAGTTAAGGTAACATAAAATAAACTAAATACAAAAAAGACAGTTAGTTTGGTAGTGGTGGTGAATTTCATTTTATCCTCTTTTATTCAGCAAAAATTCGGTTTCTAATGCAATTGTATGATCAAATAATGAATTAACATCAAGAATGAGAGCAAGCGATCCATCGGCAAGTATGCTTGTTCCACTAACTCCCTTCACATGGTGAAAGACGGATCCCATCGGTCTTATCACTGTTTGGTATTCGCCAAACAATCGATCAACGACAATACCTGCTTTTTTTTCACCATTGCGAACAATGACTATATTTTCTCTCTCGCCAGATTTTGTATCCTCATTGGACGGAAAATAGTCATTTAAACGTATATACGGAATTAAATTTCCTCGCAAGGCAAAGTATTGGTTGGATTTTGTTTCGTTTTCTTCACTGAAATCCAAACATTCGAGGATCATCTCCATCGGAATGATATACCGATTTTTTCCGATTCCAACTAAAAAACCATCGATGATTGCAAGTGTAAGAGGCAGCCTAAGGATGAACTTACTACCTTCATTTTCTTTCGAACGGATACTAATGATCCCTCGGAGTGACTCTATGTTTTTATTGACAACATCAAGCCCAACACCACGCCCGGAAACGTTCGTCACTTTATCCGCGGTCGAAAAACCAGGATGGAAGAGCAGCTTATATATTTCGTCCTCTGAATCTTGGATGGCTGCGGTGATGATACCTTTTTCTTTTGCTTTGGACAAAACTTTCTTTTTGTTGATACCAGCTCCGTCATCCGCTACTTCAATCACGATCGAGCCGCCTTCGTGGTAGGCATTGAGGTGGATAATACCAGCTTTGGGTTTTCCTTTTTTGATACGTTCTTCAGGAGTTTCCATTCCATGATCACATGCATTTCTGATTAAATGGGTGAGGGGGTCTCCTAATTTTTCAACGATGTTTCGGTCAAGTTCTGTGTCTTTTCCTTCAATGACCAAAGAAATTTCCTTACCTAACTCTTTACTTAAATCGCGGATTATCCTTTGGTATTTTTGGAATAAATCTCCGATGGGAACCATCCGGAGTTTGAGAGAAATTTCCCTTACTTCATTCAGGAGTCGCATAACAAGAATCGATGATTCAATCAGGTTTGGGTCTTCAGTTCCTGTTAATTGCTGATTCATGTTGGCACATGATACTACAAGTTCTCCCACACGATTGATCAAGCTGTCAATACGTTTGGAATCTACTCTGATTGTAGATTGTTTCGATGTTTGATCTAATTCAGGATTCTTTTGAGGCGAATTTTGTATTTGGTTCAAAGAGGTTTTAGTGATCGCCACAGTTTCAGAATCATTTTCATTTTTCAATCGTTCAAAATATTCGACCAATTCATTTTCTGATAAGAGACCCATTTCTTTCCAGAGGTTTCCCAAATAGATTTCTTCCTCTGGCAATTGGGTTGCTAAATCCACTAGTTCACTTACAGAAGAGTTTTTTGGTAGAATGTGTAAAAAGGAATCTGCCTCGATGAAACTAAATGCGTTTCGGATTGTATCTAGGGTCTCTCGTGTGTCTAAAACAATTTCGAAACCAAGGTAACATTGTTCGGGATCAAAACTTTGGTTCGTTTCGAGAAAAGTATCGATTGTTTTTACATACTTGATTTTGCCTAATTTTTTTAAGTAAGAAATAAAGGACATAGGATCAAAACCAAGTAAAAATACATTCTGGTTCGGCCTGAAGGAAATTAAAACAAAACGAGTACCATTAACATTTTGAACAATGAATTTATCGGATTCAATATTTTCCGATTTGTTCGTATCCTCTTTTTCGGTTTCTGTATTTTCCTGATTCGTGTATGGGTAAATTTGTTTTAGAATTGATTCACCGAATTCTAATTTTTCCTTTGGAATTGGGCCATTAGTTTCCGTAGTTACGAGATATGTTAGGTGGTCTTTCGCGGTAAGTAAAATTTCTACAAATTTTTTTTGAAAAGTAATACTTTTTGACCGCAAACCATCTAGTAGGTTTTCAACAACATGTGTGAATTTGACGGTTGAATCAAATCCAAACATACCCGCTGTTCCTTTGATCGTGTGAGCGGCACGGAAGATTGCATTCAGATCCTCTTCATTTGGGTTTTGCGATTCAATGCGTAATAGTATATTTTCCATGTCACGGAGTAGTTCTTCCGATTCAACAAGGTAGGCATCAATGACTTCCGATAAATCCACTAGTTTACCTTTTTTGTTCCGTATCCAAATTCTAATTCTTTCGCGTATTCCTTTTTGACTTTGATTTTGTCGCCAAAGTAAGAAACAAGCCCCAAAACATCTAAAATTTTTAATACAGGAAGCGAATGGTTTCGCAAATGTAGCGTTAGGTGCTGCTGTAAACATGCCTTTTTGATGTACATAAGCAATTGTATACCAGCACTATCGATACGTTGGATGTTTTCTAAATTGAGGATAATGACGGTACCTTTATCAAAATGCCAATGGTTAGAAATTTCCAACCATTGGTTTACATGGGGTGCCGTTAATTTTCCTTCCCAAACAATTTCAGGACCTGAATTTTTACTTTGAATCGTTTGGGAAGGTTCCATATTACGCTAAGAGTTTCGCAATTGTATCCAATAATTCTTCTGGAGAAAAAGGTTTTGTTAACCATGCTTTTGCCCCAGCATCCATACCCATTTGTTTTTTTTCAGGTTGTGATTCTGTTGTCAGCATGATAATCGGAGTGAATTTGTATTTCGGGTCAGACTTTACTTTTTTGATAAAACTGATCCCATCCATATTGGGCATGTTCATATCCGAAACGATCAAATCAACATTGTTAGTTTCTAATTGTTTTAAGCCCTCCAAACCATCTCCAGCTTCAATTAAGTCAAAATTTGCATTTTTTAAATGTACGGAGATGATTTTTCTAAAAACAGCAGAATCATCGATGATAAGAATTTTTTGGTTCATTTTTTTTCCTCAGTTATTTTGGATGGGTAGAAAGATTTCGGTAATCACACAATTGGATACTTCTTCCGAAGTATGATCCACGGCATTGCGGATAAAAAACATCCCATGGTGTTTTTGCATAATGAAGTCTACCATGGTTAGCCCCAAACCTAAGCTAAATGGTTCTTTAGAATAAAAAGATTCCACTGGAGGATGAATACGGTAAAAGGGCTGGATGAGCCTTTTTTCTTCCAATGGAATTTGTTTGGCGTAATCATCATCTAACATGTTGTTTTTTAAAGACAAACAAAAGTATCCATCGACAAAAGTAACAAAAATATCAAAATTTGACTTTGGTTGGGAATACTTTAATCCGTTGATAAACAATTCGTCTATGACAAGAGATAATAATTCTTTGTTGAAAGACAGATTCACAGTGTTTTTAACAACAGGATAGTTAACTTTTATTTGTTTCTCTTCGATTTCGTTTTCGTATTTTTTTGCCGTTTCTGGTAAAATTGATAGTATAACATCACTTAAACCAGAAACCAATGGAGAATTGTTTTGGATTATATTCACCGCAATGTTCAGTCCGCGTATCATCGATTTCGCGTGTTTGTTGTTCTCGCATAATAATTCCCAAAAATCTTTATTTATGGAAACAGTGTCATTATCAGTTTTTTTGCCTTTGTCTAACGAATCGATGAGAGTTGTAATGGCGCCGATTCCAGAGCCTTGTGAAAGAGTAGTTCGAAGGTTTAAAATGGAATGGATGTCGGAATTGGTCTCTCGTGCCTTTCGATTGGATTCTTTATAATTTAACCACTCAAGTTGGTCTTTTAGTTCTTTCGATTCTTCCGATTCTAGGATTTTCTCCATTCTCTTTAAATAGACGTATTCAAGAGATTTTTCCAAACGATCGGAAACAATTTCTACATGGAGAGGTTTTAAGAGATAATCATATACCCCAAGTTTCATCACCTCAATGATTTGATCAGTTTGGTCTACGGCGGTCTGGACAATGAAAACTGCATTCGGATCGATTCGTTTTGCTTGTTCTATGAAGGTTTTTCCATCCATCACAGGCATCATCAAATCCACCAGAAAGAGGCTGTATGGTTTTTTTTGCATCATTTCGAGCGCAATTTGTCCATTGTCAGCTGTTTCTGTAGCCACGCCGATCCGGTTGCAGATACCAACGAGGAGTGTTTGATTTTCGATTTTGTCTTCGACAATGAGAATTGGCTCTTTTGGTCGCCTGATGTTCTTTGCCACCAATGAATCGCCGGACTTTTTTTGAAATAGAGGATCCACCATTTGAATTATCGGAAAGTTTCTAACAAGATACGAATGGATTCAATTCCTTTATTTAAATTTTGGGGATGATGAGAAGAAATTGGCAACCTTTGCCTTCATTTTGCAAAAGAGCTAGAGATCCCCCCATTTTTTCTGCAAGGCCTTTTGAAATTGCGAGCCCAAGTCCTGCTCCTTCTATATTTCCATGGTCGTGCAAACGAACAAATTTTTGAAAAACCCTTTCCCTGTTTTCGGCGGAGATCCCAGGTCCATCATCTTCGACGAGGAAATGGACTTCTGTCTCTTGGAAACTAAGCACCAAACGAATCTTTGGCTCTTTTCCAGCATATTTGATGGAGTTTGTGAGCAAATTGAGGATGATTTGTTGGATTTTACCTGGATCGCCATTCATCCAGTCTTTATTACCGATAACTTCAAAAATAATATTACCTTGGTTTGGTTGCATCATTGCCTGGACTGTGTTTTTTGCCGTTAAACATAATTCGATAGGATCGAACCGCAATTGGTAGATGGGTAGTTCACCAGATTCCATTCGTAAAAGTGCGAGGATCTCGTTGATCATTTTGAGGAGTTTGGTGCCTGCTTCAAAAATATATTTTAAGTATGTTTTACCTGTTTGGTCATCTTCTGGGAGGTCGATGAGTTTGGAAAAACCAATGATGGAATTGAGCGGCGTCCGTAATTCGTGGCTCATCTGGGCTAAGAAGTCTGTTTTGACGCGGAATGCTTTTTCCAATTCCTCTCTGGTTTTGGAGAGATCGATTGTCCTTTCGAGAACAAGGGATTCCAAATTGGATTTGTATTTGTTCAATTCATCTTGGTCATCAGACCTCTGGACAAAAAGACCGAGCCACCTTGCCACTGTTTGGTAGACGAGGACGTTTTCTTTTTCGAAAATGGTTATTTTATGGAAACGTTCAAATCCGAAAATACCTAAAAATTTTTGATCCAGAAATACAGGGATGAGGAGAACAAGTTCTGTCCCTCGGTCAAAAAACCACTTTTCTTTTTCTAAGGTTTGTTCTTTGGTCAAAAAGATGACCTTTCCTTGTTTTAGTTTTTCTTTCCAACGCCCGAGACCAATTTCTTTCCAAGGAGAGTTTTCTAGGGATTTAGGTAAAAAGGGTACTGATCCAACTTTCCTTTCATTGGCAAGAATTTTGAAATCCAAAACTTCGGAGTCTTGCGTTTTTAGAAAGAATACAGAATCCATTTCTGTAAAATTTAAAAGTTGGTAGAGGGCTTGGGGTAAACTTGTTTCAAAACTAGAATTTTGGATGAGAATTTGGATGGAAGATGCTACCCCCAGTTCAAAACGCAATCGCCAGGCAATTTCCTCGTCTTGTCTTCTTTTTTCTGTAATATCTTTAATAAATAAATTAAAATATTCTAATTCCTTGTTTCCATCTGGATAATTAAATTTAGAAAACGAACATTCTAAAAATTGGTTTGGTGGAATTTGAAATATTTCTTGGTAAAAATTTGTATCGAGAATCCGACCAAGTAAAAACTTTTGATAGGAAATTTTTGTGGATAACCCTGAGAATTTTGCGTTGTTACCTAGTACTTGGATCTCATTGGTATCACGGTGGACAGATATGATGGCATGTCCATACTCTAGTCCATCCATCGCCGCAAATAGTAATTTGGATTTGTCCATGAATGGACAAATCTAATCAGTAGGATTCTTTGATCAATTCTTTTGGCAGTTTGAAACTCATTGTGTCTTCACGGCTTTCTGGAAATAAAGAAACCTTTGCATTGGGAAAATGTAAAAGTAATTCTGAAACAATTTCGTCTACAAGGATTTGTGGGCTTGAGGCTCCAGCCGTGATGCCTAAAACCTTAATTTTATTTTGGATTAAATGTTCAGGGTTTACATCTTCTTTTTTGGAAATTTGAAAACTTGCTGGTTTGGATTTTTGAGCCAATTGACAAAGCCGCACGGAATTAGAAGAATTATTGGCACCAATAACAAGAATCGCATCAACCGAATTCAACATAGACTTCACTGCGTCTTGTCTTTCCGTTGTCGCATAACAAATGTCATCTTTTTGGGGATGTTCCACAAAAGGAAAAACCTCTTCAATTTTTTTGACAATGTTTTTTGTGTCCGTTACGGACAAAGTAGTCTGCATCAGGTATGTGAGTGGTTTGTCGTTTCTGATGGTTTCTCGTAAGGATTCCACATCCTCCGGGGATTCCACTAGAAACATTTTTGCCTCTCCCATGGTTCCAATGGCTTCGTCGTGACCCTTGTGGCCAATGTAGATGATTTGATGGCTATCCCTTATATTGCGTGCTTTCCTGTGCACTCTGGTAACCAGCGGGCAGGTGGCATCTCCCACTCGCATTTTACGGTCGTTTGCTTCTTTGACAATTTCGGGTGAAACACCATGGGCAGAAAAAATGACAGTGGAACCATCTGGTACTTCGTTTAAGTCGCTAATGAATTGGATTCCTTTTTTTTTCATTTCCTCGACAACCCTTTGGTTGTGGACGATTTCCTTCCGGACATAGAGGGGGGTCTCTGGATTTTGTTCGAAAACCGTTTCTACATAGGAAATCGCATATTTGACACCGGCACAAAATCCTCGGGGGTTGGCTAAATAGATCGTTTCAAGCACAAGTTTTACCCATTCTTTTTCCATAAATTGTTAAGGGACAAATTAAGAAAAGGGGAAGTTCTAATTTTATTCAAAATTTATTTTGATTTCTCTATTATCCTTCGCACTCGTTCGACCGATCCTTATCTTGAAAAGGCCAAGGATGGCCTCTTCGAAAATTCATCAACTCTCTGGGCGGAATGTTTCGGCATTTTGTGCCAGAGGAACGGATTCAAGGAGGAACCCGGATGATTATCAACCATAACGTTAGTGCGATCTTTGCACATAGAACTTTGAAGTCTAACGACGCAAACCTAAGCAAAGATCTTGAGAAGCTATCCTCTGGTATGCGTATCAACAAAGCTGGAGATGATGCTTCTGGACTTGCAGTGTCTGAGAAAATGAGAACTCAGATTGCTGGTCTTCGACGTGCAGAACAAAATACTGAAGATGGAATGTCCCTCATCCAAACGGCTGAAGGATACCTCCAAGAAACACACGAAATCGTTCAACGTGTTCGTGTGCTCGCAGTGCAAGCTGCCAACGGTATCTACACAGAAGAAGATAGACAACAGATCCAAGTTGAGGTTTCTCAGCTAGTGGACGAGATCGATCGAATCGCTTCCCAAGCAGAATTCAACAAAATGAAACTGCTTACAGGGGCTTTTGCTCGTCTCAATCCTACTGCAAGTATGTGGTTCCATATTGGAGCTAACATGCACCAAAGAGAACGCGTGTACATTGAAACAATGAACACTGCGGCCTTGGGATTAAGAAACCCTACGGTTCTTACTTTCATTTCTCTTTCGACTGCAGGGAAAGCAAACTCCGTGATCGGACTTTGTGATGATGCCCTCCGAGTGATCT
The DNA here is from genome assembly GCA_029310945.1 of Leptospira sp. 96542. Lineage (GTDB taxonomy): Bacteria > Spirochaetota > Leptospiria > Leptospirales > Leptospiraceae > Leptospira_A. Next base: position 16,269 of record JARJFC010000021.1, read on the forward strand.
CTAAACAAAGAGCTGACCTCGGTGCATATTACAACCGTATGGAGCATGCTGCAAAAGGACTTATGAATGCTTATGAAAACACACAAGCTTCTGAGTCTCGTATCCGTGATACTGACATGGCTGAACAAATGACCAGCTTCACGAGATACCAAATCTTGACTCAGGCTGCAACTTCAATGCTTGCGCAAGCAAACATGAAGTCTCAGTCGGTAATGAGATTACTCCAGTAGTAGGATAATAGAAGTCGCCCGAGTGAGCAGGTGGTTGGGGCTCACAACGGCGGTTTCTTTATTTTCGAAATGAAGTTTTTATTTTAAGACTGTTCCTACAAAATTACCTTCTTGTTTCCCCATTAAAACTCCTTTCAATCCAACTTTATCAATTTAGTTTGACAAAGAGAAAAATCAGTTTTTTTTTATGATATGAAAAATGTCTTTTTAATCTTTCTCTTTTTTGTCCTTGTTAGTTGCAAAACGGTATCCAATTTTCAAATCATTGAGAGTGCGAAGGAGAATCCTCGTTGTAAGGTTGGTATATTTTCCGTCGATGATTCAGATTTTTTCATCCAGAGAGGAACAAGTGTACTTTCTGGTTGTTTTGAAAAACTAGAAAAAACAAAGGCAAGAGTCTCATTTTTATTTTTTCGATCAAAGACAAGCTTACGCGCAAACATCAACTTGACCACAGGCGAATCAAATACTTCCAGAAGTTATTCCAGAGAAGATGCCTCTGGCAAACTGGACATACGGTTGAATACAAAGGCCACTTTAGAAATTCCTAGTGCTGATAAAAAGGGATCCTTTATGTTCAGTTTCCTGTATAAACTGAAAAACAACCAACCTTCCATTGAAATCTATGATGTTACTGAAGATCAAACTTATATACCAAGGCTTGCTTTCCAGGCAGTGGGTAAGAACGATCTTCCGCGCATCCAAGAATTATTTTCCAATGGCAGTATTGATAAAGAAACTTCCATTATTTTATTTGATACAAACACTACATACGAAGTAAATTTGTTTCAGAATGCGATGAACACCCATTCAAAACTTGAAGTTATTAAATATTTAATAAAACAAAAAATTGATTTCAGATTTAAGGATACAATTGGGTTTACCGCATTGACATATGCTGCTTTTCACAATGACTTAGAACTATTAGAATATATTTATTCTCTAAAAAAATGGGAATTAAACGAAAAAACAAACCAAGGCGATACGGTTTTACATTGGGCTGCTGCAAACAAAAATCAAGCGATGATTAAGTTTTTGTTGAAAAAAGGAAGTAATAAGGATATTAAAAACAACTTAGGTCTAACAGCCTCTGATATAGCAAAAACGAATAACAATTCCGATCTTATGGAATCATTTGAATGAACCTAAATAAGAATTTTCTCAAAATATAAAAACGAAACTACTAAATGTTCCTATTGTTTTTTTTGTAAATTAAATGAAAACCGATCAGTCATTGGATATTGATTCTGCTTACGATTGTTTAAAATCGATCGTACTCAAAACGCCCTTACAGTTCCATTCTAAATTGTCTAAAACATATAGAGCCAATATTTATCTCAAACGGGAAGATTTGCAAGTAGTCAGATCTTACAAAATTCGTGGAGCTTATTATTTAATCCAAAGTTTGTCGCAAGAAGAAAAACAAAATGGGGTGGTCTGTGCGAGTGCAGGCAACCATGCACAAGGAGTTGCTTATTCTTGTAAAAGGTTGGGTATAACGGGAGTTATTTACATGCCCTCCATTACCCCTAAACAAAAAATCAATCAGGTTAAAATGTTTGGTGGTGTTGCGGTACAAGTTGTTCTCGTTGGAGATACATTCGATGAATGTCAAAATTATGCGTTACAATATGCAAAAGAGAATGGAAAAACTTTTATACCGCCATTTGATCACAAAAAAATTATGGAAGGGCAAGGTACTGTTGCCAAGGAAATCCTTGAGGAATTGAAAATCATCGATTTTGTTTTTCTTCCCATTGGTGGGGGAGGGCTTTGTGCGGGAGTGGGGAGTTATTTTAAATTATATTCACCCAAAACAAAAATCATCGGTGTGGAACCAAAGGGCGCACCATCGATGACGGAAGCATTAAAAAATGGCAAACCAATTCTATTGGATACGATCCAAAAATTTGTGGATGGTGCTTCTGTAAAAAAAGTAGGAGATCTTACTTTTCCCATATGCAAAAATGTATTGGATGGGATGTTACTTGTTCCAGAAGGCAAAGTGAGTACGACAATTTTACAATTGTACAATGAGGATGCAATTGTCGCAGAACCTGCGGGTGCACTCAGTATATCTGCGCTCGATCTATATTCGGATGAAATCAAAGGAAAAACGGTTGTTTGTGTACTGAGTGGTGGGAATAACGATATTGATCGGATGCAAGAAATCAAAGAACGGTCGTTATTGTATGAGGGGTTGAAACATTATTTTATCATTCGATTTGCTCAGAGACCTGGCGCACTCAAACAATTTGTGAATGAAATCCTTGGGCCAAATGATGACATCGTTAGATTTGAATTCATCCAAAAAAACAATAAAGAGTCGGGTCCAGCCCTTGTTGGGATAGAGGTAAAGTCAAAAGATGATTTTGATTCTTTGATCTTTCGAATGAAAGATAAGAATCTAAATTTTACTCTGGTCAACCAAGATGAAAATTTATTCGAATATTTAGTCTGAGTTTAGTTGTTCTGATACAAAATTAGAAATAGGCGAAATTTTGGCTGAATGAATTTTATTGCCAATCGGTTGATTGGTAATAAAATTAACTCCGATTTTGAATAAAAATGCTGAGTTAAAAAAATGAGTGAAACGTATTCTTAAATTTTTTTTTTAGAACACTTGAATCAATAGAAAGGTATCAAGTTTTTAAGAATTCAATCGATATATATTTTGATAGAAAATATCGCCGTACAGCAAAGAAGCCCAGAGTGATTGCTGGGCTTCTTTGCAAAAAGCGGAGCATTTATGTTTTGTCCCAATTGTGCACATCCAATTCAAAATTTGAAAACCGAGTTTGGTTATATTTCGATTTGTAACGAATGTTTTGGGCATTATTATGGAGAACAGAATCTTTATAAATTTTTTTCAGAATCGTATTGGAAACAAATCAAATCCAAATCCACTATCTTAGTCAAACCAAGGTCAATTCCCTGTCCAAAATGCAAATCGGGTATGCAAACTCTAAAACTCCCACTCATAAAAAACAATGTGGAAATTGACATTTGTAATCCTTGTCATTTGATTTGGTTCGATAAAGACGAAATTGAAGACTTAGATTTGAGAAAATATTTACAATCAAAATTGAAAGTAAAGAAAACCAATCAGAAATCTGGAGAAACGATCCAACCTACCGGAAAGGTAGGAAAAGATAGGGAAGCAGAAATTCAATATTTACTCGCAATTTCCAAATTGGAAGAACGATTGGGAGAACTGAAGATCATTAGTAAGAATTTAGACCAGAGGAATCGGGGGGGATACCATTCAAGATACCTATCTACAAGTTTGTTTCCATTTTATGATTTTTCCAATATAATCGGCTCCATATTTTCTGAAGACACAGACTGGTAGATTTTTATTTAGCGAAAATTAGGCGGAGATTACGAATAATGCTAATTTCGCAAAGAAGTTAGGCAATAAACGAATTTGTCTTGTGCGATTGAAAAAAGCTTTGTGCAGGATCTTTATTTTTTCTGCATCACAAAAATCGAAAAAATCTTTTGAAGAAAGGTAATGCAGGTTCGGCGTATCATACCAATGAAACGGCATTAGGTCCGTGACAGGGGTTTTCCCACTGAAGATGATAGAAGTCCTAATTTGCCAGTGAGAAAAATTTGGAAAAACGATGATAACTTTTTTGCCTATGCGCAAACATTCTTTGATGATGGCGCCAGGGTTTAGGGTTTGTTGTATGGTTTGGTTTAGGATCACAAAATCAAAACTGTGATCCAGGTGGTGTTTTAATCCGTCGTCTATATCACCATGGTGTACATAAAGACCTTTTTTTACGCACTGTATGATACAACGGTCATCCTTTTCGATCCCTTGTACACGAACTCCTTGGCGTTTTAAGAGTAACATCAGTTCGCCGTAACCACAACCCAAATCTAAAATTCGTTCTCCAGGTTTGATCAGATTTGCAATGTACGAAATGTCCGGGCGGTTGGTTAAATCTAAATCGATATTATTTTTTTGAATGGATACGTTCATTAAACGATTAACCCATCATCGGTGGAAGATAAAAAATCTCGCAAAATGGATTCTTGTTCCTTACTTGGTAGTAAAAAACTGTCATGACCTGCTGGATTGTTTAGTTCGACAAAACTCACTGGAATTGCATTCACTTCGAGCGACTTTACAATCTCTTCCGATTGGTATGGTGGGTACAACCAATCGGATGTATAAGCCACAACCAAAAATCGACATTGCACTTTGGAAAGTGACTTGGTCAATTCTTTTCCAGTTCCCAAACTGAAATGATCCAAAGCTTTGGTAACATAAATGTATGAATTTGCATCGAACCGATCCACAAAGGATTCACCTTGGTAGATCAAATAACTCCCAACTGCAAAATCGGTGGATTGGATATTACCTTTGGGAGGTTTTCGGCCAAATTTTTCTCTCATCATTTCATCACTCAAATAAGTGATATGACCCATCATCCGAGCAAGTGCTAACCCTTTGGAGGGGCGATTTTCTTTTGTATAAAGTCCTTGGTTCCAATTGGGATCAGAAAGTATGGCCTGTCTTCCCACCTCATTGAAGGCAATCTGTTGGGCAGAATGTTCGGAAGAAGATGCCATCACAATGCAGTTTTTTAAACGGTTAGGGTAGGCAACTGACCACTGTAAGGCTTGCATTCCGCCCATGGATCCTCCCGCAACAGCGAAGAGTGTATCGATTCCAAAATGGGAGACCAATTTTTCCTGTGCGTTCACCATATCGGCAATCGAAACAAAAGGAAAAGTGGATTGGAATGGTTTGCCCGTTTTACCATTGATGGTGAGTGGGCCACTCGAACCTTTACACCCACCAATCACATTGGAAGAAATGACAAAATATTTATTTGTATCGAATGCTTTGCCAGGTCCTATATAAAAATCCCAATACCCAGGGCGTTTTTCACCTGGGAGGTAACCCGCGGCATGAGCGTCACCCGAAAGGGCGTGGCAAACAAGAATGGCATTGTCTCTATTGGGAGATAGGTTTCCGTATGTTTCGTAGGCCACTTCGAGAGGGGTGATGGTTTCACCACCCTCCAAAGTGAGCGAGCCAAAAATCTGAACTTTGGTTTCAACAAAACCTACAGACGAATCGGCGGGTTGCTTGGTTTCGGGTGTAGGCATGCTTAGATCAGATTTTTTTTAAGGCTTCCTCCAAGTCTACCAGAATGTCATCGATATGTTCCAGACCCACACTCAGACGAACAAAACCAGGGCTCACACCAGCAGAAATCTGTTCTTCTGGCGTCAATTGTTGGTGGGTTGTGGATGCTGGATGGATGGCCAGTGATTTGGCGTCCCCAACGTTTGCGAGCAAACTGAATAGTTCCAATCCATCAATGAATTGTTTTGCCTTTGTCAGCCCACCTTTGATTTCAAAACCGATGATGGCACCAAAGAGCCCTCGTTCGTGGTATTTTTTTGCAAGACTAGCAGACTTGTCATTTTTAGAACCCGGGTAATTCACCCATTCCACCTTGGGGTGTTTGGATAGAAATTCCACTACCTTCTCTGCATTCTGGGAATGCCGTTCCATACGGAGAGGGAGGGTTTCGACCCCTTGTAAGATTTGCCATGCGTTGAATGGAGAAATGGCGGGTCCCAAATCCCGGAGCCCTTGGACACGAGCTTTCAGGATGAAAGCAATGTTCACTCCACCAAAAGGTTCAAATTTTCCAAATACATCCCAAAACTTAAGTCCATGATAAGAAGGGTCTGGTTCTGTAAAATTTTTGAATTTTCCATTGCCCCAGTTGAACGAACCTCCATCGACGATGATCCCACCGATGCTTGTTCCATGCCCCCCCAAAAATTTGGTGAGTGAGTGGACAACGATGTCGGCACCATGTTTGAGAGGATTCACAAGGTAAGGGGAAGGCAGGGTATTGTCGATGATGAGGGGAACCCCAACTTCTTTTGCAATTTGGCTCACACGAGAGATGTCTAGGGTATCTAATTTTGGATTACCGAGGGTCTCTGCATAGAAAGCTCTCGTTTTGTCATTGCTCGCCTTGCGAAAGTTTTCTGGATCCGACTGGTCTACAAAATGAACTTTGATTCCGAGTTTTGGAAAGGTATAGTGCAAAAGGTTATAGGTTCCCCCATACAAAGACGAGGAGGCCACAATCTCGTAGCCAGCCTCAACAATATTGAGCAGTGCCAAAGATTCAGCTGATTGGCCAGATGCCGTTGCCAAAGCGGCCACACCACCTTCCAAAGCGGCCACACGCTTTTCCAAAACATCTGTTGTTGGGTTCATTAGACGAGTATAGATATTTCCAAATTCTTGTAGGCCGAAAAGACGGGCTGCGTGGTCTGTGTCATTAAAAACATAAGAAGTGGTTTGGTAAAGAGGGACAGCCCTCGAAGTGGTTGTTGGGTCAGGCTCTTGGCCTCCGTGGAGGACGATGGTTTCTGTTTTGTAATTTCTAGGCATTGGTTACTCCCGATGGAGTCCCATTCTTCCAGGCATAGCATAGTTTGTCAAATAGATATTCAATAAAACAGAAATAAAATCTGTCTTATTGGAATGTTTCGGATTAGGTTTATTTCTTATTTTCAAACCAGAAAGATTCGATAATTCCAGTAACGCATATGAAATTTCGATTCAAAATTTGGAATTTAGCCATATTCCTATGTTTTCCCCTGGGACTGTTTGCCCAAGTTTGGGTGCCCACGGGAACTGAGTCGAGAAGAGCCTCAGCCTTACAATTTGATGCGGGAGGCAGTACCTTCCAAAAAGATTACTACGGTTATTTTTCACCCAATTTCACTTATAACCATGGACCAAATTTCGGGTATTCCTTTTCTCTCCCTGTTAATATCCTTGCGGTCGACAGAGAGCCGTTTCTCGTGGAAGGGAAAACCGGACAAATACGAGAGATGGATTATAACAGTCGTAATGACTATTCTCGTGTTTTAAATTATATTTCTTACGGAACATACAATGCGCAAGTTCCAGGTAAGGTGACATTCTCAGCATACACTGGTAAGATGATTGATGGTTATATCGGTCACGGAACAATTGTTAATAAATATCAAAGTTCTTCACGTTTTGATGCTTATAATCCAGGGGTTCAGGCAGATTTAAACACTGATTATGTGGGAGTTCAGTATTTTGCAAATTCTGTTGTAAATTTCGAAGTTAATGCTGCTAGACTCTATATCAAACCACTTGCCATTGGAAGGTCGATTTTTTCGATTCTAAATAAATCGAACGATGTTGCTTATTTGATGAGCCTAAATGGTAATGTTTTGGATGAAGCAGGTAGGATCAGTGTCGAAGAAGAAGCTGGTTCCGATAATGCAAAAACAAATAAAGACCTATCCAAAAAAGAAATTAGACCAATAGCGAAAGATTCGCGAATGGAACTCGTTGACAATGATCCATGGTACAATCGTTTGACGATTGGTTATACCCAAGCATGGGATAGGGCAGCGCCAGTACAGATGAGTTATAATACAAATGGATCTCCAACCACGATCAAAAATCAAGATAATCCTCAGACAAGTGATATCACCCGTGCATCGATTGAAGGGATAGACATTGAATACAGGTTACTCAACTTACCGTTTGTTGAATTTACTCCGTATATGGATTACAATCGTATCAAAGGTTTGGATGGGGCAAAGGGTGCACATTACGGAGCCATTTTTCGTTTGGGTACAAAAGATCTAAACATCATACTCAAACCTGAATACCGACAAATGACTTCCAATTACGCTCCTATGTACTTTGACAGTTTTTATGAAATTGAAAGGTTCCAAACCTTCCCTGTCCGCGCACCACTCAGAACAAAATACGAAGACCTTTCCAACCAATCGGGTGCTAAAGTGACAGGTTATTACCATACAATTTATGTTAATTTTTATCATTTGGGTTTTGAATTTGCGGTCGAAGATTACGGGTTAAAGAACAATAAACGCGTATTTGCTGCTGCTTATATTCCTCTCGGTTCTTCTTTTATGATGTCATTCTATTACACAAAAAAAGGTTACGATTCAAATGGAAAAGCCTTTGATATGGATGACAATACCCAAGCTGCAGCAGAAATTTCAAAATCGTTCGGCCCCGTAGTGTTACGTTTGCAAAATTATAGAAAGTATTATTTGGATGCCAGTGAGAAGTCTTTTCTTTCCATTGATGAAGTCCGATTTTTGGTTTCGGGTGGAATCAGTTTTTAATTTTTTGTTTTACCGCTGATGTTTACTGTACGACTAACAGATTTCTAATATTCTTTACTTAGTTTCTGAATTGATAAAACATTGATGTATGAGGGCGTGGTATGCAAATTCAGTCCTCAGATTGATTTTTCCAAGAGATAGAATGGGAATTTCCATTGTTCTAAAAAATTCTAAGTCGTTATCCAACCAACCAGACTCAGGTCCAAAGAGAAAGTAAGGTTTTTCGTCTGTAGAAATTTGCGAAATTTTAATTTCTTTCTGTAGAGATTCACCTGACCGGTCCAGTGCATAAATTTGTTTTCCATTCATTGGCAGATTTTTTTTCCAATCTCCCGTTTTGAATAATCTCACAGCCACGGGACATATATTCCCTGTTTGTGCATAACCTGATTCTAAATGTAAATCCATCTCTTTGCCATAGACAGGGGAAGTCCAATATTCTTTGTTTTTTGTTTGAGTGGATTGGAAGGTAACCTCAGAAATTCCATAACAGGCAGTTAAGTGTAAAATTTTTTTACCAGTCTGAGGTCTTGGTAAAGATAAAAATGTATGAATCGGTACTGTTCTTAATTCTGTTTCCAGTTGTGTTTCTTTCTCTAAAACTATGACCTTATTATCAAATTGGCAAATTCGAAATAAAAAATTTCCGACATTCAAGACCACAACCTTTACTGTCTCTCCAATTTGTTTTTTAAGGATGTTTTGTATATGTTGGAACCGAAGGTCTGTGTTTAAAATTTGAATGTTTTGTTGGTCTATGATTTCACTAGGTTTAATAACAATCCAATTCAAAGATTAAATCTCGTATGTTGGGGTTTGGTTTGAATTTAGAGGTTCTTCGGTCGGATTTTCTTCTATTGGACTTGTGCTCGGTGTTTGGACATCGAGTGGTTTTAAATCAGGTTTTCGATTCCATTTCCATAGATAAAGTAGAAATATACAAACGAGTAAAATCGGAATGAGGCGAAATTTTTTTAAGTTAGAATTTTGTTTGGATTTTATAAAATCAATGGGTGCGTAGAGAAGGTCTAGCAAAAGTAAGGAATAACTTTTAAAGCTGGGTTTAAATATGAAGTTGGGCAGAGTTTCTTTTTCGATTTCATACCCATGAACATCTTCCGTGTCCTTCTGGAAGGTAAACCTATGGGAACAAACAGGGCATTGTACAAGAATGGTTCCCTGTGACTCAGGGAACCGTAACATTGTAGAACAATTCGGACATTGTTTGATGAAGTTCAAATTTGAACCTCTAAAGGATTTAGTATTTCAATGATCCTTTTAAGGTTTCCACATTCTTTTTATAATGTTTGTTGGAATCTCTATCATTGTAATCAAAAACCTTTGTGAACAATTTATCAAAATAATCTAAGTTTTTGAAATAGAATTGTTTTTTGAAATTGTTTCTAATTGGATTCGTTTTTGTATTTTCAACATTGGAAAGAATGTACTTTCCAACACCTTTTTCAGATGGTGTTTCTGGTGTTCCCCAAACTGGGTATTCATCATGTTGGTAGAACAATTCAATTTTAGAATCATGTGCTGCTTCTCCGTTGGGAGCAGTATCGGCAATGACAGAAATGACTTTGTCTTCCAAGAGGAAATTGTTTTGGTAGATATATGTTCTAATCTTTGTTAGATTTCGTGGTTGTTCTTTTCTTGGATCTGGATCTGCATTGTTTGCACCTTCAAAAAACAGTTCCATTTTTTTGAATTTTGCACCCAAGTTTTTGTAAGATCTTCCATCTTCACTTCCGACAAAATCAAACACTTCTAAATGTAAACAAGTGTTATCTTGTGCTTCTTGTTTGTCAGCGGCTTCACAACGTTCGCCATCGGCACTTGGTTTACCCTTGTACAAAATGGTTTTATGCGGTAGAGTCCTAACTTTCATTTTAAAAAGTACCGTGTGGAGTCTGAGGCGTTTGTTCACTTCAGAAATATTATTATCCAATTCTTTTTCTGTTTCTGTAATTGACTTACCAGCTTGGGTAACGTCGATCCCAGCAGAACTAGAACCTGTTTCTGAACCGCCTGTTTGAGCGAAAACCCCAAAGTTTAGCACAAGGATGGGGAGAATCATTTTAAGTTTCATGTCCGAATCTTCCTATAAAGGTTAAAATTGAGGATACCTGAGAACGACCACTGGTCGTAAAGAATTATCCTGTAAAAATTATCGGTATTTGCTTCGGAAGATTGAATCCAATAATCGAGGATTTTAGCGTTTCCACCCAAAATCAGAAAAAGATTCCAGATAAAACGATAAATCGGGAATTTCGATCGGTTTTGCCTCTCCCAAACACTCTGTCACATACCGGCGCTCCACAAAATCGCAGAAATCTTTCAAATTCCTTCCAGAAGCGCCGACGAGGAGTTTTGCAATCTCTTCCCGTTCGGATTCTCCTAAATGTTTTGCATAGCCTGCGAGGATTTTTGTTCTCTCTCTGTCATTCGGCAAGGGAAAAAAAATCTTTCTGTCGAAACGTGAAAGCAAAGCCGGATCCAAATCGTTCTTTCTGTTCGTGGCGCCAATGGTGATGGTCCCAGTTTTTTCTGCAAATCCATCCAATTTTCGGAGTAGGACGCTGAGTAGGTTGCGGGTCGCCTCAAAAAGTCCGTCTTCTCTCGAAGTGGCCAGTGAATCGATTTCATCCAAAAACAACATGGATTTGGGGTAGAGAGCGGCCGCATCAAAGACCATGGCCAGATTTTGGGAAGATTCTCCATAATACTTACTGAGTATGGATTCGATTGGTACGTACACCATTGGAACCCCACAGAGCTGGGAGACTACTTTTGCCATACTGGTTTTTCCCACTCCAGGTTCTCCCTCAAACAATACGGCACGGGGGAGGATGCTCGTTTGTTTTGTGCGTGTTTTGGCAGTGATTTCAAAAAAAGGTTCTGGATGGAGGATTGGTAAAACCAAACTTTCCATGATCTGCGCTTTGACAGAATCGTAACCAAATACTGTATCAAACCCAGAAGCATTGCCTTTTGCTTTTTCCAAATGGGGCTCATAGACTTCGGCACCGAGAGATGTGAGTATGGAGCTTGGGTCTTTTGTCCCTGACCCGGCGGAGCGAAAGTATTGTACTAGAGCGAGTATGGCTTGGATTTCCTTTGTCGTGAGATCTCCATGTTTGGCAACTTCGACTTTTAGTCTGGATTTAAAGGAAAACCGAAACCGAATTTTGGACGAAAGATTTTTAGTTGGTTCAAACAGATTTTCATTCAATGCTTGCAAACTCAAATATCCATCTTCAAAATTATAGATGCGGAAATTTTCGATGTAGTTTCGAATGATGCCCAGGGAGTCATAAATTCGGTCTTTGCCGGCACCGTCGGATTGAAATCGGAAGATGAGTTCCTCTTTTTCTACGAGGAATTGGTAACCACCGTCTTTTAGTTCCGATTCAAATAGTTCTTTTGCTTTAAAAAAATCCAGAGTCTGTGCCTGGTTTGACATAAAGAACAAAATGTGGAAGATTCCCTTTTTTTTCAAGGAAGGATTTTTATTTCCTCCGACGAATAAACAAAAGAGGTTGTTCAAATGGGTGAGGGTTCACTTTCGCAAGAAGATATAGATGCACTGCTTGGCGGATTCAGTGGGGGCACGCCGGCTGCAGGCGGTTCTGGTGGAGGAGGGTTGGATGATTTGGATGCCCTTGTTGGTGGTGGTGCAGGCGGGGATTCAGGACCTTCCTTTGCTGATATAGCGGCTGCCCTTGGACCAAGCTCCACACCATCTCCCGCTAAATCACAAGGCAAAGGCCAGTCAAATCTGGGGAGCAATACGGCCAACCTCAACCTTTTACTTGATGTAACCCTCCAGTTGACCATTGAATTGGGTCGAACCACAATGTACATCAAGGATGTTTTGCAACTCACGGAAGGAACTGTTGTCGAACTCGATAAAAATGTGGGTGAGGAATTGGACATCCTCGCCAACGGAAAATTAGTGGGGCGCGGAAAACTCATTGTTTTGGATGATTATTATGGAATCCAGATCACAAACATTGTGGATCCGATGGAACGTTTGGGTGGAGCACCGGCTTTTATTTAATAGAGTGAATTTTTAGTAAGGATCGAATGGATATACAAAAACGCGTTGCTGAGCTCGGACTGAGCTTGTATGAGCCACCCAAACCTGGTGGCAATTATCTAAGTGTCAATGTTCGTGGGAACATTGTGTACGTGGCCATCCAAACTCCGAAAAAAAACGGTGAGTTTTTATACCAAGGTAGAATTGGTTTGGATGTTTCAGAAGAGGATGCCTATTTGGGAATGCAACTTTGTGCTTTGAATGTTGTCTCACAAATCCACCACCATATTGGTTTCGAAAAAATTTTGGGCATGAACCATATGGATGCTTATTTCCAAGCGATTCCCAGTTTTGAAAATGGTCCAAAGATTGTGGATGGAGCTTCCAATCTTTTTGTGGATGTACTCGGCGAAAGTGGAAGGCACACCCGTGCCATCTTTGGTGTTGAAAGCCTTCCTAAAAATCTTTCTGTTGCCATCACCTGTACATTCACATTGAAATCCTAAGTTTATAAACTTAGAAAAAAATGATATAAGATTCGAACCTTCCAATCCTCGGGACTTGTGTACCATTGAAAGATAAAATTGCGAAACTAGGTATTTTTACTGCTACACAAACTGTTTACCAAATTGGGACAGTTCTTTTGATGGCGGTGAGTGTACTCGCTGGGCAAACCATTGCAAATCAAATTGAGTTTGCTTCGCTTCCGTTATCACTTGTTATACTCGGAACTCTCATTGGTCTTTTTCCTGCCTCTCAATGGATGCAAAAATTTGGGAGAAAGAACGGACTTTTTCTCGGTTCAGCGTTTGGAGTTTTGGGTGCGTTTTTATCCTTTGAAGGTCTGGTTTCAAAAAATTTTGCATTCTTTTGTATCGGGCATTTATTTTTTGGATTCCACCAATCTTTTTTGCAATATCTGCGTTTTGTGGCCATGGAATCCGTAGCGAAGGAAGAACGAGCCAGTGCCCTTTCGTGGATCCTTGTTGCGGGTATTCCCGCTGCTTTTTTAGGACCACTCGCTGGGTTTTTTGGAAAGAATTTATTTACGGATCAGTTATTTGCTGGATCCTATTTGTTACTTGTTGTTGCCATTACAATCCAGTTTGTATTGATTTACTTTTTACCGAATCCGAAACCACAACAAAAACAGGAAAGTATCGAAATCGAAAATTTCGAATTTCGTCCTTTTTCATACCATATCAAAAATCCTGGATTGTGGCTAGCCGTGATTTCGAGTAGTTTTGGTTTTGCACTTATGGTCATGCTGATGTCTGCCGTTCCTGTGGCCATGAAATCCCATGGGCATACAATGCATGATTCAACATTGGTTTTGCAATGGCATGTACTTGGGATGTACATTCCTTCCTTTTTCTCTGGAGGTTTGGTCAAACGTTTTGGCTCGCCTTTGCTGATTTTATTTGGTACCATCATTCTTATGGCCGAGGTTTTTGCAGCTCTAATGGGAACTGGTTTCCTTCCATTTTCTGTAGCCCTTGTTTTACTTGGCATCGGTTGGAATTTTATGTTTGTGGGTGGGACGAACTTACTCGTAGAACAATACAATGCCATTGAAAAAAATACAATCCAAGCAATTAATGATTCTTCTGTTTATTTGCTTGCTACAATTTCAACTTATGGCGCTGGGTTTCTCGAAGTAAAAATTGGTTGGCAAAATTTAAATTTAGTTTCTTTGCCTTTTTTAGTTTTTGTATTTTTACTTTCCCTTGTTTACCAAATTCGTACGCAAAAAAAAAAATCCAAAGATAGCTAATACCCCAATTTTCTGACAACCCAGGTGAGGACAAAACGAAGTTTTTGATTGTTAAAACTAACCTCCGGTAGGATTACCACCGGAGTCGCCTCATAAAAATTAAGCTTTTGGCTTTTTTGTTTCTGTTAGGTTGGCAATGAGTGTTGGCAGGTTCATCACATCCGCTGGGATGAGGATTTCTGTACTCTCTTTGGCAACATGGAGAAAGTTTTGGATGAAAGCCTTTGTGATCTGGAGTTTGATCGCAGAGGCACCACCTTGGTCCGCAATAGAACCAGCAATGGACTCGATTCCTTTCGCAGTGGCGCCTGCCAATGCTTCAATTTCAGTGGCCTTTCCTTCCGCAGAGTTAATCCTACGCTGTTTTTCCCCTTCCGACTTATTGATGGCTTCTTCCTTAAAACCAAGGGAACGGTTGATCCTTGAATCCCTTTCTCCTTCGGAAAGTAAAACTTGTGAACGTTTGCTGATTTGTGCCTTTTTTTCTTTTTCCATGGCATCTAACACCGATTTGGGTGGAACGATGTTTAAAATTTCATACCGATTCACTTTGATACCCCAAGGTTCGGATGCTTGGTCAATGGCTGTGACAATTGTGGAGTTAATCAGGTCTTTTTCTCCAATTGTTTTGTCGAGTTCCATAGTTCCAATCACAGAGCGCATTGTGGTTTGTGCCAATTGGATTGAGGCAAATCGATAATCTTCGATTCCGTAAGAGGCACGTACTGGATCAATGATTTTTAAATAGATGACCCCATCTACTTTCACCTGCACGTTGTCATGCGTGATGCAAATTTGAGGTTGTACATCAATCGCCTGCTCTTTTAGGGTATGGTAGTACGCATCGCGGTCGAGGAAGGGAATTAAAATATGAAACCCTGCACGCAAACTCCTCGAATACTTACCCAATCGTTCTACAATGAGAACGTCCTGCGCTGGAATGATGCGGATGCAACGAAAGAGTTTGAATAAAAAATAAAATACAACGATGGCCCAAAAGCCCAAATATACAAATTCCATTTTATTCTCCTGTTTGTGGGATTTTGGTTGTGATACGAGATAGCCCTTCGAAAACGCCACCAATATTGGCAAGGTTTTCTGGAACCACTGTGGTTTTGGAAGTTTTGAGGATATGACCCAAAGCATCCAAGTATTCTTGTGTGATTTGTAAACTCACAGCTTCTTTTCCACCTTTTTTGCTGATGGCTTCGGAGATCATTTGTAAACCTTTGGCCGTTGCGCTGGATACGAGTTCAATTTCTTTGGCTCGTCCATCCGCTTCGTTCACAAGTCGGATTTTTTCCCCTTCGGAAATATTGATGGATTCTTGCCTTTCCCCCACAGATTTATTGATGAGTGATTCCTTTTCCCCTTGCGAGATTGTGATCTCAGCACGGCGTTCCCTTTCTGATTTCATTTGGTTTTCCATCTCAAGGAGAATCTGTTTGGGTGGGGTGATGTTTCTAATTTCATACCTTGTCACTTTGATGCCCCAAGGGTCTGTGGCGCGGTCAATATTGGAAACAACATTGGAATTGATTTCGTCTCGTTCGGAGAGTAGGTTGTCTAAAATTAATTTCCCAATTTCGGAACGGAGAGTGGTTTGTGCCAGTTGGGAAGTTGCCAACATAAAGTTGTCGATTCCGTAGGAAGCCTTTTCACTATCCACTACCTTCATATA
This sequence comes from Leptospira sp. 96542, assembly GCA_029310945.1. Taxonomy (GTDB): domain Bacteria; phylum Spirochaetota; class Leptospiria; order Leptospirales; family Leptospiraceae; genus Leptospira_A. The sequence continues at coordinate 32,183 of JARJFC010000021.1, forward strand.
AAGTACCCCATCCACTTCCACGGATACGTTGTCTTTCGTGATACAAACCTGTGGGTCAATGTCTATGGTTTGTTCTTTTAAATTTTGTCTGTAGCGGATTTGGTCAACGAAGGGAATCATAAAATAAAACCCTGGTTTGAGTGCTCCTTGTAGTACTCCTAACCTTTCTTTGATGTATTCGCTCTGTTCTGGAACGACGATGATTGTTTTTTTGATGATATAAATTATTACCAAAAATACGATGATGGCTGTTGCGCCCATTTGGATCCTCCCTTTTACGGCCTCTTAAGATACAAGGTGAGCCCAAATGGAAAAGGGTTTTTTTTATTTAATTCGTTTTTTTTCTAAGAATTTACGAGTTCCACAGTGAAGGTGAGGTTTGTGCGGGATAGAATTCGAACGTAACTCCCTTTCGGGATTTTTTCATTCAATGAAATGGCGTCCCAAACCGTACCTTGGAAACGAATTTTTCCACCCAGAGTTTCCACAAGGATGTCTACTTCAACGGGTACAATCTGCCCAATGTAGTCTTCCTTAACATAGGGATCCACACTCGATTCGGATTTAAAAAACTTTTTGATTGCGGCACCACCCACAAGTAATGAGATAAAACTCGTAAAAACCCAAACAATGATTTGTGTATAAAATTCCATATGGATGAGGCGAGAGGCAATCCCCGTAATGACGGCACCGATTCCCAAAAACATAACAAAAGTTCCTGGCAATAAAAACTCAGAAACAAGGAGAAAAATTCCTAAAACAATCCAAACATAGGGTGCATTTGCAAAAATAAAATCCAATGGGAATCACTCCAATACTTGGCTCTAAGAAACGTGTGATCCTATGTATTGGCAAGAAAAATAATACTTTGAATCCTGGGGTTTGACCGGGATATTGTAATTTGCGTGAAACGTTTGTTTTCAGTCCTAATACTTTTTTTTCTTATTTTGCAATTTTATCCTGTTTCGCGAGAGAACAAAGCGATAAACCAACCCATCCAAGTTCCGAAAGATGTGGAAGCGATTTTACGAAAATCTTGTTACGACTGCCATTCTTTCGAAACCAAATGGCCAATGTATTCTTATGTTTTTCCCATTTCATTATTTGTCACAAAACATGTGAATGAGGGAAGAGAAGAACTGAATTTTTCCGAATTGGGAGCCATTGCAGTTTCCAAACAAAATAAAAAAATATATGAAATTTGGGAGGAGATAGAGGAAAACAAAATGCCACCATGGGATTATAAACTCCTCCATCCAGAAGCAAATTTGAAACCAGACGAAATACAGATTTTGAGGGCTTGGGTTTTGGCTAAAGAAAGGGAATCGGAATGAAAGAAAAAAAACTTTGGGGGGGAAGGTTTGATGCACCACCTTCTTCCATTATGATTCGGATTGGAGAGTCAATCAGTTACGATAAAGAACTTTATTTGCAGGACATACTTGGTTCTATCTCCCATGCAAGGATGCTTGTTCGGATCGGAATTTTAAACGAAGCCGAAGGCAAAAAAATTGAACAAGGCCTTCGTCAGATCCGAAAGGAAATTGAACAGGGACTTTTTGTTTACAAAATCGAAAATGAAGACATCCATATGTCCATTGAATCTCGCTTAACGGAAATTTGTGGAGAACTTGGTAAAAAATTGCACACTGGCCGGTCAAGGAATGATCAAGTTTCACAAGATGTCAGACTTTACATTAAATTTGAAATCCACCAAATTTTAAAAATGATGATTGGTCTACTCGCTAGTTGGATCCAAAAGGCAGAAGTTCATACCAAAACCATCATTCCTGGTTACACTCATTTGCAGATCGCCCAACCAATAAGAGCATCGCATTATTTTTTGTCTCACTTCTGGGCAAATGTCCGCGACTTTGAAGATTTGTATCTTGCTTTTGAACGTGCCGACGAACTGGTGCTTGGTTCTGGTGCACTCGCTGGAGTTAATTACAAAACAGACCGAGTATTTTTAAAAAAAGATCTCAATCTAAGCCGTTTATCTGAAAACTCTATGGATGCGGTCGCACAAAGAGATCATATCCTGAAATTTTTGTTTGCCAGTTCTCAGTTTATGATCCACAGTTCTCGGTTTTGTGAAGAGATGATTCTTTATACAAGCCAAGAGTTTAGTTATTTTAAATTACCGGATCACCTAACAACTGGCTCATCCATAATGCCGCAAAAGAAAAACCCAGACATTGCTGAACTCATACGTGGTAAAGCTGGCCGGATTGTGGGAAGTCTAAATCACTTGCTCATGATGATGAAAGGAACCCCCCTTTCATACAACAGGGATTTCCAAGAAGATAAAATCCCCCTTTTTGACACTGTCAAACAAATGAAGCTATCCATTGAAGGTGTGAAAGAAATGGTGGATGGGCTCACAATCTACCCAGAAAATGCCACCCGCAGTTTGAAACAAGGTTTTGCCACCGCCACTGACCTTGCGGATTGGTTGGTATCTTATAAATCCATTCCGTTTCGGACTGCCCATGAAATTGTGGGCGAGCTTGTAAAACATTGTACGACGAAAGGTTATGATCTTTTTACCATTCCTAGTGGAGAAAGGGGACGGATCCATCCAGTCCTTGCCGACCCAGGTTATGATTCTGCCATATCTCTCGAAACCTCTTGTGATAAAAAAGATGTGTTTGGTGGTACTGCTTTTTTACGTCAAAAAGAACAGTTAAAACTGGCAAAACAAAAATGGAAAGATCTATCAAAAAAACTAACAACCTTGGAAAATAAAGGAAACAAGATATGAAACAAACAATTCTCCCAAAATTAAAATCCATTTTATTATTTAGTTTTGTCTTAACCCAAACTGTCTTCTGCAGTGATCAAAAATTTAAAAAAATTACTTATGAACCAGCAAGTTACAATCCAGTGAAAGTAGTTGTAAGACAAGAAGAAACTACCACCGCAAAATTGCCAGACAAACCTGCCATTTATGCAGTTATACAAACCACATCAGGTGACCTCATTTTGGAAATGTACGACAAAGAGGCTCCCAAAACAGTTCAAAATTTCATAGACCTTGCCCAAGGAGAAAAAGAATTCCAAACAGACAAGGGTTTGCAAAGAAAACCGTTTTACGATGGTCTGAAATTCCATCGGGTAATCGAAAATTTTATGGCACAGGGCGGTTGTCCAAGGGGTGATGGAACGGGTGATCCAGGTTATAAATTTCAAGATGAAATCAACGCCAAAGCCTTGGGTTTGGATAAGTTGAAAGTAAAGGATGCCCCACAATACCAATCGCAAGTCCAGAGAGCCATTCTATCTGAATTTAAAATTGGATCCAGACAAGAATTGGAAGAAAAAAGAACGGAAGTGGAAGCGGCCTATGCCCAAGCCATGGAACTCCCCGTCATCGAAATTTTGCACCGAGTCGGTTACCGTTATAATGAAACTCTCGCGAGTAAAAAAGCAGTGAGGGGTTCCATTGCCATGGCGAACGGAGGACCAAACACCAACGGTTCCCAATTTTTCATCAACCAAGTGGACACTCCGCATTTGGATGGGCTTCACACTGTCTTCGGTTTTTTGGTGGGTGGTTATGATGTGCTTGACCGTATCATTGAAAAGGGCAACCTACAAACCACCATCCGCAAAGTGGTTGTGGTCGATAAAAGATAATGAACTACCTCGAAGGTGTTGAAATCATCCAAAAATACACTGCTGGAACCTCAGTGGAACCTGTCCTCGATTTCATTCGGCTTGTCCCCCATGACGAAGAAGGTTTTGCCAGTGCTTTGGATGAAGTGGGTGGGATCAATCGTTACCCCGATACCTTTCTCGGCCTTCTTAGTTTTCTCAGTTTTATTCTGGGACAAAAATCCAAAGTGAACCAATTGTATGAAACGAGCCTAGATAAATACGAAGCCTTGAATCAGGTCACTGCCAAACGACGCCCCACAGAAGACGAAGCGAAAATTAAAAAGACGCTCACGGATTTTATCCTCAAGGTAGAAAAGGTATTCGAAATCCAGGACCTGACAGACGAAAGTTTGGTCAAAGAACTCAACCGGTTTGTTTCTGAAGCCAATCTTTACGGAGTTACGGAAAACGAGATCAAAACACTAAAACTTGCGTCCAAAACCGTTGCCCTTGTGGAACCCCATTTGGACAAACAAAGGGAAAATTACTACCAATACAAAAAACTGAGTTCCGTTTTGGTCCGCCTCATTCGGATCTCTGATTATATCCTGGCGGAAGCCAAACAGGGGACAAATTAGAAGCTTTATGTCTTAAAAATACTTTCGCTTTTCTTCCCGTCTGCCGACGGGAATTATGTATGGTGGCAATCCGTTTCCTTCTGATTTTATTTTTGACCCAGTCTGTTTTTGCTTTTCCCGACAGAGATGCACGGGGCGAACGAGTAGACAATTTTGTCGCCTTACAATCTAAAATTTCTGTATCGCTCACCAAACGAAATTACACTTCCAAAGAAAGAATCCCCCTTACATTTAGCATCACCAATACGGGTAAAGAAGTGGTTCGGATTTTCCCATCCTTTGACTATCGTTATTCCTTCCAAATCATCATTAAGGATGAGAATGACCGCATCCTAAGTCCTATAGAAGATCCTGAATTTCCAGACCCCGTTTTGAAACGAAGGACGACCATTGTTAATTTGGTGGGAGATGAAAACAAAGAGATCAGTTTACACCGAAACGAAACCTTCTCTAAAACCATCTATTTGGATGAACATTATAGTTTTCCCAGAGAACAGATGTTTTATGTAACTGGCTATTTTTATCCCAATTATACGGAAGACAAATCAGCTTTCCTTCGTTCGCAAAACACAGCGAGTTTTTTCTTTTCGAATCCCAAATCAGAGGAAAGAGAATCTGTAAAAAAACAAATCATCGAAAATGGTGGATTGTCACCAGAAGAGACCATATTTCTATTTTTGGGTTCAGAGATGAAACGCCACTGGGAGTATCATTTCAAATGGATTGATTTTTCTGAATACATTTTGGGGTATGACCGGTTCAGTGTTCCATTTTCTGAATCCCCCGAAGCAGAAAGGGATTCCATTGTAGAAGAGTTCAAAGAATATTTGACTACATCCCCTTCTGGTGTGTTAAAATACTTTAAGGTTTTGAATGTTGACTATCCTTCCAAACGGGATGCAAGGGTTCATGTGTATGTGGAACGAATGATGGGTCGGTTGAAAACAAGGTACGAATACATTTATACCTTAAAACAAGAGGAAGGGAACAGGTCTTCTTTTTGGCAAATTAAGAATCTTTTGGTAAAGGTAAAAAAATGACAGAAATTCTCTCACAAGACGAAATTGATGCCCTGCTCAATGCCATCTCCTCTGGAGAAGTTTCTGAAGACGAATACAGTTCTGTCGGTGAGCAAAAAAAAGTTAAAATTTACGATTTCAAACGTCCCGATAAATTTTCAAAAGACCAAATTCGTACTTTGCAGATGATGCATGAGACTTTCGCAAGGTTGGCAACCACTGGCCTTTCGGCGCAGCTCAGGGCTCTTGTTGTTGTCCACGTAGCTTCTGTGGACCAGTTGACATACGAAGAATTCATACGTTCCATTCCAAACCCCACAACACTAGCCGTTATCAATATGGATCCTTTGCGTGGATCAGCAATTTTGGAAATTGACCCTTCTATTTCCTTCACCATCATCGATCGTTTGTTCGGTGGTAAGGGTGAATCATCCAAAGTCAACAGAGAACTTTCCGACATCGAACTTTCTGTAATGGAAGGGATCATCGTGCGGATTTTGGGTAACTTACGTGAATCTTGGTCTACGGTCATCGATCTTCGTCCGAGGCTTGGAAACATTGAAACGAATCCCCAGTTTGCCCAAGTGGTTCCCCCGAATGACATGGTGGTTCTCATCACACTCGAAACGAAAGTTGGGGAAGTGGAGGGGATGACAAACCTTTGTATTCCTTATATCACCATTGAGCCCATCATCAATAAACTGTCTGCGCAGTATTGGTATTCGTCGATCCGTAAAGGAGAAGTGGATGAGAACCGAGCTGTCATCCAAGAACGTCTTGACCAAGTGAAAATCCCACTCATTTCTGAGGTGGGTAGTGTGGATATTTCACTCAACGACCTGATGAATTTACATTTGGGTGATGTGATCAAATTGGAAAACACTCCCATCAAATCCGATTTAACCGTCCGCGTGGGGGACCGGGGAAAATTTAAGGCCACTCCAGGAAAGGTAGGCAACCGCCTAGCCATCCAGATTGGGGATAGCATTGAAGATATACCAGACGAATTATTGGGTTCCACTCGGTCTGAGCAGGAATACTGAAATTTTCGCTAAACAGAGTTTATGCGAATCTTTCAAATAAAACTAGAGGATTTTGTTTTTTTTTCAAATCTTCATTTAGTCTTTATCTCGGTTTTAGAAAACCGAAGTCTGTATCCGTTTTTCCATATTTCCCAATTTATAAATCGAATTCTTTCATGGAAAAGGTTTTTCCGTTTTATTTTGATATGCGGTATCATATTTGTTTTTTTAACGGATTCGTCCGTTTCTGCCAATTCTAAATCTCATTCAAAGAGTTCGAAAAAAAAATCATCGTATGTTCGCCAAACAATCATTTTATCGATTGATGGGTTTCCTGCTTATTACTGGTCTGATCCCAAATTCCATGTTTACTTTCCCAATCTAAGCAAACTCTTCCGAACTTATGGTGTTTCTGAGATCGATACTGTAAATCCTTCCGTAACCTATCCTGCCCATACATCGATGGTTACTGGAAAAGATCCAGGTGAACATGGAATTTTGAACAATACCTTATCGGATCCTTTTGAAAAAAACGATGGGGGTTGGATGTGGTATGCAGAAGATATCCTTGTTCCGACACTTTGGGATTTGGCTAAAAAGAATCGAAAAACAACTGCAAATGTTTTTTGGCCTGTGACCGTCGGTGCGGGTATCGATTGGAACCTTCCCCAATATTGGCGAAAAAAAATCCCAGAAGATAACAAGCTGCTGCGTGCTCTTTCGACAGCAAACCTTCACAAAGAGGCGGAACTTGCAGTGGGTTCTCCATTGAACGATGTCGCTCGGGATGAAATCAAATTAAAAACGGCAGTTTGGTTATTCCAGAAAAAAAAACCAGATCTTATGTTTGTCTATACAACGGATTTAGATACAAATCACCATGGTTTTGGTCCTGGATCCGAAAGAGCACTTTCTCGTCTTTTGGAGTTGGACAAAGCAATTTTTGATTTTTTAACTTTGGTAGGGGTTTTCACTCCTGGGGGGCCAGCCGTTGTCATTGTTTCCGACCATGGTTTTGATTCTGCGGAGACAGTCTGCGCACCGAATGTGGTCTTAAAACAAAGAGGTTACATTAGTGATGAAGCAGGAACATACCAATTAACTTTCAAAAGTTCTGGTGGCACTTCCGTTCTTCTTCCTGGAAATGGGAATGTTCCGAAGGAAGAAATCCAATCCATCGTTTCTGAAATTCTTACTTCTTGTCCTGGTGCAGAATGGATTCCCGTAAGCGAACCTCTGTTTAGTGGTGCTAATTCATCTATTTCGGAAGCTAACATTTCCATCCAATCCAAAATCCACCCCCATGCTTTGGGAATCCTTCATACGTCACAATCTTTGTTCTTTAGTGGTACTCGGAAAGGGGATTTGTTTACCAAATCGACTTCCAAAATCCACGGACATGGGTATTGGAATGCCAACCCACAAATGAAAACAATTGGTTTTGTTTATGACCCGAGAGGGAAAAAACATCAGTTCCGATCGGTAAAGGATGTTTTCGGAATCGTAAAAGATCTATTAGGATTGCAGGAACAAAAATCGGAATGCTGTCATCAGTGAATCAATGCAGACCAGAAATATTTTTTGACTAAGAATGTTTTTTCCAATGGATACATTCGCCTGGGCACTCATCCATTTCTTTCTGAACTTTTTTTTCATCATCATCGGGAATGTTTGCATCGTTTATGAACTCACCCCCTATATGGGTTTGGGAAACATCGTCATCATCCATCATAAAATATTTGGGCAGATTGTCGGCGCACTGGTTGCAAGATGTACAATTATCTTTGTCTACGTAGGCTTTTTTCATAGGGGATTCGTTTCCTTAATTTTATAATAAAGAATGACACTCACAAAAACGAGTGTAATGGAGTTTGCTAAAATCATTGGTACGTCTGATTTGAGGATCCCATACCAAAGCCAAAGTAAGACGCCCGAGGCAAATAGGATGTACATATTACGACTGATGTCTCTCGTTTGTTTGGTGAGAACAACACGTAAAACTTGCGGTAAAAAGGAAACAGTTGTGAGGAAGGCGGCAATGTAGCCGACAAGGATTTCCATTTATGATTTGTACTCTCTGGATACGACTGTTTTGACTCCACCTCGGATATTATAATCGCCCACAACTTTCATGTAACGAGGAGATACAGCAGCCACAAGATCTTCCAAAATTTTATTCACTACATTTTCGTGGAAAATACCTTTGTCACGGAAAGCCATGATGTACTCTTTTAAGGATTTGAGTTCGATACATCTTTCATTGGGCGAATATTCGATAAAAATGGTTCCAAAATCGGGAAGCCCTGTTTTTGGGCAAACTGCCGTGAATTCAGGGATGGTGAAATCAATTTTATATTCGTTTCCAGAATAGACATTGGCAAACCATTCGACTTCTGGGGTTTTCCACTGGGGGATATGGTCTTGTTTGTCCTCGTAGGAAGACGATGATTTTTTTTCCGACATTTGTTTACCCTGACATAAACAAAAATATTTTGGAACCATCCCATGAAAAGTGATAAAAAAATCGCCGTTGTCGATTTCGGTGGCCAGTATGCCCACCTAATTGCCTCTCGCATCCGAAGGCTCGGTGCCTACACAGAAATCCTTTCCAATGAAGAATCTTTGGATTCTTACAATTCCTATGCTGGTATCATTCTCTCCGGTGGACCAAGCAGTGTGTATGAAAAAGGTGCACCTATTTTGCCTTTAGAATTTTTCCAAACCCAAGTTCCCATTTTGGGAATTTGTTATGGCCACCAACTCCTAATGAAATCGCTCGGTGGCGAAGTGGTAACCGCAACAACAAAAGAATATGGACCAGCAATTTTGGAGTTGGGAAATAAAGAGTGCAAACTTTCCAAACAATTATCACCAAAAACAAAGGTTTGGATGAGCCATGGAGATGAAGTCACCAAACTACCAGAAGGTTTTGAAATCGTGGGGTCTTCAGACAATTGTGCTTTTGCCTTTGTTGCCAATGAAACAAAAAAACAATATGGTATCCAGTTCCATCCTGAAGTGACTCATTCCGAAGAAGGTGAAACTTTACTTAGGAACTTTGTAGAACTTTGCGGTGTTGGATCCACTTGGAATCTATCTGAATTTTTAAAAGACCAAATCGAAGTTTTGCGAAAGAAAATCCCCGAAGGAAAAAACGTATTTTTACTCGTTTCTGGTGGTGTCGATTCTTCGGTTGCGTATTTACTTTTGGCGAAGGCTTTGGGCAAAGACCGTGTGAAAGGTTTACTTGTAAACACAGGGTTTATGCGTAAAAACGAAGTGGAAGATCTATTGGATAACCTCCACCAGGTTGGTTTTGACTTAACCGTTTGGGATGAGTCGGAAGTATTCTACAAACAATTGGAGAACAAGTCGGAACCCGAAGCCAAACGAAGGATCGTGGGTGATTTATTTTTAGAAGCACAGAAAAAAGCGACGGAATTTTTGGGTTTAAACGACGAAGATTGGTTACTCGGCCAAGGAACCATTTACCCAGATACCATTGAATCGGGCGGAACCAAACACTCTCATAAAATCAAAACCCATCACAACCGTGTGCCACAAATTGAGGCTATGATTGCTGAAGGAAAAATTGTAGAACCCATTGCCGATTTGTACAAAGACGAGGTGCGTGAGCTTGGTCGACTTTTGGGTTTGCCAGAAAAATGGATCGAACGCCATCCTTTTCCAGGACCTGGGCTCGTGGTTCGGATGATCACAAGTCCAAAAACCGAACCGCCAGCTTTGGATTTAGATTTTGTGAAGAAAATAAATCCAAACATCCAAGTAAAGATCCTCCCGATTTTGTCCGTGGGAGTGCAGGGAGACCAAAGGAGTTATGCGAATTGTGCCGTACTCAATGATTTTACAAGTGATTGGAACCTTTTGGATGAAGTTTCGGTTCAGATCACCAATGGAAAAAAAGAAATCAATCGGGTTGTGTTTGCCCCAGGGATTGTTTCCTTTGAATCCGAATTTCACTACACAAAATTGAACTTAGACAAAAAGGATTCTGATATTTTGCGTGAGGTGGATGCAATCGTGAACCGGATTTTGTATGAAGAAAAAATTCATACCAAAATTTGGCAGATGCCAGTGGTTCTTGTTCCAGTGGGTTTGCATGTGGGGAGTTTTGGTGTGGTGCTCAGGCCAGTGGAATCAATGGAAGCAATGTCAGCTAACTTCTATCATATGGATAGAAATATTCTAAAAAAGATTACAAAGGAAATTTTGGCACTCCCAGAGATTTCACTTGTGCTGTATGATTTAACACATAAACCTCCAGGAACCATCGAATGGGAATGAGGTTAGGGGAGTAACACCCAAAGTAATGCCATTCCGCCCATGGTGAGCTCTGGCAAGCGTTTGCTGAAAAAACCTTCTTCTTTTTTGGGTTCTTCTGAACCCAAAGTTTCTGATTGAGTGGATTCTTTTTCTTGCGATTTTGATGCAAACAATTGGGAAAAGAAACCTGGTTTTTCTTTTGGAGTTTCTTCCCAAACAACAGGTGATTGTGTCACAGTGATGGTTGCAGTCTTAAACGTCTGTTTTGTGCCATCTTTGAATTCCACTACTGTTTCTTGTTTGTTTAGAACGGAAGTTTTCACATTTTCGAGTAGAGTTTTGTCTTTTTTGATCGTGACGGTGTCGGCAAATAGGGACAACGAACCCAAAAGCATAAATATTGATAAAATCATTCTCATACTGATAGAAAAGTATCTCTTTCCTTTGCTTCAAACGAATTTTATCACTGAATGTTACAATCTGATGAAATGTGAAAACAGTTTCCATTTGACAGTGGGGCTTCCTATTTTAGCCTATCCAAAGTCACAGTTTGGCGTCGTGGCCAAGTGGTAAGGCATGGCTCTGCAAAAGCTTGACCGCCGGTTCGAATCCGGCCGACGCCTCCAATATCTGTGAAATCCACTTGCCTGGATGGTGGAACTGGTAGACACACAGGACTTAAAATCCTGTGGGAGTAATCCCGTGCGGGTTCGATTCCCGCTCCAGGTAGAATCGAACGACTACGAGCGAAAAAAATGGTAGCGACCCATAGGGAGCGTGAAGCCATTTTTCTGAGGACAGGATGTCCGAAGTCGCGAGTAGGACGGGCTGAGGTGGTAGGCCAGGAAGGCCGGAGACCGAAGCGATTCCCGCGGACACTGTAAATCAAGACCAGCTTAAATCTTTAAACGTAGCGACCCATAGGGAGCGTGAAGCCATTTTTCTGAGGACAGGATGTCCGAAGTCGCGAGTAGGACGGGCTGAGGTGGTAGGCCAGGAAGGCCGGAGACCGAAGCGATTCCCGCGGACACTGTAAATCAAGACCAGCTTAAATCTTTGAACGTAGCGACCCATAGGGAGCGTAAGCGTTTTTTCCGAAGGCAGGAAGCCTGAGGTGACGAGCAAGACGGGCTTGAGGTGGAAGGCCAGGAAGGCCGGAGACCGAAGCGATTCCCGCGGGCACTGTAAATCAAATCAAACTTGAATCTTTAGACGTAGCGATACGTATCCGATTGTTTCGAAGAGTTCTTGCTATCTTAGTCTATAATAAAGATTTCAAATATTCTTCAGGGCTTAGACCAATCGTATTTTTAAAATCTTTTATGAAATGAGCCTGGTCATAGTATCCCAAATCGAGAGCAAACTCTGCATACTGAATCGACTTTTCTTTTTCGATCCTATCTGCTACCTCTTGGATGCGAAATCTTTGGATGACCCATTTAGGGCTGACTCCCACATATTCATGAAATAACCTTTGTAGACTCCGAAGGTTCATAGAAGAGAATTTTGAAATTTGTTCCACTGATTGGATATTTCTATCTGTTTTGATTCTATCAATAATTGAATTTACAAGTGCTACCTTTGGATCTTTTTCTGGAAGATATTTTTCTAACCAAGTTTCAATTTGTTTTACTTTGCGACCTTCATCTTCTTTTTCAAATAGTTCATTTTCAAATGATGAGATATTTTGTTTCAAAAGATTAGAAATGGGGATTTTTTTGTTGGTTAGCGTAGATATATTTTTTTTAAAAAAAGGATGAAAACCTCCTGGTCGAAATTTGATTCCAAATACAGAGCCCCTTCCTTCTAAAAGAGTAGAAAATCTACCCTTAGTAACTCCATAGATTTCCCAATTTCCTTGTTCAAATACAATGTGTACGCTTGGGAATGGAAGCGTTTCTACAAGATACGGTTCCTTATTTGTTAAGTCCCAGCTAACTGTCCAAAAGTGCTCAATAAAATATTCCAGATTTGTGTTGGCAAAATAGCGATTGTGTTTTGTCGTATGATTGGCTTTGCGTTGTCGTAAAACCCCTCGAGTCGGTTTTCCTTTTTCTTGGGACATACCACTTATTTGCGGGATTGTCGTGTTTTTACAATCCAAAACTTTGAAATTTTGTTACCTTTGTTTTGAGGCAATCATGAATAAAAAAGAACAATTAGATCATCAATTAAGTTTAAGTCGTACTAAAAATATTCATTCCAATTTAGAGCGTGTTTGGGATGTCATCACAACACCAAAATACATCAAAGAATATTTGTATGGAACAGATGTTATTTCAGATTGGCAAGAAGGAAGTTCCCTTATTTTTAAAGGAGAATGGGAAGGTAAAATGTATGAAGAAAAGGGAACGATTCTTACCTTACAAGCGCCTGTTACTTTTAAATACTCATATTTCACTCCATTATTTGGATTGCCTGATTTACCTGAAAACTATTCGATCATTGAAAATAAATTGGTGGGTAAAGATGGATTGGTAACATTACACCTAACTCAAGTTGGGTTTACTTCAGTCGATAAAGTGAAACACTCTGAGGAGAGTTGGAATCAATGTTTAGATATTATAAAGCGAATTGCCGAAAGAATGTAAGGTTGGGCAAAATTTTTAAGTTGGTCTCGCAAAAACTAATTTCATCCACCACATCCCAAACGAAAATTGGACACTGAGTCCCAATCTGCAATTTTTTCTGCCTCTTGGTACTTGGTAAGTATCCAGTTCCGTTCCCATTACATGCCAGGTGTAGCCTTGACAGCTTTCGGAGGGTTCCGCTTCGGAAAGACAAGTTAGGATGTCTTTATTCTTGATTTTACGTTTGTTAGCATGGGAGTCTGTTCGTAACCATCCAATGAACCCATGTATGCAAAACCTGATAAAGCTGTTACCATCGTTCTACGAAACCAAAAAAAAGTCAACGTTGCTGAATGGAATAAGCTGATAGAGGAACAGATTACATCCTGATAAAAACCTAAGGATTTTTGTTTACAAGAAAATTTGAGCGTTTATGCCTTTGCTTACCATAAGACAAAGTATCACCTAGGAATTGATAGATGATTATTCCTTGCAATCCGATTGGGATATTTATTTCTACAAGAAAGTCGGGCGTTTATTCGCACTTCGCATATCCCCCAAAAAGCAGGCGCATACACGCAATGCGAGTAAGCGCAATTTTTTTTTGCGATCAGAATTGTTTTGGTGCGACATTCGACAGAGTTGAATGAAATTTATGTTAATTAATTTTAACCCCAGCGCAAGCGATCGCAGCGGAAATCCTTTTCCATATTTGAGCCTATTTTTATCTACAAACAAATGGAAAAGATTGGAGCGAAGAGCGCGGTCGTTTCGTAGATAGAATTTATATAAACTAATAAATACGATGCGCCCAAAGATGAAAAATAATTTTAAGAATGAAACGGAAATCAATTGAATGTAAGTTCAATCTTAATCTGTTTGGATAGACCGCTTTGCTATATCATAATGGAGAAAATGATAACGTCGAATAGGAGTTTTTGGGAATGATTCTTTAACCTTAACCTGGATTTTTTAATGCAGGGATTACAACGTGATCAATCAAGGCGATAAAGAGAGCTTTGTCGGGAGGTTTTCTTTCGATGAGGGCGCGGTAAGTTGCCATCGAGTTTAATACTTTACAAACAAGTTCTACATTTGCTTTTTTAGAAATTTCTCCACGTTCCATTGCCCTTTGGATCAATTTTCGGTTCACTTCTGTCCATGGACCAAAAATTTCGGTAATTCCTTTTCTTTCGATTTCTTCATCTAACCAGAATGTGCCGAGACCCCCGAGTACCCGAAGTTTTGCATTGGCTTCTTCCATCGAATGCGGTTTCAGTATGGCGAGGAAGTCTGTCCGGAGAGAACCCGTGTCTGGAATTTTTTCGAGTTCGAGCTGGTTGCGATTCATCCAAACCAGTGCGTCTTTGACAAGTTTGACTTTGGACGGCCAACGTCGGTAACAAGCTGCTTTTCCCGTTCCTACTTTGATTGCGATTTTGTCCATAGTCATTCCATCAAACCCTTCTTCGGCAAGCATCTCTATGGTTGCTTTGAGAATGGACGTATCAAGTGATGCGTCTCGTTTCCTTCCGAGTACGGGAGTTTGTGGGCATAGATCCGAAGCAGTTTCTCTTTTTTTCTTTTCCATGAAACCTAGATTATAATATGTAAAAATTCTTTCAAAAACGGCATGGGACTAACTTTTTACCAGCTTGTTTTGAAAGGTATCGGAACCTCAATGGTTTGGCAATTGCATTCTGAATGAAATTATTCTTTTTTTACTTGACCTCATAAAAGCAAATTTTCAATGTCCATATACGGAACCTATTAGTTCCGAAACTATATAGTCCCGAAAACTGAAGCGGACGGAAAGACCGCTTCCTCAGAGGGAAATATATGAGTAGGGGTATTTGATTATGCAAATTAAAAATCAACGCATTGTTCTTGTTACAGGAGCAAACCAAGGGATCGGTTACCAAGTTGCCAAAGAATTGGCAGAGAGTGGGATGACAGTTCTCGTGGGATCACGGGATATGAAACGAGGTGAGGTGGCCGCAAAGGAGATTGGGCACGGAAGTGTTGCGATCCAATTGGATGTAACAGACCGCATATCGATTGCAGATGCTGCAACATACATTCAGAAACAATTTGGACGACTTGATGTACTGGTAAATAACGCTGGTATCTCCAATACGAGAATGCAGAAACTAGGTTTATCCATGCATGAGTATATGGAATCGTCCCGGGCAAGCATAACATCGATTGATGAAATGCGTGTTGTCTGGGATACGAATGTGTTTGGTGTACTTGCTCTTTACCAGGCGGTGTTGCCACTCCTTCGGGAATCTGAAGATGCTCGTATCGTCAATGTATCGAGTACTCTTGGGTCGCTTACAGCAAATGCTGATCCTAACTCAAGTTACAGTTCATTTTACAATCCCATTTACGCGGCATCGAAAACAGCACTCAATGGGATCACACTGTCGATGATGCTTGAATTGAAGGACACAAAAATTAAGGTGAATTTGGTATCTCCAGGTTTTACAAAAACAGCCCTGAATAATTTTGAGGGTTACGAGAGCCTTGAGGATGGTGCGCGTGAAGTCGTGAGGGTTGCCCTACTTGGAGCAGATGGACCAACAGGTACCTTTACAACTTGGGACAATGTTTCTGTTCCTTGGTAAGGGGAAGAAGAAAGGTATCGTTAAAATAAGACTAACGCCTGGTATGGTTGGCGTTAGTCTTATTTGGGAACGGTTTATCGATTATTGGAATGTTTTGTTAGGTGGTTTGTGATTCAATCTACAACAGTAGAAATTTATATCCTCTCTTAGAGGACAATTGGCTAGGGAAGAAATTGCAATCTACAACAGTAGAAATTTATATCCTCTCTTAGAGCAAGTCAAGCCATACGTTCCGACGAATCTACAACAGTAGAAATTTATATCCTCTCTTAGAGTCAAATCTTTATTAACAATCGCTTGATCTACAACAGTAGAAATTTATATCCTCTCTTAGAGAAATTAATTACCCAAGCATATCTATTTAATCTACAACAGTAGAAATTTATATCCTCTCTTAGAGCCCCGGAAGAAAATGGCAGTAGCGAGTAAAAATCTACAACAGTAGAAATTTATATCCTCTCTTAGAGGAGCGAGACAGATTCGCCACTACGGATCTACAACAGTAGAAATTTATATCCTCTCTTAGAGGAGCGAGACAGATTCGCCACTACGGATCTACAACAGTAGAAATTTATATCCTCTCTTAGAGTTTGTCTTTTCGAAGAGTTGACTTTCATCTACAACAGTAGAAATTTATATCCTCTCTTAGAGATTGATATTATACAAGCATTTGACAAATCTACAACAGTAGAAATTTATATCCTCTCTTAGAGTTTGATTCTATTACACGAAAGCAGATATCTACAACAGTAGAAATTTATATCCTCTCTTAGAGAAACTTCTTACTCACCCCCAAAGGATATCTACAACAGTAGAAATTTATATCCTCTCTTAGAGGAACCATTATTCACAGTTCCCGTTTATCTACAACAGTAGAAATTTATATCCTCTCTTAGAGCCCTTGGTGGCCTTGCGGTCGTTAGATCTACAACAGTAGAAATTTATATCCTCTCTTAGAGCAAGCCCTTTCCTACGCACTGAATCATCTACAACAGTAGAAATTTATATCCTCTCTTAGAGATTGATGAGAAAGAAAGTAAATATACATCTAC
Organism: Leptospira sp. 96542; assembly: GCA_029310945.1. Classification (GTDB taxonomy): domain Bacteria; phylum Spirochaetota; class Leptospiria; order Leptospirales; family Leptospiraceae; genus Leptospira_A. Next base: position 48,995 of record JARJFC010000021.1, read on the forward strand.
AACAGTAGAAATTTATATCCTCTCTTAGAGGGAGGCCGCCTCTTGCCTTAAAGATAATCTACAACAGTAGAAATTTATATCCTCTCTTAGAGGCACCGCTAGAGGAACGTGTATTAGTGATCTACAACAGTAGAAATTTATATCCTCTCTTAGAGACAGGGGACGACATCGCAGGGACTATGATCTACAACAGTAGAAATTTATATCCTCTCTTAGAGGAGGTGCAAAATGAGAACGGTTATAGATCTACAACAGTAGAAATTTATATCCTCTCTTAGAGCATTACTAGATACGAAAGTCCTGGGATCTACAACAGTAGAAATTTATATCCTCTCTTAGAGAAAAAAACGATAGAAAAGAGAACTATAATCTACAACAGTAGAAATTTATATCCTCTCTTAGAGAAGAAAGGATCAAAGAAGAAATAATATCTACAACAGTAGAAATTTATATCCTCTCTTAGAGCTTCTTCATATCGAAATCCGTTTTCCTATCTACAACAGTAGAAATTTATATCCTCTCTTAGAGTATTTGGACGATATTGCAAAGGAGATGATCTACAACAGTAGAAATTTATATCCTCTCTTAGAGTAAAGAATCCGATGAACCTAGAAGAAGAGATCTACAACAGTAGAAATTTATATCCTCTCTTAGAGGAGCCAAAAACGGTTGAACATCCGTCAATCTACAACAGTAGAAATTTATATCCTCTCTTAGAGAACTCGCATCGGTCGTCGAGGAAGTCATCTACAACAGTAGAAATTTATATCCTCTCTTAGAGTCAAAAGTTTGTTAATCGCAAACCTGATCTACAACAGTAGAAATTTATATCCTCTCTTAGAGTTTTCCGCCTCGACCTCTACCCCTTCATCTACAACAGTAGAAATTTATATCCTCTCTTAGAGATCTTGATGAAGCCACAAGGCTTGGATCTACAACAGTAGAAATTTATATCCTCTCTTAGAGAATTATGGGCGAGGAACCCGTTCTCCATCTACAACAGTAGAAATTTATATCCTCTCTTAGAGCTTTTCTTTTGTGATTTGTTTGAATAATCTACAACAGTAGAAATTTATATCCTCTCTTAGAGATAGCTTCTCGTTAATAGAAGCCTTTATCTACAACAGTAGAAATTTATATCCTCTCTTAGAGGATGTGACAGACGAAAACGGGGACACTATCTACAACAGTAGAAATTTATATCCTCTCTTAGAGCGTTTACCTCAAAATAACCACGTTCGAATCTACAACAGTAGAAATTTATATCCTCTCTTAGAGTTTATCGAACACCTCAACGACGACCTATCTACAACAGTAGAAATTTATATCCTCTCTTAGAGCCAAATCAGAGCGGCGGGCGTGTCTGATCTACAACAGTAGAAATTTATATCCTCTCTTAGAGATTTTTCGCCTCTATTCACCCTTATAATCTACAACAGTAGAAATTTATATCCTCTCTTAGAGTCAAATTCGATACCATCCGCATTCATATCTACAACAGTAGAAATTTATATCCTCTCTTAGAGGCGTAGGGTGGTTGGATGGATGCGGGGATCTACAACAGTAGAAATTTATATCCTCTCTTAGAGCGACAGTGAGATCATAAAACACAACATCTACAACAGTAGAAATTTATATCCTCTCTTAGAGTTTTTTCATGTGTTCCAATATGTCGAATCTACAACAGTAGAAATTTATATCCTCTCTTAGAGAGCCGATGTTCTTGCCCGTGAGTGATTATCTACAACAGTAGAAATTTATATCCTCTCTTAGAGAAAAGATTGTGGGCAAACAAAACTCCATCTACAACAGTAGAAATTTATATCCTCTCTTAGAGAATTTTGCCTGGTCGCTTGGATCTTATCTACAACAGTAGAAATTTATATCCTCTCTTAGAGCTTTTATGGGGACGAAATGGGCGACAGTATCTACAACAGTAGAAATTTATATCCTCTCTTAGAGCGGCTGAAGTTTGGCAATGGCGATCAATCTACAACAGTAGAAATTTATATCCTCTCTTAGAGCTCGCTAAACCAATTCCCTTTGCCACATCTACAACAGTAGAAATTTATATCCTCTCTTAGAGGACCATCACGTCATCGAATGCTCCTCGATCTACAACAGTAGAAATTTATATCCTCTCTTAGAGAAGAAGCAAAAAAGCGAGGCACATAGATCTACAACAGTAGAAATTTATATCCTCTCTTAGAGGTGAATAAAAAACAAGACAGGGTTTTATCTACAACAGTAGAAATTTATATCCTCTCTTAGAGAGGCCAATACCACCGCATAGCTACGATATCTACAACAGTAGAAATTTATATCCTCTCTTAGAGTCTTCGAGAGAACCGTAACCCGTCATCGATCTACAACAGTAGAAATTTATATCCTCTCTTAGAGTTCAGAAAATTTTAGAAACTAGGTATTGGCATCTACAACAGTAGAAATTTATATCCTCTCTTAGAGATCGGGCGCATCGGTGGGAGAGATAATCTACAACAGTAGAAATTTATATCCTCTCTTAGAGATCAACGGTAAGAATACCATCGCCTCGATCTACAACAGTAGAAATTTATATCCTCTCTTAGAGCGCAATAATGGCAGGCATCATATATTATCTACAACAGTAGAAATTTATATCCTCTCTTAGAGAGGTATTTTTAAATTAGAGTGGTTTACTAGGGATTTTGCAAGGGTTTTTAAGTGAAATTGCTCAGGATTTAAGCAAAATCTAAGGAAAAATACAATCTTTTTGATCAATTCTCGCATAAAGACGGAGGTTTGCATTCATACAATCAACAAATCCGATTCTTGGTTTTTGGCATAACCATACCGGGTAATCTTGCATTGTTTACTCATTTGAAATATCATAATGCTATCGTCTTGCGAAAACCTTTTTTCGAAATAATATTTTATTTGGGTTTGGATATTTTCAAGCACCCGTTCGCTATTTTGGATTTCAAAAAGGGAATACTGTTGCCGTTCCCCATATTTTTTTAGAAACTTTGCAAATTTTGTCCGTAGTTTCGTATCACTAATGTCATAGGAAATCAAAAGCATTCTTCACTCCTTGGGGATGATTTCAAAAACGGGATATTCTTCGATAGGTTTGTTTCTCATAAATGCTCTGTAATATTCTTGGACATACTGAAAGATCGGTTCTTTGTATTTTAAAATTTCTGATACAATCCATTGGCTGTATTTTTTGTTTTGGTCAATTTTTAGAAACCATTGCCCTTTCGTGTGCGTAAAATCTTTTTCTTGGATTTGGTTTAAACCGTAGGCTGTTTTGATCCGCCTATCAATGATACAACGAAATGGCTCTACCAAATCACAAACCAGTGATTTTCTTTGATAAAAATTTTGATGATACACTCCCTTGAATATATCAAAACCATATAAATTGAGCATTGATTCTAAAAAATAGAATAAGTATGTGTAACCAATATCCATAAGTGTATTGGTAATGTCAATTTTCGATCGAGGTTTTCTACCCTTCCAGTTTAATTCTTCAAACCATGCTTGGAAAAAAACTCTGGAAGCAATTCCTTCCATTCCCAAAATAGATTTTAAGTCTGTTTCCGATTTTGATTTATAAGATTCTAAACTTAGAATGGCATCCTTCACTCTGTTTGATTTGGATCTTACCGATTTCAAAAGTGAAATTTGATTATGAATTTTATTTTTAACTAAACTGAGCGCAATTTTTGTTTCCGAATATGAATATTGTTTTTGTCGTAACAAAAAATTTCCTTCGGCGGAAGAATTCCAAACCCCGATTGGTTTTAAACCGTATGACATTAGATAAATGGAAAACCCAAATTTTTTACTTCTTTCGATAATACCAGTTGTAAGCGTTGTTCCGCCTACGATGATTACCGAAAAAATCCTATAACACGAAGTTTGTAAGATTGTATTATTATCGCCGTCTTTGATTATTAAGTTATCATTCTTAAATGAAATGGCCTGGCCTTCGCTGGGAAAGGATACCACAATGTGTTTTTCTCTAAAATCTGGTAAACTCAACATAGGCTAAAATCACATAAATGGCTATAGATGCATTTTTTGCATTTTTCTGGGTTTGGGCTGAAGTCTGGATTCGACAAATCAAAATTCTTTAAGGCTTCGACGGTTGATTCAAATTTAAAAAACATTTCTGGATCATCTTTTGGAAGTGGAATAGGGTACCCCTTATTATGAGTTCTATCATGAATTTTGATTTCTTTCACATGATAACCCAATTCTTCTAAGGCAAAAAAATGAGCATACACTTGGAATACATACCCATCATAAATTTTAACAATTTGATTCTTTCGCTCTAAAAGGAGCCCGGGGTCTATAAAAAAAATATCGATCTTTCCTTGGAGTCCATACTTATCTGAATACAGATCCATTCCCATAAGCACATTTTGGCTGGTTGTATAAGTGCCTTTATCTATCGATTCATGTACAGCCTTACCTGCAATTTGTGGTTTGGCATGGTACATATTTTGACTCAAAGACCCATGTACTTGGTGAAAGTAAATGGATCTTGGGCAAAAGATAAAGTCGTTCAAGAAGGAAATAGGAATGTAGGTTTCCATGAATTAAGTGGAATTATTAGATGATTTCCAAACTTTTATCTGCTTTTTTACAACGACTTCATTTTGAGTATAAATCTCCCAATCTTCTTTTTTAACATTCAGGCCTTCTATAAATTCGAGAAATTCTTTTCCTTTCTCGCCAATCTTTTTGCCCAACAGTTCATCTTGATGAACTTTCTCTTGGTGTGTTAACTCAGCCCATTCTTCAAAAATCGACACGAGGAGCTTTTTATCTTTTATTTTGGAAATAAGATTTGAAAGTTTATACCAATCGATTTTGGTTCCTTTTTCAAACAATTTTTCAAATTGAACTCTCAAACGAATTTTATCTAAAATCACAATCCCCTTTCTTGCAATATTATAAGCACCATTAGCATCACCGTTACTTGGTAATTCATAAATTCCGCTTTGGTTTGGCTGAATATTTTTAGAGCAATAAAAAGGGAAAACAGGTGATTGTATATAATCGTTAGAATCCTCGCCTTTTTCTACTTTTGAATCAACAACTCTCATTTTTTGTATTGCCATAAAGTAAAAATGAAGGTCTCTGATGAATTTGTCGTCCTGTCCAGCGATCTCGTCTCTTAGATCTAAACCGCTCTCAATTTTGATCCCCTTTGCTTTGAAAAGTTTTAAGAGTCGATCATTTACATCATAAGTTTTTTGGGTTTTTGATTTTGGATCATACTCTGAGCGCATAACACAACTGCACACTGTCCAATTTGATTTATATCTTTTCTCTTCAGAATCAGGTTTTATCAAATTCAAATCGTAAGAAAACTCAAAATATTCTCCATTATACACGATCTTATTGAAATTGTTGAAAAATGTTCTTGTTTTATCTTGATGATACGGCTCATATATATTCTGCATAAATCCTGTAACAGGATCTACTTTGGAAGTATAACTTGCTGGTGTATAAAAAAGAACTCCTGATTGTTTACCAAGACGCTCAAAGCTAATAAACTTATTTGTCAATTGGTATGCTTTTAAATGGTGCCCAGAATTATCAGGATTTTTAATGTCTTTAAACACTAGGTAGTTTAATTTTTCGATCAATGATTTCTCAAATTTTTGATAAACTTGTTTCTCAACTTTAAATCGACCTCTTTTAAATCCTTTGTTTAAGTCTTCTAATACAACAATCGCATTGTGTTCAATAATCAATTTCGACAATTTGTGAACCACATGCGATAAATAGCCTGACTTTAGTTCTTTGATATTTTCAACCTCTTGCCAAGATTCTCTTGCTTCTTTCCTGTCGGATTCTTTTTTGTCTAAGATTTTGTGGTAAGGAGTTTCGAAAGTGATTGATTGTTGATTTTTGTCTTTGTATTCGGATTTGATTGTATTCAAACTACCGGCATCAAGGATTTTTCCTTGTTGGTTGATGACCGTATAGTAAAGAAGATGTTTTTCGCCTCGGTCAATTCCGATGATATTCACACCTGAATTCTTGGCGATATTTTCATGTACTTCGCTATTGACATAGGGATTTCCGTCCGCCTTAAAATTTAAAGTGATTGGACAATGGAACAAAAATTTGTTTTTCGTAAATCGTTTGTCTTTGATTAAGTCATATTCAAATTTACTATATTTTTTGATTGCATTTGGATTTTTATTTTCTAACGCTTCGTTTTTCTTATGAATCGTTTGTTCTCTTTCATGGATGGACGCAGGACGAAAGAACACTTCGGCCTGCCCGTTTAGTTTTATGACCACATCTTCTAAGTTTTTCGGATCAAATAACAACTTCCAATAGGTTGTATGAAGGTTTTCTTTGCCTTTTGAATATTCGGAAAAGTCCTTATTGTAGATTTGGAAAAGAAATAGTTTCCCTTCATCTACTTTTTTATTTATATATGCTTCGGAAATATCAGCAAAATTAATCGTATATCCTATCCCGTTTAGGTCTTTGTAAAATTTATCTAATGAATTGTACTTTGATATATCTTTTAGCGATGAGTAATTGTAATTCAAACAACTTTTATAACTTTTAGTAAATAGAACACAGAAGGTTATCCATTTTCTTAATGCAGACTCATAACCTTTTTTGTCATCTGTCGCACGCAGGTAACCAATCTGAAATTTTTTTAAGCCAGTTGCATTTTCATCCTCATCAATTTTAATGATTAATCTTTTGGAGGAGACGTCATAAACTGTATTATTCAGCAAAAAGATTTCTTTTGTGACCGTAAACGGTTCTACAAATTTGCTATTTTCAATTTTATAATCTGAGTCGGAATTTTTGAAATGCTCAATAACTTCATTTAGTTGTGTGGTACATTTTGGAATTAAAGTGGTAAACTTACTCTGTTTATAAAATGATTTTGTATAAAATCCTGTGCTGTTTTGTGAAATCATTTTCAAGTCATTCAGCAATTCCTTTTGTTTTTTTACTTTTTCCTCGTCAATTTTTGAACCACTTTTACTTATCTCTTTTTCAAGATTTTTTTCGCATTTATCGATTTCTTCCAGCCGATTACCTTCATCAAAATACTTTAGATTCTGATTAAAACTAGAATCCGCTATTCCTAGATAATAGTTATTTGCCTTTTTAAGTAAAAATCCAAAATTTGCTGCTTCTTTATCAACATCCCATCCATTTAACAAAGTTGCATTATCAAAGTTGATCTTTATCTTATCGATGTTACCTGGTTTTTTGGTTACGAAGTTCCGAACCTTGTTGTATAAAAGAAAAACATCAAATTCCTCACCCAACCACTGCGTCAAAATATTTTGAAAATCGCTACAGCCGTCTGCAGATTGGTCTTCTTTTAAGTCTTTGGCATTAACTAAAAAAGATTCGATGAATTTCGAGAATCGTAAACAAGAGTCGAGATATTCTTTAATCAATTGAACACCTTCTTTTTTGTTTGTTCCAAATGATTGATTTTTTATGATTTCGGAAAATCTTTTATCAGTAGAACATTTATCAAGACTCGGAATTTTAATGGTCATTTCTTCTTCAGTATTCTTATCTATTTTTTGATATTCTTCACCTTTAGATATGAGTTCATCCAATTTTATCTTTGAATATTCAGATATTAAAAATTTATTTTTAAATGATTCCCTCCATTTCTCTTTAAAAATGGAACTATTATCAACACTTTCTGTTTTCGTATTTTGGTATTGTTTTGAATGATTTGAAATAAGTATTTCTATCTGAGCGAAAGAATGATATTTCTGCTTTTTAAGTTTGTCTTTTTCTTTTTTGGTGATGGTTAAACCATCGACTTCGGCATACCATAGTTCATGAATTGTATTATACCCGCCGAGTATATCAATAGACAGGTTCTGAATCGACTTTTCACTGAGATAGAAATCTTCTTTTGTATTTGGATTCTTTTCCAATAAATTGAATGATTCAATAAACTCTCTTTGAATATATGTAATTGCATTTTCTTCGACGTTCCCCCCTAATAAGGAGTGTCGTTTCTTTTTTTGATTCCACTCACGATTAAATTCTTTGATTTCCACCAACATTTCAGAATCCTCTTCATACTGATCAATAAAGTTTGCTTTCCGCTCGCTCATGATTTGTTTGTATAGAATCTGGAGAGATGGAAATTTCCTTTTGTCTTCGTTCAGTTTCTGCCGAGTTAAATTGATTAGTTCGTTGATCCCCTGCTTTTTCTCGGCTTTCACTTCTGCGGCAATTCCACCGATTGCAGTATTAAAAGCGTCAATTCCTTCTTGATTGAGTAAATGAACGAAAGATTGTGGTCTGAATAATTTTTCCGATTTAAAGCCAAACCTTGGTTGGACTATTTCCAAATCTAAATCTTTGAGTTTAGCTTGGATATCCCATTGGGCATGCTTTAATAATTCTTTTGTATTCTTATCATCAATGGACTTTTTAAATTTTTCCCATCTCTCGATATTCTGAAAAAAGAATTCTATATTTTGATTGAATAATCTATAAGCTATCGAGGTAGAAATCTCGTCTTCAATATCATAGACATTAGCTCGGTTTTGGTTGAATCCAGAAAAATAAGTTCCAAAACTTTCAAAGGTAGATAGTTTACCTATTAATTCAGCGGAAGTATACTCTTGACCGTTATCTTTTAAGAGTTTGATCTCACCTAATTCAATATGGTATCTCAATAATTGAATTGGATCGGATGTATTTTTGAATAAAATTTCAACGTTGGTAGCAGAGAGTGTGAGTTTCTTATCTGAATTTTTTGTGGCGTAGTAACTTCTAAATTCTTCTTTCCAAAGACGACCGTTGAAGTTTAGTAATTTTCCAAGATTGGAATACAGATCTTTTTTGGATTTTTCTAAAGATTTTACTATGTTTTGATTATCCTTATCACGATTGTATGCATTCCAGTTTTCAAAATGAGACATCAGAAGATCATCCCATGACTTAAAGGATTTATTCTTTTTATCTTCTTTCTCAAAATCTTTCACATTTTTAGAAGATAGAGCCTGGTTGATAAATATGCTATGAAGCTGGTTTAACAACCTTTTGACAATTTTATAGTCTTTCGCCCGATCTGCATCAATTCCTTTAGGAATGTTTTTCCCATCCATCCATTCGGCATCGATGATTTCCTTCCGAACTATATTCTCTTCTGTTTTACCTTGCGGTATCAATTCAAAACGAAGTGTCTTCGATAACGAATATTTATGCGTAAAATTGTCCCAAATGGATTGATTGCTCATATTTAATTTCCTATCCGAACCCTAAAAAGTACAAAATGAAAATAGGAAGCAACTGATATTTTAGATGTGACAACTGCTAAGCGAAAAAAGTTTATATCGTATTTACACTAAACTTTTGTTGGCCGGACAAATTAGGCTACTCTTGGAAATTTTTTTCTAATTATTCAGAAAAAATATTCTATTATCTTAATGATAAATGTTACATAATTTTTTAATGTAAACGATTGTTTGTTTGTGGCGTTTAAGACTAATTTATAATTTTTAAGTATCTTACAGCAGTTGCCCTTGCGCAAGCGATCGCAGCGGAAATCCTTTTCCAAAGGAAAAGATTGCAGCAAAGAGCGCGGTCGAGTTTGGCGAAAAAAGTTTAATTCACCTAACGAATTCGATGCGTCCAAAAGGTAAAAATAAGAAAAAGTTATCTCCTTAAATTCAGTCGCACAACGGCCGTATGTCTATATTCGGTAAAACTTTTGTTTTTGCAACCGTTACACTGTTGAATTCATACCCAATTCCGAAGTCGATAAAATGAATTGCACCACTTGTCACTGGTGGGGGCGGTATCCTAACTTCAGTCCGAGCTTTGTTCAGGGTAAAAGACTTTGTTTCCAAAACCACTTCCTTTTGTACGGCATACCGTTCGTCTTGGTCAAAACTCTCGCGTTTGCGAATTTCAATCGTCACTTTGTTTGGATATTCGTAATTATTATCACTTTCTCCTTCGTTTGGCTCAATTTTTAGAAATGTAAATACAAAGTCGGATTTTCGGGGGATAGGTTTTTCGTAAAAACTCAGTTTGTGGTCGAGGCAGCCTTCCAGTTTAAAATAAAACTGGGAGGTATCATTTGGAAAAAAAACTGGATATTTTCCACCAATGGTTCGTTCTGCGACCTTTGACGGGAAATTATTTTCAGTCCTTGCCCTATGGAAAAAAATATCGCGAGCATCTTTTTTTGCGTAAAAATATAAAAATACAAGAGCCGAAGCCCAGTATAAAATGAGAAATAAAAACAGTCTTTTATTCGTTGTTTGTTTGTTCTCTGTGGGCAAAAAGATTAAAAAACAAAATAGGGGGAGGATAACTTCATCATCGAGCAAATAACATTGGAAAACAGAGGCTAGAAATATTGTAATGATACCAATCAGGTATTTTGCATTGTTTTTTTCTAACTTCATCCTAGTTGTCACAATAAAGACAAAGCCAACAAAACAGAGTAAGCCTGGTATCCCACCCAAAATCCAAAAATGTAGTAAATCGAAATGGGCATGTTTTTTTGGTGTGATGGAAACTTCGTAATACATCTCTGGGTTTTCTAAAACAAAATTTTCCATACTTTTTTTAAACTGTTCTGGGTAATTACCCGAACCAATTCCTGTTTTCCAATATTCGCTTAACATCGAGTAATTGGCTTTGTGTATGAGAACCCTTTGGTTTTCTAGGGAACGTTTGGCGAAAATGTCGGTAATGGCTTTTTTAAATAACCAATTGTATTGGAAGAGAAGTGCGACAAAGAGTAAAATGATGAGGATAAAGAATATAAATTTTTTTTTCTGCCTTTGGACAAAATCCCATTGGAAATTTTGCATAAGGAAAGGTGCGATGATGATTCCAAATAATACCGATCGGCTTTGGTTGAAAAAAAGAACGATAAAACCTAAGATAAGGAATAGAAAACTAAAAACCCATTTTGTTTTTTTTTTGGAATCTATTCCTATGAATAACCACGGCAGATAAAGTGCAAGTAGCCCACCTAGGCTCAAATGTGTATTTTGAAACCCAATGGGGAGGTAGAGTGCAATGTTTGGTCTCAAATCCATTAGCTTATGGGGCAAACGTTTTCCATCTACGTACTTCAATCCATCCATCACAAAATTAGAAAGTCTGTAGGGAAAGAATAGGGAGATTAGTCCTGTTAGTACCAAAACCACAGCCCCTAGATATATATAGGTTTTTAGTTTTTCTTTTTCATCGGTTGTGAGAATGGATCCGAGGAGGAGAACAAGAACCATCCAAACATCACTTGTTTCAGAATATGTGAAAATTCTTTTCCAGGGTAAACTTCGTTCCAGCCAGAGGTTAGGAATGGTGATGGAAATATAGAGGAGTAAGGCAAATAATAAGAGAGGGTCTTTCCATTGGCATTTTTGATAGCGGAGTGGGAAAAGTAAAAAGAACGAAACTCCGATAGAAATCTGGGAAAACGAAACAGAAACGGGAGCAAAAACAAAAAAAAGTCCTAAAAAAACAACACCTAGGGTTTCAAATCTTTCTTTTCGGATCATATTCTTTAGAAATCATAGGTATAAGTTCATGGAAGGCAACAGAAAAAGAAAACTCTCGGTCGCTATCATCACATTCAATGAGGAAAAAAACATTCGGGATTGTTTGTTATCGGTTTCTTCCATTGCAGACGAAATCATTGTCCTCGATTCATTGAGTACAGACAAAACCAAAGAAATTGCCACTTCCTTCCCAGAAGTGAAATTCTATGAATCTCCCTTTCCAGGTCATGTAGAACAAAAAAACAAAGCCATCTCTCATTGCACAAATGATTGGGTTTTATCACTCGATGCAGATGAGAGGGTAGATGGAACCTTACAAGAATCAATCATATCGTTTTTAGAATCGGATACTGTTTCAGTGGATGGTTTCAAAATGGCAAGGCTTACCTATCATTTGGGTGGGTGGATCCGCCATAGTGGTTGGTATCCACAACGGCGGTTTCGCCTCTTCCGAAAGGACAGAGCCAAATGGGTTGGTGAGAATCCTCACGATTATCTTGTGTTAGGAGAAGGTTATGTGGGGAGTGTTATGCGTGGAAACATTTTGCATTATAGTTTTGCCGATTTCAGCCACCAAATCACTACCATCAATCAATTTTCGAGCATTGTTGCATACACCCGATTTTCCAAGGGACAAAAATTTTCTTTTTTCAAAACCATAACCAAACCGTTTGGCAAATTCATCGAAATCTATTTTTTTAAATTTGGATTTTTGGACGGGATACCTGGGCTTTTCATTGCCATCTCTTCGTCGTTCTCCACTTTTTTAAAGTATGCAAAAATCTATGAATTGGACAAAAAACTCACGAGTCGTCCGTCAAATGTAAGGAAAGATTATGGCGAAAAATAAACAACCTGGCTTCTTTTCAAAACTCCTGAGCCTCTTTTCCAGTGGTTCGAATGCACACGATGAAAATACAAACAAACGAAAAAAAGAACCAAAATCCCTTGCGATGGAATGGGCTGTTGCCATCGATCGTTTGCAAAAAAAACTTCTCACCAAACAGGTGAATTCTGGACTTGTTCTCGAAAAAAAAAGTTTTCGCCTAACAAAAAATAATCAAAAATTATTTCGGATCGAAGGTGAGGATTATTCAGTTCTACTCGTAACGGGAAACCACCTCTATAAGAATAAAGAAGGCAAAATGACTGGGGTTCTCTTTGTGGATGAGGGCGAGCTAAACCAAAAAATCCAATCTGAAATTACGAGCCTCGACCAATTTTTAGAAAGAATGAATGTCTCAAAAACAGATCTGTATTTGGACACAAACCCAACCCAAACTGATTGGCGAGAGGTTTTAAAATGGGAACGTTTTTGGAAAGAACAATTGGTTTTACAAATGCATCCAAATGATATGGCGCTTACCATGTTAAGCTTAGGTGAGGATTGTAAGGCATTTTTTGAATCCGTTGCCACAGACCGCCAAAAAAAATTGGTTAGAGACGAACTTTTTTATTTGAATGTGGGAAATGAAAATTCAGAAAATCCACATGCCAAAACCAAAACCTTATACGGGTTTAGCGCTGCCGTGACCGAGTTTGGAAAAAAAATACAATCCCTAAAAGAAAAAAGGGAGAAGGAAAAATCAAATGTTAGACCATAAAAATCTAATCGAAACACAAATTGCTGATTCTATTGCCGTAAAACAACAATTACTTCCTGTCCTTATGCCAGACATCCAAAAAACAGGCGAAATTCTTGTACAGAGTCTAAACAACTCAGGCATATTGTATTTTTGCGGAAATGGCGGCTCTAGTTGCGACGCCTCACATATTGCAGCCGAACTTGTGGTTCGGTACAAATCAGGAAATGAAAGGAAGGCAATCCCTGCACTCGCTTTGAATTCCGACCAAGCAGTACTCACAGCTTGTTCCAACGATTATGGGTATGAATACATTTTCAAAAGGCAAATTGAAGCCTTTGGAAAACCAAACGATGTGTTTGTGGGTCTCACCACATCCGGAAATTCACAGAACATAATACTTGCACACGAGGCCGCAAAAGAAATTGGAATGAAAACAGTTTTGTTACTCGGTGGGGATGGTGGTAAATTAAAAGGCCTTGCCGATTCAGAAATCATCGTTCCATCCAAAACAACGGCGCGGATCCAGGAATCCCATATCCTCATCGGGCATATTCTCTGTTCGATCATAGAAAAGGAATTGTTTGGCCTTAGCTGACGAGCGTTTGGTGGAAATCGATTCTGCCTCACTTACTGCCACTGGCCAAAAACCCATTTGGAAACAGATTGGTTATTCCTTGGGTGCGGGTACCATCCACGCCGTTGTGGGTGAGTCTGGTTCTGGCAAATCCACACTTGCACTTGCGCTTTTTGGAATCTTACCCACTGGTTTTATTTTGGATTACAATACTTTTTCAGTCTGCGGGACCGATTTACGCAAACGCACCGAAACAAACAACCGCGAACTTTTTCTTGTTCCACAAAATCCCAATTTGGCTTTCCATCCCTACCGTACCATAGGGAGTCAGATGTTGGATTTTCTAAAAATATCAGGCAATCAAAATGGAAAAGAGAACCTACTAAAAATTTGGGAGTCTATGGGGCTTTCTGCCTCCCAGTGGGATTTGTATCCTAAGGCTTTATCGGGGGGTGAAAAACAGAGAGTTTGTTTGTCGCTTGCTTTTTTATCCAAACCCAAAATACTCATTTTGGACGAACCCACAACTGGTTTGGATGCAGCTTCTGAAAACATCGTTCTAAAAATAGTGCAAAATATGGCAAATTTAGGGGTGGGAGTTGTTTTTATCACGCATGAACTGAGGATCGTCGAAAGTATGGCCTCCCAAGTTACGATAATGAAACAAGGGGAAGTTGTGGAAACGAGCAAACTCCAACACAAAAGATTAGAACCCAAATCAGATTATGGAAAGGCACTCACTGAAAGCTACCGACTGTTTGTTTAAAACTTTCCTCTGTTACTTATTTTTTATCATTCCCTTGTTTGCGGAACCCAGAGTCAAAGTACAATCCATCGGACTCAGTGACTACCCGAATGTGGAGATCCAAATCCACTCAGAAACAAAACCAAACCCTTCTGATCTTTCCATCCGAGAACAAGTGGGTGTAAGCTCCATGGTTGTTTCCGAATTTGTTGTGGAAGAAAATACTGGTAAAAATCCAGTGGATTTGTATCTTTCCCTTCCCAGTTATACGGATGCCACCGACAGACGCTGGTTACTTGCCCTAGCAAGTCGAATTTTTGGTTCGACAGAAGGAACAGGCGGCATCTCCAATTTGCATATTCAATCCAATGCAAAATTCATACAATACGAACGTATACAGTTGAATTCAATATCCAATGCCTTTCCTTACCCAAAAGAACCGCTTGCCTCCTCTCCCATACAATCCTTAGAAGAATTTTTAGATTCCATTCCCGAATCAAAAAAGGATAAAATTCTTATTTTTGTCAATTTTCAATCAGAATGGGCTGATAGGTTTCGGATTCCTGAATTTGCAAAAAAGATCCGAGAAAAAAAAATTCACCTCATCGTCATTTCACCGAGCTCCCTTGCGGCGACAAAACTTGTGAGTTATACTGATGGTGAATTTTATGAAGTATCGAAAAATGAAAGTTATGCGAATTTATTTACTTCGTTACAGAAAAAAACAAGGCCAAGTTTTACGATTAAATATAAATCGCCTTGGGATATTTCCAAATTGGAAACCGAAACAGTTGCTCTTCTCATCGGAGGTTTTGGTCTCAATAACGACATCAACATAAAGTATGAATTGTCAATGTGGTGGACATTGTATCGTAAATTCTCTGATCCGTTTTTATTTTTTCCTGCCGTATTGTTTCTCGTTCTCCTTTGTTTTGCGAGCCTCTACTATTTGCGAGGATTTGACGGCCAGAAAGAAACTTATGTAGCGACGATGGAGAAGGTTAGCCCCGAATCCAGGGACGAAATTGAAGTGTACGACCGAGTTTACGGCGAAACGATGGAGAGGGCAGCGAGAGACAAAGAAATTGCCAATTCCATCCGTGAAAAAGAAGTGCCAGAAGGTTTGTCGTATTCATACGCTGTTCTCATCAAAAAAGAGAATGGAAATGAAAAATACCCCATCCAATGGGATGAGACAAAACTCGGTCGTTCAGAAACAAACCACCTCGTGCTTTTTGATTCTGAGGTTTCAAATCTTCATGCCAAGATAAAGAAAGTGAAGGGAAAATTTATTTTGTTTGATTGTGCATCGGAAACTGGTGTATATTTGAACGGTCGAAAATTGCTTCGGCCAAAGGTTTTGTTTGATCTGGACGAAATCCGATTGGGTAAAACCGTGTTGTCGTTTCGCGGAAGATAGGAGGGGAAATGTTTTTTAAATTTAGATCCAAAAAGGTTTTTATTTTTCTCATCCTAATCTGTGTTTTTTTGGTTTTTTGTTCGGGAGAATCAAGTTCGAATGCGGCTGCGAGTGCTCTCCTCCTGCCCAAAGAAACAGGGGAATCGGGTTGTACTGTGGCCGGGCTTGGTACCCAATTGAAGGCTGGTTATACGGGGATTACCACCTCATCCCAAACAGTAAAGTTTGAACAAGTAGGTACAACTCATTACGCAGTAAACCAATTGACGGGTGCTCAGATTGGAACAAGGATTGTTTATTCGCGTTTCGTGAAGCCAACCTTATTTATATCTACAAGTTGTCCCCTCGATATGACAACTGCAAGCGTGGCCAAAGAAGGAACTGAATACACAAAATCGGATTCTCCCACGACCATCACCTTCACCAAGGCTGGTAGTTATTTGGTGTATCTTTACCAAACGGAGTCACCGATCACAGACCCATTGACAGTGCTGACAGATGGAACCCCTGTCAAAACCGATTCTGATTCAGATTTGACGGATATTTTGAATGGAGGTACTTCCAAAACTTTTAAATTTGCTTGTGACGGAGTCACTACAGATCTCTGCCAAAATTATTATGGTTCTCTCACAAGTTGTTTGTCAGGGGGAAATTACCAAACGGCAAAATGTACAGAAGATGGAACTGTGGTTGGTTCGTGTAAGGTATCCCAATCAAGCATCGGTCATATCATTTCAGTATTTTATTCTGGATCCTACAACACAACGACGGCCACAGCCTATTGCTCAGGGATCTCAGGAACCTATGTGGATGGAACCACCGTCCAATCCCCTTAAGAACCACCCTATTTTTTCCAAATTCTCTGGACTTCCCACCCCATATCCGAGGTATGACTGGATGAGGGGAGTCTTTGTATGAAAACAATGTTTGAAAAGATTTGGGATGACCATTTGGTCCATGAGGAAAATGGAACCTGTCTCCTTTACATCGATCGTCACCTGGTTCATGAAGTGACAAGCCCTCAGGCGTTCGAAAGTTTGAAATTGGCAGGCCGAAAGGTCAGACGTCCAGATGCTACCTTTGCCACAATGGATCATAATGTTTCCACTCGTTCGAAAGACTGGAAAACCGCAGACCCAGTCTCTGTTTTGCAAATGCAAACCCTTATGGACAATTGTAAAAACAACGGAATTACTTTATTTGATACGAACCACCCAGACAACGGGATTGTCCATGTTGTCGCACCGGAACTTGGGCTCACACACCCTGGTATGACAATTGTTTGTGGGGATTCCCATACAGCCACACATGGTGCTTTTGGTGCACTCGCTTTCGGGATTGGAACTTCGGAAGTAGAACATGTCCTTGCCACACAAACTCTCGTTCAGACCAAACCCAAAACTTTAGAAATCAGAGTGGATGGGAAATTATCTCCTCTTGTTTCAGCGAAAGACATAGTTCTTGCCATCATCGGAAAGATTGGAACAGACGGTGCCACGGGTTACGTCATTGAATTTACAGGAGAGGCCATTCGTTCCCTCAGTATGGAAGGCAGAATGACCATTTGTAATATGGCCATTGAAGCGGGCGCAAGGGCTGGACTCATTTCGCCAGACGAAACGACTATCAATTATATCAAAGGCCGTGATTTTGCTCCAAAGGGGAGTGAATTTGAGATAGCGGCTGCTAAATGGAAGGCATATGCCACTGACTCGGGTGCAAAATTTGACAAAACTGTCGTTTTGGATGCGAGTGCAA
The DNA here is from genome assembly GCA_029310945.1 of Leptospira sp. 96542. Lineage (GTDB taxonomy): Bacteria > Spirochaetota > Leptospiria > Leptospirales > Leptospiraceae > Leptospira_A. Next base: position 66,615 of record JARJFC010000021.1, read on the forward strand.
TTGCACCGATGGTGTCTTGGGGTACAAGCCCAGGGCAAGTGATTCCCGTTACAGCACCTGTGCCAAGCCCCTCCGATTTTACAGATCCCATCCAAAAGAAATCGGCAGAGTCTGCGCTTGGTTATATGGACCTAAAACCAGGCCAAAAACTATCCGATATCAAAGTGAATAAGGTATTCATTGGATCGTGCACCAATTCACGGATTGAAGATCTCAGGGTGGTCGCAAACACAGTCAAAGGCAAAAAAGTGAATAAGGATGTGGAAGCAATCATCGTTCCAGGTTCTGGTCGGGTCAAACGCCAAGCAGAATCAGAAGGCCTTGACAAAATCTTTCTCGAGGCTGGATTCCAGTGGCGTAACCCAGGTTGTTCGATGTGCCTTGCCATGAATGATGATGTGCTGTCACCAGGTGACCGTTGTGCTTCCACCTCCAACAGAAATTTTGAAGGTAGACAGGGTAAGGGGGGACGCACCCACCTAGTAGGACCTGCGATGGCAGCAGCAACCGCTGTAGAAGGTCATTTTGTAGACATCCGGGAGTGGAAATAATATGAAAGCATTCACAACATTACAAGGTATTGCGGCTCTTCTTGACAAAGCAAACGTTGACACAGACCAAATCATTCCCAAACAATTTCTTCGTAAAATTGAAAGGTCAGGTTTCGGTAAACACTTGTTTCATGATTGGCGATTTTTGGATGATGCGGGTACAAAACCAAATCCAGACTTCCAATTGAACCAACCTAGATACCAAAATGCCACAATCCTTGTCACTCGGGACAATTTTGGATGTGGGAGTTCGAGAGAACATGCGCCTTGGGCCTTGGAAGATTATGGATTTCGTTCCATCATTGCACCTTCCTTTGCGGACATCTTTTTTAATAATTGTTTTAAAAATGGAATGTTGCCCATTGTTTTGGATGAGTCCAAGGTTGAGGAAATTTTCCAATCCATCCAGAAAAAAGAGGGCGCTACCCTCACTGTTGACCTAGAAAAACAAGCGGTCATCACAGAAGAAGGCAAAGAATACCAATTTCAAGTGGATTCTTTCCGCAAACACTGCCTCCTTAACGGTTTGGATGACATCGGCTTAACATTACAAAAAGCTAATTTTATTCAAAAATTTGAAGAAAAAAACCAAAAAGAAGTTCCCTGGTTGTATGCTTCACGTGTATAATTTTTCTATGAATCGATTCTTTTTTATTCTCGTTGTATTGTCGTTTGGGTTTACTCTCATTGCGGATGAACTCCTCATCCAAGACACCAAACAAGGTTTGGGTCGGGAAGCCATTCGTGGAACCACTGTTGTTGTCCATTATACTGGCAAACTCACAAACGGTAAGGTGTTTGATTCCTCTGTTGACAGAGGGGAGCCGTTTTCCTTTCAATTGGGACAAGGACAAGTCATCCAAGGTTGGGAACGTGGCATTATGGGTATGAAAGAAGGTGGTAAACGTAAACTCACCATCCCACCTAAGTATGGTTATGGGGAACGAGCTGTTGGACCAATTCCTGCTAATTCTACATTGATTTTTGATGTGGAGCTTCTAAAAGTAAAATGATAGAGCCAATCTCCAAGGGGATCGACGATTTTGGCAATAGCCTTTTGCAAGCCCTGAATAATGTCCAAGGGATATTTGGGAAGGAACTCTCCGTTGCAAAACCCGTAAAGGACAATGTTTTACAACTCATTGGAAACACCCCTCTCATTCGTTTGAATCGGATTGGTTCTGACCACCGTGGAATTCAATTTTATTTAAAGGCTGAATTTTTGAATCCAACTGGTTCTGCGAAAGATAGGACAGCACTTGCTATGTTCATCGATGCAGAAAGGCGCGGTCGTTTGAAACGAGGGATGAGTGTGGTTCTCTTTGGAGCAGGTTCATCTTCTATCAGTTATACGTGGATAGCTAAACTTAAAAGTTACCCGGTGGTTTGCCTTGTTCCCATCCAAACCGCTCAAGAACGCATCCAAACCTTACGTGGGTATGGAGCCGAAGTGATCGTAACCAATGAATCGGATTTGGTGAGGCTTGGCGAACTCGCTGAAGAAAAAGCACAAAAAATCAATGGTTGGGTTCCAGATGAAGCATCAAACCCAGCAAATCCTAATTTTCATTTTAAAACAACTGGTCCTGAAATTTGGCGTGACCTCCAAGGTAAGGTGGGTGCTATCATTTCGGCGCCAGGATCGGGTGGAGCCATTACAGGCATTGGCAGGTACTTAAAATCCCAAGATAGGAAGGTAAAAGTTGCGATTGCTTGCAAAAAAAATTCTCCTTTCCTTCTCTATGGCAAAACCACAAATCCCAAAGAAAGGGAAACAATCCCACTCCCAGCCGTGTTTGATCCGAAACTCATTGATGATTATTTCCAAGTGACCCAAGAAGAAGCCTTACACTTACAAGCAGACCTTTATGAAAAGGAAGGGATATTTGCAGGTCTCACCACAGGCACAGTCATTGTGGGCGCACTCAGGCTTTCTGAAAGGATCAAAGAAGCAGAACGCAGTGACCGTGAACCATTCAATGTAGTCATTTTGTCACCTGACCGCGACTAAAACTTTAAAACAAATCCTATCGTTACTTCCTTAGGTTTCAAATAAGTTTTTGATGGAGTCGAGGTGACTCCTTGTGATCCTCTCGCCAAGAGAAATAAATTCGGCACTCCGCCAAAATTCAAACCAATTCGAATTTTCAAGGATTGGATTTAGATAAACATCCGCTTCTTGTGCAGAATACTTTCCAATGCGGTATTGTAAAGAATACAAACTGTTCACAATGATATCCAAAACATTCAAATTCAGAAGTTTGTTTGTTTTCATCTGGTCTTTGGAGCTCGGCATTGAGTTAACAGCAATGATGCGTTGTACACCATCTTGTTTGAGAGCTGATACGGGGAGAGGGTTCACAATTCCCCCATCCACATAGATTTTACCGTTTTCTTGGGGTTGGGGCACAAACACTCCTGGGATGGAGATACTCGCCATGACAGCATCCAAAACCTTCCCTTCTGAAATTACGATTTCTTTTCGGTTTGAAATATCACAAGAGATTAACCTGAGTTTGATGGGTAGGTCTTCAAAGTACAAATCACCCAAATAACGTTCAAGCATTGTCCGAACATGTTTTCCGTGGAGTAAACCTTGGCCAGGAAAGGAAAGGTCAACTAACTTTAACATCTTAAAAATTGAATCAATTTCTTGGAGTAAAGGTTGGATTCCTTTGTATCCAAGACCACTTGCCCAAAATGCTCCAATCACAGCTCCAATCGAAGTTCCAGAAATCATATCCACTTTGATATTTTCCTCTTCCAAAACTTTCATAATCCCCACTTGGGCGAGTCCAAGGGCAGCTCCCCCTCCCAAAGCAACTCCGACTTGAACACCGGAAAGTTCACGTGCTTTCCTTCGGATATGGATGTCCCATTTTCCCAGATCCAAAACTTGCAAAATATTAGTTTCGTTGTACAAAACCTCGTTGTCTTTCGATTCGATATGGACGGCATCGCAGAGGTTCGAATTTTTATCGTCGGAAATTAGGTTTTCGATATGATCCGCTTCTTCGATGAGGATCTTTCGTAAGCGTGGGTCATCTTCAGGGAAAACTTCCACAAAAATGAAAGCATGGGATCCGTAGTGCCTGCCCAAGGTTTCCTTGATTTTGTCTTCGTCTTGTGTGCGGTAGGATTTTTCAAATGAGAGGTCTTTTGATTCCGTATTTTGTTGGAAATGGAGTAGAACGGTTTTTTTGCCAGACTCTCTTTCGATGGCTAGTATGAGTTCTTTCGCATATCTATTTTTTGTACGAGGGTCGGAATGCACCACACAGACCACGGAATTATGAAAGTATTCCTTTCCTCCCAGGAGTTCGCTCCGGAGTGATTTTGTGAGCATTTTGGAGAAAGTAATGGAAAGGTATGGAATTTTTTGGACTAAATTTTGAAATTCTTTCTGGGATAAAACCAAAAACCTGGATTCAGTGAGTGTAATGGCTGTATGGTGGTGTTTCTCTCCAGTGAGCAGCGCCTGGATTCCAAAATACTCACCTTTTTTTAATACCTCGATTTCTTCTTCTTTTTCTTCGCCTTTTTTGGGGATAAAGATTCTGACACTTCCCGAGAGAATGAGAAATAAACTTTTTTCGCCATCGCCAGATGAATACAAAACTTCATCTCTTTCCGATTCGACAATTTGAACCGATTCGGCCACCCATTGTCTTTCTTTTTTGGATAAACTCCGAAATAGGGGTAGGCCCGAGACTAAGTGGATTTTGCCATCCAAATCTTTCATAATCACCTGCTTTCAGTCATTTTGGGAGAGATTGTTTTGATTGGAATTTTGTTTTTTGGATCCTCAATAAAAAAAAACGTTGACTAGTTTTATGTTAAGTAGTAAACAAATGAATAGCAATCAGGAGTCTACATGATTACAGAATTTAAAATTAAAGATTTTGCCCTTTTTGAATCCTTGGAACTTTCATTGTCTGGGGGGTTGTCCGTATTCACTGGAGAATCAGGTGCGGGCAAATCGCTTATAT